>NZ_JAFCVO010000017.1:0-125950 GCF_049897085.1 Pseudomonas sp. PSPC3-2
CGGAAGGCATTAAAGCGAAGGGGGAAGTCGGTCGGGCCATGCGCATAACCAATCCATGACATTGGACGCACAGTATATCGTTACCATTAGATAAATGAATTAACCGCTCAGTCCACTAGTGCTTAGCGGTTAAGCGCGTTCGCCAGCCCCCGGCTCGTGCTGCGCCCCTGATCATCACTGACCCGGGAGAAATAGGGGTCAGACCACCATTAAGGAGAAATACGGGTCAGACCACCATTAAAAATCAAACCAACAAATAAAAAATCGTGGTCTGACCCTGTTTTCCCTCTGGGTCCCTTGGTATAATTTAAATCAATAATGTTACCGGCAGGATCCGCAATAAATCTAGGTGTATTGGGAGCGTCAGCATGTGCTTTTGCACCAACTCAACTTTTACCTTTGATGTGATTTCGCCACGGCACAAGCAAACCGTCCATCAGGACTCGATCAATAACACCGTCCTCAATAGCGCCAACAAAAGTAGTATCTAACTGGAACTCAAAAGAAAGATTTTCTTTTTCAGATAGTTTTTTTACGGCACCTACCAGCGCCTCTACGTCATCTAGGTTTTTTGAGTCCATCTCAATAGGAAGTATGTTTGGCGGCAAAGCCGAATAAATTTCCAAAATCCCACCTACTACTTCCGCGCCACTTTCGTCTATCTCGTCAATAAAGCTTGGCGGAGTAACGCTCCATATTCTTGACGCAGCAACCTCATTCACAAGCTGCTCCACATTAGATCTAATAGTCTGGTCCAAATCCTGAGCCACGTAAAAAATTAACTTTTGCTTTGCAAACTTTAGCTGTATGGAATGCATTACTCTGCTCCTTTTTTCGGAGGGTATGCGGGGAGAGCTGACCCTGGACCGCCTGGATTATATCTAAATCCTCCTGGCATATGCGCGTCCAAATGCCGTGTATCAGGCAGTGGCACAGTAAGTGGTGAACCTTGAACATGGTGCATAGGAATTCTCTCGCCCTTTAGCCCTGCATCCTCAGGAAAAACCTTAACCCATGCATCGTCAACTTTCGGAGTCTTCCCTTTAGCAATCGCGGCCCGATTTTCAGTACTTAAGATTTGACCATATCCAAGGTCATCCCAGTTATCACGCAGTTTTCTCCAGTCTGCGGCATTTGTACGAACAACACCTGTCCGAGTAGTACCAGAAGTAACAACAGGCACGACTTCACCAGTTGCTTTTGCACCAACATGCGACTAGAATCGATAGAGTTAACGCCTATCCTTTTCCGGCAGCCAGCCCTCTTCAATTCTCTGGACCAATAGCGTGTCGTTCCATGAACCACGTATAGGAAACTTCCGTTGTTCTTCGGTGATTTCGCCAATTTTCCATTCTATCTCCCCGTTCCAAAACCACCAAGTATCAACACGTCCAGTTGAAGGGTCCACTACTCCAGCACGGAAGGTCGGGGTCTCCTTGGAGTGCGCTGGAATAGTACAACCCTTAGCTTTTTGGATAATTCCTTGTTTCAGAGCTGCCGAGACTGGAAAAAAAACCCAGAAATTTGTTTTTTCATCCACCAAGACATCCAAATCTGGCTCGCTATCATACGTACCTGGCAAGACACGAATTAATGAACCCATAGGAGGGATTTTTTTTACAAACTGGAAATATGCTTTTCCACTCGTAGTTGCGATGGCAAATACATCTCCGACCTTGATCATTATTTGAACCCCGGATATCCAACTGTCTTCAAAAGAGCCGCACCTCTAGCGAGAGACTCCGCATAAATCGGATTTGCTGTAGATATGCTGTTGATCTTATTAATCAATGAGCCACCATCTTTACCTAAACCGTTGTATTCGATCAACACTTGTTCAACTGCTCTCGCATCACTACGAGATATATTCTGAAGACCTGGTATTGCATCAATCTCAATGCCTTTCTGGGATAAGTGTGCTGCTGACCGCGCTTCAAGATTATCGGTAATACCAACATACTGCACAGTACCATCTTCCGCCGTCGAAGAATAAACAGCGGTCTTACCTGGGTTCGGCACCACATCTTTTGCACCTTGCACTGCACCAGTTGCATCGGCAGCGGCGGCTACCTCCTTCGCCGCCACACTCCCAAATCCTCCCATGCCCAGCGCTGTACCGCCAGTGGTCGCAGCCCCAAAGGGCAACTCAACCGCCGCAATGCCAAGCTCCGTACAAATTGTCGGGTTCATGCCGCAAGCGAGCATCAACTCCGGCCCCAGTAGCACAACCCCTGCAGCAACCCCGGTACCCGCCAACACAGCGACGACAGGTCCGCTTTCATTCATGATTTTTTGGCTGTAGTTCGACCGGCATACCTCTGCTGCCACGCCGCCACAACTTTGCTCTGCGTAGTCGCGATAGCGCTTCTCTGCAAGCAGGCGACTGCCTAGCTCATTGTTCTCTGTTGCGTTTTTGCCTGATTGAGCGCCAGCCGCCGCCCCAGCCAAGTCGCCGCCCACCGCGCCACCGATAAAGCCTGCCGCCAGTGTTGAGAGCGCCGAGATTGTCTGTTTCTGCGCCTCGCTCAAATCCTCACGTTTAATAGACGGATACAACTGAGCAGCAATCAACTCTCCTGTAGCGGCGCCCGCCGCCCCCGCCGCAGCTGAATTCCCCTGAGTCTTGGCAACTACTGCGCCAAGCACCGCCTGCGCCATGATCCTAGCGGTGTCGTTGTCCTCCGTTTGCTGCTTAATAAAATTCGCAAGATAGGGGGCAGAAGCCCCCGCTAGGGCTGATCCGATGTCGCCTCCTGCCAATCCTTGCAGGGCCGCCGTCACGGCTTGAGTCGCACGTTGATAGTCGCCCCCCGTGCCGTATGGCTCCATAGCCTCCTTATAGGACTTCGCTGCCCGTATCTGCTCTTGGGTAGGCTTTTCATTACCCTGACTGGCCAACTCTTTGCGCGCGACTTTTTCCGCATTGAGCTCACCCTGGGTGCGAACGATGTCCGAGACCTGAGTACCTATCTCACTGATCAGTTTTACCTGTTGTAGGCGCTTCTGCTCTTTCTCTTTATCGAAGATTGGGCTGATGCTGTCGTTGGCATGTTCGACGTCGTGGCTAAGGGTCGCCACATTTTGCTGTTGTTTGGCAGGGTCGCGAATATCGAGGGTGCCATTGGAGACGGCTGATGAGGTCGTACCGCTGGCGCTGCCACCATGGTTGTAAGCGATCAAAGTACCGCTGGGCATATTGCTGGTAAAACCGCCACTGCCGTCACTGGAACTGCTGACGCTGGCACTTTGCATTTGGCTCTTGTATTCGGCCTCGTTCTTGATATCACTCCAGCCGAGAGTACCTGTACTCAGCCGATTCTTATCGACCTCTGCGGTACTTGCTATGACGCTTCCATCAAGTTGTGTGTGATTACCCACATCAACCTGATAACCACCTTTACCCGCGTATAAGCCGGTCTGCTCCTGCACGCTTTGGTACTTGGAGTCGATCTTGGTTTGGCTGACGCTAAGACTGGCTGAACCGCCTGTACCGATGATCGTGACACTCACGCCGCCACTCACATCAGTTTGCTTGGACTTATAATTGTCGGTGTCTTGAAGGCTCTGCAGTGTCAGGTCGCGACCAACACTGGCAGCGATCTTGTCGGCACTGACTTGTGCGCCCTTAAGGGCCGTGTCTCGCCCACTGACCAGGTTAGCCTGATGTCCTGCATCCAGCGTGGTTTCAGTCCATGTGGTGCCGGTACCTTTTTCATTACCTGTGCCTTTATTAGCGTTGGCGAAGATACTCAGGCCACCGCCTTGAGGGCCGACCCCCAAACTAATCCCGATTGCGCCACCGCCACTATTGTTTTTGCCGTCCAACTTTTGGCTATTGGCGGCTGCTTCAAGACGGATATCCCGCTCAGCGGCCAGCGAAATGTCGTTGACTGCTTTGAGGTTACTGCCTTGAACACGGATATCACCGTCTACCCCAGGAGTACCGTTACCGACGGCGACAATGCCGAGATTGTTGCCGCTGGTCAGGCTACTGCCTTGGCTAATCGTTTGTTCTTGGGTTTGTTTTGAACTCGACTTCTGCGCACCGAGGGAGATGCTAATACCGACAAACTGCCCAGCGTTGTCAGCAGTCATTTCGCCGCTCTGCTGAGCAGCCTGCCAAGCCTGAACACCGGTTAACCCTGCTTTGATACCTTGTAAGGCGGATACACGGCTGTCGTCTTCCTGCTTAGCTTGCTTGGCCGTTTGATAAGCGGTATCGACCGCGCTGCCGACGGTTCCGGAGAGTGCCAGCGTCAATCCACCGCTTTTGCTTTTAGAGGTTTGCTCGCTCTTGTTGTTATTTTCGGCAGCAATAATGTTGATGTTTTGGCCAATAAGGTTGATGTCCTTGCCTGCAATAACATCGGAACCTTTTATGGTCAGATCTTTACCGGCCTGAATATCGACGCTGCCAAGCACGCTGCCGACGGTACTGGCCTTACTACTCTCAGTAGTGCTGCTCGAGGTATTTTGAAGGCTAGTCGAACCTATGGTGAAACCTATACCACCAGTCCCCAACAGACCGGATTTTTTACTCGACGTAGAATGGCTTTGTTCGAAGGTTTCCGTCGCCCCGTCAATCACCACATTGCGTCCGGCAATCAGGCTGGTGGCGTTGGTGGAAGCTACGTCACTGGCGGTAGTGCCAATGTCCCGACCGGCACGGACGACCACCGTGTCGGCACTGATGGAGGAGCCCTGTTGAGTGATAGAGCTGCTGCTGTCGATGCGTGTCTTCTGGCTGCTGGACAACAAACCGCTGCTGGTCTTGGTTTTGCGGTAGTAGCTGTAATCGCTGTTTTGCGCCGCGTTCAGGTCTAGATCGTTTCCTGCGTACAGGTAAGCTTCCTTCCCGGCACTTACACGACTGGCGCTTACCAACAGATCCTGGTTCGCACTCAAGGCGACGTTGCTTCCGGCTGTCACCGTCGTGGAAACCTGTTGAACATGATCCTCCTGACTCGTCACCTTCTTCGTCTTACCATACGAATGCTGCTCATCCGCCGCCGAAGCCAGGGTCAGATCACCCACCGCACTCATGCTCACATCACGCTTGGCAGCAATCTGACTGGCAATCGCGGTGACATTCCGGCCAGCGCTGACCTTCAAGTCTTGCCCTGCATCGACGGTCGAGCCGTATTGGGTAATGGTCTGGTTCGTATGCAAACCACGCACGCCGCTGGTGACTTGTTCAGCAGAGACAAGATTGACGTCACGTCCGGCAGCGATCGCGGTGTCCGTGCCGCTTTTGAGCACGCCGCCGGTGTTGTTGACGTCTCGCCCGGCGTTGACGGTCAGGCCGTTGGCGGCTTCGATACGGGCGGCGTTGTCGACGAAGTCAGTGCGTTCGGTTCGGTAGCCGCTGCTGCTTTCGTGGGTGGTGACAGTGCGTTCGTTGATCACGTCGCGGCCGGCCGTCAGTGAGACGTCGCGGCCGGCGATGACACCGCCAGCCTTGTTGATCAAGTCGTTGCCGGCCAGCAGGTCGAGACGATTGCCCGCTTCGACCAGGCCGCTGTTCACCAAGTCGTTGCCGGCTGTGGCGGAGAGGTTGTTGGTGGCTTTCAACGTGCCGGCGTTGTTCAGGTCTTTACCGGCGATCAGGGTCACGTCACGGCCCTGGATAAGGGCGCCGTTGGCGGCCAGGCGATTGTTGGCGTTGGCCAGGTACAGCACCGGCACCAGCACTTGCTCGCCGTTCACCTCGGCGTTTTCCATCCAGACAATGTCGTGGGTCAGGGCCGCGACTTGCTCGGAGGTCAAGCTGACACCAAGCGACAGGTTGAGCTCCTGTTTGCTGGCGACGGCGTTGTTCATCAAATACTTGAACATGCCCTCGTCGGAGGTCTGGCCGTCGATGAAGCGCTGGCCGGTTCGGGCGACTACGGCTTGCTGAATCAGGCTCTGTTCATAGAGACCATCACCCAGGCGCTTGGCGCTTTGATCGGGGTCGTAACCGAGGTTGGACAACAGGTAGTCCGAGCTCATGAACTGCTTGAGGTCGGTGAGTACTGGGTTGGTTTCGATCAGGTATTTCTGCGGTTTGGACTGACCGCTGCTGGCGGGCAAGCCCTGGACGCGATTAACGGTAAACGCCGTGGAACGACTGGGCAGTGCTGAGCTATCCGCGTCAGCGGCCGGCGTGCTGGCATTGAATGCGCGGGCCCCAGCGCTCACGTTTGGCGTCTGACGATCTATCGCGCTCAGGTCTACGCTGCTGGCCGAAGCCTGAGCGTTGTTGCCCAGTTGAATGTTGCGGGACTGAACATTGGGCAGTGCTTGCTGACGCAGGTCCGGATTGACGGCGCCGCCGCCCATGGTCCAGCTCTGCGCGCCGGTCTTCGCTGGGGCGCTGCTGTCTTGAGCGCTCAAGCGGAACAGGCCGTTTTGCCCGGTGGGCAACGCGAAGCCCGGCAAGGCCAGCGGGTTGACTTGCTGCTGGGAGAGGTTGGGCGGCAATTGCTGGTTGAGGCTGATGCGCGTGGAGAACGCACTGCCCGCCGCCCCCGTATCGGTGCGCGGACCGCTGCCTACATAGGTATAACCAGGGCGTACGGCACCGTTACCGATAGTGTTCTGAGCGTTGACGTTGACCGCGCCGCCGGCCTGGATGATCGCCGCGTAGCTCTGGTCGCCGGAAGCCAGCTTGCGGGAGCTGCCCAATCCCGGCAGTTCAGTTTCGGTCATGCCAATAAAGTTGGCCATCCCGCCCAGAAGGCCACTCAGGTTAGCGGCGTTATAGCCGCTGCTTTGATACCAGTACTGGTTCGTGAAGGCATTCGCGGCGTCGTACCAGCTGCCCGCGTCGCGGACTCGCTCGGACCTATAGATACGGGTAGTTTCGGTTTCACCGGTTTCAACGCCGCTGTTGGTCAGGTTGACCAGTGTGGCGCTCAAGTTGCCCCCCGTTGCGATGGTGCTGCTCTGGTTCAGCAGGTCACCACCGTTCAGGGTAAGGTCGCCGCCAGCCGTGATGCTGGCCGCAGCGCTGGCCGCAGTGACCTCAAGTTTCTCGCGCTGGACGATCTCCCAAACGTGGTTCTGTTTTCCGCTACAGTCACCGGCGTTGTACCCTTCGATGCAGGTCACTTCTCCGATCCTGGCGGTGTAGATGCCTGCGTTGTTGACGGTGAGCACGTCCCGAGTGTTCTGGATGGTGCTCGCCGAGAGGCTCATGCTGCCGTCGCTCTGAATCGACGCGGAATTATTGAGGATGCTGGTGGCCTGGGCGCCTTGGCCGTCACGGTCAATCGTGAGGTTGCCCAAGCTGTAGATGTTGGCGTAGTTGTTGTTCAGTGCATTGACCCGCAGGCCCATGTTGCCGCCACTGAAGATCAGCCCGCGATCATTGACCAGCGTGCCGGTGGTCACGGTCAGCGTTTGAGCGCTGCCCAGCGTACCCTGGTTGTTGATGCCCCCAGCGTTGACGGTCAGGTTAGTCGCCGACGTCAGGCGACCGACGTTACTCAGTTGGCCGCCGACTGACACCGTGGTATCCCCGCCGCCGGCAATGCTCGAAGCCGCGTTCAGGCTCACTTGCCCGGCACTCAGTCCGAGTGTCCCAAGGCTGCTGAGCCGGCCATTGCCTGCGTATGTGCCACCGAGGTTCAGGCTCAGCGCACCGTCACTGGCGATCAGTCCGTCGTTGGTCCAATTGCCGCCGCTACCGACGAGGCTGGTGGACGCCAACAGTTGGCCGCTGGCGGTCTGGGTGAAGTTATTGACGTTGACGTTCAGGCGCGCGGCCTGGATGACGTTGCTGTTGCTCCAGCTATCGGCGTTAAGCGTCAGGCCGCCGCGAGTGACGATCGAGCCGCCGGCGCCCGTGACGTTAGTGGTGGAGATGTCGAACGTGCCGTCGCCCACATGCAGCAAGCTGCCGCCATCATTGAGAAAGCCACTTGCAGCCAGGCTCAGGTCGGTGTTGGCGCTTTCCAGCGTGCCGTTGCGGTTGTCAAACAGCCCGCCAATCTGGAAGTCGGTTTTACCGCTGCTGCCCAGGGCACGCAGTTGGCCAGTCTGGTTATCGAGGCTCGCGGCCTTGATCGCCAGGGTGCTGTCGCTTTCGATGATGCCCAGCCGGTTATTCAGTGCGCCACTGAGGTTGAGGTCGATCTGCTGACCGGCAATCTGGCCATCATTGTCGCCGCTGTTGTCAAAATCGTTGCCGGTGACGTTGATCTTGCCTTTGGCGTACAGGCCGCCGTTACGGTTGTCGAAGTTGCCGGTGGTGATGATCGCGTCACCGCTTTGCGCCGAAACCCGTCCGCCGTAGTTATCGATGCCACCCAAGGCGGTCAGGTTCAAGCGCTGTGCCTGGGTCACGCCGCCCTGACGGTTGTTGTTCAGGTCATAGCCGTTTTTCAGCACGCCGGTCAGGTGCGTGGTGAACGCTGCTTGCAGGCTGGAAAGCACGCCGCCGCGGTTGTCGAGGTTGTTGGCGTTGATCGACAGGTCACCGGCCTTGGCGATAATCCGGCCGCTCTGGTTGTCGATATCGCCGCCCGTGATGACAGTCAACGCGCCCTGGCTTTGCAAGGTGCCTTTGGCGTTGGCGAGGTTGGCCGCCTGGATATTCAAGTCGCCAGTCTGGCTGTAGATCAAGCCGTCGGCGCTGTTCTGCAGGGCGCCCGGCGTGGTGAGCGTCAGCAGATCGTTGGCCGCGACGGTACCGCGATTACGGTTGTCCAGGCCGCCGGTGAGCAGCGTCATCAAGCCTTGGCTGGCGAGCTGGCCGCCCTGGTTATCGATTTGCGTTGAGCGCTGAACCCGCAGCGGGCCGACGCTGGCCAGTTTGCCATTGGTGTTGGTCAGCGCGCCGAGCAAGTCGAGGGTCACCGCCGCGTTGCCGACCAGATTGCCACCGGTGTTATCCAGCGCGGTGCCGGTGAAGCTAAGGCCCTGCTGGGCGTTGATGGTGCCGCCGGCATTCCCCAGCGTCATCGCCTGAATCACCAGCGCCGCGCCGCTGTCGATCAAACCGCCTTGGGCGTTTGTCAGCAGACCGCTGAGGGTCAGGGTCTGGGCGCCGCCACTGGAGATCACACCACCGTTGCTGTTATCCAGATTCGCGGCGTTGAGATTGAGGTCTTTCCGGCTGACGATTGCGCCTTCGCCGCTATTGAGTACTTCACCGCTGACGGCGACGGAAACATCGCCGTCGCGACTCGACAGCGTACCTTTGTTGCGGTTATCCAGGCCGTTGCTGGTCAGGCTCAGGCCCTGCCAGCCAGACAGCAAACCACCGAGGTTTTGCACGGTGTCGGCATTCACTGTCAGCACGTTGTTGCTGATCAGTTTTGCGCCGGTGTTGTCGAGTGCCCGCGCGCTGAGATCGAGGCTTTGAGTGCTGGAGATTTCGCCGTTGCGGTTACTCAGGTCGCGTAAGTGCTGAATGCTCAACACACCTACGGTGGTGATCAGGCCGCCGCTGTTGTTCAGGTCTGCTGTGGCCGCACCAAAATCGATGGCAATTGCGCTGCCCAAAAGTGAGCCGCTCTGGTTATTGAGGCCGCGGCTGTTAATGGTCAGACCGTTGGTGGCGTTGATCAGCCCTTCATTCTGGTTATTCAGAAGTCCGTCGAGGCTCAAGTCCAGATTGGCACGACTGGTCAGCGTCCCGCCGCTGTTGTCCAGGCTGGTGGCTTTGACGTCGAGTGTGGCGGCAGCTATCAGCCCTTTGAGGTTGGTCAGTGCCTGATCGACGCGCAGGGTCAGGGCCTGATTGCTCAGTAACTTGCCATTGCTGTTGTTCAGGTTGCGAGCGGTCACGTTGAACGCTTGGGCGCTGGAGATTTCACCGCCATCGTTGTTGATGTCGGTGAGATTTTTGAGCATCAGCAACGGCGCACTGATCAACCCGTTCTGGTTGTTCAATTGGCCCTGGTTCACGTCCAGCGTCAGGGCGGCGTTGCTGTACAGTTGGCCGCCCTGTTGATCCAGGCCAGTGACGCTCGCGGTCAGAGCGCCGGAACTGGCGATACGGCCGCCGTCCTGGTTGGTCAGTTGGCCGGTCGTCAGGTTCAGCGTGTCACCGCTGTTCAACCGTCCGTTGTGGCTGTTATCCAGCGCTCCGGTGTTCACGCTCACCGCGCCTTTGCCACTGATGCTGCCTTTGTTGCTGTTGTCGAGGCCGGCACTGTTGATCGCCAGGCCTGCATCGGTAACGATCTCACCACCCTGGTTGAGCACGACGCCCGTGGCGGTCACTGTCAGCGGGCCTGCAGCAGACAGGCTGCCGAAGGTATTGGTCAGGCTGGCTGCGGTCACGTCCAGCACACCTTCAGCACTCAGCAGGCCTTGGCTGTTGGTCAGATCGCCGGAGAGTCCGGCCTTGAGGTTTTTCTGGCTCAACAGCGAGCCGCCGCTGTTGTCGAGATCCTGCCCGATCAACGTCAGGTCAGACTTGCCCGACAGCAAACCTTTGGCGCGGTTGATGACATGATCGACTGTCAGCGCCAGCGCGCCCTGCGCAACCACCTGACCGCCATCGCTGTTGTCCAGGCGGTTGCTCACCAAGGTGATGTCGGATGCACTCGACAACTCGCCCCCACGGTTATCGATGGAGCCGACGCTCAAGTTCAGTGCGTTGTTTGCTCCGACAAGGCCGCCGTTGCGGTTGTCGAGGCTGGTACCGGTCAGTGTCAGGCCACCGGTTGCAATCAGTTGTCCGCCCTGGTTATTGACGTTTGCGACGTTGGTCGTGACATCGGCTTTACCGGCGATCTGGCCACGGCTGTTGTCCACGCTGTCGGCGCTGATTTGCACATTACCGTCAGCAATCAGGGTGCCGTCCTGGTTGACGACCTGACCGTCTACCGTTACCCCGAGGGTGCCGCGGCTGCTGATCAGACCGCCACTGTTGTCGAGATGCTCGCTGCGCACGTCCAGCGTCTGGGCCGACATCAGGCCTTTGATACTGGTCAACCGCTGATCAATGCGCAGTGTCAGGCTCTGGTTACTGATGAGTTTGCCGTTGCTGTTGTCCAGGTTGCTGGCAAGCAAGCTGAACGCCTGGGCGCTGGAGATTTCACCGTTCTGGTTGTTGACGTCCTTGAGGTTTTTCAACATCAGCAGCGGCGCGTTGATCAGGCCGTTCTGGTTGTTCAACTGACCGTGGTTCAAGTCGAGGCTCAGGGAGGTTTTGCTGAACAGTTGACCAGCCTGCTGATCGAACCCGGTGACACTGGCGGTCAACGCTTTATCGCTGGCGATTCGGCTGGCAACCCCGTTACTCACCTGAGCCGCGCTCAGGTCAAGGGTGTCGCTGCTGATCAATTGCCCGCCCTGAGTGTTGTCGAACGTCCCGGTCGTTACAACCGTCGCACGCTTGCCGCTGATCAGGCCTTTTTGGCTGTTGTCGAGGCTGGCGCTGTTGAGGGTCAAGGTGCTGTCTGCGCTGATCGAGCCCCCCCGATTCTTCAGCATGCCCAAGGTGGTCAACGTCAAGGCACCGGCACTCGACAGGCTACCGCGAGTGCTGTCGAGACTCGCCGCATTGACGGTCAACGTACCTTCACTGCTGATCAGGCCCTCGACGTTACTCAAGGCATTGTCGAGACGAATATCCAGGCCTTGTTGGGTGACGAGACTGCCACCGCTGTTGTCCAGGCTCTGGCCGGCAACCGTCGTTGCGCCTTTGCTGAATAGCTGGCCTTGGGTCTGGTTGATGATCTGTGCCACACGCAGGCCTAGATCGGTGCCGGCGAGGATCTTGCCGTTATCACTGTTGTTCAGTTGCGAGCCTTGCAGGCTGACATCGACGGCGCTGGAGATTTCCCCGCCACGGTTGTCCACCGCATCGACGTTGAGTTTCAGCGCTTTTGTGGCGCCTACCAGGCCACCGCCACTGTTATCCAGTACCTTGCCGTTCAGGGTCAACGCGCCTTGGGCGACCAGTTCTCCCCCCAGGTTGGTGAACTGCGCAACGTTGGCGATCAGATCGGTTTGGCTGGCGATGCGACCGCCACTGTTATCGGTACTGGCTGCGTCCAGACGCATTGGCCCCACTGCGCTCAACAGGCCACCGCGGTTGTCCAGTTGAGTGCCGGTGAAATTGATCGCGGCCTGACTGTTGAGCAGCCCTTTTTGGCGGTTATCCAGTTGCCCGACGTTCAATTGCAAATCGTTGGCGGCGCGTACTTTACCGGTGCGGTTGTCCAGCGAATCGCTGCGCAGCGTCAGTCGGTCCTTGCCGGACAGGCTGCCATTACGGTTGTCGAGGCTGCCAGTCTGCAGGTCAACCACGCCTTTGGCGCTGAGGTCACCGTTCTGGTTATCGAATAGGCCCGCAATGCGTGCGGTCAGGTCGCCATCGCTGACAAGGCTGCCGTTATGGCTGCTGTCCAGACTGGCGGCAGTGATACTGACGTTCTTGCCGGAACCTAGCACACCGTTCTGGTTATTCAGTGCACCGATCAGCCCAATGTTCAGTGCAACGTCACCGGTCACCTGACCATCGCTGTTATCCAGTGACGAGGCATTCACCGTGGTGTTGCCGGCGCTGGAAAGCTCGCCATTGTGGTTGTTCAATTGCCCAACATTGGCGGTCAGGTTGCCTTGGCTGGTGATGACTCCCAGCGTGTTGAGCACCTGATTAGCGGCGAGATTCAGCGTACCGTTCCCCAGCACCCGACCGCTGTTCTGGTTATCCAGCGTGCCGGCGTTGACCGTGGTGGTTTGCCCACTCAACGTCCCGCCCTGGTTGGTCAGGGTTTGCGTTGTACTGACCGTTAGGGTGCGGCTGGCCGCCACGCTTTTACCGCTGTTGTTGAGGTTCTGTGCGATGAGGCTGACGTCACCATTGGCGTTGCGGCTGTTGTCGGCGTTAACTCCGGCTTCGATGATTCCGTTGTTGGTCAGTTGCCCGCCGGCGGTGAGGGTGATGCTGTCCCGAGCGGCGAGGGATTGTTGGTTGCTCAGGTCGCCTTGGGTTTGCACGTTGACGACCGTGCCGGCGTAGACCGGGCCCTGGGCGTCGAGGCTGGCGGCTTTGACGTTGACCGCGCCACTGGCAGCGGTCTGGGCCATGCTCAGTTGGCCGTTGACATCGAGTTGAATATCCCCGCCGCTGGCGGCCATATTGCCGGCCAGTTTCACCCCGACCCCAGCCTCGGTGCCAACCAGTTTGATCGCCCCGGCGTACATGCCGCCCAGTGCAGAGGAGTCGATGGCCAGTTCCGGTTTGGCGCTGCCATCGTTGGCGCGAGCAGTGGCGTTGAGGCTATCGGCGTTAACGTCGTTGCGACCGGCAATGACCGTCAGGTTATTCGCCTGGATTTCGGCGTTGATGGTTGCGCTGCGAGTGATGATCTCGAAACGATCGACATTGTTGGCGTTCAGCCCGGCACCGTCGATGGCGACGCTGCCCTGATCGACCTGATAGTGGTCCAGTCGGCCCGCAGCATCCAATACCGGTTTGCCGGTGGTGAGGGTGACGCGCGGAGTGTTGATGAAGCCGCAACCGTTGCAACTGATGCCATACGGGTTTGCGACAATCACACGGGCCGATTGCCCTGCAACTTCGGTATAGCCGCGCAACTGGCTCGGGCTGCCACCTACGACTTCGTTGAGGATGGTCTGCGCCGCGACACCCTTGGTCAGGTTGGGGTTGCCGACGATGATGCCGCCCAGTTGCGTCATGCCGGTTTGTGCCGTGACGTTATTGAGAATGACACCTTGGGTGCCGACGTTGTAGTCGTGAAACTGGTTATGCGACAACCCTGCGCCATTGGGTGTGGCGATTTGCACAATCGGCACGCCGTTGCCCGCCTGCCCGAGGCTGGTGCCCGGCGTCGCCACCACAATCCCTTCGGCCTGAGCCCACATCGGTTGCCAGAACATGACGTTGGCCAACAGAAGCGCCAACCAACGTTTGGGCAGGCCACAGAACTGCCCTCTGGTTTTCACGGCCGCAGAAGGCTGGCGCGCGAGGAATGCGTACTGGCGAACGTCCATGTCGAAAGTCTCAAATTGGCGAAATTAGAGGAATAAATCCATACGGAAATAGATCGGCGCTTCGCGCTCGGTCAACGCTTGCGGGCGCTCCAGGGAGTGGGCAAACGTCACGCTGACGGCCAGGTGCTGGCCGCGAGCAAACAGCTCTACCGAGTTGCTGGACAACCGCCCATGCTGATCACCGTTGTAGCGATTAGCGCTGATCACGCCTTGGTCATAACCGAGGCTGGTGCCGTATTCGGCAAATACCGGGTGCAACCATTCAAACGTGACCGGGCGGCTCCAGCGCAGGTCGTTGCGCCAATAGCCACCGCTGTCGCCGGACAAGGATTGGTCCTTGTAGCCGCGGATCGACGACAGACCGCCGAGGCTGGTGCGCTGCGGGCTGAACAGCACGTCTTCGCTGTGCTGGCCGGTCATCAGGCTGCTGAAACTGAACGACTCACCCCACAGCTTGAAAGGCTGCAAGTAGCTCGCGGTGGCGGTGTATTTGCGGTAGCGCGCGTCCGGTTCGCCAGGGCCCGGATGGCCATTACCCTGGGCATCCAACGCGCCGATGCCTTGCTGCATCCCCAGGTCGAAGTTGATGAACGCACCGCCAATTCGCCGGCCGTGGTTGATGCCGAACTGCGCTTCACTGATGCGGTTACTGCTCAGTACCAGCTTGCTGTCTTCAATGAAATTGTTGGTACGCAGGTACGACAGGCCGGTGCTGACGGAGGTTTTGCTCACGGCGTCGCGATGGATCACCCGCTCAACGCGTAACTGATGGTTTTCGCTGTCGCCGGTCTGCTTGAAATTGAAGCCATTGGATTGTGCCTGCGAGCGGTACTCGCTCTGGCTGTAGGTGTATGTGAAGTTCCACCAGCCCCAAGGCAAGCTGTAATTGAGCATCGCGTTGTTGGACGTGTGCTGGTGATCGCTCACCGCATCGTGGCCGCCGCGTAGACTCAATTGGTCCGCCAGGCCCAGTGGGTTGTCCCAATCAAACGTGGTGCCCCACTGTTGCTCGCCGGTGCTGCGCTGGCCGTCGTTGCTGCGCGATAAACCTGCCCGCCATGGTGTTTGAGGCGTGTTCCTGACCAGCACTTCGCTGCCCCCGACGGCTTTACCCGGGGAAAGCTCCATCTGCGCCTGGTTCGATGGCAAGCGGTTCAACTGATCGACCATCTGCTCGATTTCGCGAAGATTGACGAGCTCACCAGTCTTGCCGGGAAACGCCATGCCTAACTCGCGCTTAGAAAATTGACTGTCTTGCGCCCCCCGCAGCCCTTCGAGTTTGCCCTCGACGACCAGCACCTTCAGATGACCGGCGGATAAGTCTTGCTGTGGCAAGTAAGCGCGACTGGTGACCAACCCTTTTTCGATGTAGTAATCGGTAATGACCTTAAGCAACTCATTGAGCTGAGTGACGCCAAGGCACTTGTCGATAAATGGCTTGAGCAGCCTTGCGCGCTCGCTGATGGAAAGACTGTCGGCGCCGTTGAGTTCTATGTCCTTGATAGGAAAACAACGGGCATCGGCAGGGGCTGTGGGCTTGGCAGGGACGGTGGCTTTGCCAGGCAAGTCCTTGAGTTCGTCAAGGCGGCGCTGTTGTTCTTCAAGCAGACGATCCTGGCGATCACGGATCAGGTCAGTGACGCCTGGGGCGTTTTGCAACGTGGCGGCTTGAGCCATCCCGGCGGCGCTCAGACAAAAAAATGCGGACATCAGGTTGAGCCTGGTCCCACGTAGCAAACACCACATTTCCAGATCCCTCTGTATGGCTTTGTGCCATTAATTGGCGGCGATCCTATGGTGGCGATTTAATGGCGTCAATTAAATTGTGAAATTATATTTCAAGGCGAAAACGGGAAAACACCCGCTGTTCGGGCGATGTCTTTTGGTATCAATTACTTAACCCAGAAAATAATTCGGTGCGTCCATTGCTTGAATCGCAGGTAAAAAAACGCCATTAGCTTGTCGAAAGCAATGCCATTTCCGGTACTTACCAAGGCGGTCGAATCCGCATGGGCACGCAGGTCGGGCGCGTGGCACGGTAGGCCTGGATCAGGCCGGGCGGACCACCTTGAGATTCGTTTGGGGATGGTTGTCGGGCGCGACGGGCGGTGGGGAGTCCTTCTATGTCGAGCGTGTTGAATAGGTCAAAAATAATCAGAAAAAAAATCGGAAAAAATTCTAGAAAAGAGTCGTATAAAACCGTCGATCAATCCCGTTAATATTGGGCCTTGAGGAAAAATAGATCCGAAAATAAATCGGAAAAAGGTGAGGAAAATGACGCAGAAGTTCATATCCGGAAACCAGTGGCTGGAACCTATCTGGCCATCTCCTGGCTTCCCTGCGTCGATCTTGCGTATGGCAGAAACCCTGTCGTTTCGCGCAGGAAAACTCACTGGTTTGCTTCACGAAAACACCGCCGTCCGTATTGGCGGCCTGATGCGAATCACCAATAGTTATTACAGCAATCTGATTGAAGGCCAATTCACCGAGCCTGCTACGTTGTCTGCACGAGTGCCAAGACGCAATTCCAAAGAGCTGCGCGAGTTGGCCGAAAGTCATATCGGCGTTCAGGCATTGTTGGAGCGGGCAGTGCGTCGGTCTCAATCAATTGAGGCGCCTTGGGGCGTTTTCTTTGCCCCAGAGCTCGTATCGGTCATCCATCGGCGTCTTTTTGCAGGTGCCCGCGATGACGACTTGCGACTCAGTGATGGGCGCTTACTGGTGCCGGGTCAATTGCGGGACACGGCGCAACGCAATGTTTTGGTTGGCGACCATGCAGCGCCTGCGTGGGAATCCGCCGCCCCTATGCTCACACGCCTCCAACAGGTATATGGCGGGCAACCGGATCTGACTTCGCGAATTCTCAGTGCCCTTGCTTATCACCATCGTCTTGCGTTTGTTCATCCCTTTGAAGATGGCAACGGCCGAGTGGTACGCATGATTACGCATTTGCAACTGATGCGACTTGGGCTCGCGTCGCCCCTTTGGTCACTTTCTCGAGGGGTGGCACGCAAACAGGACGAATACTATGGACGCCTGCGCGCTGCCGATCAGCCTCGCCGAGGGGATCTCGACGGTCGTGGCCAACTGACTCAAGGTGGATTGTTCGAGTTTGTAGAGTTCATGCTGCAAGTCTGCATTGATCAGATGGAGTACGTAGAGCATGCGATGGACCTGATCAGCCTACGCCAGCGGCTTGAAAGGGTGATTGGGCTTGAGCGGCGATTCATTGAGTCCGGAGTGAAGCAGGAAATGGCCAAGGCGATCCATATCTTGCTGACTCAGGGGGAGGTTGCACGGGCGGACTTTAAAATTTTCTCCGGCCTGCATGACCGCGTGGCGAGCGACCAGCTCAAAAAACTGATTGATCTCGGCGTGGTCGAAGCGCCGTCAGCAAAGTCGCGTTCGATCTTTCCTGGGCTCCCTGTCTGGTTTGCGCAGCTGATATTTCCAGATCTTCATCGGCGCTTTTACTGAGCCAGGCGACAGAGGCGCCCGATCACGGCACAAACTCCACCCTCAGCCCCCGGCTCGCACTGCGCCCCTGATCGTCACTGACCCGCAACCGATACTCCCCCGACTTGCCCGGTCGCCAATTCAGCGTGGATTGCGGCGGGCCTTGGCCGATCAGGGTCTGGTCGGCAAACCAGTACAACGTCGTCGCGTCGCTGGCCGCATTGGCATTCAGCGCAATGCTCTCCTGCGGCTGGGACAGGCGCAGTTGATAGCTCACCTGGGTCAGCGGCGAGCGGATCTGCGGGGCTTCGCTCTGGTCGCTGATGCGGTTGGGCTGGCAGTTTTTCATCACGTTGGGCGGCGTGCGTCGCGCCAGGCCGGCGGCGCGGTACAGGCGTTGTACGTCGCTGGGCCAGAACTCGAAGACTTCTTCGCGGGTGTACTGCGGGTCGAACGGCGGGCAGGCGGCTTTGCCGGTGCGGGTGTCGATCAGCACCGGGCGGTGCAGGGCGGACACGCGAATCGGTGAGACGCCGGGGATGTACCAGGTCTTGCGGGTTTGCGGGCACCAGCGGTTGGGCAACTCGCCGGAGGCCGCGCAGACGTCGATGCGGATCAGGCCGGGCGGCGGCTTGTCGGGTTTGATCTGCACGTTGGGCAAGGCCAGGGGCAGGGCGTCGGCAATGCGGAAGAACAGCGGCGCGGCGGTCTTGGCGCCGATGAACGCCGGGTTTGGTCGCCCGTCGAAGTTACCCACCCACACCACCAGCACGTAGGGGCCGACCAGGCCGGCGCTCCACGCATCGTGAAAGCCCCAGGAGGTGCCGGTTTTCCAGGCGGTGCGCCAATGCCGGCCGGGCAGGCCATCCGGGCGCGGGTTGCGGCGCAGCATGTCGCGCACCATGAAGGCGGCTTGGGGCGTCAGCAGCGCTGGGCCGCTGGCCTGGGGCTGTTCCTGCACATAGCGTAAGGCCCGCAGGTGCCCGTCGCCGGCCAGCATCAGATACAGCCGCGCCAGCTCTTCGGGCGTCATCTCGCCGCCGCCGAGGGCCAGGGCCAGGCCGTAATGGCTTTCTCCGCGCAGGCCCTTGATGCCGGCGCGTTGCAACAAGCCGTATAACGACGGCGACTTCACCTGGCTGGCCAGCCACACGGCTGGGATATTGCGGCTACGGATCAACGCGTCGCGCGCCGTCAGTGGCCCTACAAAACTGCCGTCGAAATTCTCCGGTTGGAAGTAGCCGAAGTTACTGGGTAAATCCTTGAGGATGCTCATGGGGTGGATCACCCCTTGGTCCAGCGCCAGCCCATAGAGGAACGGCTTGAGCGTCGACCCCGGCGAACGCCGCGCCAGCACGCCATTGACCTGGCCATGGATGCCTGTGGATAAGTAATCCGCCGAGCCCACCAGCGCCTTGACGCTCTGGTCGCGGCTGTCGATCAGGATCGCCGTGGCGTTTTCCACCCCCGTACCGCGCCGCTCGGCGATAAAGCCGCTGATCAGGCGTTCGAGCAATTGTTGCAAGGGCAGGTTGAGGGTGCTGTTCAACTCGTTACCCGCCTGGGACGCGAGCAACTGTTCGCTCAAGTGCGGCGCCAGAAACGGGATCTGCTGGCGGTTGCGCGCCTCAAGGGGCAAGTCCAGCAGGCTGTCGTTGCGCGGGTCCTGTGGATAAGTTGCGCGCCAGTCGTTCATCAAGCGCAGCCGCGCGTTTTGCAGCGAGGGCCCGAAGCGCGCCCGCCGCCCGGGCTGCTGGGGAATCACCGCGAGTGCCAGCGCTTGGGACAACGACAACTGCGCCGCCGACTTGCCGAAGTAGATGCGACTCGCCGCCTCGGCGCCTTCGATATTGCCGCCCATGGGCGCCAGGTTCAGGTAGGCCTCAAGGATGTCGTGCTTGCTGTAACGCGCCTCCAGCCACAGCGCCAGGGCTATCTGTTGCAACTTGCCCGGCACCTGGCGGGTGTTAAGGTCCCACAGGCGCCGCGCCAGTTGCATGCTCAGCGTCGAGCCGCCCTGGCGCTGGCCGCCGCTGTAAGTGGCCATGGCCGCCCGCAGCAACGCCGGGGGATTGATCCCCGGGTGCCAGTAGAAATTGCGGTCTTCCTTGAGCAGCAAGGCCTCGATCAATGACGGAGAAATCCGCTCCAGCGGTAGCCATAAGCGATATTGCCCGTCATCCGCCAAGGTCATGCGCAACAGCGAGCCATCGTCGGCCAGCACCACCCTCGACGATGTCACCGCCTGTTCCAGCGGGGCATGCGGCCACAGCCGCAGCCCCGCCAGCAGTACCGCCGCTGCCAGCAGCGGCGTCAGGCGCTTAAGGCTTGGTAATTTCAAGCTGGCCTACTTTGCCGCGCCCTTGCAGGGTGGTTTCGTACATGCCTTCGGCGTAGGCCGGTGGCGTATTGAAGGTGCCTGCGTTGGTGGCGCGCACGCGGTACACGAAAGTGCCTACGTCACGCAGCGCAGTGCCGTACAACACCACCCGATCATCGCGCACGTCCACGTAGTCCGGCTGCCAGTTGCTCAGCTCGGTTTCGCCGATCGGCGCTTGCCAGGCGTCAGACGGTTCGCTGTCTTCTACGTAGTCAGCTTCCTCGCCTTCACTGTCATTGGCGCTGGCGGCTTCCGGCTCCGGTGGCAAGTTATACACGGGCTCGACGCCACCGGGCAGCAGGTCGACCACCGCCACTTGCTGGACTTGATCGCGGTCGGTTGCCCTCAGGCGCAGGCGCACCAGGAACTCATCGCCCACCGCGACTTTGCTCACCGGCTCGCCGTTGAGGTCGAGGTACTCGTGGATAATTTCCAGGCCATTGTTGATCGGCTTGAGCTTGGCGCCTTTATCAAAGCCGGCTTCGCTGAGCATGTAGAAGGCTGCCGGGCCGTCGGATTTTTCCATCAGCAACTTTTGCGTGGCGCCAGGCACGGCGGCGCGCGGCGGCTGGCCGGCCATCTCCAGCAGTTGTTGCTGCTTGTCGCCCAGCCACGCGCTGGCTTTGAGGGTCATGTCGCTTTGCGCACGCTGGCCATAGTTGTCCAGGGCGCGCAGTAACAGCGCCGCCGACAGCGAGTTGTAACGTTGCTCGTTAAGGCGCTTGCCGAGTTTATCCAGCAACGCTGTCGGCACATCGTCCAGCAGCTCGGGGAAGTGCCGCGCCAGCAGGTGCAGGTGTTCGGCGTCATGTACCAACGGGTCGTAATACAGGCCGTCGCTGTTCCACTTATCCACAAGCGAACGCCATGGGATCTTACGGAACAGCGTATCGGCCTGGCGATCCTGCTTGAGCAGCTTGTAGCTGGCGGCCAGGTAGGCGGCGCCCAGATCGTTCTGCCAGGTGTCCTTGAAGTAGCTCTCGTAGCGCTCACGGATGTCGCTCAAGGCGCCGCTCACCAGAATCCCCTGACGGCTCAGCAGGTAACTGGCATAGGCACGGTTGCGCAATTCCGACAGGCCTTCGCTCGGGCCGTTGGCCAGGTCCGTCAGATAAGTATTGGCCCGTACCAGCAGGTCTTCCGGCACCGGCAGCCCGCGTTCCTTGGCTTCGATCAGGAAGTCGGTGGCGTACAGGCTGGCATACGGCGCCACGTCGGGGTTGGCTGCCCACAAGCCGAAACCGCCGGCCTGGTTCTGGCGCTGGCGCAACATCCGCACCGCGCTGGCGAAGGCTTGTTCGGCCTCGGCCGCGTTGCCACCCCAGATCAACGCCGGCATGGCCTTGGACACCAACTGCTCGGTGCAGGCGTAGCCGTAGTCATCCAGGTAATGCTTGAGGCCGTTGGCCCACACCAGCGGCGACGCCGCCACACCCAATTGCACATCGCGCAGTTGGCTGAACAGTTCGCGGGTGGGCTTGAGCTCTTTGCTGGCGCTGTCGAAACGGCCCAGGCTCAAGGCCACGCGATGTTCGCTCAGGGGGCGGATCGAGGTGGTTTCCGCCACCTGAATGCGCTTGCCGTTCGGCAACACGGCGATAAAGCGCAGATCCGCCGAGCCGAGGGTATCGCCGACCTTGATCTTGAACTCGGCGGTGCCTTCCTTGCGCGGTTGCAGTGACAAGGTGCTGCCTTTGTCGCCCTGCACGTTGAGGCCGTCGCTGGTCTGCACTTCAAACTTCACATCCGCTGCCGCATCAAGGTTGCTGAACACCCCGGCGCTTACGTTGAACACATCCCCCGGCGCCACGAAAGCCGGTACGTTTGGCGTGATCACGAGCGGTCCGCGGACCTCGGTTGTGGCCTCGCTGACGCCCACGCTGTCGGCATCCACCGCCACCGCGAACAGGCGCAGCTTGCCGTTAAAACTGTCGGGCACCTGGTAATGCAGCACGGTGTCGCCGGCCGGCAAGTCCACCAGCCCGGACCACCAGGCCACGGGCGGCTGATGTTTACGCTTGAACGGGTTGAGGTGATTGGCCAGCGCGCCTTCGGTATCGCCACCGGGCGCTGCTCCACTGAGCAGGCGGCTGAATTCCGGCAGGATCAGGTCAAGAATCTGACTGGTGCCGACTTCAAGCGCTCGCTTCTGGAAGAAGAAGCCCAACGGGTCCGGCGTCTGGTAGCGCGCCACTTGCAGGATGCCTTCGTCCACCGCATACACCACCGCACGGCCCGGGCGGTCGGCATTGACCTTGATATCCAGAGTCTGCCCCGGTTCGATCTGCGCCGGGCCGTCAACCTTCAATGGCATGCGCCGCGCATCCAGGTTGATGCTGAACGGCACCACGCCATAGGACAGCGGGCTCATGTAAACCTCGGACGAACCGATGTCCCGCACGAACTGCACGTTGACGTAGGCATTGCCCTCAAGCCCTGCGGGCACGCGGATATGTTGCACGCTGTTGGTGCTGTCAGCCTTGAACCACTGCTGGGTGTAGACCTTGTCGCGCTCGATGGTGATCAAGCCCGCCCCGGTGTACGGTGCGCGGACACTGATAGCGATCTCATCCCCCGTCGCGTAACTGTGTTTATCCAGGCGCAGTTGCAGCTCGGCGTTGCGCTCCAGGGAGCGCGAGGTGTTGCCGCGCCCGGCCACGCTGTAGTCGATCTGGTTCAGCAGCTTGCCGTTGGCGTCTTTGAGTTGCAGGGTGAAATCGCCGGGAGTGGCGGTGTTCAGGGGTTGCTTGGCGCCGTCCTTGGTCATCACCAGCGGCGAGGTAGGCTGGCTGATGTTTTTGATCCGCGATTCATATTTGTAGGTACCGTTGGACTGTTTCACCAGCACCGAGACGTAGCGGTGCTCGACCACTTCGCTGGTCAGGCCGTCCACCGCCAGCGGCGTGAGATCCGGCGCGACGGCCAACCATTGCACCTGGCGTGGGGCGTCCTTGGCGACATACGACAGTGAGTCCTGACTTTTCACACCCACCAGGTAGGGCGCAGACGACACCAGCAACGCACTTTGCGCTGCCACATTGCGCCCGCCTTCGGCCTCGAACACCTGGGTCATCACCTGCAAGCGGTAAGTGCTGTTGGCGAAGCGTTGCAGGTTGAGGTCGAGCACGGCTTGGCCGTTGTCATCGACGGTGCTCTCGGCGAGGTCTTCGGTGCTGGCCTCTTCCAGCGCGTCGTTGAGGCGGAAGCGGTAATCGGGGTAACGCTCAAATGCCGCGAGCGTCGGGCTCAGGGACATCTTCGCCGTCACGCGCCGGCCGGCCGCCGGGGCACCGAACAGGTGCATTGCGCTGACCTTGGCCAGCACCTGGTCCGGTGCAATCCAGCCCTGCACTGGCGTGTCGTGCAGGCTCAGGCTGACCTTCATGCGGTCCGGTTCGAAGTCGCGGACCTTGAAGCTGACGCTGCCCAGGTCGGTGCGTGTCTGTTTCTCGCCGAGCAGTTGCAAGGTCGCGGTGTAATCCCCGGCGGGGGCCGCTTCGCTGCTGGGGAAATCAAAGGTTTCAAAACCGCTGGCGGACAGCTTCAGCGGCTGGCGAATCACTTCCAGGCTGCGCGGGTCGGTGATTTGCAGCTCCACCGGCAGGCCTTGCAGGGCGCCTTTCCAGTTGCCGCTGCGCACGATCATGCCCAGGTGCGCGGTTTCGCCGGGCCGGTACAGGCCACGGTCGGTGAACAGGTAGGCGCTGAGGCGATCGATCGCACCGTCTTCTTGCAAACCACCTACGTCAAAGCGCGACAAATCCAGCTGCTGGGACTGACGGGCAATCGGCAGGAAAGATTGGTCATTGCCGCGACTGACCACATACATCAGTGGCGTTTTCTCACGGCGCAGTTCATCGAGTTTGGCGAAATGCGCGTGGCCTTCGGCGTCGGTGTGGCCGCTGGCGACCGGCAAACCGTTACGGCCGATGATGTCGACTTGCGCGTCGGCCACCGGCGAACCGTTGCCGATGGACTGCACATACACGTCATGGCTGCCGTCGCTGGAGCGCTTGGCGATGATCCCGAGGTCCGTCACCACGATAAAGCGCAGGTCGCTGGTGCTGCTGCGGGAGTAGTCGAATGTGCGCTCGGCCGGGTCATCCTGTGGGCTGAGCTTGAGTACGAAAATACCGCGTCGGCCGCCGTTGGCGCTCAGGTAGCGGCTGAGATCGACGTTGTCGTAGACGGTTTTCGCCGGGTCGTTGGACGACAGCGGAATATCCAGTGATTGACGCTCGACCATGCGGTCGAAGTACTCATTGCCGAAGTTCGGCCGCGCAAAGCTGCCGCTGCTCTGGTCCACCAAATGTTGTAACTGGTTGGGCAGCAGGCGAGCAATTTCCACATGGGCACCGGGTACGCCACGGGCCATGAAGCCCAGGCGTTTTTCGCCGGTGAGGCTGAGCAAGGCGCCGTCAGACAGGAACTGCAGCGTGCGCGGATAGGCCGGCATGCTGATCAGCGACGCCGTAGGGTTTTTCGCCAGGTAGCCGCCGATGGCTTCCAGGTTGGCGGGCACGCGCACATACAGCGCCCGACCGGCCGGGGCCTTGAACTTGAACGCGTGCAGGGTGTTGAGCGGTTCGACGCTGGGCACGTGGGTCAGGTTGACCTTGGTACTACGGGCCAGCAGCGCGTCGTCGATGTCGTTGCTGTTATAGGGGCGCGTGTCGTCCTCAGCTTTTTCCGGCAACAGCCACGCCTGGACCTTACCGGCGATGGTGTCATCGGCTACGGCGCTGGAGCTGCTGAACATCAACACCGGCTCGGGTTCGCCGCGTTCGTTGTCGACAAAGCTCACTTCGGCAGCGGTAAACGTCAGGCGGTAGCGGCCGGGCACGGTGACTTCGGCCACCAATGGCGCGTTGCTGGCGTTGCCACCGTCACGGGCTTTGATGCCTTCGTCGAGCTTGGCGCTGACGGGCGTGCTTTCCAGTGGGGTGGCCAGGGCGGCGGAGCGGACATAGGCGTTGAGCTTGGACTCGTCGAAGGTGATTTCCGGGCGATTGGGTAATTGCGCGTCGCGGTAGGCGAGGCCTTTGCCGAGAATGATCGAAACCCGCTTGCGCAGGCTTTCTTCGTCGACCGGGTGGGAAAAGCGGAAAGTCGCCACCAGTTGTTTCAGCGTCGGGTTGGACGGGTCCTGATACAACTCGTTCTGCGAAAGGCTGGCGCGAAACGGCTGAGTGGAGAACTGGCCGTTGTACTCGCTGAGCAACACGCCGTCGGCGAGCAGGTTTTTCTTCGCCAAATCGAAGGTGTAATGGGCGTCGATGGGCCAGTCTTTTTCCGGTGTGAACAGCAACGTGTGGTCATCGGACCAGCGCCAGGCACCGGCCACAGCGGGTTTAAGGGTAATGCCTGCGGTGACCGGCTTGCCTATCGCCGCCAAGGGGGCGACGGACTCGGCAAAACGCACCTGCAGGTTATCCACAACGGCGGGTTGCTGGGTGTAGTCAGTCAGATTGGGTTTGTGCAGTGAATAACCCACGGTGTGCGGCTGCGGCAGGTTGGAGTACCAATGCCAGCCATAGAACCCGGCGGCGGCCAGCAGCACCAGGCCCAACACCGCGGCACCGGCCTGGCGCGGATAAGCACGGGCCTTGCTCGCCAGGTTCAGCCCGCCACGGCCGATGGCATTCAGCCAGAACGGCGGCCGCCATTGGCCGAACAGGGCACCCACCACAGTCATTAACGCACCGAACAAGCGGCGACAGATCGTTTTTAACGCGTCAAACATGGTGAGCATCCCTGGCTAAGTGCGACGTATCTTACACGCGTCTTTAAGACAAAAGATGAGGTCGATACATCGCATTGTGGGGGGATGTTTATGGGGGGCGGGGATTCACATTTTGATCTTCGTCAGGCTTGAGGGCGCTGTTTGTCAGGTCCACCAGTAGCGCACCAGGTGAAAGAAGATCGGCGCCGCAAAGCACACCGAATCCAGCCGATCGAGCATCCCGCCGTGCCCTTCGATCATATGCCCCCAGTCCTTCACGCCACGGTCGCGTTTGATCGCCGACATCACAATGCCGCCGGCAAACCCCAGCAGGTTGATCAGCAGCGCAATCAGGAACGACTGCCACGGGTTGAACGGCGTGGTCCACCACAGCGCGGCGCCGATCAGGGAGGAGAGCAGGATGCCGCCGACAAAGCCTTCGACGGTTTTCGACGGTGACAGGTTGGGCGCGATCTTGTGTTTGCCAAACAGCTTGCCGCACACGTACTGCAGCACGTCCGACAGTTGCACCACGATCACCAGGTAGGCGATCAGCAGCAGGTTGCGGCCTTCATAACCGGGGATGTCGAGGGTGAGCAGGGCGGGCACGAAGGACACGCAGAACACCGCGATCATCAGGCCCCATTGCACCTTCGACGCACGCTCCAGGAAGTGCGTGCTGTCGCCGCCGAGGGAGGCGAGGATCGGCAGCAACAGGAACACGTACACCGGGATGAAGATCGAGAACAGCCCGTACCAGTCGGCATAGATCAGCAGGTATTGCAGCGGCAGCGCCAGGTAGAACGCGGCCACCAGGGCCGGGTAGTCGCTGCGCCGGGTGGGGGTGAGGGTGAGGAATTCGCGCAGGGCGTAGAACGAGACGGCGTAGAACAGCAGGATCACTGCGCCGGTGCCGAGCCAGAAGGCGATGCCGATCACCACCACCATCACCCACCAGGCGTTGATGCGGGCATTGAGGTTGTCGATCACCGCATTCGGCGTGCCACGGGTGCGCAGCTTGAGGATCAGGCCGATCAGCGAGGCGAGTACCAGGATCGCGCCGATCCCACCGAACAGCATCAGGGTTTGGCTATCCATGTCAGGAATGCTCCGGGGCGAGGGCGAGCAGGGCGTCGCGGGTGCGGGCAAGGAAGGCAGCTTTGTCTTCGCCGTCTTCCAGTTGCAGTGGGGCGCCGAAGCTGGTGGTACACAGCAAAGGCAGCGGTAGGACGCGGCCCTTGGGCATGACCCGGTTGAGGTTGGCAATCCACACCGGAATCAATTCCGCCTGTGGGTAACTTTTTGCCAGGTGATACAGGCCGCTTTTAAACGGCAGCAAGCCGTCTTCCAGATTGCGTGTGCCTTCGGGAAAGATGATCAGCGAGTCGCCGCCTTCCAGCGCGGCGAGCATGGGCTGCAAGGGGTTATCCACAGGGTCTTTGCGTTCACGGTCGATCAACACGCCGTTGAATACGCGGCGGATGATGTAGCGGCGCAGCGCACTTTTATTCCAGTAGTCACTGCCGGCCACCGGGCGCGTGAATTTGCGCAGGTTCTGTGGCAGCGATGCCCACAGCAACACGAAGTCACCGTGGCTGCTGTGGTTGGCGAAGTAGATGCGTTGCACCGGTACCGGCGCGCAGCCCAGCCACAGGCTGCGGGCGCCGGTGACGGTACGGGCCATCGAGGTAATCAGGGTGGCGACCACGGGTTCGAACATGGGGATTCCTTATCCGGTGAAAGGTAGCCAAGGGCTGGCGAGGATCACGCCCAAGGTCAGCAGCACTTGCGCGCCGAGCAGCCAGGCTTGCTTGCGCAACAGTTTGAGGGCGCCGCGACGGCGTTCGGGCCAGGGCCGGCCGGCGCGGTTGGGCGACTGCAGGCCGAGGGTTTGCAGGGCCTGGTCGAGGTCCGGGGTGCGTTCGGTGTCGCGGGCGAGCAGGGTGAACAGGTCGGCGTCGAAGGCCACGCGCAGTGCCCAGTATTTCTGCAGCAGGCCGAGGATAATCATCCACAGGCTGAGCAGCAGGCAGATCGGCGCGACGCTGGCCATCAACAGTTGCGCCAGGCCGAATAACACGCCCAGCAGCGTCAGGCCTGTGGATAACTGATCCAGTGAGCGGCCACGGCGCAGCAGGCTGGCGACGACCTGAAGTTCCATATCAGCAGGCATGGGGCAAGGCCTCCAAGGCATGGCGATGAGCGGGATGCAGGACCACCTGGGTCCGTGCTGTACGAATAATAGCCAGTGCTTGATCCACCGTGGCGGCGCGTCCGCTGTGCAGCAGCCAGGCGGCGACGGCGGTAGCGCTGCGCGAATAGCCGAGGGCGCAGCACACCAGTACCGGGCCGCTGGCGCGCAGGCGTTCGATGGCTTGCGCCGCTTGCAGGCATTCGGCGGGTGTCGGCGCGATCAGGTCGAGTACGGGGATGCCTTGATAGGCGCGGCCCTGTGGATTAATCGGCAATTCCGCGCACAAATCGACGATGGCCGTGAATGAACCTTGCTCGCGCACGGAAGGCAGCCGCCCGAGCCAGACGTTATCTACAATCAGGTCGGGTTGTGGATGCGTGCGTGTCCACCACCGCGAATTGAGCCACGCCGCCGCCAGATACGGTGCATACAGCCAACGCGCGGCGGGGGTCAGTTGACCGTCGGCACGTTTCTGGAAACCTGGCGCGCCGAGACCGACGTAATTCGCCATGATCAGCCCCAGGGACAACGCCGGCCACAGTAGCCACAGCCACCCGCCGCCCAGGGTAAACGCGAGGATGATCAGCCCCAGCGCGCCCAGGCCGTAGCGCAGCCCCAGCCGCCAGCGTGTGGAATCGCGGGTCAGCCGCGCATTCAACAGCGGGCTCGGATGTTCCAGCGGCCACAGCCACACGCACAGCCAACCCGCCAGGGCGCCTGTGGGTAAGTCGATAAAGTGGTGTTGATAAGTGGTCAGCACCGAAACCCCGATCAACCCGAACCAGCCGTGTACCAGCCAGCGCCAGGCGCCCTGGGTGTGACGTTGGTACATGATCCACAGGATCACCAGCAGCGCGATATGCAGCGACGGCGCCTGGTTGAACGGTTTGTCGAAACCGGCCAGCACGGCGAACAGCCAGCCGAACACGCCGTCCAGCTCCGGCCTTTCGAAGGTGAAGCGCAGCGGCCAGATCAGGAAGCAGCTCACGGCGATGAGCTGCGCACTCAGCAGGCGCAGCGCATGTTGCTTCAGTTCATGGCGGCTGTTGGGCAGCAGCAGGGATAAACCGTAGAGCAGGTCGATGGTCCAGTAGGGCACGATGGTCCAGGCCCAGAACGGCATGTGGGTTTCCCAATCGAACACCAGTGTGCCGACGTCGCTGCGCTGGCTGGTGACCCATGTGGCAAAGCCATAGGTGCTGAAAAACAGCGGCGCCAACAGCAACAGCCACAGGAACGCGGGCTTTAACAGGCCGGGTTCGCGCATGTTCAGATCTTCTGCGCCAGGGACACGGTAAAGATGCCCCACTCATCCACCCGCTGGGTGATCTTGCGGAAACCGGCGGCTTCCACCAGTTGATCCATTTCTGCCTGGCTGCGCCGGCGCATCACCCAGGCCTGGCCCTGGCGATGGCTGGTCAACGCGCGGGCGATCAGTTCCAACTGCGGGTGCCACGGCTGGCCGGTGTAGACCAGATAACCGCCGGGCTCCACGGCTTCGGCCAGGCCCGCCAGCGAACCGCCGACCATGGCGTTATCGGCAAACAATTCATACAGCCCGGAGACCACCGCCAACGTCGGTTTGGGCGCCAGCGCCGCCAGGTCCGCGCGGTCGAACGCGTCGCCTTTGACGAATTGCGCGATATCCCCCAGGCCTTTCTCGCGAATCAGTGCGCCACCGTCGCGCACGTTGATGTCGCTGTAGTCGCGCAGCAGGATCGATTCCGGCAGCGGCGAAACGCCCTGCAAGGCTTCGAGAATGTAGCGGCCGTGGCCGGCGGCGATATCGACGATGCGCACTTCGCGGTCCGCTGTGCGCAACTGGGTCATGGCCCGGCGCAGCAGCTCTTCGACATTCAGCTTGCGCTGGCGAATGCCGCGCCAGCCGATGGAGTTGAGGTAGTTGGTGTCGATCATCCGGCCCAGCCGGCCTTTGCCGGTGGGCGTGTTGCGGTACACGTAGTCCAGGGTGCTGCCGGAGTCGAAACCGGTGTCGAAGCCCAGCTTCACGCCGTCCGACAGGTTCTTACCGAGGCCCATGCTGGCGCGGGTCATACGCCAGTACAGGTCGCGCAGGGAATTGCGCGGCAGCGGTGCGGCGAGGGATTCGGATTCGGCGCAGGTGGCGCCCAGCTTGTCGGCATCGAGCAGCGAGGCGCGGTCCAGCGGGTGCGCGAAGTTCTGCAGGATAAAACGCCGGGCGCTGCTCACGGCCACGGCGCGGTCGCGCTCGCCGAGGGTGTCGTGGAAGAAGCCAGGGAGGATATGCAGCTCTTTTTTCAGGCTGCCGAGGCGGTCGAAAAACTGTTGTTGGGGTTTGCGATGCACCACGAAATCGGAGCCGGAGATCAGCAGTTGGGTCGGCACCTGGATCGCCTGGGCATCGGCGACAACCCGGTCGGCCGCTTCGTACAGACCGAGTAGCACATTCACCGAAATCGCCTTGGTGATCAGCGGGTCGCTGTCGTAGGACGCGACGCGCTCCGGGTCGTGGCTGAGGAACTTGGCCTTGACGTAACTGTTGACGAAAAAGTTGCCGCGAAACTTGCGCATCAGCGCCAGGCCCGGCCGGGCGAAGGGCACGTACAGTTTGACGTTGAACGCCGGGGAGGCGAGCACGAGCGCGCGGATTTTCGGCGCGTAGTCGTGGACCCAGGTGGCTGCAATCACCGCGCCGACGCTTTGGGCGATGACTGCAGTATTTTCGGCCTCGACGCCGTAAGTGACGCCGATGTGGTCGCAGAAAGTCTGCACGTCGCGGGCGCTGGTGGCGAAGCTGGGGCTGTCGCCGCGCTCGCCGGGAGATTGGCCGTGGCCACGGGCGTCCCAGGCGAAGAAGTCGAACTGTGGCAGGTTCAGTTCATCGACCAGGTGGGCGATGCGCCCCGAATGCTCATGGCCGCGATGGAACAGCAGGATCGCCTTGCGCGGCTCGCCGTCCGCTGGGGCGGTAGCCGGCCAGTGCCGGTAGAAAAGCTCGACGCTATCATGGGTACTGAAGGTGTGTTCTTGCTGTTCGCGCATCGCAAAATCCTTATGCAGAAGGGGAAATGTGTTGTTCTTCTTTGAGGCCCTGACGCACCCGGTTGACCAGGGTGTAGGCGAGCAGGGCGGCGACCAGCCACATCACCGTATCGACCCAGCCGGCGCCGAGCCAGCCCAGCGCCACGCCGGTGGCCAGCACGCCGAGGACGAATGCCCGATCACTTTTGCCCATCGGCCCGTCGTAGCGCCGTGACGCGCCGACCATCGGCCCGAGCACCCCGGCGTATTCGCTGAACACTGCCAGCAAGGTCACCAGCAGCACCGGCGCCAGGCTGACGCCGGGGATCAGCGCAAAGGGCAGGATCAGCGCGCTGTCGGCGATCACGTCGCACAGTTCATTGAGGTAGGCGCCCAGGCGCGACTGCTGGCCGAATTCCCGGGCGAGCATGCCGTCGATGGCGTTGAGGGCCATGCGCATGATCATCCACAGCGGGATCAGCGCAAACACCCAGAGGTGTTGGGCAAAGCCGGCGATCAGCAGGCCGACCAGCAGGGAGATGACTCCTGCGAGCACGGTGATCTGGTTGGCGGTGGTGCCGTTGTCGTAGAGGCGCTGCACGAGGGGCCGCAGCAGGTTTTGAAACCGCGGTTTGAGCTGATAGATCGAAATCATGGGGGTGACGCTTCCTTGTCCGTGAACCCGCGAAAAACTGCTCGGGAGTGTGCCGATTAATCGTAGCCTGCACCAGTGATAGCGTGTGTTTATGGGGGTTTAGTCACGCTCCGGAGCGCGATGAAGAACATAAGTGGGAGGGGGTTTTCCCCCGATGGCGGCGGACCCGCCAACCCATGCATCAACTGACCCAGAGCCATCGGGGGTAAACCCCCTCCCACAGAGGGTCTGTGTGGCATGTGAATACGGTGTTTAACGAACACAAATTTCACGCATTGTGTTATATCGTAACGAATTATGTACAGGCGGGCATGAGTGGATGCAAGTGGATCTAGAAGCTGACGGCGCTTCGGTTGAAGGCCTGCCGCGTTTTCAGCAAGGGCTGTTCCATGCCCGTCGATTGAGGCAAGCCGGTATCAGCCTGACTGCGTTGGCCATCAGCGGCTGGGTGCTGGCGCTGTTTGTTGCGCTGTTTGCACCGGTGTCGATCTGGCCGGTGGTGTTGATTAACTGCGCGTGCGCGTTGCTGGTGCTGGTGGCCGGGTTGCAGTCGGCGTGGTGGGTTGCCGATTGGCGTGCCCAGGCGCTGGAAGCGTCGGCGCCCGAGTTACTCGCAGCAGAGGGCGAACCCGCCGGCTGGCAGGCGCGCCTGGTGGGGCGTTTCGGCCGAGGGTTGCTGGCCCAGATCGGCGCGCCGGTGTTGTGGCTCGGCGGTTGGTCGTTGTTCGCGCTGGTCAGCATCATCGAGTTCTGGAACCTGGGCTTGCCGGCGGCAGCGGTCGGCCAATCCGCAAGTATCGGCGCCGCGCTGGCCTTGGCCTTGGCCTTTGGCCTGCTGGTGTTCGAGCGGCGCCTGGCCCAGGCAACCGCCGCGCAATGGCCGGAAGCCGCGCAGTTGGCGCAACTGAGCCGGGTGGCGATTGGTTGTCTGGTGATCAGTGCGCTTTGCCTGCTGTTTGCCAGTGCGGCGTCGGTGTGGCCGCTGCGCCTGGCGACGCTAGCTGGGCTGTTGCCGGCGCTGGTCGCGCTGGAGTTTCTGTTAAGGGCTGTGCTGTCGCTGTTCAGCCCGCGCCAACCGCGCCTCGAACCGCGCTTGATGGCGCAGAGTTTTATCGCCGGGCTGCTGCGTTGGCCGCCGCAACCGCTGCAGGCCTTGCAGCACGAATTGCACAACCGCTTCGGCATCGACCTGCGCCAGATCTGGGCGTTTACCTACATGCGCCGGGCGTTTCTGCCGGTGCTGCTGGTGGTGCTGGCCGTCGGCTGGGCGCTGACGGGGGTGCATGAAGTTCCTCTGCAAGGCCGTGGGATTTATGAGCGCTTCGGCAAACCGGTGCACGTCTTCGGCCCGGGTCTGCACGCCGGGTTGCCGTGGCCGTTGGGCCGCGTGCTGAACGTGGAAAACGGTGTGGTGCATGAGCTGGCGACCAGCGTCAGCGAAGCCGCCAGCCCGGAGCTCGCAGCGGCCGAAGGCCCGGCGCCGCCGATCGCCAACCGCCTGTGGGACGCCAGCCATGTGAATGACAAATCCCAGGTGATCGCCAGCAGCCGCGGCGACAAACAGAGCTTCCAGATCGTCAATATGGATGTGCGCTTCGTCTACCGTATCGGCCTGACCGACCAGGCCGCGCTTGCCGCCACCTATAACAGTGCGGATGTGCCGACCCTGATCCGCAGCACCGCCAGCCGTATCCTCGTGCATGACTTTGCCTCGCGCACCCTCGACGAATTACTCGGCGAACAACGCACCGGCCTGGCCGACGAGATCGGCCGCGCCGTGCAAGCGGACCTGCAAAAACTCGACAGCGGCGTGGAAATTCTTGCCACGGTGGTCGAAGCCATCCACCCACCGTCCGGTGCCGCCAACGCCTACCACGGCGTGCAAGCGGCGCAGATCGGCGCCCAGGCGCTGATCTCCCGCGAACGCGGCGCCGCCAGCGAACAAACCAACCAGGCCCTGCTGCAAGCCAGCACCGCCCGCGACCAGGCCCAGGCCACCGCGCGTGAGGTCAATGCCGGCGCCCAGGCGGCGGACCTGCGGTTTGCCGCCGAACAAAAGGCCTACGCCAGCGCCGGCAAAGCCTTCGTGCTGGAGCAGTACCTCGGCCAACTGACCCTGGGCCTGGCTCACGCCAAGCTGCTGATTCTGGATCATCGCCTGGGCGCCGACAGTGCGCCGACGATCGATCTGCGTTCTTTTTCCTTGCCGGCCGATCCCTCGGTGCCGCGTAAAGCCGTTCAATAAGGAGTCTGTCTGTTGAGCGCTCATTCTCACGATCATGGTCACCACCACCACGGCCACCATCACCACCACCACGGTGATGAACAACCCGCCGGCCCCTTCCCTTGGCGGCGCATGGCCTGGGCCGTGTTGCTGGTGCTGTTTGCGGTCGCGGCCGCGAGCCTGGTGCAGGTGCGGTCCGGCGAAGCCACGGTGATTACCCGTTTCGGCAACCCGTCGCGGGTGCTGCTGGAGCCGGGCCTGGGCTGGCGCTGGCCGGCGCCGTTCGAAGCGGCGATCCCGGTGGACCTGCGTCTGCGCACCACCTCCAGCGGTTTGCAGGATGTTGGTACCCGCGATGGCCTGCGCATCATCGTGCAGGCTTACGTGGCGTGGCAGGTGCAGGGCGATGCCGACAATGTGCAGCGCTTTATGCGCGCAGTGCAGAACCAGCCGGATGAAGCAGCGCGGCAGATTCGTACCTTTGTCGGCTCGGCGCTGGAAACCACAGCGGCCAGCTTCGACCTGTCCAGCCTGATCAATACCGATGCCAGCCAAGTGCGCATCGCCGATTTCGAAGCGCAGTTGCGTCAGCAGATCGATCAACAATTGCTCACCACCTATGGCGTGCGCGTGGCGCAGGTGGGCATCGAGCGGCTGACCTTACCGTCGGTGACGCTCATCGCCACTGTCGACCGCATGCGCGCCGAGCGCGAAACCATCGCCACCGAACGCACCGCCGTGGGCAAGCGTGAGGCGGCGCAGATTCGCTCCGCCGCCGAGCGCGATGCGCGAATCGTGCAGGCCGATGCCACGGTGAAAGCCGCCGACATCGAAGCGCAATCGCGGGTCGAAGCGGCGCAGATTTATGGGCGGGCCTACGCGGGCAATCCCCAGCTGTACAACCTGCTGCGTTCGCTGGACACCCTGGGCACCGTGGTCACCCCGGGCACCAAGATCATCCTGCGCACCGACGCCGCGCCGTTCCGCGCACTGGTGGACGGGCCGAAGGACGTCCAGCCATGACCGAGCGTGACAGCCCGGACAGCCCGTGGATTCAGGCCGGGCGCCTGACGTTCATGGCGCTGTACGCGGTGACGGTGTTGGCCGCCCTGGCCTGGGCGTTTTCCAATGTGCGCCAGATCGACCCGCAGAATCGCGCCGTGGTGTTGCACTTCGGCGCGCTTGATCGGGTTCAGAATGCCGGGCTGTTGCTGGCGTGGCCGCAGCCGTTCGAGCAGGTCGTGCTGTTGCCGGCGGGGGACCGGGTGATCGAGCGGCGGATCGACAACCTGCTGCGTTCCGATGCCGCGGTGCAGGCCGACCGCGTGGCCAGTTTCGCCACGCCGTTGAGCGATGCCCTGGCCGGCTCCGGCTACCTGCTGACCGGCGACGCCGGCGTGGTGCAGCTGGATGTGCGGGTGTTCTACAAAGTCACCGAGCCTTATGCGTTTGTGTTGCAGGGCGAGCACGTGCTGCCGGCGCTGGATCGTCTGGTGACGCGCAGCGCCGTGGCCCTGACGGCAGCGCGGGATCTGGACACCATTCTGGTGGCGCGCCCCGAATTGATCGGCAGTGACAACGGCGCCGCCGAGCGCCGTGAACGGCTGCGCGGCGACTTGGTGCAAGGCATCAACAAGCGCCTGGCGCAGTTGACCGCCAGCGGCTTGGGAGTGGGTATCGAAGTCACCCGCGTCGATGTGCAATCGAGCCTGCCGAGCCCGGCGGTGAATGCCTTCAACGCGGTGCTCACCGCCAGTCAGCAAGCCGACAAAGCCGTGGCGAATGCACGGACCGACGCGGAAAAACTCACGCAAACCGCGAACCAGCAGGCTGACCGCCTGGTGCAAGTCGCCCACGCCCAGGCCAGCGAACGCCTGGCCAATGCCCAGGCGCAAACCGCTACTGTCGCCAGCCTGGCCCAGGTCAAAGACCCCGGCTTGCTGTTGCGCCTGTACCGCGAACGCTTGCCGAAGATTCTCGGCCAGGCCGGTTCCGTGACCACGGTCGATCCCAAAGACGACTCCCGCTTGATCATTCAGGGAGCCGAACAATGAGCGCGCCCATGCTGACATCCGCCGAGCAGCGCAGCGCCGCCCGGCAATTGACCCTGGCCATGCTCGCCCTCGGCTTGCTCGTGCTGGGCCTGGTGTGGCGCTGGCTGGCGCCGGACCAGAGCGGCGTCAGCCAGTTGCTGCTCGGTGTGGCCTCGCTGCTGGTGGCCGTGCCGGTGATGCGCTCGGCCTGGTACAGCCTGCGTTTTCCCAGCCTGCATGGCATCACCGACCAGCTCATCGCCCTGGCGATGCTCGGCGCGTGGGCCACGGGCGATCTGCTGACCGCCGCCTTGCTGCCGATCATCATGATCTTCGGCCATGTGCTGGAAGAGCGCAGCGTGATCGGCTCTCAGGAAGCGATCCATGCCCTCGGCAAACTGACCCGCAGCCACGCGCGCCTGGTGCAGGCGGACGGCAGCATCAGCGAGGTCGACAACGGCACGCTGAACACCGGCGACATCGTCGAAGTGCGCGCCGGCGACCGCGTGCCCGCCGATGGCGTGGTGCTGTCAGGCCAGGCCAGCCTCGACACGGCGCCGATCACCGGCGAATCGGTGCCGCTGGAAGCCATCGTCGGCGTGCAAGTGTTCGGCGGTGCGATCAACCTCGACGGGTTGTTGCGCCTGGAGGTGACCCGCACCGGCAACGAGTCGACCCTGGGCAAAGTCATCGCCCTGATGCAGAACGCCGAGCGCTCCAAGCCGCCGATCACGCGCCTGCTGGAGCGCTACGCCGGCAGCTATATGGTGTTGGTGCTGTTGCTGGCGGCGGTGACGTGGTTTGTCACCCATGACGCCCAAGCGATGCTCGCGGTGTTGGTGGCGGCGTGCCCGTGCGCGCTGGTGCTGTCGGCTCCGGCCACGGCGATTGCCGGGATTGCCGTGGCGGCGCGGCATGGGATTCTGATCCGCAGCTCGGCGTTCCTCGAAGAGTTGGCGGACCTGACCTCGCTGGTGGTCGACAAGACCGGCACCCTGACCTTTGGCACCCTGCGTTTGCAGTCCATCGAAACCACCGCGCCGGACCGCCAAGGGTTGTTGAACCTGGCGGCCAGCCTCGGGTCGGCCAGCAGCCACCCGGTCAGCCGCGCGTTGGCGGGGTTGGCGACGCAGGAACAGCTGTTGGTGCTCACCGACATCCGCGAACGCCAAGGCCTCGGCGTGGTGGCCCAGACCGCGCAGGGCGAAGCGGCGCTGGGCCGGCCGGAGCTGTTCGAGCAGTTGGGCATCGCCACCACCCGCGTCCCCGACCATGATGGCCCGATTGCCGGGCTGGCCTTGAACGGTGCGTTCCTTGCCTGGCTGTTGCTCGCTGACAGCGTCAAACCTGAAGCGCGCCAGGCCCTGCAAGAGCTGCGCGACCTGGGCCTGGGTCGCCAACTGCTGCTGACCGGCGACCGTCAAAGCGTGGCCGACAGCCTGGCCCTCGACGTGGGCATCAGCGATGTCGAAGCCCAGGCTCTGCCGGAAGACAAGCTCAACCGCGTATTGGGGGAGATCCGCAGCGGTTTCCGGCCGATGGTGGTGGGCGACGGCATCAACGATTCCCTGGCGCTCAAAGCGGGCGTGGTCGGTGTGGCCATGGGCGCGGGCGGTGCGGATATCGCGCTGGCCTCGGCGGATGTGGTGTTGATTGGCAGCGACTTGCGCCGCCTGGGCACGTGTGTGCGCTTGAGTCGTCAATGTCGGCACACGTTGCAGGTCAACGTGATCATCGGCCTGGGCTGGACGCTGGCCATCGTGGTGTTCGCCGCGTTTGGCTGGTTGGGGGCTGCTGGCGCGATGATCGCGGCGGTGTTGCACAACCTCAGTACCTTGCTGGTGCTGGGCAACGCCGGGCGTTTGCTGCGGTTTCAGGAGCCGTTGTCGAAGCTGGAGAAATAACTGTCAGATTTTTTTCGAGGGTGCTGTAACGGCAAGGGGGCACCTCACTCTAGTGGTATGTCGGGACTGAGCATGCCGCTCAGCCGACCTAACCACGCTCTATGAGGATGACCCCATGACCATCAAAAACGCCATTTCCGGTGCTGCCCTGGCGCTCGCTGCTGCCACCCTGTTTGCCGGTGTCACCACCCAGGTACAGGCCGCCGACGCTGCGGTGCATTGCTACGGCGTCACCTCCTGCAAAGGCATGAATGACTGCAAGACCGCTGAAAACGCCTGCAAGGGCCAAGCGGTTTGCAAGGGTCATGGCTTCAAGGCCATGACTAAGGCTGCGTGCGACAAGGCCGGTGGCAAAGTCGGCGAGTAATCGGCCCCCGCGTACCCCGCAGCGGCCACCTGCCGCTGCGGACACGTTTGCCCAGGAGTGTCTGATGTCCATGTCCCTTCCGAGCCTGGGTTACGGCCTGGGTCTACGCAGTGAGTACTACCAGCAGATCCTTGAACAATCGCCGGCCGTGGATTGGTTCGAAGTGATCTCCGAGAATTACCTGGTGCAGGGCGGTAAAGCCTTGTACTACCTGGACGCGATCGCCGAGCGCTACCCGCTGGTGATGCACGGTGTGTCCCTGTCCATCGGCGGGCCCCATGCCCTCGATATCGATTACCTCAAGCAGCTCCAGCAACTCGCCGCGCGCATCCAGCCGGCGTGGATCTCCGATCACCTGTGCTGGAGCCGTGGCAGCGCGCACCAATTGCATGACCTGCTGCCCCTGCCTTACACCGAAGAAAGCCTGTATCACGTGGCCAGTCGTGTGTTGCAGGTGCAGGATGTGTTGCAGCGCCCGCTGGTGCTGGAGAACGTCTCCAGCTATGTGCGCGCCAAGGCGGATGAATTCACCGAGTGGGAATTCCTCACCGCGCTGACCCAATTGACGGGGTGCCAGTTGCTGCTGGACGTCAATAATGTGTACGTCAGCTCGCGCAATCACGGTTTCGATGCCTGGACGTTCATTCGCAACCTGCCGCCGCAGAGCATTCGCCAACTGCATCTGGCGGGGCATATGGACTACGGCGATTACGTGGTCGATACCCATGACCATCCGGTGTGTGATCCGGTGTGGGCGCTGTATCAACAGACCCTGGAGCACCTGGGCCCGGTCTCGACGTTGCTGGAGCGCGATGACCATTTTCCGCCGTTCGAAGAGCTGCTCAGCGAGTTGGACAAGGCCCGCACGCTGGGTGCGACCGCCTTGGCCAGGAGAGCGTTATGCGCCTGACGGATTGGCAACTGGCCTTCGAAGAGCACTTATTGGCCGAAACCCCTGTGGCCGGCACTGGCTTTGCCGCCACGTTGCTGGGTGGTCCTACGCTGGATGTGGAAACGGGCCTGGCGATTTATCACAATGCCTACCTGTCGCGGTTGCAGGACGTGTTACGGCAAGACTTCGGCGCCCTCTGGTATTGGCTCGGGGATGACGAATTCGCCTCGTTGACCGAGGCCTACGTGCGTCGCTATCCCTCTGCCCACTACAGCTTGCGCTGGTTGGGCCAGCGGTTCGCGGCGTTTATCCAGGAGCACCTGGTGGCTGAGCAAAGCGCCCCGCTGTCTGAGCTGGCGCGGCTGGAGTGGGCCTTTACCCTGGCGTTCGATGCGCCGCCGGGTACGCCGCTGACCCTGGACGACATGGCGCGACTGTCACCGCACGACTGGCCGGGTTTGCAGGTCACCCTGGCGCCGACCGTTCAGCAGATACTCTGCCGCTTCAACAGCGTAGAGACCTGGCGCGCCGGCAAGGCCCAGTCGGACTTGCGCGCCGGCCAGCCCCTGGATACGCCGCAGATCTGCCTGGTGTGGCGCCATCAGCAGGTGTGCCGCTACCGCAGCCTGGAACCCGCAGAAACCTGCGCCTTGGCGGGTATGGTGACCACCGGCTGGTGTTTTTCAGAACTGTGCGCACAGTTGGCAGTCAGCTATGGAGAGGGTGCGCCCCTGCAAGCGGTCTCGTGGCTGAAACAGTGGATTCAGGACGGTTTGCTCGAACGCCGATTTTCATAAGCACAGGTTATGAAATCGATAGCTTCCTACGTTGTCGTGGGATGGTCTACCCTCTTTCCAGACGTCTGAAACAAGGGGGGACTACTCATGCTCGCGCAACTTCCACCGGCCTTACAGAATCTTCAGCTACCGCTGCGTCTTCGACTCTGGGACGGCCATGAATTCAACCTGGGCCCCGAGCCCAGTGTGACCATCGTGGTGAAGGACCCCACGGTTGTGTCCACGCTTTTCCATCCCACGCTCGATTCATTGGGCGAAGCCTTCGTCGAGGGCAAGCTGGAGCTGGAAGGCTCCATCGCCGAGGTGATCCGGGTGTGTGACGAGTTGAGTTATGCCCTGATCGATGACGATGCGGACAATCATCCGGTGCGCTCGATCCACGACAAGGCCACTGACGCGGCGGCGATTTCCTACCATTACGACCTGTCCAACGCGTTCTACCAGCTGTGGCTCGACCAGGACATGGCGTATTCCTGCGGTTACTTCGAAACCGGCAGCGAATCCATCGACCAGGCCCAACAAGACAAATTCCGCCACCTGTGCCGCAAGTTGCGCTTGCAGCCGGGGGAGTATTTGCTCGATGTCGGCTGCGGTTGGGGCGGGCTGGCGCGGTATGCGGCGCGGGAGTTCGGGGTAAAAGTGTTTGGCATCACCCTGAGCAAAGAGCAATTGGCCCTGGCCAAAGAGCGCGTGAAAGCCGAGGGCCTGGAGGATCAGGTGGACCTGCAACTGCTCGATTACCGCGACCTGCCCCAGGACGGCCGTTTCGACAAAGTGGTGAGCGTGGGGATGTTCGAACACGTCGGCCACGCCAACCTGGCGCAATACTGCAAGACCCTGTTTGGCGCGGTGCGCGAAGGCGGCCTGGTGATGAACCATGGCATCACCGCCAAGCACATTGACGGGCGCCCCGTGGGCCGTGGCGCCGGGGATTTTATCGAGCGCTACGTATTCCCCAACGGCGAACTGCCGCACCTGGCGATGATGACCGCCGAGCTCAGCGAAGCCGGGCTCGAAGTGGTCGACGTAGAAAGCCTGCGCATGCACTACGCACGCACCCTCGACCATTGGAGCGAACGCCTGGAAGACAACCTGGAAGCAGCGGCGAAGCTGGTGCCGCAGCAGGCATTGCGCATCTGGCGGTTGTACCTGGCCGGTTGCGCCTACGCGTTTGCGCGGGGCTGGATCAACCTGCACCAGATCCTGGCGGTAAAACCCTTCGCCGATGGCAGCCATGAACTGCCGTGGACGCGGGAAGATATCTACCGTTGAAGCATTTTCGCGCAGCCCCGTGGATGCAAAATGTGGGAGGGGGCAAGCCCCCTCCCACATGTTTATCGCAGCGTCTGTTAGAGAATCGGTGAGATAAGCCGCGCGATCGGCATGCTGGCGGTAAAACCCCACGCCGATGGCAGCCATGAACTGCCGTGGACGCGGGAAGATATCTACCGCTGAAGCGTTCCCCGCAGCTCGGCGGATGCAAAATGTGGGAGGGGGCTTGCCCCCGATTGCGGTGTGTCAGCTAGCTGATTGGGCACTGATTCACCGCCATCGGGGGCAAGCCCCCTCCCACATGTTTATCGCAGTGTCAGTTAGAGAATCGGTGAGATAAGCCGCGCGATCCGCATGCCCAGTTGTTGCAGGCGGCGGGTTTCGCGGCTTTCTTCCTGGCTGACTTCATGGGCCTGGGCGAAGTCGTCGAGCAGCATGTGCTCCACTTGCTGGGCGAAGGCTTCATCGACGGTCAGCAACATCACCTCGAAGTTCAGCCGGAACGAACGGTTGTCCATATTCGCACTGCCGATGGCGCTGATTTCGCTGTCAACCAACACCACTTTCTGGTGCAGAAACCCCGGCCTATAGCGGAACACCCGCACCCCGGCACGCACCGCTTCGATCGCGTAAAGGCTGGAGGCGGCATACACAATGCGGTGGTCGGGCCGCGACGGGAGCAACAGGCGCACGTCGACCCCGCGCAGCACCGCCAGGCGCAGGGCGGCAAACACCGCTTCATCCGGGATGAAATACGGGCTGGTGATCCACACGCGCTCGGTCGCGGCGTGGATGGCTTCGACAAAAAACAGCGAGCAGGTTTCATAAGGGTCGGCCGGGCCGCTGGCGAGCAATTGGCAGAGCACGCCGTCTTCGGGGTAAGTGTCCGGCAGGATCAGCGGCGGCAGTTCCCGCGCAGCCCAGAACCAGTCTTCGGCAAACGATTCCTGCAGGCACGCCACCACCGGGCCGATGACCTGCACATGGGTATCGCGCCACGGCGCCAGTGGCGGTTTTTTGCCCAGGTATTCGTCGCCGACGTTATGCCCGCCGACAAACCCGGTGATGCCATCCACCACCACGATCTTGCGGTGGTTGCGGAAGTTGACCTGGAAGCGATTGAGCCAGCCGCTGCGGGTGGCGAACGCCTTGACCTGCACCCCGGCGTCGCGCAGCGATTGCACATAGCGAGAGGGCAGGGCGTGGCTGCCGATGCGGTCGTAGAGCACGTAGACGGCTACGCCCTGGGCGACTTTTTCCTTCAGCAAGGCATGCAACTGCCTGCCGAGTTCATCGTCATGAATGATGAAGAACTGGAACAGCACGGCGGTTTTGGCGCCGCGAATCGCGTCGAAGATCGCACTGAAGGTGGCGTCACCATTGATCAGCAAGCGCACTTCATTGTTCGCCAGGCACGGCATGCGGCCCAGCTTGGGCATCGCCCGCAGCGAGGCGTAGGCGCTGGAGTTGCGTGCGGCCAGGGCTTCCTCGACCCACGGGCGCCAGTTCAGTTCGTTGATTGCGGTGTGCATTTCCTGGTTGGCCTGGCGCCGCGCCTGGATGTACGCATCGAAGGTGCTGCGGCCGAAGATCAGGTAAGGAATCAGCGTCAGGTAGGGTACGAACATCAGCGATAAGGCCCAGGCAATCGAGCCTTGGGCGGTCCTGACGGTCAGCACCGCATGGATCGCGGCAAGCGTTCCGAGAAAATGCAGCGTGGCGATAAAGTAGGCGAGCAGGTGCGGGCCAAAAAAATCCATGGACGATGTCACTCCAGGCAATCCAGTGCCTAACAGACCATGTTCGGTCAGGAATGTCGCTATTTTCTTTGCCGTGCAACACTGGCACTTTTGTGGCGTCTAACGCCCACAATTGCCCAGGAGTTACTCGATGAATGCTCGTCTGCTAGGTTTGGCCATGGTTATTGGTTTGTCACTGCCCGTGGCGGCACAGGCGCAGATGCTGGCGCCGGGCTTGTGGGAATTGACTACGAGCAACATGAAAGTGGATAACCAGGACCTGCCGGACCTGTCGCTGATTCTCGGTCAGCTCAAGCAACAGATGACCCCGGAACAGCGCGCCATGCTGGAAAAACAAGGCATCGCCATGGCCGGCAAAGGCGTCCAGGTGTGCCTCACCCCCGCCCAGGTCGCCTCCGACTCGATCCCGCTGACGGACCCGCAGTCGGGCTGCAAACAGCAAGTGACCGACAAGAGCGGCAACCAGTGGAAGTTTCGTTTCAGTTGCCCGAAAGCCCAGGGTACCGGCGTGGCCACCTTCCAGAGTCAGAAAGAGTTCACCACCACGGTCAACGGCACCTTCAACGCCACCGGCATTCAGCAGAAGGGCAGCCTGGACAGCCACGCCCAGTGGCTGGGGGATAACTGCGGCACCGTCAAACCGCGCGCTTAACCCCGACCATCAGGTGTAGCCCCTGGCCGTTGTGTCAGGCCAGGCGGGCAAACTAGACAGTCACGCCGGACGCGTTCTTGCGGATCATGGTTTGCCCAACGCCGCGCACAGGGTGTTGAGGTTGTATTCGAACAGCCCGATAAAGGTGCTGGCCGGGCCTTCTGCGGCGAGGGCGTCGGAGTACAGCGTGCCGCCGATCTGCGCGCCGCTTTCGCTGGCGATCTGTTTGAGCAGGCGTGAGTCCTTGATGTTTTCAATGAACACGGCTTTGACCTTGTCCTTGCGGATCTGGGTGATCAGCGCGGCGACTTCAGCGGCTGAAGGCTCACGCTCGGTGGACAAACCCTGGGGCGCCAGAAACTGGATGCCATAGGCCTGGCCCAGGTAGCCGAAGGCGTCGTGGGAGGTGACGATACGGCGGTTGCCCGCGGGCAACGCGCCGAACTTGGCCTTGGCCTCGGCGAGCAGGCGGTAGATGTCTTTCAGGTACGCCTGGCTGTTGCGCAGGTAGTCGGCCTGGTTGGCCGGGTCGGCGGCCACCAGCGCCTTGGTGATGTTGTTCACATAGATTTCGGCATTGGCCAGGTTATGCCAGGCGTGCGGGTCCGGGATGGTTTCGCCGTCTTCCTCCATGGTGTGGGAGATCACGCCTTTGCTGGCGGTGACCACGGTGGCGCGGGTTTCGGTGCTAGCCACCAGGCGGTCCAGCCACGGCTCGAAGCCGAGACCATTTTTGATGATCAGCTTGGCCTTGAGCAGCGCCTTGGCGTCGTCCGGGCTCGGCTCGTAGGTATGCGCGTCGGCGTCGGGGCCGACCATGTTGCTGATCTGGATGTGCTCACCGCCGATCTGGTGAGTGATGTCATCGAGAATACTGAAGCTGGTCACCACCTGGAGTTTGTCGGCGGCCTGGGCCATGGACAACGGCAGTAGCAGACTGAACAGCACGAATAGAGCGCGCATCGGGAAACACCTCATTGGGATGACAGCAAGGGAGGGCGGCGCAGCAAGCCATGCACCGGACCGAAAACCACGGACAGCAGGTACCCACCACCAGCCACCAGCACAATCGCCGGGCCGCTGGGCAGTGAGTAATAGAACGACAGCAACAAACCAAGCCACACCGACAGGCAGCCCAGCACTGCCGATACCGCGATCAACACCGGCAAGCGCCGGCTCCAGAACCGCGACGCGATGGCCGGCAGCATCATCAATCCCACCACCATCAGCGCGCCGATGGCTTGGAAACCGATCACCAGGTTCAGCACCACCAGGGTCAAAAACAGCCCGTGGGCCAGCGGGCCGAGGCGGCTGACGGTTTGCAGGAACAGCGGGTCGAGGGTGTCCAGCAGCAGCGGTTTGTAGATCAGCGCCATGGCGACCAGGCTGAAGCCAGAGACCCAGAGCATGCCGGTCAAGGTGGTGTCGTCGACGGCCAGTGCGGAGCCGAACAATAGGTGCAGCAGGTCCAGGCGTTTGCCGGCAAGGCCGAGGATCAGCACGCCGGCGGCGAGGGAGATGGGGTAGATGGCGGCCAGGCTGGCGTCTTCGCGCAGGCCGGTGCGACGGGTGATCCACGCTGCCAACCCAGCCATGCTCAGGCCGGCGCCGAGGCCGCCAATGGTCAGCGCGGGCAGGCTCAGGCCGGCGAACCAGAAACCCAGGGCGGCGCCGGGCAGGATGCCGTGGGCGACGGCGTCACCGATCAGGCTCATGCGCCGCAGGATCAGAAACACCCCCAGCGGTGCGGTGCTGCAGGCGAGTACCAGGCCGCCGATCAGGGCGCGGCGCATGAAGATGAAGTCGACAAAGGGCAGCCACAGGTGCGCGGTGAGATGCATCAGGCCACCTGCATGTGCGGTTGCGGTCGGATCAGTTCTTTGCTCGGCCCGAACAGGCAGCCCGTGCTTTTGATCTGCACCACTTGCTGGGTGTGTTGACGCACGGAGGCCAAGTCATGACAGACCACGACTACCGTGCGGCCCTCATCGTGCCAGGCGTGGATGTGTTTCCAGCACAAAGCCTGGCCGTCTTCGTCGAGCGCCGCGTGGGGTTCGTCGAGCAACAGCACCGGCGTGTCGGCCAGGCTCATGCGGGCGAGCAGGGCGCGTTGCAATTCGCCGCCGGACAACGCCATCAACGGGCGCTGTTCCAAGCCGCCCAGGCACCAGTCTTCCAGCACCGCCTGCAAACGCTGGCTGCGTTGCGGCGCACTGAGCTGCGAGCCCCAGAAGCCGGCGGCGACCAGTTCTTGCAGGCTGATCGGGAACTGACGGTCGAGGTGCTGTTGCTGCGGCAGGAACGACAGGCCGCCACGGCGTGGAATGTCCAAGGTGACTTTCCCCGCCAGGGGTTTTTGCAGGCCGGCGATGACTTTGAGCAGGCTGCTTTTGCCCGTGCCGTTGGCGCCGATCACACCGGTGAGGCTGCCCGTTTCCAGGCGCAAGTCCAGCGCAGGGGTCAGTGGTTGGCCAGGGGCGCCCCAGCGTAAAGCCGTACAGGTGATCATGCTGAGTGCCTCGTCCAGCGGCTTTCGGCCACGGCATCGTGCGCGTGCAGGCTTTCGGCGTGGATTACTTTGAGGTGGAAGGCTTGGACGGCATCCGAGCGTTTCAAGGCGAGGTTCAAGCGGCGGGCGGCGTCTTCGCAGAACATCAGGTTCTGCCCGTTGGCCAGGGCGAAGGCTTGTTCGTCCGCACGTTTTACCGCGGTTTGCACGGCGGTGCCGAGTGCGGCCTCCGCCGTGTTGATCAAATCGGTCAATGCCAGGTGCTCGCCGCGCAACTGGACGCGCAGTTGCGCGCTGCTGCGCTGGCTGTGGGGCGTGGCGACAATGCCATTGGCGCTGCCGAGCCAGGTCAGCACGTCGGCCTGCTGCAACGGTGTGTTGCCGAAGTCTTCGAGAAATTGCTGCTGAATCAACTGCCTGGCGAGGGCCGCTGAGCACGGACAGGTTGAGGAATAAGTAACGTCAATTTTTAGTTCCACGTGGAACATCTGGTTTTCCACACGCGCTTCGATGCTCACCGGGTAGCCTTTCCAGCCGGCCAGTGGACTGACCAATGCCGGGCGTTTGAGCAGCAGATCGGTGTGGATACGCAGGTAGGCGTTATTAGATAAACCTTCATGACTGTCGAGAAAACGCTGCAGTACCTTACGCAGAAGTGCCGGCGTCAATGGCTGCTGGTCGAGCCTCTCCAGCGCCAGGTACAGGCGTGACATATGAATGCCACGAGCCGTGCCGTCGTCCAGGCTGACGCCGGCGTCAGCAGTGGCGGCCAGGCGGTGGCCGTCGAGCAAAATGGGCAGGGCGATGCCGCACATGCCCACCCAGTCGAGCGGCAAGGCTTGGCGTGAAGCCTGCGCGGCGATATCCGGCAGAGTCAGCGCATTCATGAGCAGGTCCATCGTTGGCGATAAAAAGACATGTTATATTATAACTATTGAGTCGGCGATGAATTTTCTGTTCTGGTCTTTTTTCAGTCATGTCGAGTAAGGACGCTCCTTTATCTGCGGTATTTGTCATGCACAGACGTCAGCTCCTTAACCTGCTCCTGGTCAGCCCGCTGTTCACCTTGCCCTTCACCGCGTCGGCCACACAGATTCGCAACGCCCGCCTGTGGCGCTCGGACGACAAGCTGCGACTGGTCTTCGACCTCAGTGGCCCGGTGAACTACAAGACTTTTTCCCTGACCGCGCCGGAACGCCTGATCATCGACCTGAGCGGCGCCGGGCTCAGTGGCGACTTCTCTCAGTTGGCCTTGAAGAACAGCGGGATCACCTCGATTCGCTCCGGGCACTTTGGCAAGGCGGATACGCGCATCGTGCTGGACCTCGCCACGCCGATGCAGCTCACCAGCTTTTTGTTGCCGCCCGGGGATGGGCAAGGGCACCGGCTGGTGCTTGATCTCAGCAGCGCCACTCAGGTTCCTCACCCGATAGCGGCCGCACCCAAACCGCCGGTCGACAGGGCGCACCCCAAGCGCGACATCATCGTGGTGGTCGATCCCGGCCACGGCGGCAAAGACCCCGGCGCTATTGGTTCCAAGGGCCAGCGCGAAAAAGACGTGGTGCTGTCCATTGCCCAATTGCTGGCCAAACGCTTGAAGCGCGAGAAAGGTTTCGATGTGAAGCTGGTGCGCAACGATGACTTCTTCGTGCCGCTGCGCAAGCGCGTGGAGATCGCCCACAAACACAACGCCGACATGTTTATCTCGGTGCATGCGGATGCGGCACCACGGATCACCGCGTCGGGGGCGTCGGTGTATGCCTTGTCCGAAGGCGGTGCCACCTCGGCCACGGCGCGTTTCATGGCGCAACGGGAAAACGGCGCCGACCTGCTGGGCGCCACCAGTCTGCTGAACCTCAAGGACAAGGACCCGATGCTGGCCGGGGTGATTCTCGACATGTCGATGAACGCCACCATCGCCTCCAGCCTGCAACTGGGCAGCTCGATCCTGGGTAGCCTGGAAGGCATCACCTCGTTGCATCAGAAGCGCGTGGAACAAGCCGGGTTCGCGGTGCTCAAGTCACCGGACGTGCCGTCGATCCTGGTGGAAACCGGGTTTATCTCCAATGCGCGGGACAGTGCGCGGCTGGTCACGGCGCGGCATCAACAGGCGGTGGCGGAGGGTTTGTTCGTCGGCCTGCAGCGCTATTTCCAGAAAAACCCGCCGGTGAACAGCTACATGGCTTGGGTCCAGGAACAGAAAAACAACCAGGCCTAACAGCCAGTCACGCGGCTGCAGGTGAACGTGGCGCTGGCGCCACCGGAGCTGGAAAACCGGTTGATCGTGGTCCAGCCCACGCGCCGCGTGTAGCCGACCCACGCCTCGCCGTCCGAGGCCAAGCCGGTGAAGAACGTCAGTTGCCCGTAACGGCTGTTGGTCTGAGCCCAGTGGCGCTGGCCGATCACTTCGAAACCGCGCAAATACGTGGTGGTGCCGACCGTCGCCACGCTGTAGGCGTTGCCCAGTGGGTCGACGCAAGCCAGCAGGGTGGCGCTGCGCGTGCAGTTCGCCGACAGGCTCGGTAATTGGGCGCAGGCTTCGGCCGTGATGAGCAACAGCAGGCTGCACAGTAGATATTTCATAGGGTTTCTCGACGTAGACAGGTGCCAGCATTGCCCCGTTGGTCATGATGGGCAAGCGGGGGATTGGCTTATTTGTGTTGTTATAATATAACATCAAGTACAGCCCGGCTTGAACGGGCGGCCTGATGAGAATGACCTGATGCCCAATCGTCTCCCCGTTACCGTGTTGTCCGGCTTTCTCGGCGCCGGTAAAAGTACGCTGCTCAACTATGTCCTGCGCAACCGCGACAACCTGCGGGTGGCGGTGATCGTCAACGACATGAGCGAAATCAACATCGACGGCGGCGCGGTGCAGCGCGACGTCACCCTCAACCGCGCCGAAGAAAAGCTGGTGGAGATGAGCAACGGCTGTATCTGCTGCACCTTGCGCGAAGACCTGCTCGAAGAGGTCGGAAAACTCGCCAGGGAAGGTCGCTTCGATTACCTGTTGATCGAATCCACCGGCATTTCCGAACCGTTGCCCGTGGCCGAAACCTTCACCTTTCGCGATGAAAACGAGCAGAGCCTGGCCGATATCGCGCGCCTGGACACCATGGTCACCGTGGTCGACGGCATGAACTTCCTGCTCGACTACCAGGCCGCCGAAAGCCTCGCCTCACGGGGCGAAACCCTCGGCGAAGACGACGAACGCTCGATCACCGACCTTTTGATCGAGCAGATCGAATTTGCCGACGTCATTTTGATCAGCAAGATCGACCTGATCGGCCGCCACGAGCGTGAGGAACTGATGGCCATCCTCGAACGCCTGAACGCCCAGGCGGAAATCATCCCGATGGTCATGGGCGAAGTGCCGCTGAACAAAGTCCTCAACACCGGCCGTTTCGACTTCGACCGCGCCGCCCAGGCCCCCGGCTGGCTGCAGGAACTGCGCGGCGAGCATGTGCCGGAAACCGAAGAGTACGGCATCGCCTCTACGGCTTACCGCGCGCGCCGACCGTTCCATCCGCAGCGCTTTTTCGAGTTTATCGACCGCCCTTGGGTGAACGGCAAACTCCTGCGTTCCAAGGGTTTTTTCTGGCTGGCCAGTAAGCATCAGGACGCTGGCAGTTGGTCCCAGGCCGGCGGCTTGATGCGCCATGGCTTTGCCGGACGTTGGTGGCGCTTTGTGCCGAAAAGTCAGTGGCCGCAGGACGAAGAAAGCGTCGCGGCGATCATGGGCCATTGGCAACCGAGCACTGGCGACTGCCGCCAGGAACTGGTGTTCATCGGGCAGAACATCGACTTCGCGCTGATGCGTGCCGAGTTGGACGCCTGCCTGCTCACCGATGCAGAAATGGCCCAGGGCGTCGACGCATGGCGCTTGCTGGCCGATCCTTTTGGCGCCTGGTATGAAGAGGCTGTCGCCTGATGCTGGCACCGCTCATCCCCCTGCGCCCGCTGATCCGCCAGACCTGCGGCGACACCCCTCTGGCGCTGTCCGAGATCCTTGAAGACGGCGTCAACCTGGCGCTGTGGCAGCGCCAATTGCCGTTGCACATCGCCGAGTTCGGCGCCTTGCTGGTGGCGCTCAACGCGCCATTGGCCGAGTCGCTTGTCATCGAGTTGGGCAGCGACGACGCGGTGCCGAACGTGCAGGGTTTAGCCGCAAGTTGCTGTGATCTTGAAGGTTATGAAGGGTTTGTCGCCGATGTGTCGTGGCTGGTCAGCGCGTTTGCCTGCCTGCTCGGCGCCCGGCGTATCGGCGTGCGTTTGCGCTTGCTGGACAAAGCCATGTGCCCGCGCTTTCACGTCGATCATGTGCCGGTGCGGCTGATCACCACGTATGCCGGCATCGGCAGCCAATGGTTGCGCGAAGGCGTGATGGACCGCCGCCAGTTGGGCCACGCGGATGCCGAGCCCAGCGAGCGTATCGAGCAGATTCACTGCGGCGAAGTGGCGTTGCTCAAGGGCACGAAGTGGCATGGCAACGAAGGGCACGGGCTGATTCACCGTTCGCCGTCGCTTAAAACCGGTGAACGACGGTTAATTCTGACGCTGGATTGGCTGGCATAACCGCGTAGGATCAAACGCTCTACACGGCCTGAATGATGCCCTCTATGCTGCAGAACATTCCCACCCATGTGATTGCCGGCCCCTTGGGCGCCGGCAAGACCAGCCTGATCAAACACCTGCTTGCCCAACGCCCGGCCAACGAGCGCTGGGCGGTGTTGATCAACGAATTCGGGCAGATCGGCCTGGATGCGGCCTTACTGACCCAGGCGGATGACGGCATTGCCCTGGGCGAAGTGGCGGGTGGCTGCTTGTGTTGTGTGAATGGTGCACCGTTCCAGGTCGGACTTGGCCGCTTGCTGCGTAAGGCCAAGCCGGACCGCCTGTTTATCGAGCCCTCGGGGCTCGGGCACCCGGCGCAGGTGCTCAAGCAATTGCGCGAGGTGCCATGGTTAGGCGTGCTGGCGGTTCAGCCTTGTGTGCTGGTGCTGGATGCGCAAGCCCTGGCGGCGGGCAAACCCTTGCCTGACGCACAGCGCGAAGCACTTACCAGCGCCGGCCTGTTGGTCCTGAACAAGGATGAGGCGCTGGACGGGGCACAGCGCAAGGCGATCGAACGGCAGTTACCCGAGGTTCCGGTTTACTGGACGCGTCAGGCGCAATTGCCGTTGCAACGCTTGCCAGGCCTGAATGCGCGGGCTGCCGTGGCTGTGGATAACTTCGTGGCGCCCAGAGGCTTGGCGCAAATGCACGCTGTGTGGAGCGACCCCACGCTGCCGATCTGCTTGAGTCAGGCCCAGGAGGGCGGCTGGAGCATTGGTTGGCGCTGGCATCCGAGTCAGTCATTCGATCGCCGGCGGCTGGCACAATGGCTGGCAAGCCTTGATTGGCGCCGCGCCAAACTGGTTATCCACAGCAGCGACGGCTGGATCTCCGGCAACGCGGTGGATAACCGCCCACTCGTCTGGCAACCCAGCGAATGGCGGCGTGATTCGCGTATCGAATTGATTTTCAGCGCGCCACAGGACGTGGCCGCGCTACAGCAAGCGCTCGCAGCCTGCCGTCATTGACGGTGCTTGGCGTGGTCCTGGCGCCACTGGCTGAGTTCGATCACGTCGGCGCTGGGCAGCGGCGTCTTGATCTCGAACGGGTACGGCGCCAGTTCGATCTGTGCGCTGTGGGCGCCGAACTGGGTGATGGTCCCGGGGTGGCGGGTTTCGCCGGTCACAGTGAATTCGAAATTGTAGATGCGCGCCAGGCGCCGCCGGCCTTTGGCATCCTTCACAAAACCGATGCGTTTCAATGCCACGGCACCGTCGAGCAGCTCGATATCGAGCTTGGCGCAATGCTGTTTGACCCGCTCCAGCGCACGCTCGCGCAGGCCGTGGTTGTGCCATACCCAGGCGGCGCCGGTCGCCAGCAGCATCAACACGAAGATGTTTCCCAGGGTCAGCATGCGAAAAACTCCAACAAAGTGAGAGCAGCTTAACTGTGTCGCTGGTCTGTCGTACAGGCTGCGTTTGGTCGCATACTGCGCGACCAGAATTTCAATGGTTTTACGGAAATCTCCCGCATGAAACGCACACCTCATCTGCTTGCGATCCAGTCTCATGTGGTCTTTGGCCACGCCGGAAACAGCGCCGCCGTTTTCCCCATGCAGCGGGTCGGGGTGAACGTGTGGCCGCTCAACACGGTGCAATTTTCCAACCACACCCAGTATGGCCAGTGGGCGGGTGAAGTGTTAGCGCCGCAGCAGATTCCAGCGCTGGTGGAAGGTATTGCGGCCATCGGTGAATTGGGCAATTGCGACGCCATACTCTCCGGCTACCTGGGCAGCGCGGCCCAAGGCCGGGCGATCCTCACCGGCGTTGCGCGCATCAAGGCGATCAATCCCAAGGCTTTGTACCTGTGCGACCCGGTGATGGGCCATCCGGAAAAGGGCTGCATCGTGCCGCAGGAAGTCAGTGATTTTCTGCTCGACGAAGCCGCCGCCATGGCCGACTTCCTGTGCCCCAACCAGTTGGAACTGGACAGCTTCGCCGGACGCAAGCCGCAATCGCTGTTCGACTGCCTGGGCATGGCCAAAGCCTTGCTGGCACGCGGGCCCAAGGCCGTGCTGGTCAAGCACCTGGATTACCCGGGTAAGTTGCCGGATGGCTTTGAAATGCTGCTGGTGACGGCCGACGGCTGCTGGCACCTGCGTCGGCCGCTGCTGGCGTTTCCCCGGCAGCCGGTGGGCGTGGGCGACCTGACGTCGGGGTTGTTCCTGGCGCGGGTGTTGTTGGGCGACAGCCTGCTGGCTGCTTTCGAGTTCACCGCAGCGGCGGTGCATGAAGTGTTGTTGGAAACCCAGGCCTGCGCCAGCTATGAACTGGAGCTGGTACGTGCCCAGGATCGTATTGCCCATCCCCGTGTGCGCTTCGAAGCCACGCCGATCGACCTGTAATTACACAAAACCGAATCTGGGAGGGGGCTTGCTGCCGATGGCGGTGGTTCAGCCAGCTAATTTGCCAACTGACACACCGCTATCGGGGGCAAGCCCCCTCCCACATTTTGATTGGGTTTACAGTCCGGGACTTACAGCGCGTCGGCTTTGATTTCCTGGTAGCGCTTTTCCAGCTCCTGGCGAATCTGCCGGCGTTGCTGCGCCTGCGCAAACCGGCGGCGGTCTTCGCTGTTGTGCGGTTGCAGTTGCGGCACGGCGGCGGGTTTGCGCTGGTCGTCCACGGCCACCATGGTGAAGAAGCAGCTGTTGGTATGGCGCACGGAGCGCTCGCGGATGTTCTCGGTCACCACCTTGATGCCCACCTCCATCGAGGTGTGGCCGGTGTAGTTGACCGACGCGAGGAAGGTCACCAGCTCGCCAACGTGGATCGGTTCGCGAAAAATCACCTGGTCCACCGACAATGTCACCACATAACGCCCGGCATAACGGCTCGCGCAGGCGTAGGCCACTTCGTCGAGGTACTTGAGCAGGGTGCCGCCGTGGACATTGCCGGAGAAGTTGGCCATATCAGGGGTCATCAATACCGTCATCGACAGTTGGGCGTTTCCGGGTTCCATAGCTCACTCACGGGTTAGGCATTGGGTGGGGTGGCACCTCTGCGGGTGCTGGGGTCTTTGCAGCGCCCTCCCTTACGGGACGCCGGTGGGCGGCTTGCCGTCACGCCTGCAGCGATCTGTTTCCATATATTGCACCGGCTTTGCGGCGGAAGTGGTGGTGTTAACCTTCAAAAGTCCTTCTCGGGGCATTTCTTACGATAAAGGCAGACTTTTCCTTCCGCTCTTTGCGAAGTTTCAAAGGCGCGGGGGACGTGGGAAAAGCGCCAGTACCCTCAAGGAGCCCCTCGCCATGCACGCCATCAGCTTTATCCAGGATCTGGCTGTGATCATGTTGGTGGCCGGGGTCGTGACTATCCTGTTTCATCGCCTCAAGCAGCCGGTGGTGCTCGGTTACATCGTCGCCGGCTTCATCATCGGCCCCCACACCCCGCCGTTCGGCCTGATCCACGATGAAGACACGATCAAGACCCTCGCCGAGCTGGGGGTGATCTTCCTGATGTTCTGCCTGGGCCTGGAGTTCAGCCTGCGCAAGCTGTTCAAGGTGGGCGCCACGGCGTTTATCGCGGCCTTCCTGGAAATCGTCCTGATGATCTGGATCGGCTACGAGATCGGCCGCTGGTTCGACTGGAACACCATGGACGCGCTGTTCCTCGGCGCGATCCTGGCGATCTCCTCGACCACCATCATCGTCAAGGCGCTCAACGACCTGAAGCTGAAAGACCAGCGCTTCGCCCAACTGATTTTCGGCGTGTTGATCGTCGAGGACATCCTCGGCATCGGCATCATTGCCTTGCTGTCGAGCATCGCCGTCAGTGGCACGGTCAGCTCCGGCGAGGTGTTCTCCACGGTCGGCAAGCTCTCGCTGTTCATGATCGTCGCGCTGGTCATCGGGATTTTGCTGGTGCCGCGCTTGCTGGCCTACGTGGCCAAGTTCGACAGTAATGAAATGCTGCTGATCACCGTGCTGGGCCTGTGTTTCGGCTTTTGCCTGTTGGTGGTCAAGCTGGAATACAGCATGGTGCTGGGGGCGTTCCTGATCGGCGCGATCATGGCCGAATCGCGCCAGTTGATTAAGATCGAGCGCCTGATCGAACCGGTTCGCGACATGTTCAGCGCGATCTTCTTTGTCGCCATTGGCTTGATGATCGACCCGCAGATCCTGATGCAATACGCCTGGCCGATCGCGGTGATCAGCGTGGCCGTGGTGCTGGGCAAGATGTTGTCCTGCGGCCTGGGGGCATTTATCGCCGGCAACGACGGGCGCACATCGCTGCGCGTAGGGATGGGGCTGTCACAGATTGGTGAGTTTTCCTTCATCATCGCTGCGCTGGGGATGACCTTGCAGGTGACCAGTGACTTCCTCTATCCAGTCGCAGTGGCGGTGTCGGCGATCACCACGTTGCTCACCCCGTACCTGATTCGCGGCGCCGACCCGTTGTCGTTGAAGATTGCCGCCGTGATGCCTAAGCGCATGAGCCGGGTATTCGGCCTCTATGGCGAATGGCTGCGCAGTATTCAGCCCCAGGGCGAAGGGGCACTGCTGGCGTCGATGATCCGCAAAATCGTGCTGCAAGTGGGGGTGAACCTGGCGTTGGTGGTGGCGATCTTCTTTACCGGCAGCTACTTCGCGCTGCGTATCGGCGGGTATCTGGAGGGCTGGATCAGCGATCCGAGCTGGCAGAAGGCGTTGATCTGGGGCGCGGCGTTGCTGTTGTCGCTGCCGTTCCTGATTGCGGCGTACCGCAAGCTCAAGGCGCTGTCGATGCTGCTGGCGGAGATGAGCGTCAAGCCGGAAATGGCCGGGCGGCATACCCAGCGCGTGCGTCGGGTGATCGCCGAGGTGATTCCGATTTTGTCGCTGCTGGTGATCTTCCTGCTATTGGCCGCCTTGTCGGCCAGCATTCTGCCGACCAACAAGTTGCTGGTGCTGATCGCCGTGGTCGCGGCGGCGGTGGCGGCGGTGCTCTGGCGGTGGTTCATCCGCGTGCATACGCGGATGCAGGTCGCCTTGCTGGAGACCCTGGATAACCACAAGGATTGAGGACGGGGGCTGCTTCGCAGCCCAGCGCGAGCAAGCTCGCTCGCCACAACAAGTTCGCAGTGCGGGGATCAGCTTTCCAGCCAGACGTCCCGTGCCCAGTGCCACACCGATTCCCAGGTTTCTTCGGTGACGAGTTCTTCTTCGCCGGACCACAGCACCACGGTGCCGTCTTCTTCGACGCAGTAGTAGTCGTCGCCGTCCTGGCAGATTGGGATCATGCTGCGGTCAACGCCTGCATCCCAGGCGTTGGCCGCCACATCCGGCAGGTAGGTGTGGGACTGCGGGTCGGTGACGGTTACCGGCTCCAGGCTGCCGTACACCACGTCGCTGACGGTTAGCAGGAATTCGCGGAAGACAAACGGGATGTCGATGAACAGCTGTTCTTCGATTTCCACCAGTTGGTCTTCGTCAGGCAGTTCCAGAGGAACCGGAACCGGTTCGTTGGCTTCACGCAATTGTTCGATAACTTCTTCCACGGCCGGGATCCTCGTGCTAAATGGCGCGGTTTATAGGGGCGTTTTATACAGTAGCTCGCTATAAGTGCAACCGTGAAATAGAAAACCCCGGAACATGTCCGGGGTTTTGCTTACGGCTTGCTCAAGCGCGGGCATCAGCCGTTCTGGCGGATACCGGCGACCAGCCAAGGCTGGTTCTCGCCTTGAGGACGTTCCATGTTCCAGCTTTCGCTGAACACTTCGCCCTGGTCGAAACGCGAGGTTTTCGACACGCCGCTGAACGTCAGGGTGGCGATGGTCTTGTCGGCGCGATCATCCACACCTTCCAACTGTACGCGCAGGTCGTCGATGTAGGTCGACTGGAACGCATCGCCCAGGTCGGCGCGTTCGCGCTTGAGGAACTCCAGCAGTTGCGGGGTCACGAACTCGGCGATCTTGTCCATTTCGTTGGCGTCCCAGTGCTGCTGCAGGGACTGGAAGTGGCTGCGGGCCGCTTCGACGAAACGTTCTTCGTTGAACCAGGCCGGTGCATTGATCACCGGACGGGCGGCGGCAGGCGCTGCCGAACCACCGAAGATCGAACCCGCGGCTGGCTTTTGCTCGAACACTTCACGCTGCATCGGCGCGCCGGCTGGAGCCATGTGCTCTTGCTGCTTGCGACGACGGGCGGCGATAAAACGGAAGATCAGGAAGGCGATGACCGCCATGATCAGGATGTCGAAGATCTGCATGCCCTGGAAGCCGCCGCCCATGAACATGGAGGCGAGCAAGCCACCGGCGGCGATACCGGCCAGCGGGCCCAACCAACGCGAAGCACCGCCGGCCTTGGCCGCAGCGCCAGCGGCACCGGCCGCGCCTGCAGTGGCGGCAGCACCGCCGACACCGGCGGATGGGGCCATTTGGCTGGTCTGGTGAGTCGGTGCCGAGCCCATGCTTTTGCCGCCACCGAAGCGCTTGGCGTTGGCGTCGAGGCTCATCGTCAGGCCGATGCACAACGCCATGGCGATGCTAAGAAAACGTTTCATAAAGGGAATTCCCATTTGTGGATTGCACGCGCGCCATGTTGCACAGGTGTGGTGACAGTGGCTAGCGACATAATGTTTCGGGCTTTTGCGTAAGACCGATCCAGAATGGTCTGTAGGACTTGTTACAGATATTGGCCCGCCCGCCTTAAAAACAAGGGCGGGCCAATAACCTTCATGTTTAAAAGTGTTTCAGACGGCTTCGAGTTTCGCGTAACCCATCATCAGCCACTTGCTGCCCTCGGCAAAGTTTACCTGCACCCGTGCCTGGGCGCCGGCGCCTTCGAAGTTGAGGATCACCCCTTCACCGAAGATCGCGTGTTTGACCAACTGGCCAAGGCTGAACGGGGTTTCCGGGATCTCGGAACCTGCAAACATGCTGCTGGAGTTTTGCTGCTGGCCGCCGCCGAACGGGCGGCTGACGCTGTTGGACAGGCGCACTTCCTGGATCAGACCCTTCGGCACTTCACGCACGAAGCGCGACACCTTGTTGTAGGTCTCACTCCCGTACAGGCGGCGGGTCTCGGCGTAGGTCATCACCAGGTTCTGCATCGCCCGGGTAATGCCCACGTAGGCCAGGCGGCGTTCTTCCTCAAGGCGGCCGGGCTCTTCCAGGCTCATCTTGTGGGGGAACAGGCCTTCTTCCATGCCCACCAGGAACACGTAAGGAAACTCCAGGCCCTTGGCGCTGTGCAAGGTCATCAGTTGGATGCTGTCTTCATGCTCATCGGCCTGGGTATCGCCGGCTTCCAGCGACGCATGGCCGAGGAACGCGGCGAGCGGGGTCAGCTCTTCATCGGCCTCGGTGTTTTCAAATGCGCGGGCGGCGCTGACCAGTTCCTCAAGGTTTTCGACCCGGGCCTGGCCTTTCTCGCCTTTTTCCGCTTCGTGATAGGCAATCAGCCCGGACTGCTCGATCACGGTCTGGGTCATCAAATGCAGGGGCATTTCTGCGCACTTGGCCGTCAGGTTTTCGATCAGCTCGACAAACACCCCCAACGCCCCGGCGGCACGGCCGGTCAGGCCTTTGTTGGCGATCAGCAAGCGCATGGCTTCCCACATCGACACATCGGCATGGCGGGCATGGTCGCGAATCGCTTCAACGGTTTTTTCGCCGATGCCACGGGCCGGGATATTGATCACCCGCTCCAGCGCCGCATCGTTGCCACGGCCTTCCAGCAAACGCAGGTAGGCCATGGCGTTCTTGATTTCGGCGCGCTCGAAGAAGCGCTGGCCGCCGTAAATGCGGTACGGGATGCGCTCGCGCAGCAAGGCTTCTTCCAGCACCCGCGATTGGGCGTTGGAACGGTACAGAATCGCGATGTCGCTGCGGGCCAGGCCGGTTTTCAATGCGCTTTCGATGGTTTCCACCACGTAGCGCGCTTCGTCGTGCTCGTTGAACGCCGCGTACAGGTTGATCGCTTCGCCTTCGCCGCCGTCGGTCCACAGCTCTTTGCCCAGGCGCCCGGTGTTATTGGCGATCAAGGCGTTGGCGGCCTTGAGGATACCGGCGGTGGAGCGGTAGTTCTGCTCCAGGCGGATGGTGACCGCGTCCGGGAAGTCTTCGGAATACTGGTAGATGTTCTCGATTTTCGCGCCGCGCCAGCCGTAGATCGACTGGTCGTCGTCGCCCACCACCATCAGGCTGTCGCCGCCCTTGGCTAACAGGCGCAACCAGGCGTACTGCACGGCGTTGGTGTCCTGGAACTCGTCCACCAAGATATGCCGGAAGCGTTTCTGGTAATGGGCCAGCAGGCCGGGGTTATCGCGCCACAGGTCGAGGGCGCGCAGCAGCAACTCGGAGAAGTCGATCACGCCGGCGCGCGCGCAGGCGGCCTCGTAGGCTTCATAAATGCTGCGCATGGTGGCCAGGAACAAATCGCCGCTGGCCTGGATATGTTGCGGGCGCAGGCCTTCGTCTTTCTGGCCGTTGATGAACCACTGGGCCTGGCGCGCCGGCCAACGCTGTTCGTCGAGGCCCAGCTCGCGGATCACGCGCTTGACCAGGCGTTGCTGGTCATCGCTGTCGAGGATCTGGAAGGTCTGGGCGAGGCCCGCTTCCTGCCAATGCGCCCGCAACAGGCGGTGCGCCAGGCCGTGGAAGGTGCCCACCCACATGCCGGCCGGGCTGATGCCCATCAACTGCTCGATGCGGTGGCGCATCTCGGCAGCGGCCTTATTGGTGAAGGTCACCGACAAGATGGAATGCGGGGACGCGTTCTCGACCTGGATCAACCAGGCGATACGGTGCACCAGCACTCGGGTTTTACCGGAGCCAGCACCGGCCAGGACCAACTGACGGCCAACGGGGGCCGCTACGGCCTGGCGTTGGGCATCGTTGAGGGAGTTCAGCAAAAGGGAGAGATCATCGCGCATCGGCGCATTCTATGGCCCGCGGGGGAGTGGGGCAAATCCCAATGCCGGGTGGTCGACGGAAAACATCCATGGCAATCCTGGACGGGTGGGCATTCTGGCGGCGCTGATGACCGGTCGGTCATGGGCCGCAGGCCGCGCAGCGCCTCGCTCAAGCTGTCTGGCCCCGAGGTTTGCGTGGCACGCCCCGGTGGTTTTTATGACGCGCAGCAGTTTGGCCCAGGCGCTTGCTTGTGTATGCTCCGTCGACGTTTCGGGCTCACCATTATAAGAACACCGCCTATGACCCTTAGCACCGACCTGTTTGGCCCCACGGCGGCGCCCGCGCAGGTTATCCGAAAACACTACGCTACCGAGATGGCGGTCGAACGCACGCGCCTGCTCTACCAGGGTTCGCTGCTGCCGACCTTATTGATGCTGGTCAACGGCCTGGTCTGCGCCTGGTTGATCTGGAACCCCAAACACTACCTGCTCGACAGCATCTGGCTGGTCTGGCTGCTGGCGCTGGTGGCGTTGCGCGTGATCCAGGTGGCCGCCTTTGACTCGGCGATGCCCAGCCGCCAGGCCCAACCGATCTGGCGGCGCATGTTCATGCTCGGCTCAGCGGTCAGCGGCCTGACCCTGGCCACCGCCGCCATTGCCCTGGTGCCAGCGGACAGCTTTATGCAGCAGGCTTGGGTGTTCGGCCTGATCGGCGCGGCGACGTTGTCCGCCAGCGTCGCCTATGCGGTGAGCCTGTCGGCGTTCCTGTCATTCGCGCTGCCGTGCCTGGTGCCGGCCATCGTCTATCTCTTCTGGAACGGCGCCGAGCAACAACAGGGGTGGGGGGTGCTCGGCCTGATCCTGCTGGGGTCTTTGAGTGTGGTGGCGTGGCAGGTCAATCGCCTGATCCAGCACGGGCTGTTGCGGCGCTTTCAAAACCAGGCGCTGATCGAGCATTTGCAACAGGCGCAGCAGCGCAGTGAACAGTTGAATCAGGACCTGGTGCGCGAAGTCGAGCAGCGCCGCCAGGTTGAGCAGGAACTGCGTGAAGCGCAAATCGGCCTGCAGGACCGCGTGGCGCAACGCAGCCAGGAGTTGGACGCCGCCAGCCTGGCGCTGAATAAAAGCGAAGCGCGCCTGGCGATGGCGCTGCAAGCCAGCGAATTGGGCCTGTGGGACTGGAACCTGCAAACCGATGAAGTCCACCACACCCAGCTCAAGGAGCTGTTCGGCCTGGAGCCCGAGTACGTCACGGCGATGCTCAGCCACCTCAAGCCGCGCCTGCATCCCGACGACTTGCCGCTGCTCAAGCGTGCGCTGGTGGAGCACCTCAAGGGCCGCAGCGAGGATTATCAGGTGGAATACCGGGTGCGCCATGGCGATGGCCATTGGGTGTGGATCGAAGACCGTGGCCGCGCCGTGGAGCGTTCGCGCAGCGGTCGCGTGACCCGCATGCTTGGCACGCGCCGCGACATCAGCGCGAGCAAAGTGTTGGAAGAACAGCAACGCTTGGCCTCGACCGTATTCGAAGCGGCCAGCGAAGGTATTGTGATTCTGGACCCGGACTACGCGCTGATCGCCGTCAACCAGGCCTTCAGTCGGGTCACCGGCTTTGATATCGACGACATGCTCGGACGCAATGTGGTGGAGTTGCCGTGCAGCCGCGATGCCCGGCGGCATTTCCCGGTCATCCGCCAGGCGCTGCTCAGTCACGGCACCTGGCAGGGCGAGTTGGTAGAGACCCGCAAGAATGGCGAGCTGTACCCGCAGTGGCTGCAACTGAACGTGGTGCGCGATATTCGAGGAAACGTCAGCCATATCGTGGGCTTCTTCGCCGATTTATCGGCGCGGCGTGAATCCGAGGAGCGTATGCGCTACCTCACGCACTATGACGAGTTGACCGGCCTGGCCAACCGCTCGCTGTTTCGTGAACGGCTGCGCGAAGCGCACCAGCGGGTGCGGCAAGGCGGGCGCAGTCTGGCGTTGCTGCATATCAACCTCGACCGTTTCAAGTTGCTCAACGACAGCCTGGGCCATGACGTCGCCGACCAATTGTTGCAAAAAATGGCGCGCCGACTGATCAACGCCTTGCCCGAAGCCGACACCATTGCGCGTTTGTCCGGGGATGAGTTCGCTGTGCTCTTCGATGCCTACGGCAACCTCTCAAGCCTGGCGCGCGTGGCCACGCGCCTGCTGGCCAAGTTGCGCGTGCCGGTGGCGGTGGACGGGCATGAATTGGTGGTCAGCGCCTCGATGGGTGTCAGCCTGCTCCCGGATAATGCGCGGGAAATTTCGGCGTTGGTCAGCCAGGCGAACATGGCCATGCAACACGCCAAACACCTGGGCGGGAATAATTTCCAGTTCTACACCGACAGCCTGCAAGCCAGCACCCTGGAGCGTTTGCAGCTGGAAAACCAGTTGCGCAAGGCCCTCGACGAGCATCAGTTGTCGGTGTTCTACCAACCGAAATTGTGTTTGGCCACCGGCAAGCTGAACGCCGCCGAGGCGTTGATTCGTTGGGAGCATCCGCAGTGGGGCATGGTGCCGCCAGGCGACTTCATCGGCCTGGCCGAAGAAACCGGGCTGATCGTGCCGTTGGGCGAGTTCGTCCTGCGCCAGGCCTGCTGGCAGGCCTGTGAGTGGCAGCGTCAGGGGCTGGCGCCGATACGCGTGTCGGTGAACCTGTCGGTGCATCAACTGCGTCAAGGCAAGCTGGTCAGCCTGGTCCGCCAGGTGCTGGAAGAAACCGGCTTGGACCCGCAATACCTTGAGCTTGAGCTGACCGAAAGCCAGTTGCTCGACAGTGTCGAGCACATTATCGCCACCTTCCAGCAACTGCGCGACCTGGGGGTGAAGTTGGCCATCGACGATTTCGGTACCGGCTACTCGTCTCTCAGTTACCTCAAGCGCATCCCCGTGGACTACGTGAAGATCGACCAGACCTTTATCCGCGGCCTCGGCCAGGGGCGGGAAGACGCGGCCATTACCCGCGCGATCATCGCCATGGCCCACGGTTTGGCGCTCAAGGTGGTGGCTGAAGGGGTGGAAGATCAGCAGCAGTTGGATTTCCTGCGTGGGGAGCATTGCGACGAGGTGCAGGGCTACTTGATCAGTCGGCCGATGGCGGCCGAAGGGCTGGCAGAGTTGTTACGAAAAAATGCAGATTTTTCCTAGGGACGTGCCTTCAGCCTTTGTGGCTACAACTTGGCTGCCCTTAGATTCAAAGGGCAGCAGGGCGATTTAGTGATGCATCGGACGGGCAAAACGGCAATTCTTGTAGTATAACTACAAACTTGCTACATCCCTGGCATTGGCCAACAACAAGAGTCCTGTCCTTTGAACCTGTTGCAACATATCGCCCAGTCGCGCCACCTGTTACGCAAATCGGAACTCAAGGTTGCCGACCACGTGCTGCTTGACCCTGCGGCCGTAATGCACAGTTCCATGGCTGACCTGGCCCACAGCGTGGGCATCAGTGAGCCGACCATCGTGCGCTTCTGCCGCGCCATCGGTTGTTCCGGCTTCCAGGACCTGAAACTCAAACTGGCCCAAAGCCTGGCCGCCGGCGCGAGCTTCGGTCAGTTTGCGATTCACGAAGACGATTCTGTCGCTGACTACAGCCTCAAGATCTTCGACACCACGCTGCACACCCTGATGGAAGTGCGCGAGAAGCTCGACCCGGTGGAGCTGCAGAAGGCGGTGACGGCGATGTCCCAGGCCCAGCGTGTCGAGTTCTACGGTTTTGGTGCGTCGGGTGCGGTTGCGGCCGATGCCCAGCACAAGTTCTTCCGACTGCTGCTGACGGCGGCGGCCTACAGCGACCCGCACATGCAGGCGATGTCGGCCGTGACGTTGAAGCCGACCGACGTAGCCATCTGTATCTCCCAGTCCGGCCGCTCCAAAGACTTGCTGATCACCGCCAACCTGGTGCGTGAAAGCGGCGCCACGCTGATCACCCTGTGCCCGAGCCAGACGCCGTTGGCGGAACTGTCCACTATCAACCTGGCGATCGATGTTCACGAAGACACCGAAATCTACACCCCGTTGACCTCGCGCATCGCCCACCTGGTGGTGATCGACGTGCTGGCGATGGGCGTGGCCATGGCGCGCGGGCCGAGCCTGGTCAACCACCTCAAGAGCGTGAAGCGTAGCTTGCGCAGCCTGCGTCTCTCGCCCAAGTCCGTTAAAGCCCTCGACGACTAAGCGCCATACAGCGATCCAAATGTGGGAGGGGGCTTGCTCCCGATGGCGGAGTGTCAGTCACTGAATGCTTTGACTGAACCACCGCCATCGGGGGCAAGCCCCCTCCCACATTAGGTTCGGTGGTGTGGAGCAAGCTCCCTCCCACATTTGCATTTCTTGCCTGCCCAGAAGATTCATCGTCCTGTCATCCCCGCGCCGCCAAACCGTCATCCCCCACGCCCATCCTGAACTCCCCGCACTCGCATTGGGAGACTCCAAATGGCCCGGCCCTACGAAGATAGCAACAGCTCCGTCAAGACCCGTCGTCAGCAGGAAGACCAGCGCCGCATGGCGTTCCGTCGCGCAATCGAAGACCGCTGTGATCAACGCCAATTGCTGCAAAGCATCACGGACTACCCGGAACTGCACTGGCAGGCACCCGCGGCTGCCCAGCGAAGCGCTCAGCCAGCACGCTGATCTGCACCCGCTCGCTGCGGATAAAGCCCAGGAACGCATGGGCCACCGGTGACAGGCGCTTGGCCTTGGCCTGCACCAGGCACCAACTGCGGTACAGCGGCAGCTCTTCCACCGGCAGCTCCTTGAGCCCGCCGGTGGCCAGTTCCAGGTTCAGGGCGTGGCGCGTCAACAAGGCCACGCCCAACCCGGCCACTACGCACTCACGCTGCGCCTCGGCGGAGGCGACTTCCACCGTCTGGGTGAAGTGCACGCGTTTTTCCTTGAAGTATTCCTCGCACGCCAGCCGCGTGCCGGAGCCCGGTTCGCGCAGCAGCAGCGTGTAAGGCTCCAGGTCTTTCAGGCGCAGCGGCCCCTGCAGGCTCAAGGGGTGGTCGGGCGGCGCCACGGCGACAATCGGATTGTTGAGGAACGGCAGGAATTCGAGGCCCATGTCCTGGGGCACCATGGACATGATCACCAGGTCATCACGGTTGTCCGACAGTCGGCGGATCACTTGGGCGCGGTTGACCACCGTCAGATGCAACTGCACCTCAGGATGCAGGCGCTTGAACGCGGCAAACAGGTGCGGCACGAAGTACTTGGCGCTGGATTCCACCGCCAGTTTCAACTGACCCTGCAGCGAGCCTTGCATGTCCGACAACTGCATATCGAGGTTTTCCAGGCGCCCGAAAATATCACGGCTGGCCCGTTGCAGGGCTTCGGCCGCCTCGGTCATGTAGAGCTTCTTGCCGACGTAATCGAACAGTGGCTGGCCGATCAGCTCTTCCAACTGGCGAATTTGTAGGCTAACGGCCGGTTGGGTGAGGGACATTTCCTCAGCCGCACGGCTGTAGGAGCGCAAATCACACACCTCATTGAAAATCTGAAGTTGACGTAATGTCAGCCTCATCAATGACTTACGCATTTTTTAAAACCCCTCGGTCGCGTTCAATCGGCCAACTATAAGTCTTTACTTATGCACGACCCAATAATTATTGATTTTTGTTAATCCCTCAACGGGCTTAGTGTGTGTCTCGCGACTGGCTTGAAACATTTAGTCACGCGCCGACCCGGGTCTAGCGGGTCGAAGAACGCAGCAATCGGCTCAAGGGAATTTCCAAGTGATAAAAAAGATCCTGATCGCCAACCGTGGTGAAATTGCCGTCCGAATCGTGCGTGCGTGCGCCGAGATGGGCATTCGCTCGGTCGCGGTCTATTCCGACGCCGACCGCCACGCGTTGCACGTCAAGCGTGCCGACGAGGCCCACAGCATCGGGGCCGAGCCCCTGGCCGGTTACCTGAACCCGCGCAAGCTGGTGAACCTGGCCGTGGAAACCGGTTGCGATGCGTTGCACCCTGGTTACGGCTTCCTGTCGGAAAACGCCGAATTGGCGGATATTTGCGCCGAACGTGGGATTAAATTCATCGGTCCATCGGCGGAAGTGATTCGCCGCATGGGTGACAAGACCGAAGCGCGCCGCAGCATGATCAAGGCCGGCGTACCGGTCACTCCCGGCACGGAAGGCAACGTCGCCGACATCGCCGAAGCCCTCGTCGAAGGCGACCGTATCGGTTACCCGGTGATGCTCAAGGCCACCTCCGGCGGTGGCGGTCGCGGCATTCGTCGTTGCAACAGCCGCGAAGAATTGGAGCAAGCCTTCCCGCGTGTGATTTCCGAAGCCACCAAGGCCTTCGGTTCGGCGGAAGTGTTCCTGGAAAAATGCATCGTCAATCCCAAGCACATCGAAGCGCAGATCCTCGGTGACAGCTTTGGCAACGTGGTGCATCTGTTCGAGCGCGATTGCTCGATCCAGCGCCGCAACCAGAAGCTCATCGAAATCGCCCCGAGCCCGCAACTGACCCCTGAACAGCGCGCCTACATCGGCGACCTGTCGGTGCGCGCGGCCAAGGCGGTGGGCTACGAGAACGCCGGTACCGTGGAGTTCCTGCTCGCCGAAGGCGAGGTGTACTTCATGGAGATGAACACCCGGGTGCAGGTGGAACACACCATCACCGAAGAAATCACCGGGATCGACATCGTTCGCGAGCAGATCCGTATCGCCTCGGGCCTGCCGCTGTCGGTGAAGCAGGAAGACATCCAGCACCGTGGTTTTGCGTTGCAGTTCCGGATCAACGCCGAAGACCCGAAGAACAACTTCCTGCCGAGCTTCGGCAAGATCACCCGCTATTACGCGCCCGGCGGCCCCGGCGTGCGCACCGACACGGCGATCTATACCGGCTACACCATCCCGCCGTTCTACGACTCCATGTGCCTGAAACTGGTGGTCTGGGCGTTGACCTGGGAAGAAGCCATGGACCGTGGCCTGCGTGCCCTGGATGACATGCGCCTGCAAGGCGTGAAAACCACCGCCGCCTACTACCAGGAAATCCTGCGCAACCCGGAATTTCGCAGCGGCCAGTTCAACACCAGTTTTGTGGAAAGCCACCCCGAGCTGACCAACTACTCGATCAAGCGCAAACCCGAAGAGCTGGCCCTGGCCATCGCCGCCGCCATCGCCGCCCACGCAGGCCTGTGAGGAATATAACAATGAGCAAGAAGATCTTTGTCACCGACACCATCCTGCGCGACGCCCACCAATCGTTGCTGGCCACCCGCATGCGCACCGAAGACATGCTGCCGATCTGCGACAAGCTCGACCAAGTCGGCTACTGGTCCCTGGAAGTCTGGGGCGGCGCGACCTTTGACGCCTGCGTGCGCTTTCTGAAAGAAGACCCGTGGGAGCGCCTGCGCAAACTGCGCGCCGCGTTGCCTAACACGCGCCTGCAAATGCTGCTGCGCGGCCAGAACCTGCTGGGCTACCGCCACTACAGCGACGACGTGGTCAAAGCCTTCGTCGCCAAGGCCGCCGTCAACGGTATCGACGTGTTCCGCATCTTCGACGCGATGAACGACGTGCGTAACCTGCGCGTGGCCATCGAAGCGGTCAAAGCCGCCGGCAAACATGCCCAGGGCACCATTGCCTACACCACCAGCCCGGTACACACCATCGACGCGTTTGTGGCCCAGGCCAAGCAAATGGAGTCCATGGGTTGCGACTCGGTGGCGATCAAGGACATGGCCGGCCTGCTGACGCCGTATGCCACTGGCGAGTTGGTCAAAGCGCTGAAAGCCGAGCAGAGCCTGCCGGTGTTCATCCACTCGCACGACACGGCGGGTTTGGCCGCGATGTGCCAACTCAAGGCCATCGAAAACGGTGCCGACCACATCGACACCGCCATCTCCAGCTTCGCCTGGGGCACCAGCCATCCTGGTACCGAGTCGATGGTCGCGGCCCTTAAAGGCAGCGAATTCGACACCGGCCTCGACCTGGAACTGTTGCAGGAAATCGGCCTGTACTTCTATGCCGTGCGTAAGAAGTACCACCAGTTCGAAAGCGAATTCACCTCGGTCGACACCCGCGTGCAAGTCAACCAGGTGCCGGGCGGGATGATTTCCAACCTGGCCAACCAGCTCAAAGAGCAGGGCGCACTCAACCGCATGGGCGAAGTGCTGGCTGAAATTCCGCGCGTGCGTGAAGACCTTGGTTTCCCCCCGCTGGTCACCCCAACCTCGCAGATCGTCGGCACCCAGGCGTTCTTCAACGTGCTGGCCGGCGAGCGCTACAAGACCATCACCAACGAAGTGAAGCTCTACCTGCAAGGCGGCTACGGCAAGGCGCCGGGCACGGTGAACGAGCAACTGCGTCGCCAGGCCATCGGCAGCGAAGACGTGATCGACGTGCGCCCGGCCGACCTGCTCAAGCCGGAAATGACCAGGCTGCGCGGTGAAATCGGTGCGTTGGCCAAGTCTGAAGAAGATGTGCTGACCTACGCCATGTTCCCGGACATTGGCCGCAAGTTCCTCGAAGAACGCGACGCCGGCACCCTGACCCCTGAAGTGCTGCTGCCGATCCCGGAAGCCGGCGGCGTGGCCCGTGTCGGTGGCGAAGGCGTGCCGACCGAGTTCGTCATCGACGTCCACGGCGAAAGCTACCGCGTCGACATCACGGGGGTCGGCGTGAAGGCTGAAGGCAAGCGTCACTTCTACCTGTCCATCGACGGCATGCCCGAAGAAGTGGTGTTCGAACCGCTCAACGAGTTCGTCGGCGGTGGCGGCAGCAAGCGCAAGCAAGCCACCGAGCCAGGCCATGTGAGCACCACGATGCCGGGCAATATCGTCGACGTGCTGGTCAAGCCAGGCGACGTGGTCAAGGCCGGCCAGGCGGTGCTGATTACTGAAGCGATGAAGATGGAAACCGAAGTGCAGGCAGCGATTGCCGGCAAGGTGACCGCCGTTCACGTGGCCAAGGGCGACCGGGTGAACCCTGGCGAAATCCTGATTGAAATCGAAGGCTGATCCAGCCTTCGACACTACCGCTTAATCCTCGGGGGAGCAGGTGCTCCCCTTTTTTTTGCGCGCCATTTGGCCGTCGGGTGCTGCGGGGGTCAGAACTTTATTTGCCACTGGCCCATCAGGCCCTGATTGCGGCTATGGTTGCCTGTTTCGTTGGCGTAGGTCAGGCCCACGGTGTGTTGCGGCGACAGTGCGAGGTCCAGGCCGGCCTCGACGTTCAGGCTATTGCGGTCCAGCGACGTGCCCTGGAGGGTAAAGCCGTCGCTTTGCACCGGCGTATAGCGAAAGGATTGGCGGACCTGGCTGTCGACATCGCCGTAGAGGTGTTTCCAACGGGTGCTGAGGTGGGGTGTCAGGCTCATCTGATTATCGAACCGATACAGCGACGCCAGGCGAAGGCCAAAAGTGCTGCTCAGATTCTGTTGGTTTTGTGAGCCGACGTTCAGCGCGCTCAGGCCACCCCGCTCCTTGAAACCGTCGCGGTGATAGCGCTGGTAACCGAGGCCGGCGAAGGGTTCCACGCTGAAATCCGCACTGCCCAATTGGTAACCCATTTCGGAGAAGACGGTTTGGCTGTGGGCGGTGTAATTACCCCTGAGCTGCTCGGCGTAATCGAGCAGCTTGACGCTGCGCTTGTTCTGCCCGTCATGGCTGCTGTAGATCGCCCCCAGGCGCAGGGCCAACGGGCCGTCCTGACGCACGGCGTAGCCGCCCAGGTGCCAGCTGTCGAGGTCGGCGGAGAAACGCTGGGCGTCGAGGTGGCTGCTGGATTTGGCGCCCATCACGCCGACACGCCAGGCGTGGTCCAGCGCCCAGTCGGCACCCAGCAACAGGCCTTGGGTACCGTGTTTCAGGCCGGCGCTGCCGGCTTTTTTGTCGAGCGTGCCGTCATTGCCCAGGCCCTTGAGCCAGAAGTGGCCATCGTCGTCGGCGGGCAGGGTGCGCAGGATCGAAAGCAGTTGGGCGCTCAGTTGCTGCGTGGTGTTTTGGGTCGCAGCGGCGAGGTTGGCGTTCTGGCTGCCGGCCAATTGCTCAAGGGCCGCGCCGATGCCGCCGGGATGATTGGCGAGCGCGGCATCGAACTTTTCCAGCTCTTTGATCTGTTCGGAGGTCAATTTGCCGGACGCCAGCAATTGAACCAGCGCGGGTTCCAGGGCCTTGGCGACCTGCAAGCCATTGTGCGTGGTGGCTTGCCCAGTGAGGTAACCGTCGATGGGTTCGGCTTTTTCAGGCGACGCGTCGGCCCACTCAGCATCAAGCGCGTCATAGGGTTGGAAATGATACGGCCGGTATTCGATATCGCCCCGCGCCTGGGCCTGTTGAAGGCTGGCGGCGCTGATCGCAAGCGCCATGACAAGTACAAGTCGTTGGTGTGTAAAGGACATGTGATCCCAACCTCTGATGAATGAGGCCGGAAATTTAGCGAGATGGCGGGGCGATAACTGTCAGGCTCTCGACCCCTGGTTTGCGGGAGTTGTCTCTAGTGCGGTGCGATTAAAAACTCATCTGAACAAGTCCTCACCCCCGTCGCACATACCCCTTGCCGTAATGCCGCTCCATGCGCGCCTGGATCAGTTCCAGGCCGAGGGACATCACCCAGTAAATGATCGCCGCCGTGGTGAGCATTTCGATATAGCGATAGCTGGAGCGGCCGTAGGACTGCGCGAGGAACATCACTTCCCACACGCCCATCACCGAGATCAGGGACGAGTCCTTGAGCATTGAGATGAACTGGTTGGTGGCGGGCGGGATGATGGTGCGCATGGCCTGGGGCAGGGTGACGTGCCAGAAGATCGCGCTGTCGCGCATGCCCAGGGCCAGGGCGGCTTCCCGTTGGCCGTGGGGTACGCCGAGGATGCCGGCGCGGAAGATCTCGCTCAGGTAGGCGCCGTAGTTCAGCGACAGCGCGATGATCCCGGCAACGATGGCGCCCGGCACCAGGCCCAGTTGCGGCAGGCCCAGATAGATCAGCAGGATCTGGATCAGCAGCGGCGTACCGCGAAAGAACGAGGCATAGAAACTCGCGACGCCGAAGGCCACCGCGCTTTTCGACAGGCGCCCCAGCGCAGTGATAAAGCCCAGTACCGACGAAGCCGCGATCGAGCACAGGCACAGGAACAAGGTCAGCGCCGCGCCTTGCAGAAACCCGTTGGGCGCCAGGTGCACGCCGACCAGGTTGGGCAGCTTGTCGAGGATGATCGAGAACTTCAGGTCAAAGCTCAGGAAGAAACTGGCGAACAGGCAAAACAGCGCGGCCCAAGTCAGGTACAGGCGCGTGCGAAAACCGAAGAGTCGCTGTAGCCGCGACGCGCTGGTCGGCGGCTTGGGCGGAGTGGGGAGTGCGGTCATTGGCTGATGTCGGCACCGATCCATTTTTGCGACAACTTGCTCAAGGTGCCGTCCTGTTTCAGTTGTGCAAAGACTTCACGGACTTTGCTGTCCCACTGCGGGTCGCCTTTTTCGATGGCCACCGAGTTGGGCTCGGCGTACAGCGCTTCGCCGACCAGCTTGAAGCGCTTGTCCTGGCTCAGGCGCGGTTGGGCGGTGACCAGGTTGGTGAGGATCGCATCCAGGCGCACGCCGGCGCCCAGGCCCAGGTCCTGGAAGGCCACGTTGTCGGTGTCGTAGGGGGCAATCTGCACGTTCTCGAACGGGTACTGCAGTTGGGTGTCTTCGGCGCCTTCGATTACCAGGTTTTTGTTCAGGTAGCTCTCGTAGCTGGAGGCGCTGGTGAGGCCGACTTTCTTGCCGCTCAGGTCTTTGGCACCGTGGATGCGCTCGTCCTTGGCATTGACCACGATCACCGCAGGCGAGGCGTAGTACTCCACCGGGAAGTCGAACACTTCAGCGCGGGCCTTGCTTGGGGTCATCGAGCAGATGCAAATGTCGTAACGCCCGCTCCAGCGACCGGCGGCGATCACGTCCCAGGAAGGGGTCTCCAGGCGCAGTTTCACGCCGAGTTTTTGCGCGACGGCCTTGGCCACGTCGACGTCGAAACCGTCGAGCTGGTTCTGCTCGTTGAGGAACGAGAAGGGTGGGTAGCTTTCCATCAGCACACCGACCAGTTCGTGGTTTTTCTCAACCCGGTCCAGGGTTGCACCGCCGAAGGCTTGGGTGGAGGCAGCCAGCATGGTCAGGCCCAGGGCCAGTAGCGGTTTTAGTTTCAAGAGAGACACCCGAATCAAAAAGAAGTTGTTATGGAGCGAATTTACCGTATTAAATAGTTATAAGGGCGACTCTCATAGTGAGTTATTTTCATAAGCTTATGAGTAAAAAGTATATGGCCGCAGCACGCACAGTAATTCTCGATGGTGGCATGGGCCGCGAACTGCAACGCCGAGGCGCGCCGTTCCGGCAGCCGGAGTGGTCAGCGCTGGCGTTGAGTGAAGCACCGCAGGCGGTGGCGGCGGTACACGCGGCTTACATCCAGAGCGGCGCCAACGTGATCACCAGCAACAGCTACGCCGTTGTACCGTTTCATATTGGCGAAGCGCGGTTTGCCGCCGAGGGCCAGGCCCTGGCGGCGTTGGCCGGTGAATTGGCGCGGCGTGCGGTGGTGGCATCCGGCCAAGCGGTACGTGTGGCAGGTTCCCTGCCGCCGCTGTTTGGTTCTTATCGGCCCGACCTGTTTGAAGCCGATCGGGTCAGCGAGCTGCTGACGCCCCTGGTGACTGGCTTGGCGCCTTATGTTGACCTGTGGCTGGCGGAAACCCAGAGTTCGATCGTCGAGGCGCGGGCTATCCATGCCGGTCTGCCGGCGGACGGCAAACCGTTCTGGCTGTCGTTTACCCTGAAGGACGAAGACACCGACGGGGTGCCGCGCCTGCGTTCCGGCGAGCCGGTGGCAGAGGCGGCCGAAGCGGCTGCGCAACTGGGGGTGCAGGTGCTGTTGTTCAACTGCAGCCAACCGGAAGTGATTGGCGCGGCGATTGACGCGGCACGCCAGACCTTCGAGCGCCTGGGGGTGGCGATCCAGATCGGCGCCTACGCCAACGCCTTCCCGCCGCAGCCCAAGGAGGCCACGGCCAACGACGGCCTCGACCCGTTGCGCGAAGACCTTGACCCGCCGGGCTACCTGCAATGGGCGGCCGATTGGCAGAAGCGCGGCGCCAGCCATTTAGGCGGTTGCTGCGGGATCGGGCCGGAGCATATTGCGGTGCTGGCCAAGCAGCTTGCCGACTGACACCCCGTGCGGATGGCGCTGACGACCGAGTGTGGGAGGGCGCTTGCCCCCGTGGCGGCCTGTGGGCCGACCCTTTATTCGGGTTGGAATGAGTACATATCCATTATTCAGGTAACGGCCGCTATGGGTTCCGCCCTTACGGCGGCTCACTTTTGAAAAGCGCAAAAGTAAGCAAAACGCTCTTGCCCCACCACTCGGATTCAAGCCTGCGTTCGGCCAGCGTGGTTAACGGGGCGCCTAAGATCAAAATCAAAAACAGAGCAAAAGCAAAGCAACCGCTCGCGATACGACTGGGGTTGTCTGCGCCATCGGATGTGTAGATACCTATGCCGCGATAGCGGTAGGCCAGTCGAAAATCAATCTCGACTGACCCACCGCCTCGCGGGCAAGCCCGCTCTCATATTTTGCTGCTGCGCTGTCTGTGGGATTTAGGCGCGGCACTCCGCCAGGCTTTTCAATTGCCCCGAACCTGCCTGGTTGGCCTCCGACAGCCATTGCTCAAACCCCGCCCCGATCGGCGGCCATTCCGAGTCCAGAATCGAATACCACGCCGTGTCCCGGTTCTGCCCCTTGACGACCATGTGCTGGCGGAACACCCCTTCAAAACTGAACCCCAGCCGCTCGGCGGCATATTTGGAGCGGGCATTGCCGTTGTTGCACTTCCACTCCAGCCGGCGGTAGCCCAGTTCGAAAGCATGCTTGGCCAATAGATACACGGCTTCGGTGCTTTTCGGCGAGCGCTGCATCGGCGCGCCGAAGGTGACGTGGCCGATTTCGATGCGCCCGTGGGCCGGGACGATGGACATCAGGCTGAGGATGCCCTGCACATCGCCGCTGGCGCGGTCGATCACGCTGAAGAAATACGGCTCGTTGTGCTGGGCATGGTTGTTGAGCCAGGCATCGAACGCGGCGCGGTCGCTGAACGGGCCATACGGCAAATAGTCCCACAGCTTGGGGTCGGCGCCGGGGCCTTCGAGGGCGTGCCACAGACCGTCGGCGTGGCGCGCCGGGTCGAGTTTTTCCAGGCGAATGAAACGCCCTTCGAGCAGTTGTACCGTGGGCGCCGGGACGCCTTGCCAGTCGGCGAGAGAGGTGGACATGCTGCGCTCCTTAAAGGCCTTTGCGAAATTGGATGAAACCAGGGCGTTCGGCGATGCGTTCGTACAGTTGGATCGCGGTGGCATTGGTCTCGTGGGTCAGCCAATGGACCTTGCAGCAGCCGTCGGCTTTGGCCGTGGCGTAGACGAATTCGATCAATGTGCGGCCAACCCCGGTGCCGCGCTGGGCCGGGTCCACCAATAGGTCTTGCAGGTAGCAGGAGTTTTCAATGCTCCAGTTGGAGCGGTGGTAGATGAAGTTGACCATGCCCACCGCTTTGCCGTCTTGCCAGGCGAGCGCGGAATGGGTCGGCTCACGGGCGTCGAGCAGGCGTTGCCAGGTGCTCTGGCTGACGGCGTCCGGCAGTTCGGTGTTGCAGAACTGCAAATACGCGTGCCACAGCGGCAGCCAGGCGGCGTGGTCGGCGGCGGTGACCGGGCGGATGTCGATCGGGCTCATTCTGGGGTTCCTTGAGGAATAAAACGGGCGAGGGTCTGGTCGCGCACGTCAAGGCTGGTGGCCAGCCCTTCGCGCACGCCCTGGATGTCGGCGGCACTGCGGTTCTGGCTGAGTTTGCGTGTGCCGATCAGGCGTTCGATGGGCAAGGCGAAACCGACGATGGCCTTGAGCATGCCTTCAATGTAGTCGGCCGGCGCGTCGCTGACTTTCCAGGGCTGGGCGCGGCGGCCTTCGTGGCGGTCGGTGAGGGCGCTGACCACGCCGAGCAGGCGCTCGGCGTCGGTAAACACGTCGGCCGTGCCGTAGGCGTGCACCGCCAGGTAATTCCAGGTGGGCACTACTTTGCCGTGCTCGGCCTTGGCCGGGTAAAACGCCGGGCTGACATAGGCGTCGGCCCCGGCAAAAATCACCAGCGCTTCGCCGCTGTTCTGCAGGTCGTGCCACTGCGGGTTGGCCTTGGCCAGGTGGCCGTAGAGCGTGCCGTTCGGGCCCTCGTCCGGGTTGAGCAGCAGCGGCAGGTGGCTGGCTTGCAGGCCGTGCTCACCCATGGTCACCACCTGCGCCAGGCGTGTGTGCTGGATCAGTTGTTGCAGTTCGGGTAAATCGTCGAGGGCAAAGGCGCGCGGTATGTACATGAAAGTATTCCTTGGCGAATGCCTGCATCCTAGGCAGGCTAATGGTTCGTTGTAAGAGCCATCTAGGACCAATTTTATAGGTCCAATTACGGAGCCTGCCCTATGTCGCCCCCTGCGCCGCCGCTGTCGTTCAACCCTGCGGGAATCGAGCTGGATCGTCGTCAGGGGCTGACCCGCCAGCTGTATGACGCCCTGCGCCAGCGGGTGCTGGACGGGCGACTGGCCAGCGGCACGCGCTTGCCCGCCACGCGCGACCTGGCCGCGGCGTTATCGATTTCGCGCAACAGCGTGGTACGCGCCTACGATCAGCTATATGCCGAGGGCTTCACGCAAAGCCGCGTGGGCGACGGGACTTATGTCGCCCAACTGCCCAGCTCAAAAAAACTATCCACAAAACTGTCCACAGGGTTTTCAACAGGCTTATCCCCAGCCTTATCCACAATCGACCCTAAAAAAGCCGATATTCCGCGTGAAAAAGTTATCCACAGCGCGGCCCTGGAGCGCCTCGAAAACAACCATTTGCCCCTGCCGCCCACCGGTCCACCACGGGCGTTCCGGGTGGGGGTTCCGGCCTTCGATCTGTTCCCGTTTGACGTCTGGGCCAAGCTGAGTGCGGCTTTTTGGCGCAAGCCGGACCTCGAACGCCTGTGTTATGGCAACCCGGCCGGGGACGAGCGATTGCGTGGGCTGATCGCCGCTTACCTGCGCAGTTCGCGGGGCATGCAATGCACGGCTGAGCAAATTGTGATCACCAGTGGTGCACAGCAGGCAATTAGCCTTTGTGCACAGTTGCTGGTGACCCCCGGCGATAGCGTGGCGATTGAAAATCCCGGCTACCGCGCCGCCGGTCATGCGTTCGCCGTGGCCGGTGCGCAGCTGCAGGGTGTGGCGGTGGACAGCGAGGGGATCGACTGCAGCGTATTGAACCGCCTCGATAACTGCCGCCTGGCGTATGTCACCCCGTCCCATCAGTACCCGCTGGGCGTGGTCATGAGCCTGGCCCGGCGCCTGGAGTTGCTGGCCTGGGCCGAACGCAGCGGTGGCTGGATCGTCGAGGATGACTACGACGGCGAGTACCGTTACAGCGGCGCGCCGCTGGCCCCGCTGGCGGCCCTGGATCGCAGCGGGCGGGTGCTGTATGTGGGGACGTTCGGCAAAGTCGCGTTCCCGGCGCTGCGCCTGGGTTATCTGGTGTTGCCGCCGACGCTGGTCGACGCGTTCGCCCAGCGCCGCGCCGTGGATGTGCGGCATTCGGAGGTCAGCACCCAGGCGGTGATGGCGGAATTCATGGCGGCGGGGCACTTCCAGCGGCATATCCGGCGCATGCGCCGCGCTGCGCTCAGCCGGCGTAACGCACTGCTGGAGGGCTGGCCGGGCGAGCTGCCGGGGGTGGGCAGCCTGCCCAATAGTGCCGCAGGCCTGCACCTCACCGTGCGGGTGGACAGCCTCGCCCGCGAACAACAACTGGTGGCGCAGGCCCGCGCGGTGGGCGTGGAGGTCAATGGCCTGAGCAGCTATTGGCTGACGCAGGCCGGGCCACCGGCCGATCAGCGCGCCGGCCTGGTGCTGGGTTTTGCCGCGGTGCCTGAAGCCGCGATCCGCCAGGCGCTCGGGCGGTTGCGCGAGGCCTGGACAGGTCAGGCTGCGGGCTGAGGCGGCTTGGCTTTAAGGAACAGCGAGCGGGCCAGATGCAGGCCGATTTCACTGCGGTACACGGCGATGTCGCTCAAGGGTTCGAACCGGCCACCCATCAGTCGCTGTTGCCGATTTTTCAGGTGGGCTGCGGTGTAGGCTTCCTCCGGCCCGGTGAGGGTGGGGTAGTGAAAGTGCGCGTACCACAACGGGCGTTTGGTGTTGGCGTCCACCACTGCATATTCCTGCAGGAAACCCTTGTCGCGCCCCCTGAGTCGGGTGCGGGGGCCGACAGGCGGGTCGACCGTCACGGCGCCCTCGCGCAAGAGCAATTCGACGTGCGCCGCCTCCGGTGGCCGGCGCTTGAGCACCTCGATCATGACCCGCTTGCCTTCCCGGTAGAGCCGGGTGATCGCCTCATTGAGGCTGCGGTTAGTCAACGCGGCTGATGGCGAGGCGCTTTCTGTCTGGTTGCTGGAGGTCAGCGCCTCTTCGATATCCTGGCTGGCCCGTTCGAGTTTTTTGGCGTGCTGGTGGAAGCGTTCTTCGATTTCCACCGGCAGTTGTCGGGTTTCCTTCGCCCAGGCTTCCTTGTTGGCGATAAAGGCGCCGACCCCATCGACCAGCGCCTGACCGTCGCTGATGCTGATTGCCAAGTTACGCGCCTGGGTGCGGGTAACGGGTTTGGGCTTCAGTTCGCGTTCGACCCAAACACCCGGCTCTTTCTCATGGAAGGTTGCAATCACCTTGCCGGTCAGGGGTTCCTTCACGTCGACCAGGGTCTTGCCGTCTTCGGCGGGGCTTTCACGCTCATCGCCGACCACCACACCCTTGGAGCGCGTCTTGATGTATTTTTTCTTCGCCCTCGGGGCCGGGCGCGACGGGCCTGCGGTGGGCTCCATGGCTCTACGTTCGCGAAGCAGGGTCGTCAGTTGCTTCTCAGTGAGTTGCGCGAATTCGTCAACCTGCTTGCGCAGGCTTTCCAGATGAGGCTTGTTGAGGTCGTTGGGAAATTCCGCCGGCAGATCCACCAGGTTCTGGTCCACCCTGGAAAACTGATCCATCAGGCTATCCAGGGTCTCGATCAACTGAGCCGGCGGCGCTACGTTGCCCGGCTTCATGGCGCCTCTGGCGCTTTGGACCGCCAGTTCCGCCACATCGACGATACGGTGCAAGGCTTCTCTGGCATCGGCGCGTGTGGCCGATTGGCTTTCTGACACGCACAGGAAGTGGCCCAGGGTAATCCTGAACGCCTTGAGATCATCAACGGCATACGTGGGCAGGTGCGGTTCGTAGAGTTGGATCAGCTTGACCCCTGGCACGCCCAGGGTGCGGGCCTCCTTGAAGCGCGCCTGCAGATAGTCCATCCGCTCCACCATGGCCTGCGTCGCGGCGTACATGGCGCGGTAGTGAGCGGCAGGCAAGGCGTCTTCTTCAAAACCCTCGGTGTCGAGGTGGCCATGTATGGCTTCCAGTTGTTCGCGAAACGGGATCTGTTGTTCGCTGATGGCGGAGCTCGCCAGAAATAGCTGATGTTCCAGGTAGCCGACCATGGCGTTCTGATAGTTGGGCACCGTGTCGAGAATATTCAGGGATTTGAGCTGGGAAATCGGCACGTCGATCTCTTTGAGGCGTGTATCCACTTGTTCGAGAAAGGTGGTTCTGGCGACTGCTTTGGCGTCGTCCGCTGTGCGGTCGATGGCGCCTTGCAGGGCCTCAATATCGCGTTGGCGTTGGGGGCGCTCGCTGTCGAAGGTCGCCAGATGCTGGCGTAAATCGTTGATTTTAGGTGGCCTGAGGGCTTCGCCTTTTTTGCGCCGGCTGCGCAGGCCGCCTGCACGGAGGCGCAAGCGCGTGTCGACGAACCATTGACCCAGGCGATTGGCAATCAGCGGGGGGCCGCGTCGGCCGGGTTGGTGCGGATCGATGATCAACACGGCGTCGTTTTCGTCGACGATGACTTCAAACCAGCGTGTACCCACCGGGGCGTACCAGTGGGTGTCTTTGGCGTAGAGATGCTGATGGGGGCCTTCCACTGTCTGTTGTGTGCCCAATTGATCGGGCTTGGGCAGCGCGAAACCGTCCAGGAACGTACCCAGGCTCAGTGCGCTGCGGTTCAAGGCGCCACTGATGTGCAGGGTGTGTTCGTGGTCGACGGGCAGTTCTGCCGTCGTGATATCCGGCTTTTGGACGACCTCTACCGTGGTCTCCTGCGCCTGCAATGCCGGCGGCTTGGCAGGTTTCTCGATGGGCGATTCAGGCTGGTGGGCCGTGGCGACATGCGTCGCCAACACCACGCCGAGCGTCAGCAAGATATCTACCAGCGCCGAGAGCCCGGCTGAACGGTCACCGATCTCATTGGCGTCGACCATCTGTTGCAGGTCATCCATCAATTGCCAGATCCAGGTCGCGGCGCCCGCGGCGCGGCCCATGAACGGCAGCACGGTATTGAACATCAGCCACCCGGCATGCTTGAAACTCTCCCAGCGCGCCTCGGCATTCGACACCGATTGGCGGTCGGCCAGGGTGACCAGCGCGTCGGCAGTGGCTTGGAACAGTGTGGCAAAGTCGTCGTTGCGCACCACTTCCCGCCCCAGTTCGATGGGCCCGGTCATCACCAGTGCGTTCAGCGGGTCGTTCAGCATGCTGGTAAATACCCAAGGCGAGGGCAGGCTGCCGGGAAACACAAACTGTGCATAAACCGTTCGCACCTTGTCGGGCAGCCAGGCCAGGACCGATTGGCGCAAGGGCGTGTCTTGTTTGATCGCGTACAGCAGGTTGGTCGGTGACGGGAACTGCATCAACGGTTGGTTGGACAGCGGACGATAGAGCAGACAGGGGCCCTTTTTTGGGTCTTGAGGGCCGATGACGAACATGTTGCCGACGACGTCGACGGCCGAGCTCAGGCGGCGTTTGGGGAGCAGGGACAAGCGGCGGATGACCACCGCCATGCCGTCGACCACACGCGCTGCGCTGTCTGGATTCATCGCTGCGCAGACATAGCGATAGCCCTGTTCGCTCAGGCCATGGAAACGGCGGACCTTATAGTGCAACGCCAGTAACGGTAATTGCAGGCGTAACTGAGCGGTGTAGAGATGTTGCCGCCGCGTGGACTCGGCCGGGTCGTCGAGCAATGTGCGCTTGACCAGGGCCGGGTAGTACACGCCGACGTTCGCCTGGGTAATCAAGCGTTCCAGGTAGGACGCCGTCATCCAGGCGGGTACGGCGCTGCCGCTTTCATAACGGACGGTTTTGTTGCCCAAGGGCAGGGCTATCAGGTTTTCCAGGGCCAACTCGGCCAGAGTAAAGGTTTGGGTCTGGGTATTTCCCGGCACAATCAGGGTGCCCCAGACCTGCACGCTGGTGACGCTGATCCGCACGCTGTCCAGCGTCGTGCGGGCCACGCTGGGGTGGTCCTTGACCATCAGGGTGTGGATCGCATCCAGGGCAAAATCGCCGATGTGCTTGATCCCGTCATCAAAGGCTTTACCGGCGTGCCGCAGGTGCAGGGCCGCCAGGTCCATCATGTAGCGCCCGTAGGTGGCCTGGTCCGACGAGGATGCGCTAAGTATCCAGTCGGGCAAGGCACGATGAACCCAGCCGATTCTGTTTTGATTCAGCGGGGCGCGAAGGGCGATTTCGCTGCCTGGCTTGTCTTGCATCATGGTTGGGATCAGCTCATCGCTGTCGAGCGCGATTACGCCGATCGCCTGAATCTGCAAGGAAATAAACGCACAGGCCTGCTGTTCGAAAAAGTCCCCGGAGGGTTGGAACAATCGCCAGTGGAGCTTGGCCGCCTGTGGATTGGCGACTTGAATGCTCAGGGCATCGCCAAGCGCTGGCAGGCTTTTGAAGGCGGCGAACCCATCGGCGATCGAATAGCTGAGGATGATGTCACGCTCGCCAAGACGCCCGACCAGCACCGCCAATGCCGACAGAGTGAGGTGTTTGACCTGGGTGGCGTGCTCCAGGTCGACGTCGATCAGATAAGCCTTGGTCGCGTATTTGTCCTGGGGCAAGCGCTGGGCGTAATCCGGGTGGTGAAAAACGCTCCTGGCGACGTTGCATTCATCCTCGTCCCAGCCTTCCACGCTGTCGACATTCCAGATCGCGCGTAAGGCGTTGGCAAAGGTGCGCCAACGTGGGCCGTTGTGGTGGTCGCTTTCGTTCCAGTACGCGAGCTGTTGCTCCTGGTACGCGACGCGCAGCAAGGGTGCCAGCTCATTGATCAGGCGGCCGACGGCATCTACTTTGATCGGTAGATGCACGTTCGGCCCGGCGGCAGATTGATAGATCAGGTAGTGCTCGCCGTCAATCCAGGTCACCGGCACGCCGGACGTTGCACTGCGGTACAACGCGCCGGTCAGCGACTGAAATTTCGGGGCGCCGGGCAGGATCGCCCCGGCAGTGATCTGCCAGTGCGGCGTCACTACAACGGTCAGGTCGGGGTCGATGTCGAGATCCGGGTACAGCCCGCGCAAGCTCGAGCGCAGGGTGGCGGCCGCGACTTCGCGCAAGGAGGGGCCGGTGGTCAGTTGAGTCAACAGGTCATTGGCATTGGGGGGCGATGAGGGCAAGGGAGGGCTCCTGACGGGCGCGGTGAGGAGGGCTGCCGAATGCAACCCGAGACCTCGACCACGTTAGAGCGCAGGCCCGTCAGGCGGTGGTAGTTAGATAGCGGGGCGCCCCTAGGTCCCCGATTTGATCTTGGTCCAGGCCCGTGTCCTGGCGCGCTCGGCGTCGCGGCCCAGGGGTTTCAAGGTATACAGCGTGGCCATCGCCGCCTCGGTGGGGTACAGGTTGGGGTTGTTGCGGATGGCCGGGTCAACCCGTTCTGTCGCGTCTTTGTTCGGGTTGGGATAACCGACGAAGTCGCTGATCGGCGCGATCACCTGCGGTTGCAGCAGGTAGTTGATGAAGGTGTAGGCGTCCTGCGGGTTTTTCGCGCCTTTGGGCAGGGCGAGCATGTCGAACCAGATCGGTGCACCTTCCTTGGGCAGGCGCATGTCGACCGTCACGCCGTTCTTGGCTTCCTTGGCGCGGTTGGCGGCCTGGGAGAAGCTGCCTGAGTAACCGACGGCCACGCAGATGTCACCGTTGGCGATATCGGCCATGTATTTGGAGGAGTGGAAGTAGGTGATGTACGGGCGGATTTTCATCAGCAACGCTTCGGCTTTTTCATAGTCCTTGGGGTTGTTGCTGTTGGGGTCCAGGCCCAGGTGTTGCAGGGCCAGCGGCAGGATCTCAGACGGCGAATCGAGCAGCGCGACGCCGCACTGCTTGAGCTTGCTGATGTTCTCTTCCTTGAAGATCAGGTCCCAGCTGTCCACCGGCGCATCGGTGCCGAGCGCGGCCTTGATCTTGTCGGGGTTGAAGCCGATCAGGATGGTGCCGTACATGTAGGGCACGGCGAACTTGTTGCCGGGGTCGTTGGCCTCGATCAGCTTCATCAGCTTGGGGTCGAGGTGGTTCCAGTTCGGCAGTTGGCTGCGGTCCAGGGGCTGGAACACCCCAGCTTCGATCTGCTTGGCGAGGAACACGTTGGACGGCACCACTACGTCGTACCCGGAATTGCCGGTGAGCAGCTTGGCTTCCAGGGCCTCGTTGGTGTCGAAGATGTCGTACACCAGTTTGACGTTGGGGTTCTGCGCCTTGAAGTCTTCCAGCGCCTTGGGCGTGATGTAGTCGAACCAGTTGTAGACCCGCAGGGTTTTCTCTTCGGCATGGGCCGCGCCGCCGAGAACGGCGGCGCAGAGGATGAGCGACTTGAGCATGTTCATTGGATGGACCCCTCAAAACCTTCGAGAACGTTGACGGCGTTGATGCCGATTTCTGCTACGGCGTAGCCGCCTTCCATCACAAACAGCGTGGGTTTGCCCAGGCGGGCGATGCGTGCGCCCATGGCCAGGTAGTCCGGGCTGTCGAGCTTGAACTGCGAGATGGGGTCGTCCTTGAACGTGTCCACGCCCAGGGACACGACGACGATGTCGGCGGCGTAGCGCTCGATTTCTGTGCAAGCCTCGTCAAGCGCCGCGCGCCAGTGCGGCCAGTCGGAACCGGCCGGCAACGGATAGTTGAAGTTGAAGCCTTCCCCGACGCCGTCTCCGCGTTCGTCGGCGTAGCCGAGGAAAAACGGGAACTCCGCCTCCGGATGTCCGTGGATCGAGGTAAAGAGCACGTCGTTGCGCGCGTAAAAGATCGATTGAGTGCCGTTGCCGTGGTGGTAGTCCACGTCGAGGATCGCCACCTTCCGCTGGCCTTGGTCGAGAAACGCCTGGGCGGCGATGGCGGCGTTGTTGAGGTAGCAATAACCGCCCATCAAGTCGCCGGCGGCGTGGTGCCCCGGCGGGCGGCACAAGGCGAACGCACTGTGGGCGCCGCGCTGGATCGCTTGTTGCGCGGTCAGCGCCACCTGGGCGGCGCTGTAGGCGGCTTGCCAGGTGCCGGCGGTAATCGGTGCGCCACCGTCGAAGCTGTAGTAACCGAGCTGGCCGTGCAGGCTGGTGGGCAACACGTGGCGCAAGGTGCGGGCGGGCCAGGTGTAGGGCAACAGGTCGCCGTCCTCGCCGAATGCGGTCCAGCGTTGCCAGGCACCTTGGAAGAAGTCCAGGTAGTCGCGACTGTGGACACGTTCAAGCGGCGCCAGGCCAAAGTCCTGCGGCGCAAGGACCGGGCCCAGCCCACGCTCTTTGACCCGTTGCAGTACGTGGTCGGCGCGCGAGGGCATTTCAAAGCAGGGCATCAGTTGCCCGTCCATCAGTTCACAACGGCCGTGGTGCAGGTGGTGATCGTCCGAGTAGATCGTCAGCATTTTGTTGTTCTCCGCAGGCGGTATCGGTGCTTGCAGTCTTGCGGGCGACGCGCTTTATGAGAACGGCAGGAGCGGCCAAAAGGGGATAAATCGGGCCAAATTGTGTGTCCGCAATTCGCCCATTAATGGGGCGTCATGCGCGAAATTGGCTCGGCGCCACGCCGCTCCAGCGCACAAAGGCATGCCGGAAACTCGCGGTTTCGCTGAAACCCAGTTGCTCGGCGATGCGGTAGATCGGCAATTCATCTGTGGCCAGCCATTGCTTGGCCCGCTCGAAGCGCAGTTCGTCGAGCAGTTCCTGATAGCTGCACCCCAGGTCATGCAAGTGCCGGCGCAAGGTGCGCGGTGAACAGTTCATCTGCGCGGCCAGGCCTTCAATCCCCGGCGCGGCGCCGAGTTGGCTGGCGAGCAACTGGCGGATTCTGCCCAGCCACGCCTGGCGACCGGTGAATTCCAGGTTCTGCTTGCGGCAACGCTCGGCCATGGCCTGGTGAGTCACGGCGTCGGCCAGCGGCAGGGGCTGGTCGAGCCAGTGCTTGTCGAAGGCGAACGCGTTGGTGCCGGCGTCAAACTCTAGCGGGCAGGCGAAACACTCGCTGTAGCGTGCCCGATAGTCCGGCGCGCTGTATTCAAAGCGCGCGCCAAGCAGCGCCAGGGGCTGGCCGAGCAGGTCGTCGCAGATCACCTTCAGCGAGGCCAGGCACAGTTCGACGTTGAACATCTGCATGGCCGGGTTTTCCCGATAGTCACTGGCGGTGAACCAGATGCGCTCGCCATCCGCCTCCAGGCTCAGTTCGAAAAGTGTTCCCAGTAGCGCCGGATACCGCAGCGCCAGGCGCAAAGCGTCACCGAAGGTGGCACTCGTCAGCAGTGCGTAACCGAGCATGCCGTAGGCCGACACATGCATCTGGCGGCCCAGCGCCAGGCCGACATCCCGGCGCAGGGCCACGGCATTGGTGCATACGCGCATTTCCTGATTGGTGGTGATGCGCGTGTCGGCGCGGCTCAAGTCCGCCGCGCAGATGCCGCTGCCCGCGAGCAAGGCCTCGCTGGGCAGCCCTTCGGCCTTGAAGGTGTTGAGCACCAGCGACACCGCGTTGAGGGTGGTGAGATGAGCGTGCAGCATCGACGGCTCCAACGGGTCTGGTGCGGTGAAGGAGCAAGTTGTGTGCCGTCGTCTGCGTGTCAGGCCGGGTTGAAAAATAACGTTGCGGCCTGACTCTCGTTGATCTCGCTGCGGTGGAACGCCACGCGTTGCGTGCTGCTCAGGCCTTTGGTGGTATCGGCTGCCGCGCCAAGGCTGTGCTCTCGTGGTGTCTTGAGGCGTGCGCGGATAAACGACCGGGACGTGGTCCAGTCGGTCGAGTAGTGGAAATGCGCATACCACAGCACCTTATGGGTGCTGCTGTCGGTGATGGTGTATTCGTCCAGGTAATCGGGCCTGATGGACTTGATGCGCCGTCGGCTGATGGTTTTTTTGATGGTGATCGCGTTGCGGGCCTTGAGCCATTGCACGCCGGAGGGGGTGGGCGGGTGCTGTTGAGTCATCCTCAGCACGTTCTCTATGGAGTGTTGATAGAGGGTGGTCGCGGCGTCGCTGAGTGCTTTTTTGACGGTGCTGGCCAGGGCCACGTCGCCTTGCGCGAGGTTCTTCTGGGTCAGGGCGTGCTCGATATTGCTCGTGGCTTGCTCCAGGCGCTGGGCGTGTTGATGGTACAAATATTCGATGCCGATGGGCGTGCGTTGGGCTTGACTGGCCAGCCCGGTGATCCGTTGTTTGAAGTCCGGTAGTCCGTCGAGCAGGTCCTGGCCGGTGTCCACGCTGGTTTGCAGGTCGATGGGCGTGCTCACCGTCTGTTCGCTCCTGACCCGTTGCACCCAAAAGCCGTCCGGTTTTTCGTGAAACGTGGCCACCACGGTGTTGGACAGGGGCGAGCGAACATCCACCAGCCCGGTGTCCAGGCCCGCGTCGGACAACTGCGGCTCGCCCACCACCATGCCGTGGTAACGCGTGCGGATGAATTTATTCTGCGCGCGTGGCGGAGTGGGCGGCGGGCTGGGGGTGGCTCTCAGCGAGCTGCGTCGGTCGGCTAATTGCGTCAGATGGGTACTGGCGCGTTTTGTGTACTCGCCGAGTTGGTCGCGCAGGCGGGTCAGTGGTTCCGCCAGGGAGACGCTGGGGAACTCCGTGGGGAAGTCCTGCAGGCGCTCGCCCAGCACGGTGAACTGTTCGATCAGGCTGCTCAGGGTCTCGATCTGTTCGTCGATTCGCCTGTCACTGTGTTCGCGCAAGGTGTCGCGCAGGGCCTGGATGGCGATGTCGCAGGCATCGACGATATGGTCGATGGCCGCCCACGCCAGCGGTGCGCTGAGGGTGGTGTTTTCGCGCAGGCACAGGTTGCGGGCCAAGGTCACTTGCAACGCCTTGAGGTCGCCGCTGCTGTAGGCGGGCAGCAGGCTTTTGGTGTCCTTTATCAGGCGCAGGCCTTCGCCGGGCAGGTCACGCAGTTCGTTGAAGCGCGTTTCGAAGTAATCCAGGCGCCCAACCATGCCGCGCAGCGTTTCGTTCATTTCGAGCGCATCGGGGATGTTGCGCACGCGTGCGTCGGCGGCCTGCTTCGCGATGTGGTCCAGGGTTGTGCGTAATTTGGGGGTAAAGGCTTTCAGCACCTCGTTGAGGCCGGTCCAGCTGAGGCTCAGTTGAGCTTTGACATACCCCACGGCGCGGTGCAGGTAGTCAGGCGTTGGGGCAACCACATTCAATTCTTTGAGGTTTTGCAGGGCGGTTTCGTAGTCTGTGCGCTGGACCTCCAGTTGATTGAGGTAGGCCCTTTGCGCGGCCTGGGCCGAGGTCGACGGGGCGTCAACCAATGCTTGATGAGCCTTTTGCAGGGTTTCCTGGGCGGTCTTTTTCTGTTGCTCGAAGGTGGTGATCGGGGCGCGCAGTTGGCTTGCCTTGCGTTCGGCTGCCGCCCGGGCTTTGCGCTCCAGGCTCCTTGAGCCGCCGCCACGCAGGCGCAGCCGGGTGTCGATGAACCACTCGCCCTTGAGATTGCCGATCAGAAAGGGGCCGTTGCGCATTGGTTGCTTGGGGTCGGCGATCTGCACGTCGTCATTCTCGTCCACCGTCACTTCGAACCAGCGTTCACCGACCTGTGCGTACCATTTATCGAGCAGTGGGTAGAGGTGACGTTGAGGGCCGATGCGCGCCGAGGCTTTGCTGCGCACCCCCGGCTTTTCGACCTTGAAACTGTCCAGCAGGCTGCCCAGGTCGCTGGCATTGCGATTGATCGCGGCAAGCGTGTGCAGGGCATGCGGGTGATTGCCGGGCAGTTCAGGTGCCGAGAGGTTGGCCAACTGTTTGACCGTTACGGGCTTGGCGATCACCTCGGGCTCGACGGGAAGTTTCGGCGCGGGTTCTTCCTTGGCCAGGCGGGGCTCTGACGGTGCGTTGCGGCTGGCGATGTGCAGGGTCAGCACCATCCCGAGGTTGAGCAGTAATGCCGCCAGGGCGGACCATTCAGCCGGTTTGTCCTTCTGCTGCCGCGCGTCGACCACCGCTTGCAGTTGATCCAGGATCTGCCAGATCCAGGCGGCGGTGTTCACGGTTCGGCCCAGGAACGGCAGCGCCGCGTTGAAGATCAGCCAGCCCGCCTGCTTGAACGACGCCCAGCGGCTTTCGGCGTTCGACGCCGACTGACGGTCCGCCAGCGTGATCAGCGCGTTGGCGTTGGCCTTGAACAGCTCGCCGGGCAGGTCACCACTGAGCACTTGCGTACCGAGATCCATGGGGCCGCTCATCGTATAGAGTTTGACCGGGTCCAGCAGCAGCTCCACGACGGCCCAGGGCGAGGGCAGTTCGCCGGGGAACGCGTAGCGGGCATAGTCGTCGCGCACGCTGTCCGGCAGCCAGGCCAGGACCGAGTCGCGCAGATGGCGCGATTGGCGGATCGCATACAGCAGGTCGGCCGGCGACGGGTATTGCAGCAGTTGCAGCTCGGCCATCGGGCGATACAACAGGCAGGGCCCGGCGCTCTGGTCTTGGGGGCCTATCACAAACATGTTGGCGACCACGTCTTGCGTGCCTGCGCTACGGTTTTTCGGTGCGAAGGCCAGGGGGCGAAGGACGATGGTTTGCCCGTCGACCTGGCGGTCCGCCGTCTCTGGCGCTAGCACGGCAGCGACGTAGCGATATCCCAGCTCGTCGACCCCGGCGTGTTGGCTTATTTTGTATTGCAACGCCTGCAGCGGCAGTTGGATACGCAAATGGCTGCTGTACAGGCCCTGGCGGCGGGTGGATTCGAGGGTGTTGTCGAGCAACTTGCTTTTGGCCAGGGCCGGGTAGTGTTGGCCGATGTCCACCCGGCGGATCAGGCTTTCGATGTAGGCCACGGTCAGCCACTCAGGCAGGGCGCCGCCGTTGCGCAGGCGAATGCTTTTGTCGCCGAGGGGCAGGCTGATCAGGTTTTGCAGGGCCAGGTCGGCCAGGCTGAAGAGGGCGGTGTCGACCTTGCCCGGCAGGGTGAAACTGCCCCAGACGATCAGGCTGCGCACCTGAATCTCGATGTTATCCAAGTGCAGGTTCGCCGCGTCGGCGTGCTCCTTGAGCATTTCGGTGCGCAGCCTGTCCAGCGCGTAGGTCTGGATCTGCGGGATGTCGTCGTCATAGGACTTGCCGGCGTTGAGGCTGTGTAGGGCGGCGAGGTCTTTCAGATAGCGGGCGTAGAGACTCAGGTCGGTGGTGGAGGCAGACGTCAGCCACTTAGGCAGCGCGTCGAGATAGGGTTTGAGGTCGGGTTGCTTTTCACCCACCAGCTCTTTGGTGGCCGGTGGCAGGTTGAGTGAGGACTCGCTGGGGTCGGTGCGGCTCAGTTGCTGAACGTCGAGTTGCGCAATGAAGGCGAGCTGATGGGCGATCAGCGTGCAAGCCTGGTGATCGAAAAAATGCCCCGTGGGTTCGAACAGTCGCCACTGGATATGGGTGCGCGATTGGCGGTTGAGGTAGTCGGGCAAGCTCCGGCCCAGTTGTTCCAGCGAGGTGAACTTTTCGTAACCGTTGAGCAGCGAGTAGGTGAGGATAAGGGTCTCCCCTTCATAGCTGCCGATCAGCACGGCGATCGACAGCACGCCCAAGTGGGTCACGGTTGCGCCGTCGACCTGATCAACGTCCACCAGGTAGGCGCGGCTGGCGAAGTCGTCGCCGACCTGGCGGCGCGTCAGTTCAGGCGCGGCGTACAGCGTGCGGGCCATGGCACAGTCCTGCGCGTCCCACCCCTCGACACGGGTTACGTTCCACAGCGACCGCAGCGTGCTGGACAGGGCTTGCCAGTGGGTGCCGGAGTTGCCATTGCTGGTGTTCCAGAACGCCACTTGTTGTTCCTGATAGGCGGTGAGCATCAGGGGCGCCAGCAGGTTGATCAGGGTGGCGATCTGTGTGATGCGCACCGGCAGGTGGGCGGTGGGTTGCTGGTTTTTCTGCTGAATGAGGAAGTGCACGCCTTCGATATAGAGCGTGGGTTCGCCCGAGACGGCCTGGTGGGTGAGGATGTCGGTAAGGGGCTGGTACCCGGTGGGGCGGGCGACGATTTCGTCGTCGACAACGTCCCATACCGGTGTGCCGACCATGGCGGTGTCCGGGTCGATGCCGAGGTCTGGGTAGCGTTCCTGCAACGAGCGCCGTAGCAACGCGCTGGCGGCTTCCCGGAAGGCGGGGCCGACGCAGAGTTGAGTGATCAGCGTATCGGAGGGGCTGTGTGGGGGGGTAGACGTTTGTTGGCTCATGGGTTCCTGCCTTGCCATTTCATGGACGCTGCCGGAAGAACAGCTTCGGCATGCTAGAAAGTGGCAAGGCACGGAGGAGGCTAACTATGTAGTTGGCCGGGGTTTTTTACTCAGGTTGCGACCTGATTCAGGCCAACTCACCGCACAGGTCCAGTTCCACCAGGCGGCGCACTTCGCTGGTCGCGAGGCCAGCACCGAGCAGGGCCTGCAACTTACCGAACGCGGCTTCACGGGTCATGCCGCCACCGGACAACACGCCCACACCACGCAAACGGCTGCCCGCTTCGTAGACGTCCAGTTCCACGCCGCCTTCATGGCATTGGGTGATGGCGACCACGACCACGCCTTGCGCCTGCGCGCGCTGGAGGCTGGCGAGGAACTCGGGGTTATCGCTGGGCCCGGTGCCGCTGCCGAAGCATTCCAGGATCAGTGCCTTGAGGCCGCTGCCGATCAGCGCATCCAGTTGCGCGGCAGCGATGCCCGGCACCAGCGGCAGCACGCCGACGTTGGCCAGGGCTTTGGGCTGACGGTAATCCAATGCAGCGGGCAGTGCCTCGGCCTTGGCCACACCGCCGTTGCGTTGCAGCGCGGCAAACGGATGGCGCCCGAAACTGCGGACCTTCGCACAGCGTGTCGGCGCCATCAGCGTGCCGTGAAAGTACAACTGCACACCCGGCGCCAGGCCTTGGCCCAGGGCCAACAGCGCACCGCTGACGTTTTCCCAGGCATCGCTGTCCGGCACGCCGGCGGGGAGCATGGAGCCGGTGAACAGCACCGGCGCCGGCAGGCCCAACAGTTGGAAGCTCATGGCGGCCGCGCTGTAGGCCAAGGTGTCGGTGCCGTGCAGGATCAGCACCGCGTCGCAACCGTCGTCCACGGCCTCGACCACGGCGGTGCGCAGGCGCTGCCAGTAGGCCGGGGTCATGTTGGCGCTGTCGATCAGCGGCGCCATTTCCCGGAAGCGCCATGCAGGCACGGGCTGGTTGGCGAGTTGTTCGCGCATACGGGCTTCGAAACCGGATGCGGGGGTCAGGCCGTTGGCGCTGGCTTGCATGCCGATGGTGCCGCCGGTGTAGAGCACCATGACGTTGTTAGCTGCTTGCATCGAAAAATCTCCTGAACGAAAAACGCCGCCAAGCCCAGAGCATGCCCAAGGCCAGGCGGCGTGTCATCTACGCTTAGCGTTGCGCCAGCGCGATCGATTCAGCAGGCGCTTTAGCGGCAGGCTCCGGTTTCACCGGGTTGGCCGGCCAGGCGTTGCGGTCCAGGTCCAGGTCGGGGAACTGGCTGGAGTCGAAGACCGGGGTCTTGATGCCCGCTGCGCGCTGGTTGTCGTAGTCGTTCAGGATGCGCATGGCAATCTTGAACAGGAACGCCAGGGCGAACAGGTTGACGAATGCCAGCATCGTCATGGTGATGTCGGCAAAGGCAAACACGGTGCTCAGGTTCTCAATGGAACCCCAGAAAATCAGCACCAGCACCAGTGCGCGGTAGCCCATCAGCACCTTGCGGTTGTTGCCGACCAAAAAGCGCAGGTTGCTCTCGCCGAGGTAGTAGTTGTACATGATCGAGGTGAACACGAACAACGCCAGGGCCACCGAGATGAACATCCGGCCCCACTCGCCGACCACGGCCGCCAGGGAGTTCTGGGTCAGGGCAATGCCGTCGCCTTCGAAGCCTGGGGTGTAGAAACCGGAGAGCAGGATCAGCAACGCGGTGCAGGTGCAGATCACGAAGGTGTCGAGGAACACGCTGAACGCTTGCACCACACCTTGGGCGATCGGGTGTTCCACCGACGCGACTGCTGCCACGTTAGGCGCACTGCCCAAACCGGCTTCGTTGGCGAACACGCCGCGCTTCACACCCATGATGATCGCGCTGCCCACCAGGCCGCCGAAAGCCGGGTCGAGGCCGAACGCGCTCTTGACGATGGTCGCGAGCATGGCCGGCACGTGGTCGAATTGCAGCACGATCACGTACAGGGTCACGGCGATGTAGACCAGGGTCTTGACCGGCACCAGCAGGTCGGCGATCGAGGCGATCCGCTTGATCCCGCCGATGAACACCAGGCCCAGCAATGCCGCCAGGGCCAGGCCGGTGTAGGTGGTGTCGAGGCCGAAGGCATTGTTCAGCGAATGCGTCACGGCATGGGCTTGCAGGCCGTTGAACGCAAAACCGAAGGTCACCAGCAGCAGGAACGCCATCACCATGCCCAGCCAGCGTTTGTGCAGGCCATGCTGGATGTAATAGGCCGGGCCGCCACGGAAGGTGCCTTCGGCGTCGGTGCGCTTATACAGTTGGCCGAGGGAGCACTCGATAAAGCTCGAGGACATGCCCACCAACGCGGTGACCCACATCCAGAACACGGCACCCGGGCCGCCCAGGGTCACGGCAATGCCGACGCCTGCGATGTTACCGGCACCGACGCGGCCGGCCAGGCTGAGCATCAGCGCCTGGAACGAGCTGAGCTGGTCGGAGCTGTTTTTCAGGCTGTCGCGAAACACCGAAAACATGTGGAAAAAGTGACGCAACTGAACGAAACGCGAGCGGATCGTGAAGTAGCCGCCGAGCCCGACAATGAGCACGATCAGTACTTTCCCGGAGAGGAAGTCGTTGATGACTTCGAGCATGGAGTGTTCCTCGCTGATTTTTCTAATGGCAAACGCAGGACGGTTCGACGCTGTCGCTTGGCACCAGGCAGTGCGCGACGGTTCGACCCAATCCTTTTGCGGGTGTTGTTATTCATGCGGTTTCGCGTGTGTCCGGGCCTCGTTACCGACGACCGTTGGCGCGAAGAGGGGCGGCACTATACCTAGGCGAACGTGATCCGTCTGCCTGGGCTGATTAAAGGTTTCAGCCAAGGGGTGGCGGGCACGGGCAATATTGGAATTTTTATGGGCGTCATTTCACAACCTTGAGGCAAAAAAAAGGGCCTGAAGAACGAGCCTTCGGGCCCTCAAAAGGTGAGAGGTGTCTAGTCCCTCAACCTGGTGAGCGGTGCAACAAACGCTTAGGCCTTCAGTGGGACCAAACGTGGGGCAATCATGTTTTCGGGGCGCAGGATGTCGTCGAGCATGGCGTCGTCGAGCAAGCCTTCTTCGCGCACCAGTTCCAGCACGCCGCGGCCGCTTTCGAGGGCGATACGCGCGATGCGGGTGGCGTTTTCATAGCCGATGTACGGATTCAACGCGGTGACCAGGCCGATGGAGTGCTCCACCAGTTCGCGGCAGCGCGCTTCGTTGGCGGTGATGCCGACGATGCAGTGCTCGCGCAGCATGTCCATGGCGCGTTGCAGCAGGCGGATCGAGTCGAAGATCTTGAAGGCGATCAGCGGTTCCATCACGTTCAACTGCAGTTGGCCGCCTTCGGCTGCCATGGTCAGGGCCAGGTCGTTGCCGATGACCTGGAAGGCCACTTGGTTGACGGCTTCCGGGATCACCGGGTTGACCTTGCCGGGCATGATCGAGCTGCCTGGCTGGCGTGCTGGCAGGTTGATCTCGTTGATGCCGGTACGTGGGCCGCTGGACAGCAGGCGCAGGTCGTTGCAGATCTTCGACAGCTTCACCGCAGTCCGCTTGAGCATGCCGGAGAACAGCACGAAGGCGCCCATGTCGGAGGTGGCTTCGATCAAGTCCGCCGCCGGAACCAGCGGCTGGCCGCTGATGGTGGCCAGGCGTTGTACGGCCAGGGCCTGGTAACGCGGGTCGGCGTTGATGCCGGTGCCGATGGCGGTGCCGCCCAGGTTCACTTCGGTCAACAGCTCCGGCGCCAGGGTTTTCAGGCGGGCCAGGTCTTCGTTGAGGGTGGTGGCAAAGGCGCGGAATTCCTGGCCGAGGGTCATCGGCACGGCGTCTTGCAATTGGGTACGGCCCATTTTCAGCACGTGGTTGAACTCGACGCCCTTGGCGGCGAACGCCTGGATCAGGCTGTCGAGGCTGGCCAGCAGCGCGTCATGGCCCAGCAGCAGACCCAGGCGGATCGCGGTTGGGTAGGCGTCGTTGGTCGACTGCGCCATGTTCACGTCGTTGTTCGGGTGCAGGTACTGGTATTCGCCCTTGTTGTGGCCCATGGCCTCCAACGCGATGTTGGCGATGACTTCGTTGGCATTCATGTTGGTTGAAGTGCCGGCGCCGCCTTGAATCATGTCCACCACGAACTCTTCGTGGAAGTCGCCGCGGATTAGGCGGGCACAGGCTTCGCTGATGGCTGCGTGCTTGGCTTCGCTGAGCTGGCCCAACTCGCGGTTGGCGTCAGCGGCTGCTTGCTTGACCATTGCCAGGCCGACCACCAATTTCGGGTAATGCGAAATCGGAACGCCCGAGAGGCGGAAGTTATTCACCGCTCGCAGGGTCTGGATGCCGTAATACGCTTGGGCAGGTACTTCGAGTACGCCAAGCAGGTCTTTTTCTGTGCGGAATGATGCAGCGGAGGACATGATGGAAATCATCTCGATATGGACCCGGAACTAGCCGGAACGCTGTGAATGCTAGGCTTGTGGAAGTTTTTGGGCCAATGCTGTTAAGCACTGGCCTATGCACAAACGGCATAATGGTCGTGTGACCCGGCTATCATGGCGGGCGTGTGGGCCAAAATGGTGCGCACCCGTGGGAGGAACTGATGAACCTTGAGAGCAAATGGCTGGAAGACTTCAGCGCCCTGGCGGCGACGCGCAGTTTTTCCCAGGCGGCGGAGCGACGCTTTGTCACCCAGCCGGCGTTCAGTCGCCGTATCCGCAGCCTGGAGGCCGCACTGGGCCTGACCCTGGTCAACCGCTCGCGCACGCCGGTGGAATTGACGGCGGCGGGGCAGTTGTTCCTGGTGACCGCGCGCACGGTGGTCGAGCAGCTCGGTGAAGTGCTGCGCCATTTGCACCATCTGGAAGGCGGGCAGGGCGAAGTCATGCAAGTGGCGGCGGCCCACTCCCTGGCGCTGGGCTTCTTCCCGCGCTGGATCGCGCAACTGCGCAACGAGGGTTTGAACATTGCGACCCGTTTGGTCGCCACCAACGTCGGCGACGCCGTGCATGCCCTGCGCGAAGGCGGTTGCGACTTGATGCTGGCGTTCTACGACCCGGATGCGGCGATGCAGATGGATCCGGAGATCTTCCCGTCACTGCACCTGGGCAATACCGAAATGCTCCCGGTGTGCGCCGCCGATGCCGAGGGCAAGCCATTGTTCGACCTGGAAGGGGAAGGCAGTGTGCCGCTGCTGGCCTACAGCGCCGGAGCATTTCTGGGGCGTTCGGTGAACCTGCTGTTGCGCCAACGTGCCTTGCGCTTTACCACGGTTTACGAAACCGCGATGGCCGACAGCCTCAAAAGCATGGCCCTGGAAGGCCTGGGCATTGCCTGGGTGCCGCAACTGAGTGTGCGGGCGGAACTGGCCCGCGGTGAGCTGGTGGTGTGCGGCGGGTCGCAATGGCACGTGCCGCTGGAGATTCGTTTGTACCGCTGTGCGTTGGTGCGCAAGGCGAATGTGCGGTTGTTGTGGCGCAAGCTGGAAGGTGGCGCAGCGCAGACTACTTGAGCCCAACACCGCTCAACGGTGGGAGGGGGCAAGCCCCCTCCCACAGGGATTTTTGGTGTTTTCGCTGACTCTTAAGTCAATAAAATCGTTGGTTTGCGCCGCTAGACAGATGGTCAACCGAGGGGCTGTTTATCTGCGTTATTACGGTATACTGCGCGGCCTTCGGCCGGTCCAACCGGCCTTAATTCGTACACCAAGCCACGCCGGATTTCCCGCGTGGCTTGTTGTTTTTTGACGCGCCTGCGGGCGCCCAGAGAGAAGAGGCACGACGATGAGTGCATTGGTTGGCGTGATCATGGGCTCCAAGTCCGATTGGTCCACCCTTAGCCACACCGCCGATATGCTGGAAAAACTCGGCATTCCGTATGAAGTGAAAGTGGTCTCTGCCCACCGCACCCCGGATTTGCTGTTCCAGTATGCCGATGAAGCAGAATCCCGTGGCATCGAGGTGATCATCGCCGGTGCCGGCGGTGCAGCGCACCTGCCGGGCATGTGTGCGGCCAAGACCCACCTGCCGGTGCTTGGCGTACCGGTGCAGTCGTCGATGCTCTCGGGCGTGGATTCGCTGTTGTCCATCGTGCAGATGCCAGCCGGTATTCCGGTGGCAACCCTGGCGATCGGCAAGGCCGGCGCGATCAACGCCGCGTTGTTGTCCGCCAGCATCCTGGGCGCCAAGCACCCGCAGTTCCACGCGGTGCTGAAAAAATTCCGTGCTGAACAAACAGACAGCGTGCTGGACAATCCAGACCCACGTATCGCCTGAGGTTGTTGACGATGAAAATCGGTGTAATCGGTGGCGGCCAACTGGGTCGCATGCTGGCCCTGGCGGGAACGCCGCTGGGGATGAACTTCGCTTTCCTGGACCCGGCGCCGGATGCCTGTGCGGCCGCGTTGGGTGAACACCTGCGCGCTGACTACAGCGACCCGGCCCACCTGCGCCAACTGGCCGACGAAGTCGACCTGGTGACCTTCGAGTTCGAAAGCGTCCCGGCCGAAACCGTGGCCTTCCTCTCGCAGTTCGTGCCGGTGTACCCGAGCGCCGAAGCCTTGCGCATCGCCCGTGACCGCTGGTTCGAGAAGAGCATGTTCAAGGACCTGGGCATTCCTACCCCGGCCTTCGCCGATATCCAGTCCCAGGCGGACCTGGACGCCGCCGTCGCCAGCATCGGCCTGCCGGCCGTGCTGAAAACCCGCACCCTGGGTTACGACGGCAAGGGCCAGAAAGTCCTGCGCACCGCCGCCGATGTGGTCGGTACTTTCGCCGAGCTGGGCAGCGTGGCCTGCCTGCTGGAAGGCTTCGTGCCGTTCACCGGCGAAGTCTCGCTGATCGCCGTGCGTGCCCGCGATGGCGAGACCCGCTTCTACCCGCTGGTGCACAACACCCACGACAACGGCATCCTCAAGCTGTCCGTGGCCAGTACCGATCACCCGTTGCAGGCCCTGGCCGAAGACTATTCCAGCCGTGTGCTCAAGCAACTGGATTATGTCGGCGTGATGGCGTTCGAGTTCTTTGAAGTCGACGGTGGCCTCAAGGCCAACGAAATCGCCCCGCGCGTCCACAACTCCGGGCACTGGACCACCGAAGGCGCCGAGTGCAGCCAGTTCGAGAACCACCTGCGCGCGGTGGCGGGCTTGCCGCTGGGCTCTACGGCCAAGGTGGGCGAGAGCGCCATGCTCAACTTCATCGGTGTGGTACCGCCGGTTGAAAAAGTCGTCGCCATCGACGATTGCCACCTGCATCACTACGGCAAGGCCTTCAAGGCCGGGCGCAAGGTCGGCCACGCCAACCTGCGCTGCCAGGACCGTGCGACGCTGCAAGCGCAGATCCTTAAAGTAGAGGCGTTGATCGCCGAGCAATAATCCTGGGGGCGGCGGGAACCATTGCCGGCCGCCGTCTCTCTGATGGCAGGATGATAAAGCCTGACTAGGCTTTGTCATGACCCACATTCAATCAGAGGGAAATGCCATGGGTATCATCGGAACCATCTTTATCGGCCTGATCGTCGGCCTGCTGGCGCGTTTCCTCAAGCCCGGCGACGACAGCATGGGCTGGATCATGACCATCCTGCTGGGTATCGCCGGCTCCCTTGCCGCCACCTATGGCGGTCAGGCACTGGGTATCTACCAGGCAGGCCAGGGCGCGGGCTTCATCGGCGCATTGGTCGGCGCCATTGTGTTGTTGGTGATCTACGGCCTGATCAAAAAGAAGTAATCGAGCGACAAAGTCCTCTGCGCTGCGCAGGCGCAGAGGGCTAGAATGCCGGCACTGTTTACCTTGTCGAGCTCCTCCATGCGCCGTCTCCTCTTGATGTTTCTCCTGTTGGGCCCTGGCCTGGCTCATGCTGGCGAATTGCCAGAAACCGACTGGCTGGACCTGATGCCGCTGTCGGACCAGAAAGCCCTCGAACAGATGCCGGAAATCGACCACAACTCCCCCGAAGCCCAGGGCACCTTTACCGACAAAGGTGGCTTGAAGCAGAGCAAGGGGTTGCCGGCGGTGATGTATTCCACCAAGACCGTGGCCGCCATGAACGGCAAGAACATCCGCATCGGCGGTTACCCGGTGCCCTTGGAAACCGACGCCAAGGGCCGCAGTACGCTGTTCTTCCTGGTGCCTTACCCCGGCGCATGCATCCACGTGCCGCCACCGCCGCCGAACCAGTTGGTATTGGTGCGTTACCCCAAGGGGTTGAAGCTGGATGATATCTACACGCCGCTGTGGGTCACGGGCACGGTGAAGGTGGAGACGGTCAACAATGACCTGGCCGATGCGGCGTATGCGTTGGATGCGCAGAAGGTGCGGGCGGTGAAGGAGTCGGATCTCTAAAACCCAACGCATAACAATGTGGGAGGGGGCTTGCTCCCGATAGCGGTCTATCAGACACAAATGTGCTGACTGACCCTCTGCTATCGGGAGCAAGCCCCCTCCCACATTTTGATTGGGTTTACAGCTCGAGACTGATGATGCTCACGCCCAGCGTGTGGCTTTCGCCCGGCGCCAACGCCACCACATCATCCAGCACATTGGCCGTCTCGATGCACAACATGCCCTGCCAGCCGTCGTCGGCCATGTCGTCGAAGGCCTTGGCCCGTTCGGTCCAGGGGTTCCAGATCACGGTCGACCGGGAACCTTCGCTGGTGAGCTGGACGCGGCGCTGCCAGTCTTTATCAACGATGTTCAGCTGAGCGGGGGTGTCGAGGTAGATGCGGTCGGTCTCGGCGCTGAAGTGCAGCAGCCCCGCCTGTTGCCGGGTGGCCCAACCGTCGGCGGTATCGATATACGAACACCCGTCCAGGCCTTCGACCTGCACGTTGCGCACGTCGCTTACGGCGAAGTAGGTGTGCAGCGCCTGGCTGAGGGTCACCGTTTCGTGGCCATGGTTATGGCTGGTCAGGCGAATGTGCAGTTGATCGTCCAAGCGCAGGCTCAGCTTCAGGTCGACCTGATGGGGCCAGCCGGGAAAGCCGCCCGCAGGTACGGGGAGTACCAGATCGACGCGCAGCGCGTCGCCGTCGCCGTCGAGTTCGGTCGTGGCCAATTCCCAGATCGCAGTACGCACGAAACCGTGGGCCCCCGCAGGTTGATCGCTCTGGCGCATGGCCTGCACGCTGTGCGGGTTGCGGTCGAACACGCCAAACCACGGCCAGCACACCGGTACACCGGTGCGGATACCTTTGCCTGCCTTGAAGACGGCGGCCTTGTTCGGCCAGATCAGCGGCTGCTCGCCTGCGCGTTGGTAGCTGAAGATGTGCGCGCCCTGTTGGGCCACCATCAGTTCGGCACCGTTGTGGCGGATGCGCCAGCAGTCCAGCTCGTCGATTTTCACGGTTTCAACGTGGGGCGTGGGCATAACAAAGCACTCTCAATGGCAGGCAATGGGCAATTGACCGTCAAAACCCGGCGAGGTTTAACGCGCCCGCGACGGCACCGAACGGGTACGGCCGCTGCCATCGATGGCGACGAACACGAACACCGCCTCGGTGACCTTGCGCCATTCGCTGGACAGCGGGTCGTCGCTCCACACTTCGACCATCATCTGGATCGAGCTGCGGCCGATTTCCAGCGCCTGGGTATAGAAGGACAATTGCGCGCCCACGGCCACCGGCACCAGGAACGCCATGCGATCAATGGCCACGGTAGCCACACGCCCGCCTGCGACCTTGCTGGCCATCGCCGTTCCGGCCAGGTCCATCTGCGAGACCAGCCAGCCGCCGAAGATATCGCCGAAACCGTTGGTTTCACGCGGAAGCGCGGTGATTTGCAGGGCGAGATCGCCTTGCGGAATGGGATCTTCTTGTTCGAGTTCGATCATGCCGAGGGTGCCTCTGAGCCGTGACGCTTCATGGGTGTTTCAAGTGGATAGTCGTCTCGTAGAAAAACATTCCAGCACCCACGCACGACGCGAGCTGTGTTTCTCGTAAGGCGTACTAAAGGGAAACTCTGCCAAACCGGCTGGATGGCACCCAACGGCGTTTTGGCACAGCAGCCCCTCAAGACTGCGGGTCTGGCGCTTGCAAGGGCCGAGTATATCGAGACGCTGGCGTCGCGACGACCTCTGGGCGCTCATTTGGTCGGTAAATAGACGCTGTAATGGAGCTTTTTCCGGCAACTGTTCTTCTGCCCAGGTTGACGGACTCTCTGCGCCGTGGGTATTTCGCCTGTCTGGACGGTTAAGCGTTCGGCGCTGTGCTTTTTCCGGCGATTTGTTATCTTGCCAGACCGCCGCAAGCCCAGGGCGTGCCGTCCCTATTACGCTGATTACTATAAGAGAAGCCTTGCCATGTCCTCCGTGCCCGCAAGCAGTGCGCAACCGTCGCGCCCGCTGACCCGCAACGACTACAAAACCCTGTCGCTGTCTGCCTTGGGCGGGGCGCTGGAATTCTACGATTTCATCATCTTCGTGTTTTTCGCCACCGTGGTCGGAAAACTGTTCTTCCCGGCCGACATGCCCGAGTGGTTGCGTATGATGCAGACCTTCGGCATCTTCGCCGCCGGCTACCTGGCGCGCCCCCTGGGCGGCATCATCATGGCGCACTTCGGTGACCTGCTGGGCCGCAAGAAAATGTTCACCCTGAGCATCTTCTTGATGGCCGTGCCGACCCTGATCATGGGCCTGCTGCCGACCTACGCGCAGATCGGCCTGTGGGCGCCGATCCTGTTGCTGCTGATGCGCGTGATCCAGGGCGCGGCGATCGGCGGCGAAGTGCCGGGCGCCTGGGTGTTCGTCTCCGAGCACGTCCCGCCGCGGCACATTGGCTACGCCTGCGGCACCCTGACCAGCGGCCTCACCGCCGGCATCCTGTTGGGTTCGCTGGTGGCCACCGCCATCAACACGCTCTACAGCCCGGAACAGGTCTCGGATTACGCCTGGCGCATCCCGTTCCTGCTCGGCGGTGTGTTCGGCCTGCTGTCGGTGTACTTGCGCCGCTGGCTGCATGAAACGCCGATCTTCGCCGAGATGCAGCAACGCAAGACACTCGCCGCCGAACTGCCGCTGCGCGCGGTACTGCGTGACCACCGTGGCGCCATCGTGCTGTCGATGCTGCTGACCTGGCTGCTGTCGGCCGGCGTCGTAGTCGTCATCCTGATGACCCCGACCGTGCTGCAAACCCTCTATCACTTCAGCCCGACCGTTGCGCTGCAAGCCAACAGCCTGGCCATCGTGACCCTGAGCCTGGGCTGCATTGGCGCCGGCGCCCTGGCCGACCGCTTCGGTGCCGGCCGCATACTCTTGGCCGGCTGCGCGATGTTGCTGGCGACCTCCTGGACGCTGTATCACAGCCTGCTGGACCACCCGGACTGGCTGTTCCCGCTGTACGCCCTGACCGGCCTGTTTGTCGGCACCATCGGCGTGGTGCCTTACGTGATGGTCAAAGCCTTCCCGCCGGTGGTGCGTTTCAGCGGGTTGTCGTTTTCCTACAACGTGGCCTACGCCGTGTTCGGCGGGCTGACGCCGTTGGCGGTGTCGCTGCTGATGAAGGAAAGCCCGATGGGCCCGGCCTACTACGTTGCCGTCCTGTGTGTGATGGGGATGGGGGTGGGTGGGTATCTGTGGAAGCGCGGCAGGTAATCAAGCATCTGAAGATCGTTCCTGCGCAGTAGCGTAGGAGCGATCATAGGTTACAGAGTGTTTCAGCGTCATCGCTTCAACCGCCTCGCCATCCCCGTCTTTTCGGCACTTGCCGCCTGCAGCCGCTTTTTCTCGCAATACTGGCCTTTCATCTAATTGTCATATTCCGGACATAGAGTGTTCACACGGCCTACCGATACTTGGTCCCGATCTAACTATCACTATCTGCTAGGAGTAAGGCATGAAACTGAAGCGTTTGATGGCGGCAATGACTTTTGTCGCTGCTGGCGTTGCGACTGCCCACGCGGTGGCCGCTGGTGTTGACCCGGCAATTCCGGCTTACGTGAAGACCACTGGTGTGTCGGGCAACTTGTCCAGCGTCGGTTCCGATACCCTGGCTAACCTGATGACCCTGTGGGCTGAGGGTTACAAAAAGGAATACCCGAACGTCAACATCCAGATTCAAGCTGCTGGTTCTGCCACTGCGCCACCTGCGCTGACTGAAGGCACCTCCAACCTGGGCCCGATGAGCCGCAAGATGAAGGACACCGAACTGGCTGCCTTCGAGCAGAAGTACGGCTATAAGCCAACCGCTATCCCGGTTGCCGTGGATGCCCTGGCCGTGTTCGTCCACAAAGACAACCCGATCAAGCACCTGACCATGGAACAAGTCGACGCGATCTTCTCCTCGACTCGTCTGTGCGGTAGCAAAGCCGACGTGAAAACCTGGGGCGACCTGGGTGTGACCGGCGACCTGGCCAACAAGCCAGTGCAATTGTTCGGTCGTAACTCGGTATCCGGCACCTACGGCTACTTCAAGGAAGAAGCCCTGTGCAAAGGCGACTACAAGCCTAACGTGAACGAACAACCTGGCTCGGCTTCGGTCGTGCAGTCGATCAGCTCCTCGCTGAACGGCATCGGTTACTCGGGCATCGGCTACAAGACCGCCAGCGTGAAGACTGTGGCCCTGGCCAAGAAAGGCAGCACTGACTTCATCGAAGACAGCGAAGAAAACGCCCTGAACGGCAAATACCCACTGTCGCGTTTCCTCTACGTTTACGTCAACAAAGCCCCGAACAAGCCGCTGGCTCCACTGGAAGCTGAGTTCGTGAAACTGGTGCTGTCGAAGCAGGGCCAGGAAGTAGTAGTGAAAGACGGTTACATCCCACTGCCAGCCAAAGTAGCCGCCAAGGCCCTGGCTGACCTGGGTCTGAAAGAAGGCAACTAAGTTGCTAGGCCGGGTAAAACCGGCCTTTCTGTAGGAGCGAGTGGCGATAGAGCACCGCGTTTATTCAGAAGCGGCGCTTATCGTTAACGTTCTTCGCGAGCAAGCTCGCTCCTACAGAACCTCCGAATTTTTTGGTCCGCTGCCAGCCCTGCTAAGCGGCGGATTTTTTGCGTCACTGCACTGTCATCTTTCTGTCATACAGGATCGCTAGGGTGTGCGCATGAATGATCTGGCCAATTCCACCATGACGACGACTTCTCCCCCCAAGCGCATTGACTTCAATACGCCTGAGCTGCAACGCAAGCGCCGCATTCGCGCGCTCAAGGATCGCCTGACCCGTTGGTACGTGCTGGTCGGCGGCCTCGCCGTTCTCGGCGCTATCACCTTGATCTTCTTCTTCCTGGCCTACGTGGTCGCGCCCTTGTTCCAAGGCGCCTCGCTGACCAAGGAAGCCGCGCTGACACCGGCGTGGATACAAGACGCGGGCAAGCCGTTGATGATCTCTCTGGAAGAACAGAACCAGGTCGCCATGCGGGTTTCCGACAAGGGCCAGGCGCTGTTCTTCGACGTGGGCACCGGTGCCGAACTCAAGCGCGTCGACCTGCCGCTGGCGGCCGGCGTCAGCGTGGTGTCGATTGGTAAAGACCAGCCGGGCAGCCCGCTGGTGATCCTCGGTTTGTCCAATGGCCAGTCCCTGGTGTTCCGCCACACCTACAAGGTGTCCTACCCGGACGGCAAGAAGACCATCAGCCCGGCGATCGAATACCCTTACGGCGAAACCCCGATCGTGCTGGATGACGCCGGTCGCCCGCTGGAGCATGTCGCGCTGAACGCCACCGACACATCGCTGGTGGTGGCCGGCTCGGCCGGTTCGCGCTTGAACGTGCTGTCCCTGAGCCGTGAAGAAAACATGATGACCGGCGAGGTCACCAGCGAGCAGAAGCGCATCGAGCTGCCGCAGATGACCGAGCCGGTGAAGGCGATCTTCATCGACCCACGCCAGCAGTGGCTGTACGTGATCAACGGCCGTGCCCTGGCCGATGTGTTCAGCCTGCGCGACAAGAGCCTCAACGGTCGCTACAAACTGCTGGAGGATGGCGGTGCCGAAATCACCGCCAGTACCCAACTGGTGGGCGGTATCTCGCTGATCGTCGGTAACTCCAAGGGTGGCCTGGCCCAGTGGTTCATGGCCCGTGACCCGGATGGCGAACAGCGCCTGAAGCAGATCCGCACCTTCGAGATGGGCACTGCGCCCATCGTTGAAATCACTGCCGAAGAACGTCGCAAAGGCTTCACCGCCCTCGACGCTTCCGGCAAATTCGGCGTGTTCCACAGCACCGCCCACCGCACCCTGTTGGTGGACCCGGTGGTCGACGGCCAGGGCGTGTTCGGCCTGTCGCCACGGGCCAACCGCGTGATCGTCGAAGCCGGCGGCAAGCTGCAACCGTTGCTGCTCGACAACCCGCACCCGGAAGTGTCGTGGAGCGCGCTGTGGAGCAAGGTCTGGTACGAAAACTACGACGAGCCTAAATACGTCTGGCAATCGACCGCCGCCAACACCGACTTCGAACCCAAGATGAGCCTGGCGCCGCTGACCTTCGGTACGCTGAAGGCCGCGTTCTACGCCATGTTGCTGGCCGCACCGCTGGCCGTTGCGGCGGCGATCTACACCGCGTACTTCATGGCCCCGAGCCTGCGCCGCAAGGTCAAGCCGGTGATCGAGCTGATGGAAGCGATGCCGACGGTGATCCTCGGCTTCTTCGCCGGCCTGTTCCTCGCGCCGTATGTCGAAGGGCATCTGCCGGGGATTTTCAGCCTGCTGATGCTGGTGCCGATTGGCATCCTGGTGGCCGGCTTTGTCTTCAGCCGCCTGCCTGAGTCCATTCGCCTGCGGGTTCCCGATGGCTGGGAAAGCGCGATCCTGATCCCGGTGATCCTGTTTGTGGGCTGGCTCTCGCTGTACATGAGCCCGTACCTGGAAACCTGGTTCTTCGGCGGCGACATGCGCATGTGGATCTCCCACGACCTGGGCATCACCTATGACCAGCGCAACGCCCTGGTCGTTGGCCTGGCCATGGGGTTCGCGGTGATCCCGAACATCTACTCCATTGCCGAAGATGCCGTGTTCAGCGTGCCGCGCGGCCTGACCCTGGGCTCCCTGGCCCTGGGCGCCACGCCGTGGCAGACCATGACTCGCGTGGTCATCCTGACCGCCAGCCCGGGGATTTTCTCGGCGCTGATGATCGGCATGGGCCGCGCCGTAGGCGAGACCATGATCGTACTGATGGCCACCGGTAACACCCCGGTGATGGAGATGAACCTGTTCGAAGGCCTGCGCACCCTGGCGGCCAACGTCGCGGTGGAGATGCCCGAGTCGGAAGTGGGCGGCAGTCACTACCGCGTGCTGTTCCTCTCGGCGCTGGTGCTGCTGTTGTTCACCTTCATCATGAACACCCTCGCCGAGCTGATTCGTCAGCGTCTGCGCAAGAAATACTCGTCGCTTTAAGAAAGGTAGAAGTCTGTGAAACAGAACTCCCTGAATGGATGGTTCAAGAGCGGCGCCCCCGGCGTCTGGATCAGCGGTGGCGCGGTGTCCATCGCGGTCATCATGACCCTTGGTTTGCTGGCGGTGATTGCGGTGCGCGGTTTGGGCCACTTCTGGCCGGCTGACCTGATCCAGGCCAACTACAACGTACCGGGCCAGGAAAACCATATCGTCATCGGCGAAGTGGTGCAGAAAGAAGAAGTGCCGCGCGAGCGCCTGAAAAGCGCTGGCCTGCCCGTGCCCGATCAGGGCCCGGAATTCATGACCCGCGAGCTGATCAAGGTCGGCAACCGCGATCTGAACGGTAACGACTTCACGTGGATCATCGGCGAATGGCTGAAAAACCAGACCCGGCCGTTGGAATTGATGACCATCGAGCGCCGTGAATGGGGCAACTTCTACGGCACCCTGGTCAACGTCAAGCAGGATGGCAAGGTCATCGCGGAAGGCGAGGCCGCGTGGCCGGAGCTGCAGGCCCGTGTCGACCGCGTGAACAAGCTGGCGGCCCAGCTCAAGGCCCTTGAGAAGTCCGATATCGGCGCGATCAACGCCGGTCTCGAACGTATCCGCCTGCATGGTCGCAAGCTGGAGCTGGAAGGCAAGCTCGACGCCGCCGCCCAGGCCGACATGGACTCAGGCCGCGCCGAACTGAATGCCCGTTACCAGGACATCGAAGCGCGCCTGGCCGACCTGCACGCCCAGTTCAACCGCGACGCCCTGACCGCCCGCGATGCGAACGGCAAGGAATTGGAAATCGGCATCGGCAAAGTGGTGCACGCCTATCAGCCGAACGCCATGGGCACGATGACCAAGATCGGCTTCTACTTCAGCAAGGTCTGGGAATTCCTCAGCGACGACCCACGGGAAGCCAACACCGAAGGCGGGATCTTCCCGGCTATCTTCGGCACCGTGATGATGACCCTGATCATGGCGATGATCGTGACCCCGTTCGGCGTGCTGGCGGCGGTGTACCTGCGTGAATACGCCAAGCAGAACACCCTGACGCGGATCATCCGCATCGCCGTGAACAACCTGGCGGGTGTACCGGCCATCGTTTACGGCGTGTTCGGCCTGGGCTTCTTCGTGTATGTACTGGGTGGCTCGGTTGACCGCCTGTTCTTCGCCGAAGCCCTGCCGGCGCCGACGTTCGGCACGCCGGGCCTGTTGTGGGCGTCGCTGACGCTGGCGCTGCTGGCGGTGCCAGTGGTGATCGTGGCCACCGAAGAAGGCCTGGCGCGGATTCCTCGCACCGTGCGCGAAGGCTCCCTGGCACTCGGCGCGACCAAGGCGGAAACGCTGTGGAAGATCGTGCTGCCGATGGCCAGCCCGGCGATGATGACCGGCATGATCCTCGCCGTGGCCCGTGCCGCCGGTGAAGTGGCGCCGCTGATGCTGGTCGGTGTGGTCAAGCTGGCCCCGTCGCTGCCGCTGGACGGCAACTACCCGTACTTGCACCTGGACCAGAAGATCATGCACCTGGGCTTCCATATTTATGACGTCGGCTTCCAGAGCCCTAACGTCGAGGCCGCACGGCCGCTGGTGTACGCCACCGCGTTGTTGCTGGTGCTGGTGATCGCCACGCTCAACTTGTCGGCGGTGTGGATTCGTAACCACCTGCGCGAAAAATATAAAGCGTTGGATAGCTAATTGAAGTGACGCGGATTCAATGTGGGAGGGGGCTTGCCCCCGATGGCGGCGTATCAGAAACACATATACCGGCTGACACACTGTTATCGGGGGCAAGCCCCCTCCCACACTGGACCGCGCTACACGCAGAATTTGAGTAAACCGCCCAGGCGGTTCAACGAAACGAATTGGTAGCACAGGGAGCATCCCATGCAACACGAAACCCATTCCCACGGCATCAACATGTCTGCCCTGGGTCGCGACAAGCAGAGCCTGAGCCTGGCCCAGGAAACCGTGGCCATCGAAGTGCCGGGCCTGAGCCTGTACTACGGTGACAAACAGGCGCTGTTCGACGTCAGCATGAATATCCCCAAGCAGCGCGTGACCGCCTTTATCGGCCCGTCGGGCTGCGGCAAGTCCACGCTGCTGCGCACCTTCAACCGCATGAACGACCTGGTCGACGGTTGCCGCGTGGACGGTGCGATCAACCTCTACGGCACCAACATCTACCGCAAGGGCGAAGACGTGGCCGAGCTGCGTCGCCGGGTGGGCATGGTGTTCCAGAAGCCTAACCCGTTCCCCAAGACCATCTATGAAAACGTGGTCTACGGCCTGCGTATCCAGGGCATCAACAAGAAACGCATCCTCGACGAAGCGGTCGAGTGGGCCCTTAAAGGCGCGGCGCTGTGGGACGAGGTCAAAGACCGCCTGCACGAGTCCGCACTCGGCCTGTCCGGCGGCCAGCAACAACGTCTGGTGATCGCCCGTACCATCGCCGTGGAGCCTGAAGTGCTGCTACTCGACGAACCTTGCTCGGCACTCGACCCGATCTCGACGCTGAAAGTCGAAGAGCTGATCTACGAGCTCAAGTCCAAGTTCACCATCGTCATCGTGACCCACAACATGCAACAGGCGGCGCGGGTTTCCGACTACACCGCGTTCATGTACATGGGCAAGCTGGTGGAGTTCGGCGATACCGATACCCTGTTCACCAATCCGGCGAAGAAACAGACCGAAGACTACATCACCGGTCGCTACGGCTAGGATGCTGTGGTTCAGATTGCATTGACGCTGCGGTTCTCCGCACCTTTCCGGACGCTCCAAGGACGCCAACATGATTAGTAAAGAAGGCCTTACCCATCACATCTCCGCGCAGTTCAACGCCGAGCTTGAGGAAGTGCGCAGCCACCTCCTGGCGATGGGCGGGCTGGTGGAGAAGCAAGTCAACGATGCAGTCACCGCGTTGATCGAGGCCGACTCGGGCCTGGCCCAGCAAGTGCGTGAGATCGATGACCAGATCAACCAGATGGAACGCAACATCGACGAAGAATGCCTGCGCATTCTCGCCCGTCGCCAGCCGGCGGCTTCCGACCTGCGCTTGATCATCAGCATTTCCAAGTCGGTGATCGACTTGGAGCGTATCGGCGATGAGTCCACCAAAATCGCTCGCCGCGCCATCCAACTGTGCGAAGAAGGCGAAGCCCCGCGCGGTTATGTGGAAGTGCGGCATATCGGCGACCAGGTGCGCAATATGGTGCGCGATGCCCTTGACGCGTTTGCCCGCTTCGACGCCGAGCTGGCGTTGTCGGTGGCCCAGTACGACAAGATCATCGACCGCGAATACAAGACCGCGCTGCGGGAGCTGGCCACCTACATGATGGAAGATCCGCGCTCTATCTCGCGGGTCTTGAGCATTATCTGGGTGCTGCGCTCCCTGGAGCGGATCGGTGACCACGCGCGCAATATTTCGGAGCTGGTGATCTACCTGGTGCGTGGCACGGACGTGCGGCACATGGGCCTCAAGCGCATGAAAGCCGAAGTTGAAGGGTCAACTGATCAAATCCCTAATGTTCCGGGTGAATCTGACGATAAGTAAGGTTGCCCGAGAAATTAACGCCCGGCCTTTGGTCGGGCGTTTTCGTTTGTGGCAGCTGATTTTTTTACGCGTAGGGCGAAAGAAAACCCAACGTGACTACAGAGTTTTGGCAAAATGCCATTAGTCAGGCGTTCTGCGTGCCGCGTTTTTATAGGATAAAGGGTCGATGAGTAAAGTCAGTGTATTGGTGGTGGATGACGCCTCGTTTATTCGCGACCTGGTGAAGAAGTGCCTGCGCAACTACTTCCCAGGGATCAAGATTGAAGATGCAGTGAACGGTAAAAAGGCCCAGGCCGTCCTGATGCGCGAAACCTTCGACCTGGTGCTGTGCGACTGGGAAATGCCCGAGATGTCCGGCCTGGAGCTGTTGACCTGGTGCCGTGAGCAACCGCAGCTCAAAGCCATGCCGTTCGTGATGGTGACCAGCCGTGGCGACAAGGAAAACGTGGTGCAGGCGATCCAGGCCGGGGTTTCCGGCTACGTCAGCAAACCGTTCACCAACGAACAGCTGTTGACCAAGGTCAAGCACGCCCTGCACAAGGTCGGTCGCCTCGACGCCCTGGTCGCCAGCGCACCGACCAAGATGAACTCAGCCTTCGGTAACGACTCCCTGAGCGCCCTGACCGGTGGCAAGCCTGAAGCGGTCAAGTCCGCCCCAGTGGCGGCGGCTGCCCCGAGCAGAGGCCTGCTCAACAGCCCGCCCGTACAGGCGGCCTCGGCCGCTGCGCCTGCCAGCGGTCGTGGACAGGGCCAGTTGCGGCTGTCCAGCGGCACCCAGCAATGCGTGATCAAGGGCCTGAGCATCAAGGAAGCGCTACTGGTGGTCCGTCGCAGTGAGGTCCTGCCCCAAGTGCTGGAAAGCGCGGTGCTCGACCTTGAGCAAGGCGACAACGCCGAAGTCGCGCGGCTCAACGGCTACCTGCACGCCATCGTCGCCTTCGAGCCCAAGCCCGACAGTGACTGGCTGCAACTGACCTTCCGCTTTATCGACCAGGACGCGCAGAAGCTGGACTACATCTCGCGGCTGATCGCGCGGGGTACGGCGCAGAAGCATTTTGTGCCGGGCGCCTGATTCACAGCCCGCCACCCGTCCCGTGTGGGAGGGGGCTTGCTCCCGATGGCAGTGGGTCAGTCGCCGCATAAGCTGATTGATACCGCTCAATCGGGAGCAAATCGAATCGTCGCACCGCCCCTCCCACATTTGAAGTTCGCTGTTGCAGCTATCGTATCCGGCTGCAGTCCGGGTTGAGCCTCACACAGTCTTGTCATCAAGGCTTGCTAGCCTGCCGTTCAGTCTCCCCGGCAGGTTCGCGCCATGCTCCTTCGCCTATTGCTGTTCTGTGGGCTGGCCACGGTCGCCACGTCGACCCCGGCCATGACCCTCTACAAATCCACCGACGCCAACGGCGAGGTGTTTTTCAGCGACCGGCAAACCCCCGGCGCCCAAGCGTTCGTGATCCAGGAGCGCAGGGCCGAGCGTGTGCAACGGCCGGTGCTTGAGCGGCCAAAACCCGGTTACTCGCTGCAAGCCTACCGCTACCCGTTGCCTTGGCGCGGTGGACCCTTTCGCCTGACCCAAGGCCCCAACGGCAACTTCAGCCATACCGACGCGAAAAGCCGCTACGCCATGGACATTGCCATGCCCGAAGGCACGCCGATCATTGCGGCGCGCAGCGGTGTGGTGGTGAAGATCGAAAATAGCCAGGCTGGGCGCGGCAACGATGCGTCAGGGAATTTCGTGCGAGTGCGGCACGATGACGGCACCCAGGGCGTGTACCTGCACCTCAAACAAGGTTCGGTGAGCGTCCGAGTCGGGCAGCGGGTGGCGCTGGGCAGTGCGCTGGCGTTGTCGGGCAATACCGGCAACAGCAGCGGGCCGCACCTGCACTTTGTGGTGCAGCAGAGTACCGAGGCGGGGCTGGTGTCGATCCCGTATGAGTTCAACCAGCCCGTGGGGGTGCTGCCCAATTTTGCATTGGGCAATTGAGGGTCAGTCCAGCAGCAGGACCTTGGCCAGCACGATCTTCGGCCCTTTCATCTTCTTGATGATGATCCGCAGGCCTTCAACCTCGAGCACTTCTTCCTCTTCCGGCACCCGCTTGAGGGTGTCGTAGACCAGCCCGGCCAGGGTTTCCGCTTCGATGTGGTCGAGGTCGACGCCCAGCAGGCGTTCTACCTTGAACAGCGGCGTATCGCCGCGTACCAGCAGTTTGCCCGGCTGGTAGGCGAGGATGCCGCGTTCGGCCTTGCGGTGTTCGTCCTGGATATCGCCCACCAGCACTTCGAGCACGTCTTCCATGGTCAGGTAGCCGATGATATTGCCGTCGGCCTCTTCCACCAGGGCGAAGTGCGCGCCGCCTTTGCGGAACTGCTCCAGCAACTGCGACAGCGGCATGTGCCGCGACACGCGCTCCAGCGGGCGGGTCAGTTCGGCCAGGTTGAACGACTCGGGGATATGGTCCAGGTTCGCCAGTTCCAGCAGCAGGTCCTTGATGTGCAGCAGGCCGACAAACTCGTTGCGCTGCGCGTCATACACCGGATAACGGCTGAATTTGTGGCGACGGAACAGCGCGAGGATTTCCTTGAGCGGGGCGTTGAAGTCCAGGGTTACCAGGTCTTCCCGCGAGTTGGCCCAGTCCACCACTTCCAACTCGCCCATTTCCACGGCCGAGGCCAATACGCGCATGCCTTGGTCGCTAGGGTCCTGGCCACGGCTGGAGTGCAGGATCAGCTTGAGTTCTTCGCGGCTGTATTGGTGATCATGGTGCGGGCCGGGTTCGCCTTGCCCGGCAATACGCAGGATGCCGTTGGCGCTGGCGTTGAGCAGGTAGATCGCCGGGTACATGGCCCAGTAGAACAGGTACAGCGGCACCGCCGTCCATAGCGACAGCAATTCCGGCTTGCGAATGGCCCAGGATTTGGGGGCCAGTTCACCGACCACGATGTGCAGGTAAGAAATCAGGAAGAAGGCGGAAAAGAACGACACGCCCTTGATCACTTCCGGCGACTCGACGCCGACGGCGCCCAGCAGCGGTTCGAGGATATGCGCAAAGGCCGGCTCACCGACCCAGCCCAGGCCCAGGGAGGCGAGGGTGATACCCAACTGGCAGGCCGACAGGTAGGCGTCGAGCTGGCTGTGTACGGTGCGCAGGATCTGCCCGCGCCAACCGTTGGTGTGGGCGATGGCCTCGACCCGCGTGGAACGCAATTTGACCATGGCAAACTCCGCCGCAACGAAGAAACCGTTGAGCAGTACCAGGATCAGTGCAAAGAGAATCATGCCGAAATCGGCGAAGAGCGTGGCGAGGGTGATACTTGGGGAAGGGTCCATGATGGGGTTTTGCGGGTTCCGTGTGTTCAATAGGGGTGACAGGAGCGCCTGAAAGGCAGACACAAGTCGGCCAATGTAGCGGCTGGCGCAGCGCTTGCCTAGTGGTTGCTGCCCGGTGGGGCCTGGAATGCCTTCTTCGGAACAACACAACTCCAAACTAAAGGTGGGAGGGAGCTTGCTCCCGATAGCGGTGTATCAGTATCAGATAAGCCGACTGACACACTGCTATCGGGAGCAAGTCGAATCGTCGCACCGCCCCTCCCACATTTAGGTTTGTAGAGTGTCCGGGTTACTCATCATTCACGACCATCCGCGAACGGGTCACCTGGGTCGGCGGAAAATGGCAGGTAAAGGTGCTGCCGTGGCCGAGCACGCTGCTGATTTCCAGGCGGGCGCGGTGGCGCAGTAGCACATGCTTGACGATCGCCAGGCCCAGCCCGGTGCCGCCGGTGTTGGAGTTGCGGCTGGAGTCGACGCGGTAGAAGCGCTCGGTCAGGCGCGGCAGGTGCTTGGCGTCGATGCCGATGCCGGAGTCCTGCACACTCAGGTGCGCGCCCTGCGCGTCGGCCCACCAGCGGATGCGGATATTGCCCTTGTCCTGGGTGTATTTCACAGCGTTGAACACCAGGTTGGAAAACGCGCTACGCAATTCGCCTTCACTGCCCTTGAGCAGTATCGACGGGTCGGCTTCCAGGGTGATCTGTTGCCCGCGCTGGCCAGAGAGGGCCTGGGCGTCGTTCTTGATGGTCTGCAACAGGCTTTGCACCGCTACCGGGTGGTTATCCGACGGGTAATCGGTCGCCTCCAGCTTGGCCAGCAACAGCAAGTCATTGAGCAGGGTTTGCATGCGCGAGCCCTGCTGCTGCATCTGCTGCAGGGCACGGCTCCAGCGCGGGTTGATCTCGTCGACGTTGTCCAGCAGCGTCTCCAGGTAGCCGCAGATCACCGTCAGGGGTGTGCGCAGTTCGTGGGAGACGTTGGCGACGAAGTCCTTGCGCATCTGTTCCAACTGGTGGATGCGGGTCACGTCGCGTACCAGCATCAAATGTTCGTTGTTGCCGTAGCGCGTCAGGTACAGCTGGATACGCACGCGGTCGTTGGTGGGCGAGGGGATTTCCAGGGCTTCTTCGTAATTTTCCTGCTCGAAGTATTCCTTGAAGCGCGGGTGGCGGACCAGGTTGGTCACCGGCTGGCCGCTGTCCTGGGGCGTCTTGAGGCCCAGCAGGGTCTCGGCGGCGCGGTTCCACCATTCGAGGTTGCCGTCGCTGTCGAGCATGATCACCGCGTCTTTCAGCGCGGCGGTGGATTCCTGTACGCGGTCGATCACCGCTTGCAGGCGCCCGCGCACCCGTTGGTCGCGGCGTTGCAGGTGGTAGATGCTGTCAAACACCTCGCCCCACAGGCCGTAGCCATCGGGTGGTGCTTCATCGGGTTTGTGCTGGCGCAGCCATTCATGCAGGCGCAGCAATTGCTTGAGGGTCCAGCCCAGGTACAGGCCAATGCCGACGGCCAGGCTCCAGCCGTATTGGCCGCTGAGCAGGCCTACCAGCAGACAGCCGGTGATCAACAGCAGCAGGTGGCGGATAAGCGTGCCATGCCAGTTTTGGTTCACGATCGGTCCTTCGGCCAGTGAAAAGTTTCAAGCCTCACGCTTCAAGTAAGCGTGAGCGGCTTTTACTTGAAGCGTGTAGCTAACAGCTTGCGGCTCAACCTTTGGTTGAAAACCGATAGCCGGTGCCGCGCACGGTTTGTACCAGATTCTCGTAGGCATCGCCCAAGGCTTTGCGCAGACGACGGATATGCACGTCCACGGTGCGTTCTTCCACGTACACGTTGCCGCCCCACACTTGGTCCAGCAACTGGCCGCGCGTGTAGGCGCGCTCCTGATGGGTCATGAAGAACTGCAGCAGGCGGTATTCGGTCGGGCCCATCTCGGCGGGCTTGCCGTCGATGGTCACGCGGTGGCTGATCGGGTCCAGCAACAGGCCGCCGACTTCGATCGGTGCTTCGCCATCGGTAGGGCCGGCACGGCGCAGCACGGCTTTCAGGCGTGCGACCAGTTCCCGTGGGGAAAACGGCTTGGTGATGTAGTCATCGGCGCCGACTTCCAGGCCCTGGATCTTGTTGTCCTCTTCGCCCTTGGCGGTGAGCATGATGATCGGGATATCGCCGGTCAGCTCGTCACGCTTGAGGCGGCGGGCCAGTTCGATGCCGGAGGTGCCGGGCAGCATCCAGTCCAGCAGGATAAGGTCCGGTTTGCGGTCGACAATAATGGCATGGGCCTGCTGCGAGTTCTCGGCCTCCAGGCAGTCATAGCCGGCCATTTCCAACGCGACGGCGATCATCTCGCGAATGGGCGCTTCGTCGTCGACGATCAGAATGCTCCTGCCAACCATGCCTAAAGTCCTCTTGTCATTTAACTGTCTTGCGCCGCATTAGATAACGGAATTATTGCAGTCGTGTGACAGTAATTTAGCTGCTCGCGCAATTCCCGCCTCGGTGGACTACGCTTTGGGTCCGAATCCTGACAACCACAAAAGGAAGGTTCCGATGACTTACAGTACTTTTTCCTGGAAGGCCCTGCTGGTCACGGCGGCGTTGACGCTGCCGACCCTGGCATTCGCGGCTGACCCTGCGATGACCAAAGACGGAATACTGGTCGATCAAAAGGGCATGACGCTCTACACCTTTGCCAAGGATGCCAATGGCAAATCCATGTGCAACGATAAGTGCGCTGCCAACTGGCCGCCATTGACAGCTGCGTCCACCGACAAGCCCATGGGCAAGTGGACCGTGGTCACCCGTGACGATCAAAAGAGTCAATGGGCCTACAGCGGCAAGCCGCTCTACACCTTCGTCATGGACAAGAAGGCCGGTGACATGACCGGTGAAGGCAAGATGGACGGGGCCTGGAAAGTCGCCAAGCCTTAGTTCAACCCCCTAGCGATGAGGGGCCTGGCCCCTCATCGCAACCCGTAATCCGCGACAATCCCGACAAAGATCGCCAACCCTGCCCAGTGGTTGTGCAAAAACGCCTTGAAGCACTTCATCCGGTCCCTGTCGCGGGTGTACCAGAACTCCCAGGCAAAACAGCCCGCCGCCGCCAGCAACCCCAAGTGGAACCAGCCGCCCAACTCGAACCGCGCCCCTGCCAGTAACAGGCATGCCAGCGCCAGGCCTTGCAGGGTCAGAATGATCACCCGGTCGGCGTCGCCAAACAGAATGGCGGTGGATTTCACGCCGATCTTCAAGTCGTCGTCGCGGTCCGTCATGGCGTAATAGGTGTCGTAGCCCACCGTCCACAGCACATTGGCGATATACAGCAGCCACGCGGCGGCAGGCAGGCTGCCGGTCTCGGCGGTGAACGCCATCGGCATGCCCCAGGAAAACGCCGCGCCCAGCACCACCTGCGGGTAATAGGTGTAGCGCTTCATGAACGGATAGCTTGCCGCCAGCGCCAGGCCGCCGAGGGACAGTAGGATGGTCGTCGCGTTGGTCAGCAGCACCAGCAGGAAACTGATGCCCATCAGCAGCGCGAAAAATACCAGCGCCTCTTTCGAGCTGATCTTGCCGCTGACCAACGGGCGTTGCTCGGTGCGCTTCACATGGCCGTCGACCTTGCGGTCGGCCCAGTCATTGATCACGCAGCCACCGGCGCGGGTCAGCACCACGCCGAGCACGAAAATCACGATATTGATCAAGGAAGGCGAGCCCTTGCCGGCGATCCACAGCGCCCACAGCGTCGGCCACAGCAGCAGGTAGATGCCGATGGGTTTATCCATGCGGGTCAACTGAATGAAATCCCAGGCCCTGGGGTTCAGACGGTTCAAGGATTTGAGCAGGCGTTGATACATCAGCAGTTCTCCGGGTGGTCATGCACCGCCTGCCACAGGCTCGGCAGGAAGATTTCGGCGACCAATACACTCAGCGTCCCACGGTCGAACCGCGAGCGGCGCGCCCACAGCCCGTCGACCTGATCCGCCGTGGGCAACCATGGGCGTGGGTAGTGGCAGACCTCGATCGCCTGGCGCGTGAACGCGCGGTCGCAGAACAGCAGTTCGCCCAGCGATCGGCTCCCCAGTTCGTCCATATGCAGCCCGTCGCCTTGTAACGCACTGCGCGACGCCACGCTGCGGGCAAACACCCACGGCTGGGCATGCCCGCACAAATACACCTCGCGTACCCAACCGATACTGGCCTCGGGCAGGTCCAGCGCCGCGCATTCGTCATCGCGCAGCGGCTGCCAGCCTTCGAACAGCGGCGTCACGCTGAAGCCGTCGCGGGACAGCCGCGTCAGCCGCCGCGTCAGCGAGCCCTCGTCGAACAGCCAGTCAAGGGTCAACGGCGCAGGCAGGGGGCTCAGAAGGCTCTGGGTCAGCCATTGGCAAGCATCGGGAGGGGTGATTGAGTGCGGCACGGTGCGTCAATATTGGCAGCAAAAGAGGCCGCGAGCTTACCATGACGCCCGGCTCTTTTGCCGGGCTGAACCGGTGCCTTGCGTCGATCGTGCTTGCATCTGCAGGCTCCGATCAGTACAAAACGCGCTGAGCCGCACGGCAACGCGAGATCTATCGACCGTCGGCCAACCTGCCTGGACCCTGAGGAAGCAAGTAAATGAAGAAGTGGCAATGTGTAGTCTGCGGCCTGATCTATAACGAAGCGGACGGCTGGCCGGATGACGGAATCGCACCGGGCACCCTGTGGCAGGACGTTCCGGCAGACTGGCTGTGCCCGGACTGCGGCGTGGGCAAAATGGATTTCGAAATGATCGAAATCGCGTAATCGCGAATTTACGAAACGTACTACGAGGAGAAAGGAATGAACGCACCTGTCGTGATCGTCGGCACAGGACTGGCCGGTTACAACGTGGCCCGCGAGTTTCGCAAGCTCGACAGCGAAACCCCGTTGCTGCTGATCACCGCGGATGATGGGCGCTCCTACTCCAAGCCCATGCTCTCCACCGGCTTTGGCAAGAACAAGGAAGCCGATGGCCTGAGCATGGCTGAACCTGGCGCCATGGCCGAGCAACTCAAGGCCGAAGTGCGCACCCATACCCGTATCACCGGCATCGACCCGGGCCACAAGCGCCTGTGGATCGGTGAAGAAGCGGTGGCCTACCGCGACCTGGTCCTGGCCTGGGGCGCGGAAACCGTGCGAGTGCCGGTCGAAGGCGACGCTGCAGAGCTGATTTTCCCGATCAATGATCTTGAAGACTACGCACGCTTTCGCGCGGCAGCCGTCGGTAAACGCCGCGTCCTGCTACTCGGCGCCGGCCTGATCGGCTGCGAATTTGCCAACGATCTGATCCTTGGAGGCTACGAAATCGACCTGGTGGCGCCGTGCGAGCAAGTCATGCCAACCCTGCTGCACCCTGCGGCCGCCGCAGCGGTGCAGGCCGGGCTGGAAGGCCTTGGGGCGCGCTTCCACCTCGGCCCGGTGCTCAACCGCCTGCAACGCAGCGCCGAGGGCCTGGAAGCGCACCTGTCGGACGGTGAAGTGGTCCGCTGCGACCTGGTGGTCTCGGCCATCGGCCTGCGCCCGCGCGTCGATCTGGCCGCGGCTGCTGGCCTGCAGATCAACCGGGGGGTCATGGTCGACCGCCACCTCAAGACTTCCCACGCCAACATCTATGCCCTGGGCGACTGCGCCGAGGTCGATGGCCTGAACCTGCTGTATGTCATGCCGCTGATGAGCTGCGCCCGCGCCCTGGCCCAGACCCTGGCGGGCAACGCCACGGCCGTCAGCTACGGGCCGATGCCGGTCACCGTGAAAACCCCGGTCTGCCCGCTGGTCGTTTCGCCACCGCCACGGGGTACCGAAGGCGTGTGGAGCGTCGAAGGGCAGGGCGCCGACATCAAGGCCCTGTGCCGCGACACCAGCGGCCGCCTGCTGGGTTATGCGCTGACCGGCAGCGCCGTGATGGAAAAACTGGCGTTGAACAAAGAACTTCCGCCTTTGCTGGCATAAATACCGGTCGTTCTGTCGGAATAACCCTGTTTTTCACCCTAGAAAGGTCGCCGCGAGACTGGCGCGGCGTCCGAGGGCATGCCATCCTCACTCCCGTCTGCCGCAGAGTAGAGCCTGCGGCGCCTTGGGCGCTGCTCCACTAGAGAGCAGCACGGACATAACAACAAAAAACCGTCAAAGAGGCTTCACTTATGCGTAAACCAGAACTCGCAGCCGCCATCGCTGAAAAAGCGGACCTCACCAAAGAACAGGCCAGTCGCGTCCTCAACGCCGTTCTCGAAGAAATCACCGGCGCCCTGCACCGCAAGGACAGCGTCACCCTGGTTGGCTTCGGCACCTTCCTGCAACGCCACCGCGGCGCCCGCACCGGCAAAAACCCACAAACCGGTGAGCCGGTGAAAATCAAGGCCAGTAATACCGTTGCGTTCAAGCCGGGCAAGTCGCTCAAAGACAGCGTCAACCCGTAATAGCGGTATCGTCTCGAAGGGGGCGGGGTGGTAGAAAAAGTGGGCACGCCGACTGGGTTGGGTGCCCATTTTTTGTGCGCGTGGCAAAGCGATTGAGGCGCAAGGAAGGTGCTGACGGCTTATAGGGTTATGAGTGGTAGGCGTGCAGCGTCTATTAATACGTGTAAAGGGCGATTATTGAAACGGTGGAACTTAACTGTTACGGGGTGCCACGTATAAGTCGAGGTTGCAGGGACGCGCTCAAGACTATTTTCAAGAGGTGTCTCAATGAAACTTACCAATGAAACTTATCTCCCCCCAATCGCTCCGTTACCTCAGACAACCGTGCCAGGCAACTCCGCGCCATTGACGTCGGGTAATGGGCCGCAAACGGCTGACCACTCGAAGATTGTATATGGTTCGAGCGCGGGTAACGGAGGGGGTATTGAATATCCTACGGCAAGTAATGAGAAGGTGGGGGCTGCGGAATTAAGTGGTGCTAAGGGCGCCAGCACCTCTAGGAGGAGCCCGACAAGAATACGCGGAGGTAACGGAGGTAACGGGATTAACGGAAATAACGGAGTTAACGGAAATAACGGAAGTAATGGAGGGGGATCTAATTCAGGTTCCGGTACTCCGTCAAATAAAGGGACGGTGGGAGGGGCTCGTCCAGGTTCTGGGTCACAGACAAAGCCAAAAGTTGGGTCGGCTGGTATTAAGGATTCGTTAAAAAATACGCAAGATATTAGCAATTTGCACAATAAAAATGGGTTCAAATCGCTCTCTTCTGAACTTGCGGCCAACGCGCGCAGCTCCCTTATAAGTGGGGGGGTAAGCTCACTGGTTAATATCCCCTTGAGCGTGGGGGAACAGCTAGCCTCCAAAGCCATCTTGGATAGAATTCAAGCGCAAGCGGCAATGCCAGGTGCGGAAAAAAAGAACGCGGACGGCACGACCACAACCGTAGATCCGGCCGCGACAGAAAAGCAAAAAATAGACGCGCGCCTCGAAGAAAGTGAAATAAAAACAGAGACGATGGCCAACCAAATCATTTCTATTAACGAAGGGCCTGAGGCTAAGGCCGTTGGTAAACGGGCTGATGCACCAACGGACACAAGCGGGCGTTTAGGCAGTCTTGAAAAAAACATGAATGGCATAGAAACCCAGATGCAAGACCTGGGTAAACGATACGGAGTTATTTACACACCGTATGAAGCGCCTAAATCGTCAGACGCGCCGACTGACAAGTCTCGAATGGATACTATTGAACAGCGCTACACGCACATGAACAGAATGCTCAAGAGACTGGTAAAGAACGCGGAGGCTGATGTAGAGGATAGTTGATAAACGCTCGATTCAAGATTGGACAGTGGCGGACTTTTTAGGCCCGTCCGCCCTTTCCGTCAAATTTTGATAGCGGTGCGGTCTCGAAGGATGGCGGGTCGGTAGGAAAAATGGGCATGCTGACTGGGTTGGGTGCCCATTTTTGGTGGGCCGGGACCTGGGAATCGCCCTCGGCTTGATTGTTGTGGCGCATTACCCGAGTATTTGCGCTTTCCCGAGTCACTCACATCCATGGAAAGCGATCACTGTGACCTTCTACAGAATTCAAGAAGCGGACCTCGACATCCCTGATACCTGGCAGGACCAGAGTATCAATATCTTCAAGCTGCCTGCCGTTGGCGGCGCCAAGGAAGCCAGTTTTGTCATCAGTCGTGATGCCTCCCAAGGCGACGCGATCTTTGCGGATTACGTCGACAAACAAGTGAAGAGCGCAGAGCAGCAATTGCCTGAGTTCAAGTTGGTCCAGCGTTGGGACACGGTGCTGCATGCCCATGCCGCCACACTGCTGGATTACACTTGGAAGCGTGAGGGGCGCGAACTGATGTTGCGCCAGATGTTTATCGAACGAAAACCGGCTGTGCTGATTACCACATTGACGACCACGCCGAGTGACCTGGTTCATCACGAGACCGCCTGGAAAGTTGCCATGAGCAGCCTCAAACCCCTTGTGTCAGGCACCTGATTCGCACACGGCCGGTATAACCAATACGGTAGATTGACGCAATGGATGCGCAAGCAGCAGCCCGCCTGGGTGATGAAATAGCCCACGGATTTGGCGTCGCCGCAATGCTGGCGGGCGCAGTGGCAGGAGCATTGATTGGTGCCGCAGTTATCGCTGCTACAGTTGCTACCGGCGGAGTGGCGGTGGCAATCATGGCCGGCTCGATTGCGGCGGGTGGACTGTCGATGTTCCAGGTGGTCAAGGGCCTGAGCACTATCTTCAGCCTACCTGAGCCCACCACCGGCAAGCTGATGTTGGGCAGTTTCAACGTCTATATCAACGGCCTCAATGCGATGCGCGCCGGCGAAGACATTGCCTCGTCCTGCACTGGGCTGCCGATGAATCACCCGATGTGGCCCTTCCCGGTGTTGATCGCCGAAGGCAGCGCCACCGTGTTTATCAACGGCAAGCCGGCGGCCCGCCTGCACAGCAAAATGGTGTGCGGTGCCCATATCAAGAGCGGCAGCCCAAATACCTTTATCGGCGGGCCAACCGTCTCGGTAGCCTTTGTGCTGGATATCGAGGGCTGGATGCATTCTGGGCTGGAACTTGTGGGGCTGCTTGCGGCAGGCGCTGGTTTGGTTATGGCCGCTATGGTGGGGTTGGCTGTTCTGGTTGAAGTCGTGATTGTCGGTGGTTTGGTGTTGGGAGGCATGGCACTTATCGGCGATCTTGGCGACCGGCTGGGACCGGGTTACCGTGACTTGTTGCAGGGGATCGCTGGTTTGGCACTGCTGGGCGCAAGCCCAAGATTGGCGCGCAGGCCGATGACCGCCACCGAGCGAACCTTGTTGGCTCGCCAGCGACAAGAACAAATGCTCCAGGACAATACCGGTTTTAACGTCAGCCCGACCTCATGGGATAAATATCCAACGATTGGTCGGGGCGGCAGCTTTGTTTCCGATAAAAAGGGTGTCACTGATGTTATAGGTGATCTTGCAGGGCGCTCCAAAGTAACCATAAGTACAAAGAAAGCGGCAGAATTGGAGCGCGCTTTCGGTCTGGAAGATGGTTCACTGCAGGGCGGCTTTAAAGTGAGGCAGGTGGATAATATTGTTGACCGTATGCCCAGAAGTCCCTTGGAAGGAAATAAGCACTTTTTAGGGCCAGGCAAACACTTGCCAGGAGGGGCTCCAGAAATGGTTGTTGAGTCTATTCCCACAAAGGATGCAAGTGGTATTAAAACGATAACTGAGGTATTTGTCAGTGACTAATGAGATGTTAAAGGCCTATGTGGAAAAAGCAGACGCCGATGCAGTGCGTGTTCGTGTGATGGATCCCAACCTGGGTCCTGCTTTGCGCGCTATTGGGTTTTCGCAAACGGCAGAGCATGACGTTTACATTTTGGATGTGCTGGATGATAAACAGAAAGCTCAAGTGTTTGATGCCTTGCGTTTACTGGAAGTTGCCTTCTCAGCAGGTAAGGAATGGTGCCCTGCTGAGGTCTTTGAATACCTTCGGGATGACTTGGGTCTTCTCAGTGGTAGCTTTTGGCGAGTCGCTTGGACGGAACCTGGCCAATATCGCCTTACGAGTGTCTGATGCTACTGCTTGCCCTGCCGCGCGGTAGATTTACCGTTGGGCAGCGGTTTGTCCCGTTACCCTGCGTTGTCCGAATATTTGCGATCTATCGAGTCACCTGCGACAAGTCTTTATAGAGCGTAAACCCGCCGTTTTGATCACGATATTGACAACTACCTCCGATGATCTTGTTCATCATGAGAAGGCTTGGAGGATTGTCATGAATTCGCTGAAACCGCGGGTTTCCGATATTTGATCAGGTGATGTGTTCTGCGTAGATACAACACGAGTGGATCAAGAAGGTAGAGGTACGCGATGGATGCGCAGGCGGCAGCACGCTTGGGTGATGAAATAGCCCACGGTTTTGGGGTCATGTCGATGATCGCCGGCGCTGTGGCCGGCGCATTGATTGGAGCTGCAGTCATCGCTGCTACCGTTGCCACAGGTGGGGTGGCGGTGGCGATCATGGCAGGCTCGATCGCTGCGGGCGGTTTGTCGATGTTCCAAATCGTCAAAGGTCTAAATACCCTTTTCAACCTGCCCGAACCTACCACGGGGACGTTGTTGAAGGGCAGTTTCAATGTCTATATCAATGGCCTCAATGCGATGCGAGCGGGAGAGGACATCGCCTCGTCCTGTACCGGTTTTCCGATGAGTCACCCAATGTGGCCGTTTCCGGTATTGATCGCCGAAGGCAGTGCCACGGTCTTTATCAACGGCAAGCCGGCGGCCCGCTTGCATAGCAAAATGGTCTGCGGTGCGCATATCAAGAGTGGCAGCCCCAATACGTTTATCGGTGGGCCGACAGTTTCGGTTGCGTTTGTTCTTGATATCGAAGGTTGGATGCACACTGGATTTGAAGCGCTCGGCATCGTGGCCATGGGCGGAGCTGCAATTCTTGCGGCGATGGCAGGCTTTGCCGCCTTGGTCGGGTTTGTGGTGATCGGTGGTGCAATGATGGGTGGCATGGCCTTACTCGGGGACCTGGGGGATCGCCTTGGGCCTGGCTATGGGGACTTGTTGCAAGGCGTCGCCGGGATGGCGCTTTTGGGACTTGGCCCGAAAATGGCGAAAATCGGTACGTCCCCCAAAGTGAGGTACAAACCGGGTTTTACGCAAGACGATATTCTGGCGATTCCTCGATCCAGCCGGCCGAATCCCGCCGATTACCTTGAAGCCTCCTATATCTCTAAGCATCTGAAGGTCTTCCAGGATGAAGGGGGGGCTTTCCTGTTCACCCCGGACGATATCGCCAATCCGATGTATGCGACCTTTAGCCCATCCAAGTACGTTATGGCCAAGTCAGATTTGCATGGTGTGGTTGGCGAATTTAAAAAGACGGGCGATATATCAGTATTGGAGTCGGCCCTCGGCTATGACCCGGGCACTTTTGCCGGCAAGGAGATTTATATGATGAACCTGGATAACCCCAAGGTGATCATGCCCACCGGTAATGAGCGTGGGGTCAATTCATTATGGCGTCCCGGCGGACGGACCTACCCTGGTGGCATGCGAGAAGCGGTAATGGACAATGTGGGCATTCCACACGGTAATGACATTAATATTCTGCTCGCGAACCCTGATGTAGTGAGACTTCAATGAGTGCCAATCTAGACAACGTACTGCTACTGGCCCTGGCGAATGACGAATTAGACAAATTCCTCGTGGGGGAGCCGTTCTACTTCCAGGAAGCCAAAAGCGATAACGATGAGCCGCAGAATATCGTCGCAGCGTTCGATCTGCTGCTGCTGCGTTACTGGCAGCAGACCCACGATCCCCTGTTTCCCGCGCGCTTTGTGGCGGCTTTGCTGAAAATTCTGGCGACTTACCCTGATCGTAATCGGGCGATCTATGCGGCGGCGGTTTGGGTCTGGTACTACCGTTTTTGTCTGAGCAAAAAGCACGCACAACCACAAGGTCTTTATGCCGGGTTGTTCGAAATCGACATGAGTGCCGTTGCACTAGCGCTTCAGGCGCAACTTGAAGCCAACAAGGCAGCACTTGTCGTTGATACACGTTGGGCGGGCGCTGCCTGGAACAGTCAGCACGGTCTATGGGATCCGTTGATGCGTACCGCTCTGGTTGTAAGGGACAAACTTGGCGGGCCAGATTTTGTGCCTTTTAATATCTGAGGCACGAAAGATATTTGTGGAAAGAGCAGATGCTGATTCAATTGCGGGACATTATTGTAAGACGTGAGTATAGGTTCACTTTAGGCGTTGAAGAAATTTCAGGCCGATTCTACGTATCGATTCCAGTCAGCAATGGCATGGCCGACTACGAGGAATATTATGAAATTGACCGGGCGACTTTTGACCTTTCAGCCATGCCCCAGAGGCTGCGCTACCATTTGTGAACCATTGCCGCCAGCGTGAACTGGATGAGTTTTTGATTATCCCACCGGGTACAGATCGTGGTACGGCGATCTGATGTTTTGATAAGGCATTCATTGAGACGATGTGTTGCTTGCCCACGCTAGTGCGCTGTCTCTGAAATAAGGTTCTAACCTAAGCTATGCTTCTGTGGTCAGTCAGTGCTCGGGTTATGTCCGCCACGGCACCGTCACCTTGTTCACCGCGCTGGATTATCTTCAGGGGCATTTGATCAGCAGCATTGAGCGCCAACATCGGCATCAGGAGTGGCTGGAGTTTCTCAAGAAGATCAATCGAGAAACGCCCAAGCATCTTCAGTTGCATTTGATCGTCGACAACTATGCCACGCACAAGCATCCAAAAGTGAAGGCGTGGCTTGAGAAGCACAAACGCTTCCACATGCATTTCACCCCGACATCCAGCTCGTGGATGAACATGGTTGAACGCTTCTTTCGCGATATCACGGTGTACCTGCGTGATGGCAGTTTCAGTTCAGTTCGCGAACTGGAAAGCTCGATCACCACGTTCCTGGCACTGCGTAATGCGCAGCCGACTCGCTACGTCTGGAACGCCAAGGGGGAAGATATTTTGAACAAGATACAGCGAGCCCGTGAGGCAATGACCTCACAGACATAAGAAGCTTTATTTGTGAGACAGCACCCTAGAGGTGATCATGAAATTTCAGGATGTTTTTGTAAGTCGGGAACACATGTTTTCCGTGGGAATCGAAAAGGAATCGGGTCGTTTTTACGTATCCATACCGGTCAGTAACGGTATGGTCGATTACGAGGAATATTATGAAATTGATCGGGCAACTTTTGAACTGTTCAAGCGTGACCCGGACGCTGCTCTACCGTTCGTTATACGTTGCCGCAAGCGCGAGTTGGATGAGCTGTTGCTGATTCAGCCGGGAACGAACCGAGGCACGGCGATCTGACGTTTCAACATCGTCTACCCACACTTCTGAAAGGATCTGTGGAAAGGAGCGCTGACGCGCTCGGCAGGTTGTTGGGTGATGACACTTACAATGCGGTAGCGGCGAAAGCCAATGTCGAAGGTGGGCTGGGCCACAAGTACTATGAGGAGGGGCGAGTGCTGGACCCAAACAGTGCCGAAGCAAAAGCCATTGCCAATCAGAGCAAAGCCTATTACGACGCGATAAGGGGGAGCAGTGGCAATTGATTTTGAAGCGTTTTTGACCCGGGATGTTTTCATCGACTACAACTTCGAAGAAGTCATGTATCGCTGGGATCACCGAGAGAAAAAAATATACGTCAAGTTCTATGGCGCACAAGAACGTACTGAACCGGTTGTTCCTGACCATCGTCTGTATCGGGAAGCGTTGTGCTCGGGCCGGGAAATCACTCGTGAGCAATATGAAAAAGGATTTCCACGTCAATGAGTATTCTCGACGCCGTTATTGCGCTGGCCTGTCGTGTTCATGCAGGGCAGGTGGATAAGTCTGGCAAGCCTTACATTCTGCACCCGCTGCGCTTGATGTTGAAATTCGAGACATTGGACGAGCAGGTTGTCAGCGTTCTGCATGATGTTGTCGAAGACAGTAATGTCACCCTGGATGAATTAAGACAATTAGGCCTCAGCGAGCACGTGATACATGCCATCGACTGTCTCTCAAAGCGTCCCGGCGAAGTCTACGAAGACTTTATCGCGAGGATTTGGCCTGATGAGTTGGCGCGCAAGGTGAAAATCGAAGACATCCGGGACAACCTCAACCTCACGCGATTGCCCACGCTAGAGACCAAGGACCTGGAACGGATCGCCAAGTATCACAAGGCGCTGCGGTATCTTTTGCTGTCGACTTGATCAACTGGGCAGGCGCTCTGTCTGCCTTGTCAGCGTTTGGGAAAGAAGGCTTTCACCGCTGCATCAATAACGCTTTTGATGCCTTTACCCTTGTTATCCACGGCACAAGCATTACCCGCATTGAGGTCCAGCCGGCCGCCTGTATCAATATTGCCGTTACCACTGGCGTAAATATTGAACGCGGTACCCGAGATGTTGATCTCGCCACTGGCATTGAACTCCAGCACGCTCTTTCCACAGACCAGCCGAATTTGCGATCCTGCCTCGATCAGGTATTGGGTGTTGATACTGTCGCTCTTGGCCCCGCCGACATGCAAAGCATCGTTAGCCAACACCGCGCGCAGGCGGTCATTGCCGATTCTGACCATCTCGTTGTGATCCACAGTGCTGTGGCGGTCGTGACCCACCCAATGGCCTTCGTCATTTTCTACGGCAATATCCTGATTACGCTCCGCGTGGATATAGAGTTGCTCGGCGCCTTTTTTGTCCTCCATGCGTATTTCGTTGAAGTTGGCGGGTGAGCCGCCCTTGCTGGAGCGGCTTTTCATACCACTTTGTGTGGCATTTTCGGGCAGTTTGTAGGGCACCGTCTGCTCCGCGTTGTACACCCGCCCGGTAATGATCGGCCGGTCCGGGTCGCCTTCCAGAAAGCTCACAATCACCTCCTGGCCGATCCGTGGGATCTGCATCGAGCCCCAGTTCTTGCCGGCCCAGGACTGCGACACACGTATCCA
>NZ_JAFCVO010000018.1:0-122521 GCF_049897085.1 Pseudomonas sp. PSPC3-2
CCTTGTCCTGGCGATAAAGTCGACTGCCATAAACACCCGCCGATGCCAGAGCAATACATGGCCGAGGGTTCCAGTCGCGTATTTATCAACGGCCAGCCCGCCGTGCGCAGTGGGGATCGGAGCACCTGCGAGGCCAAGGTTGGGACGGTACAGATTTCGCCGAATGTGATCATCGGCGGAGCGCCCGTGGTGGTTCGCGAGATTCGCAGCGGCAAGACGCCCGGTGTCGGGCTGGCGGTGACGGCGCTGCTGACGTTGCGCGGCGGTGGCGCGAAATTCTTCAGCAAGTTGCCGTGCATGGCCGTGGGCGGGCTGGTGTCGTGGGGCAGCGGCCAGGTGAGCAATGCGTTGACCGCTGCGGCCGCAGGTTCGCCCAACCCGGTACACAGCGCCACGGGCGCGAAAGTTCTCGACGGTGAAGACGACGTGGACTTCGCCCTGCCGGGCCTGTTGCCGATCGAGTGGCAGCGTTACTACAGCAGTCGGGATGAACGCCGCGATGGCCTGTTCGGCGCCGGTTGGAGTGTGATCTACGAAGTCTTCGTCGAGACGGGTGGGCTTCCCGAGGGCGGCGAGCGCCTGGTCTACACCGACGAGCAGGCCCGGCAGATCGACATGGGCGTGATCCCCTTGGGCGGCGCGGTGTTCAGCGCGGGCGAAGGCCTGAGCGTGCGGCGCCATGCCGACGGGCAGTTGCTGATTGAAAGCGTCGACGGGCTCTATCGGCTGTTCGAACCAACGCCCGGCAACCCGTCGCACCTGCGCCTGAGCCAGTTAGGGGACCGCAACGACAACCGCATCCTCCTCGACTATGACGCCCAAGGTCGCTTGAGCCGGTTACGCGATTCCTTCAATGATGTGCGAATCGAGCTGGGCTACAGCCAGCAAAAACTCGGGCGGGTCGAGCAGATTGAACGGCTGTTCGCCGACCACAGCCGCGAAACCCTAGTCAGCTATGCCTATGACGCTCATGGCGACCTGGCCGAAGTTCGCGATACTTCCGGGCATCTACAGCGCCGCTTTGCCTACGACAGCGGCCGGCACATGGTCGAGCACCAACGGCCTACCGGGCAGCGCTGCTATTACCAGTGGGCCTGTGTGGACGACGCCGAATGGCGCGTGATCCGACACTGGACCGATGAGGGCGACGACTACCAGTTCGACTATGACCTACACGCTGGGATCACGCGGATTACCGATGGCTTGCAACGGGTCAGCACCCGTCGGTGGAATGCCCAGTACCAGATCACCGAATACACCGACAACCTCGGCCAAACCTGGCAATTCGAATGGAATGACGAGCGCCAGTTGCTCGGTGCCACCGATCCTCAGGGCGGTCAGTGGAGGTTCGGTTACGACGAGTCCGGCAACCTGTGCGAGACGCAAGATCCGTTGGGGCCGATCGAATCCACCTTGTGGCTGCAGCATTGGTCGCTGCCGTTGGTGGAAACCGATGCCGCCGGACAGGCCTGGCAATACCGGTACGACCCGCGCGGCAACTGCGTCAGCGAAATCGATCCACTTGGTCAGACAACGCGCTACCGCTATGACGCGTTTGGCCAGGTGGTGGAAATCATCGACGCCACCGGCAAAAATAAAAAGCTGCGCTGGAACCCATTCGGGCAATTGTCCGAGCATGTCGATTGCTCAGGCCACCCCACGCGCTTTCGCTACGACGAGCGCGGCTATTTGCAGGTCATCACCGACGCCCTCGGCGAACGCACTCAATTCAGCTACAACGCTCAAGGGCGCTTGCTCAGCAGCCAACTGCCGGACGGGCGCACCGAGCAGTATCAGCGTGATGCCAGCGGTCAGTTGGTGGGTTACACCGACCCCGCCGGCCACACCACGCTCTACCAGCACAACCGTCGCGGCCAGGTACGCCAGCGCACCGACGCCCATGGACGACAGGTGCAATTCAGGTATGACAGCTATGGGCGACTGCAAGCGCTGACCAACGAGAACGGCGAACGTTATCGGTTTGCCTGGGATGCCGGGGATCGGTTGACCGAGCAACAAGATCTTGACGGCAGCGCCAAGCGCTACGACTACGACCGGCTGGATAACATCACGATGGTGACCGCCTTCGCGGCACCTTACGGAAACGGCCTGGCCCTGATTCCCGAGACACCTCCCGCCCCCATCGTGCATCGGCTGGAGCGCGATGCGGTTGGCCGGTTGATTGCCAAGACCACCGACGATGGCCGCACCGACTACAGCTACGATGCGGTGGACCAGCTAACCGCCGTCACCTTCACCGACTTGCAGGGCAATACCCAGGCTCTTGGTTTCGCTTACGACGCCTTTGGCCAGTTGCTTGCCGAACAGAGTTCAGCGGGCAATCTGAACCATCACTACGACGAACTCGGCAACCTGATCCAAACGCAACTGCCCGACGGCCGCTGGCTCAATCGCCTGTACTACGGCAGCGGCCACCTGCACCAGCTCAACCTCGACGGCCACGTCATCAGCGACTTTGAACGCGACCGTCTACACCGCGAAGTGCTGCGCACCCAAGGCCAACTCAGCACCCGCAGCGAATACGACCGCAGCGGTCGCCTGCGCGCACGCCAGCGCCGCCACGCCAGCCAGCCCTCGTTGATGCCGGCGGCCGCGCAAAAGCACTTCGAGTACGACCCCGCCGACAACCTGACCGGCAAACTCGACCAGCAACCCACCGCGCAACACCGCCAACTGCTGCACTACGACGCCACCGGCCGCATCATCGCGACCCAGGACAACGTACAAGGCCAGCGCGAAACCTTCGCCTACGACGCCGCCGCCAACCTGCTCGACGGCCCGCAAACCTCAGGCGGCTTGGTGCGCCATAACCGATTGCTGACCTATCAGGACAAACGTTACCGCTACGACGGCTTCGGCCGGCTGATCGAAAAACGCAGCGCCGCACGGGGTTTGCAGCACTTTACCTACGACGCCGAACACCGCTTGATCCAAGTGCGCAGCCAAAAAGGCGAGCGAGAAACGGTCGTGAACATGACCTACGACCCACTTGGCCGACGCATCGCCAAAACCGAACACGACAGCCGGGGTTATGCGCTGGGAGAAACCCGCTTCACCTGGGATGGCCTGCGCCTGCTGCAGGAGCATCGGCATAGTCAAACCAGCCTGTATCTCTATGAGGACGATGGCTATACGCCGCTGGCCCGGGTTGATGGCGTGGGCGAACACCAGAGCGTGCGCTATTACCACAACGACTTGAATGGGTTGCCGGAGCAGTTGACCGAAACCGACGGGCACAACGTCTGGCGCGCGACTTATCGGGTATGGGGCAATACGCTGGAGGAGGTGAGTGAGCCTTACTACATTGAAGAGCAGAACCTGCGGTTTCAGGGGCAGTATCTGGATCGGGAAATCGGGCTGCACTACAACACGTTTCGATTTTACGATCCGGATATGGGGCGGTTTACGACGCCGGATCCGATTGGTCTGGCGGGCGGTCTGAGCCTATACCAATTTGCATCGAACCCAGTTGGCTGGGCTGATCCTTGGGGATGGAAGTGCTGGAGTACTGCTAGGAAAGACCACTGGAAAGAAGGGGCACGTACAGCTCCTAAGGGTAAGTACTCTGCTAAGAATCTGGCGCGGATGTCGGAAGGAAAAGCGCCCAGGATGAAAGTGGAGATCCGTTACCGTGACAGCGCGAGGAATCGAAGACTCAAGCGTGTCGGCACGAAGAGGGAGATAGATATATCGATGGAGCTGAACCATCAATACATTCCTCAGCGCTCCGGCTCGAAGGTCGCTCATGAGGATTGGAATTTGACCAAAACCCCACCTTGGGGGCATGAGTCGATGGACAAGTATCGCCATACTGGTTGGGATGTGGTGAGAGTTGTAAAAACAACCGGGCAATGGTGATACGGAACTTATAGGAGAGAACATGAATGAGTTGACGGATTTTCACGTTTTTTGGGGCGCTGCAATGGGGGTCGCACAAAAGCAATCCGCTTCCATGGAAGCCGATGGCGCAGAGGAATTTGCTCGATCGTTGTATGACGATTATGTAGAGCAAGGCGCTCCAAAAAATAAAAAAAATGGCTGTCTGAGCGCCTTAAAAGTGAGTTTCTTTGTTTGAAAGAAAAACCCGTATGGGTAGGAGAGCCCGCCTGGTTGTATCACCAGGGGCGCCCCATGACCTTTCTACATCAATTTTTAATATCACCTTCGGCGCTGCACTTAGGAGAAAAAATGTCATTGGGCGATACCGTCTATGTGTTTGGCTCAAAACACATCGTCGAAAAATCGAAAGAGAGTGGCTGGACAGTAATCTATCGAATAGCTGTGCAAACATTTGAGGGTGAAACGGTAACGGAAATTTCATAAGTTCAGTTTTGGAAAGGGAATTAAATGAACTTGTTTAATAACTCCCTATGCACAACTGGCACGCCGGCCAACTTCAATGAAATCCGCATGGAGGACAAGAAGGGGTTGGAACAGGTGTATATCCATACCGAGAGGAATCAGGGCATCGTGGTTGAGGTGGATGAGAGCCACTCCGTCGGGCATGACCGGAACAAGCATATTAGGCATGACGAGGTGGGTGAACACCTGCGACTGGTGTGCGGCAGGAGCGTGCTGGAGCTTAATGCCAGCGGGCAGATCAACCTGACGGGAGTGTAGATCAATGCCTACTCTGAGGGGAGCGCTCAAGTGAATACCTGGGGCTAGTTGAACATCAACATCGGAGGTAAAGAGCGCACGAGCCCGATGGACCAAGGGGTTAGATAGCGGTGTGTCTGCCACGGCATGTGCAAGCTGATCCACCGCTATCGGGGGCAAGTCGAACCGTCGCACCGCCCCTTCCACATTTGTTCGGCGTTGTTGTCGCCATGTCGTAAACGCACCTTTGCGTGGCGTCCGTAGGCATTTGACCTATCGGCGCCAGCCCTACCATCGCATCAAAGGGCTCTGCATGGGCCTTAACAATACGAAAGGCTGGGAGAGACGCGATGTTCAGCAAACAAGACCAGATCCAGGGATATGACGACGCACTGCTCGCGGCCATGAATGCCGAGGAGCAGCGGCAGGAAGATCATATCGAGCTGATCGCGTCGGAGAACTACACCAGCAAACGCGTGATGCAAGCCCAGGGCAGCGGCCTGACCAACAAATACGCCGAAGGCTACCCGGGCAAGCGCTACTACGGTGGCTGCGAGCACGTGGACAAGGTCGAAGCCCTGGCCATCGAACGCGCCAAGCAGTTGTTCGGCGCCGATTACGCCAACGTGCAACCGCACTCCGGCTCCTCCGCCAACAGCGCGGTGTACCTGGCGCTGTTGAACGCCGGTGACACCATCCTCGGCATGAGCCTGGCCCACGGCGGTCACCTGACCCACGGCGCTAAAGTGTCGTCCTCGGGCAAGCTGTACAACGCGGTGCAATACGGCATCAACACCGACACCGGCCTGATCGACTACGACGAAGTCGAGCGCCTGGCCGTGGAGCACCAGCCGAAGATGGTGGTGGCCGGTTTCTCCGCCTACTCAAAAACCCTGGATTTCCCACGCTTTCGTCAGATCGCCGACAAGGTCGGTGCGCTGCTGTTCGTCGACATGGCCCACGTCGCCGGCCTGGTGGCTGCCGGTTTGTACCCGAACCCGCTGCCCTACGCCGACGTGGTCACCACCACCACCCACAAGACCCTGCGCGGTCCGCGTGGCGGCCTGATTCTGGCGCGTGCCAACGAGACGATTGAAAAGAAACTCAACGCCGCCGTATTCCCCGGCGCCCAGGGCGGCCCGCTGATGCACGTCATCGCCGGCAAGGCGGTGTGCTTCAAGGAAGCCCAGGAGCCGGGCTTCAAGGTCTACCAGCAACACGTGATCGACAACGCCCAGGCCATGGCCAGCGTGTTTATCAAACGCGGCTACGATGTAGTGTCGGGCGGCACCGATAACCACCTGTTCCTGGTCAGCCTGATTCGCCAGGGCCTCACCGGTAAAGAGGCGGACGCCGCCCTCGGTCGCGCCCACATCACCGTCAACAAGAACGCCGTGCCGAATGACCCGCAGTCGCCGTTCGTGACCTCGGGCCTGCGCATCGGCACCCCGGCGGTGACCACGCGCGGTTTCAAAGTGCCGCAGTGCATCGAACTGGCTGGCTGGATCTGCGACATCCTCGACAACCTCGGCGACGCCGATGTCGAGGCCGACGTGGCCAAGCACGTGTCTGCCCTGTGCGCTGATTTCCCGGTTTATCGCTGAGCGCGGTTTTGGAGTAATGACTATGCAACGCTACTCGGGCTTCGGCCTCTTCAAGCACTCACTCAGCCACCACGAAAACTGGCAGAAGATGTGGCGCACGCCGACCCCTAAAAAGGTCTACGACGTGGTCATCGTCGGCGGTGGCGGGCATGGTCTGGCGACCGCCTACTACCTGGCCAAGGAGCACGGCATCACCAACGTGGCCGTGGTCGAGAAAGGCTGGTTAGGCGGCGGTAACACCGCACGCAACACCACCATCGTGCGTTCCAACTACCTGTGGGACGAGTCGGCGCACCTGTACGAACACGCGATGAAACTGTGGGAAGGCCTGTCCCAGGACCTGAACTACAACGTGATGTTCTCCCAGCGCGGCGTCTACAACCTGTGCCACACCCTGCAGGACATCCGCGATTCCGAGCGTCGCGTCAGCGCCAACCGCCTCAACGGCGTGGACGGCGAGTTGCTCAACGCGCAACAAGTGGCAGACGAAATTCCGTACCTCGATTGCTCGAAGAACACCCGCTACCCGGTGCTCGGCGCCACCGTGCAACGGCGCGGCGGCGTAGCCCGTCACGACGCCGTGGCCTGGGGCTTTGCCCGCGCCGCCGACGCACTCGGGGTGGATTTGATCCAGCAAACCGAAGTGATCGGCTTCCGTAAGGAAAACGGCGTGTGCATCGGCGTGGAAACCAACAAGGGCTTTATCGGCGCCAAGCGCGTCGGCGTGGTCACGGCCGGTAACTCCGGGCACATGGCCTCGCTCGCCGGTTTCCGCCTGCCGATCGAATCCCACCCGCTGCAAGCGCTGGTGTCGGAGCCGATCAAGCCAATTATCGACAGCGTGATCATGTCCAACGCTGTACACGGCTACATCAGCCAGTCCGACAAGGGCGACCTGGTGATCGGCGCCGGTATTGACGGCTACAACGGCTACGGCCAGCGCGGCTCGTACCCGGTGATCGAACACACCATCCAGGCCATCGTCGAGATGTTCCCGGTGTTGTCGCGCGTGCGCATGAACCGCCAGTGGGGCGGCATCGTCGACACCACGCCGGACGCCTGCCCTATCATCTCCAAGACCCCAGTGCCGAACATGTTCTTCAACTGCGGTTGGGGCACCGGTGGCTTCAAGGCCACTCCGGGTTCAGGCAACGTATTTGCCGCGAGCCTGGCCAAGGGTGAAATGCACCCGTTGGCCGCACCTTTCTCCATCGACCGGTTCCACAACGGTGCGTTGATCGACGAACACGGCGCCGCGGCCGTCGCCCACTAACAGGAGAAATTTCCTATGTTGCATATCTTCTGTCCTCACTGTGGCGAACTGCGCTCCGAAGAGGAATTTCATGCGTCCGGCCAAGCGCACATCCCGCGCCCGCTGGACCCGAACGCCTGCACCGATGAAGAGTGGGGCGACTACATGTTCTTTCGCGACAACCCCCGTGGCCTGCACCACGAGCTGTGGATTCACGCCGCCGGTTGCCGTCAGTACTTCAACGCGACCCGCGACACCGTGACTTACGAAATTCTTGAAACCTACAAGATCGGCACCACGCCGCAATTCACCGCCAAGGCTGCTGGAGCGAAGGTATGAGCCAGATCAATCGCCTGTCCAACGGTGGTCGGATCGACCGTAACAAAGTCCTGACCTTCAGCTTCAACGGCCAGAGCTACAAAGGCTTCGAAGGCGACACCCTGGCCGCCGCGCTGCTGGCCAACGGTGTCGACATCATCGGCCGCAGCTTCAAGTACTCGCGCCCCCGCGGCATCTTTGCCGCCGGTGCCGAAGAGCCGAACGCGGTGCTGCAGATCGGCGCCACCGAAGCCACCCAGATTCCCAACGTGCGCGCCACGCAACAAGCGTTGTACCAGGGGTTGGTCGCCACCAGCACCAACGGCTGGCCGAGCGTGAACAACGACGTGATGGGCATTCTCGGCAAAGTCGGCGGCAAGCTGATGCCGCCGGGTTTCTACTACAAAACCTTCATGTACCCGCAGTCGTTCTGGATGACTTACGAGAAGTACATCCGCAAGGCCGCTGGCCTGGGCCGCTCGCCGACCGAAAACGACCCGGACACCTACGACAACTTCAACCGTCACTGCGACGTGCTGGTGGTGGGCGCAGGCCCGGCTGGCCTGGCTGCCGCATTGGCCGCCGCGCGCAGCGGTGCCCGCGTGATCATCGCCGATGAACAGGAAGAGTTCGGTGGCTCGTTGCTCGATTCCCGCGAAAGCCTCGACGGCAAGCCTGCGGATCAATGGGTTGCCAGCGTGATTGCCGAACTCAAAGCCCTGCCGGACGTGGTGCTGCTGCCCCGCGCCACGGTCAACGGCTACCACGACCATAACTTCCTGACCATTCACGAGCGCCTCACCGATCACCTCGGCGACCGCGCCCCGATCGGCCAGGTGCGCCAGCGTATCCACCGCGTGCGTGCCAAGCGCGTGGTGCTGGCGACCGGTGCGTGCGAGCGTCCGCTGGTGTACGGCAACAACGACGTGCCGGGCAATATGCTCGCCGGTGCGGTCTCGACTTACGTGCGCCGTTACGGCGTGGCACCGGGTCAAAAGCTGCTGCTGTCGACCAACAACGACCACGCCTACCGCGTCGCGCTGGACTGGTTAGAGGCCGGCCTGAAGGTGGTGGCCGTGGCCGATGCCCGTCACAACCCACGCGGCGCGCTGGTGGAAGAAGCCCGCGCCAAAGGCATTCGTATCCTCACCGGCAGCGCCGTGATCGAAGCCCGTGGCAGCAAACACGTGACCGGCGCCCGCGTTGCCGCCATCGATGTCAAAGCGCATACCGTCACCAGCCCCGGCGAGTGGTTGGACTGCGATCTGGTCGCCAGCTCCGGCGGCTACAGCCCGGTGGTCCACCTGGCGTCGCACTTGGGCGGCAAGCCGACCTGGCGCGAAGACATCCTCGGTTTTGTACCGGGTGAAGCACCGCAAAAGCGCGTGTGCGTCGGCGGTATCAACGGCGTCTACGGCCTTGGCGATTCCCTGGCGGATGGTTTTGAAGGCGGCGTGCGCGCCGCCAGCGAAGCCGGTTTCGCGCCGGTGCAAGGCACGCTGCCAAAAGCCTTGAACCGCCTGGAAGAACCGACCCTGGCGCTGTTCCAGGTGCCTCACGAAAAAGCCACCGCACGGGCGCCCAAGCAATTTGTCGACCTGCAGAACGACGTCACCGCCGCGGCCATCGAGCTCGCCACCCGCGAAGGTTTCGAGTCGGTGGAGCACGTCAAACGCTACACCGCGCTGGGCTTCGGCACCGACCAGGGCAAGCTGGGTAACGTCAACGGCCTAGCCATTGCCGCGCGCTCGCTGAACGTGACCATCCCGCAGATGGGCACCACCATGTTCCGCCCCAACTACACGCCGGTGACCTTCGGCGCGGTCGCGGGCCGGCACTGTGGGCATATCTTCGAGCCCGTTCGCTACACCGCGCTGCACGCCTGGCATGTGAAGAACGGCGCCGAGTTTGAAGACGTCGGTCAGTGGAAACGCCCGTGGTACTTCCCGCGCAATGGTGAAGACCTGCACGCGGCGGTCAAACGCGAATGCCTGGCGGTGCGCGACAGCGTCGGCCTGCTGGATGCGTCGACCCTCGGCAAGATCGACATTCAAGGCCCGGATGCCCGCGAGTTCCTCAACCGCATCTACAGCAACGCCTGGACCAAGCTCGACGTGGGCAAGGCGCGCTACGGCCTGATGTGCAAGGAAGACGGCATGGTCTTCGACGACGGCGTGACCGCGTGCCTGGCCGACAACCACTTCCTGATGACCACCACCACCGGCGGCGCCGCCCGTGTGCTGCAGTGGCTGGAAATCTACCAACAGACCGAATGGCCAGACCTCAAGGTCTACTTCACCTCGGTCACCGACCACTGGGCGACCATGACCCTGTCCGGCCCCAACAGCCGCAAGCTGCTGGCCGAAGTCACCGACATCGACCTGGACAAGGACGGCTTCCCGTTCATGACCTGGAAAGAAGGCCTGGTCGGCGGTGTGCCGGCGCGGGTGTTCCGCATCTCGTTTACCGGCGAGCTGTCGTATGAAGTCAACGTGCAGGCCGACTACGCCATGGGCGTGCTCGAACAAATCGTTGAGGCCGGCAAAAAGTACAACCTGACCCCGTATGGCACCGAGACCATGCACGTATTGCGGGCCGAGAAGGGCTTCATCATCGTCGGCCAGGATACCGATGGCTCGATGACCCCGGACGACTTGAACATGGGCTGGTGCGTCGGCCGCACCAAACCGTTCTCGTGGATCGGCTGGCGCGGCATGAACCGTGAAGACTGCGTGCGCGAAGAGCGTAAGCAACTGGTGGGCTTGAAGCCGATCGATCCGACGGTGTGGCTACCAGAAGGCGCGCAACTGGTGTTCGACGCCAAGCAGACGATCCCGATGAAGATGGTCGGCCACGTCACTTCCAGCTATGCGCATAACTCCCTGGGTTATTCGTTTGCGATGGCGGTGGTCAAGGGCGGCTTGAAGCGCATCGGCGAGCGGGTGTTTTCGCCCCAGGCCGATGGCAGCGTGATCGAGGCGGAGATTGTGTCTTCGGTGTTCTTCGATCCGAAAGGCGAACGCCAGAACATCTGACGGACCGAGTCGCCTGCATCGGGGGCAAGCCCCTCCCACATTTTGAAATGCATTCCCCTGTGGGAGGGGGCTTGCCCCCGATGAGGCCAGAACAGTCACCACAGAATTCAAACAGGTGCTTTATGACAGCAGCCAACGTTTACCCACAACGCCCCACCACCGGCGCCAAGGCCGAGTCGTCGCTGCACCATGCCGACCTCGCCAGCCTGATCGGCAAGGGCCGCAAAAATGCCGGCGTGACCGTGCGTGAAAAGAAACTCCTCGGCCACCTGACCCTTCGCGGTGATGGTCACGATGCTGCGTTTGCGGCCGGCGTCCACAAAGCCCTGGGCATCGAACTGCCCGGCGCCCTGAGCGTGATCGTCAAGGGCGACACCAGCCTGCAATGGCTCGGCCCGGATGAGTGGTTGCTGGTGGTGCCGAGCGGTGAAGAATTCGCCGCCGAACAAAACCTGCGCGCCGCCCTGGGCGATCTGCACATCCAGATCGTCAACGTCAGCGGCGGTCAGCAGATCCTCGAACTGCGCGGCCCGAACGTGCGCGACGTGCTGATGAAGTCCACCAGTTATGACGTACACCCCGACAACTTCCCGGTGGGCAAGGCGGTGGGCACGGTGTTCGCCAAGTCGCAATTGGTGATCCGCCATACCGCTGAAGACACCTGGGAGCTGGTGATTCGTCGCAGCTTCTCGGATTACTGGTGGTTGTGGTTGCAGGATGCCTCGGCCGAATTCGGCCTGAGCGTTCAAGCCTGAGGAGTGACCCATGAGCCGCGCACCCGATACATGGATTTTGACCGCCGACTGCCCCAGCGTGCTCGGCACGGTGGACGCGGTCACCCGCTACCTGTTCGAGCAGGGGTGCTACGTCACTGAGCACCACTCGTTCGATGACCGGTTGTCAGCGCGCTTTTTTATCCGCGTGGAGTTTCGCCAGCCGGACGGTTTCGATGAACAAGCGTTCCGCGACGGCCTGGCCGCGCGCGGGCAAGCGTTTGGGATGATCTTCGAGCTGACGGCGCCGAACTACCGGCCCAAAGTGGTGATCATGGTGTCGAAGGCTGATCACTGCCTGAACGACTTGCTGTATCGCCAGCGTATCGGCCAACTGTCGATGGACGTGGTCGCGGTGGTGTCCAACCACGCCGATCTGAAACCGTTGGCCGACTGGCACCAGATCCCCTACCACCACTTCGCCCTCGACCCCCACGACAAACCGTCCCAGGAGCGTCAGGTGTGGCAAGTGATTGAACAGACCGGCGCCGAACTGGTGATTCTTGCGCGCTACATGCAAGTGCTGTCGCCGGAGCTGTGCCGCAAGCTCGATGGCAAGGCGATCAATATCCACCACTCATTGTTGCCGGGGTTCAAGGGTGCCAAGCCGTATCACCAGGCGTACAACAAGGGCGTGAAGCTGGTCGGCGCGACGGCGCATTACATCAACAACGACCTGGATGAAGGCCCGATCATCGCCCAGGGCGTGGAAGTGGTGGATCACAGTCACTATCCCGAGGACTTGATTGCCAAGGGGCGCGATATTGAAGGGCTGACCCTGGCCAGGGCGGTGGGGTATCACATTGAGCGGCGGGTGTTTTTGAATGCCAATCGAACGGTGGTGCTCTGACTGACGCCATCGGGAGCAAGCCCCCTCCCACATTTTGATTTGTGAACACATTCAACTGTGGGAGGGGGCTTGCTCCCGATAGGGCCATTACTAACAACGCAAAAACAGCATCTGTACCCGAGCACTCAACGCGCTGCCCACCCACGGGCAACGCGCTTCCATAAAAACAACAGCGAGGTGAAAGCATGTCTGGTAATCGTGGTGTCGTGTATCTCGGCAACGGCAAGGTCGAAGTACAGAAAATCGACTATCCCAAAATGCAGGACCCGCGTGGCAGGAAGATTGAACACGGCGTCATCCTGCGCGTGGTCTCCACCAACATCTGCGGCTCCGATCAACACATGGTGCGCGGCCGCACCACCGCCCAGACCGGCCTGGTGCTCGGTCACGAGATCACCGGTGAAGTGATCGAGAAGGGCAGCGACGTCGAGAACCTGAAAATCGGCGATCTGGTGTCCGTGCCCTTCAACGTCGCCTGCGGCCGCTGCCGCTCCTGCAAAGAGCAACACACCGGCGTGTGCCTCACCGTCAACCCGGCCCGTGCCGGTGGCGCTTACGGCTATGTCGACATGGGCGACTGGACCGGCGGCCAGGCCGAATACGTGCTGGTGCCCTACGCCGACTTCAACCTGTTGAAACTGCCGGACCGCGACAAGGCCATGGAGAAAATCCGCGACCTGACCTGCCTCTCCGACATCCTGCCCACCGGCTACCACGGCGCCGTCACTGCCGGCGTTGGCCCAGGCAGCACCGTGTACATCGCCGGTGCCGGCCCGGTCGGCCTGGCCGCTGCCGCCTCCGCGCGCCTGTTGGGCGCGGCGGTGGTGATCATCGGCGACGTCAATTCCATCCGCCTGGCCCACGCCAAGGCGCAAGGGTTTGAAGTGGTCGACCTGTCCACCGACACCCCGCTGCACGAACAAATCGCCGCCCTGCTCGGTGAGCCGGAAGTGGACTGCGCCGTCGACTGCGTGGGCTTCGAAGCACGCGGCCACGGGCATGACGGCGCCAAGGCGGAGGCCCCGGCCACCGTGCTCAACTCACTGATGGGCGTGGTGCGCGTGGCGGGCAAGATCGGCATCCCCGGGCTGTACGTCACCGAAGACCCAGGCGCCGTCGACGCCGCTGCGAAAATGGGCAGCCTGAGCATCCGCTTTGGTTTGGGCTGGGCAAAATCTCACAGCTTCCACACCGGGCAGACGCCGGTGATGAAGTACAACCGCCAACTGATGCAGGCGATCATGTGGGACCGTATTCACATTGCCGACATCGTGGGGGTTGAGGTGATCAGCCTGGATGACGCGCCGCGTGGGTATGGCGAGTTTGATGCGGGTGTGCCGAAGAAGTTTGTGATTGATCCGCATAAGTTGTTCAGCGCGGCGTAAATGCCAGAGCAAAAAATAAGGGCGCCCCGACGGGCGCCCTTATCAATTAGAGTGGGGTCGAGAGTCTAAGGTTAGCGGTCGATTTTATAGTTTCTGGCTCGCCCTTCTCATTTGTCCACGGTACTTCAATTATTTTTCCGCCGTAGTTGCAGAATAGTTTTCCGTTAGCCTCCTGAGCAGTCTCTGCTTTTAGTTCGTACTTGTCTTCAAGGTAAGTGTCGTTGGAACCGTGTACTTCACCTGTCCATTGTTTTCCGCCAGAGGAGGCTTTGTATTTAAATGCATTGGCAAATTCTCCTCTTACGGCGTCTTTGACTTTCTCAGTCGCGACGACGGGGTCAGTGTCTTTGAAAGGAACTGCCGTTATGTCCTCGACTTTTGGGCAGATACTGATATCCGCAGCATAAGCGCTCCCAGTAAAAGCCATGATGGCCAACATTCCCAACGTAAGTTTAGAGTTCATCTCAATGTCCCGGATTGATTTGGGAACTCAATTCTAGATAGACGGGTTGGCTGTTGATACTGTGAGAGTTGACAGTTGGCTATGGCTTTTTTGCATGGGGGATATTTCTTTTTGTTTGGTTGTATCTGTTGTTGGCGTTTCAGGCATGGGCTAAATAACTCCAGGCGGACGCTGACAATACGTTAGTCATTTGAGCGTTGTGAGGCGCAGGTAGGGGTCGACCCCCTCGCCGTTTTTTATCAAGCGCTTTGCACCGTAATCACAATGAACCTTGTCGTCCCGTTCGTTGATGGCTTCTGCCTTTAGTGCATATTCTGAGTCCAGATAGTCATCGTTGGTCCCTGCCGTTTGCCCCGACCACGTTTTGCCATTGGCATTGGCGGTGTATTGATAGCCTTCGCCATACGGTGGGGGCAGGGCGGGGTCTGTGTAGGCTTTGGATTGGATGTTGCTGGGGGCGGGGCACTGGTCTATATCGGCGGGTGTGTGTTTTTGCTGTGCGCTGAATAGGTTGAAGCCTGAGAAAAGGTTGGGTATCAATCCGATCATGATCGTTACAGCTCCTGTCTGGGTGAGCCTGTGAGAGGCTGTTTTGAGCGAGCTGTCACGATGTTCAGGTTTCGTAGAGTTGCTTACCCTAGGCAGGAGAAAGGGCGACAGGGCGTCGCCCCTTTTGCCTCTGGTGTTTAAGCCTGCAAGCGCCGGCTGATCACGTCGAGCAAATCACACCCATCGCGCAACGGAATGGCACAAAGCAGGGCGAAGTCCTGGAGGACGATCGTGTCGGTTTGCAGGCCTTCGCGAAACGCCAGGTTTTCCATGACTTGGGTCACTGCGCGGATGCGGTAGACGGCGGCGTCGTGGAGGACGTCGAGGGGGACTTGGGTGTCGATGAGCAGGGAAGGGGTGGTGCTGTCGTGGCCGGTGAGCGGCATGTATCGGTTCATGTTTTAACCTTTATTCCAGAGAGTGAGGCTGCTACTCACACGTCGCCAAACGAATGGGTGGCAGCTATACGCAGGTTGGCGAACCGGGGAATAAAGCAAAGCCGGCAGACCCGTAGGTCTCCCGCGTACAGCCGCCATAGAGCAGCTTTGCGCGTGCAAAAAAACCTACAAAGGAGCAGGTGCTTTTGCATGCTTTATATCCATCGAGTCGCCAAACCCGTGTCGCCATGTGGACGACCGCCGAACTATAAGCGCCATCCTTCGCCGGGAGCAAGTCGCCTGGGCGCCGACGATCAAATGTGGGAGTGGGCTTGCCCGCGATAGCGGTGTGACAGTCCCTGCAACATTGACTGAAACTCCGCTATCGCGGGCAAGCCCACTCCCACAGGGTTTTGTGGTGCCTGTGGCTTAGCGAGTCGCCAGCGCGCCTTGATACACCGTCGGCCCGGTCGGTTGCTTGCTCACCGACCCACCCTTGGTTTCCGAACTCACCATCAAGTCCACCGGTTTGCTGATGGACTCCTGCTGGCGTGGGTTCAAGCCGATGATGCCTTTGCCATCTTCGGGCAACAGGCCGAGGGACACCGGTGCGCCGTCTTCGGGAATCGCCCACAGTTCCAGGCTTTGATCAGGAGCGGGCGCCGTCGAGGCGATCGGCTGCACTTCCAGGTAGTCCTTGTGGGCCATGATCTGCGCCGCCGGCTGCTGGGTGGTGGTCACCAGCGTGGCGGAGGATTTGACGGTGTCCTGGGTGTAGAGCGCGGCGCCGATGCCGGCAGCCACTACCGCGCAGGCGCCGATGAACAGGCGCGGGCGGCTCCAGAATGAAGGCTTGTGATCAATCACTTGGGGGTGGATCGCAGTCATAAGTCGCTTCCTGACAAATTTTGTAGTCAGTTCATGGACCGGTGTATCACAGTTGGGTTCCGGAGCGGGTTTGGAACAAGTGACGCAAAGGCCAGTCAAACGCCTGCTTTTACCCCTACATCCTGAGGTTGTTTCGATGAAGATTTCACGCGGTTTCGCCCTTTCCTGCCTGATGACCCTGGCAGCCGGCCCGGTGTTCGCCGCCGGATTCAGCCTTGGCGACGCGGCCAATGCGATTTCCGGTATGCAGGGCGGTAACAACAAAGCCGCTGCCGCCGCGCCGTCGTCCGAGACGGCCGGTTTGCTGAGTGCCCTGACCTCACAATTGAATGTCACCCCCGAGCAAGCCGTCGGCGGCACCGGTGCCATGCTCGGCCTGGCCAAGAACCAACTGAGTGGCTCCGACTATTCGCAACTGGGCAAAAGCGTGCCGGGCCTCGATCAACTGTCGGGCAGCAATGCGTTGGGCAGCCTCGGCGCCTTGAGTGGGATGCTTGGCCAGAGCGGTGGCAGCAAGACCAGCGGCTTGGACGGCCTGCTGGGTAACGTGAAGAACACCAACGACCTGAACACCGCGTTCAGCGCGCTGGGCATGGACAGCGGCATGGTCGGCCAATTTGCCCCGGTGATCCTGCAATACCTGGGCGGCCAGGGTGCCAACAGTTCGCTGCTGGGCAAACTGGCCCAGGCTTGGGGCACCGGTAGCTAAGGGCGTTGCCCGCATTTGGTCAGCACCTTTTTGGCAATACGACGCAACATCTCTCGAGGAACCGTGTGGGACGTTTCACCACCTACGCAGACCGCTCCAGGAAAATTAACCCTCCTGGAGTGGATTCTTCAATCCAGTTAGGTAGGAATCGTCCATGAACATCGTTAACACCTTCAGCACTCTCGCTAACGCTGCATATCTCCAAGCAACTACCCATAAGCCCGCTGCTGCAGAGCAAGAAAAAGCGCCTGTCCACGCGAGCCAGGAGCAGGCTGATGCGGTGAACAATCACGACACCGTCGAAAGACAGCACCAATGGCGTACCGGCGATAATTCGGCCACGTGGCCTAAACGTTCGTAACGGTTACGTTGGCAATCAGGCTTCAGCAGTTGTGCTTCGCAGTTGCTGAATCCGCTGATCCTTCTCCCTCCAGAGCTGGTTGACCCAGTTCTGCACGGCCTGGCGAAACGCCGGGTCGTTTTCGTAGTCCCCCTGCCATAACGCCGGGTCCAGTTCACGGGTGCGGATGTCGATGATCACCTTCGGCACCGCGCCGCTGATCAAGTCCCAGAACCCCGGAATCTTCGCTTGCGGATAGACCACGGTGACGTCGAGCACCGCGTCCAGTTGTTCGCCCAGCGCCGCCAATACGAACGCCACGCCACCGGCCTTGGGCTTGAGCAGGCGGGTAAACGGTGAGTGTTGCTGGGCATGCTTGGTCGCGCTGAAGCGTGTGCCTTCCAGATAGTTGACCACCGTCACTGGCTGGCGCTTGAACAGCTCGCAGGCCTGCCGGGTGATCTTCAGGTCCTGGCCCGCCAGTTCCGGGTGCTTGGCCAGGAACGCCTTGCTGTAGCGCTTCATGAACGGATAATCCAGCGCCCACCAGGCCAGGCCCAGGAAGGGCACCCAGATCAGTTCTTTCTTCAGGAAGAACTTGAAGAACGGCGTGCGGCGGTTGAGGGCCTGGATCAGCGCGGGGATATCGACCCAGGATTGGTGATTGCTGATCACCAGATAGGAGGTGTCACGACGCAGGTCGTCTGCGCCGCGAATGTCCCATTGGGTCGGGATGCACAGCGCGAAGATCAGTTTGTCGATTTCGGCCCAGGTCTCGGCGATCCACATCACGGCCCATGACGCGTCATCGCGATAGCGCCCGGGGGCGACCAGTTTGAGCAGGGCCAACACCGTCAGCGGTCCGATCAGGACCAGGGTGTTGAGCAGGAGCAGCAGTGAGACGAAACAGCCGGTGAGCAGGCGGCGCATAAGTAACTCTTGGAATCCTGTGGGCAGGCCATGATAAGAGAGCGGCGTCTAGAGGCCAAATCGCAAATCGCCCCACGAATGTTTCACAATGTGCCGGGTATGGTCGTAGAACTAACTAAGTGCTGCCTTTGCGGTCTAGAATTCGCCCACTTCTTTCCGAGGAAATCACTTCGTGAAACTGCTCCTTGCCTCGCTCGCCCTGGCGGCCTTGCCGGTCATGGCCGCCGAACCGACCCTTTACGGTCGCTACGAATACATCCAGTTGCCGGAGATCGGCGAAACCTTCAAGGCCAAGATGGACACCGGCGCGCTGACCGCCTCGCTGTCGGCCCGTGACATCGAGACCTTCACCCGTGACGGCGACGACTGGGTGCGCTTTCGCGTTGGCGGCAAGGATGCTGGCAACAAAGTCTACGAACACAAGGTAGCGCGCATCAGCAAGATCAAGAGCCGCGCCGACGAAGACGAGGACAAGGAAGAAGCCACCGTGGCCACGCGCCCGGTGATCGACCTGGAAATGTGCCTGGGCAACGTCAAGCGCACCGTCGAGGTCAACCTCACCGACCGCAGCAGCTTCAACTACCCGCTGCTGATCGGCGCCAAGGCCCTGCGTGAGTTCGGCGCAGCGGTGAACCCGGCGCGTCGCTACACCGCTGACAAACCGGACTGCTGACGGACCGCCATGCCGCACATCCTGATTGTCGAAGACGAAGCGGCGATAGCCGACACGCTGGTCTTCGCCCTGCAAGGCGAAGGCTTCACCACCACTTGGCTGAGCCTTGGCCAGGAGGCGCTGGCCCACCAGCGCCAGACGCCGGCCGACCTGATCATCCTCGACATCGGCCTGCCCGACATCAGCGGCTTTGAAACCTGCAAGCAACTGCGGCGTTTCAGTGAAGTGCCGGTGATGTTTCTCAGTGCCCGCGATAGCGAGATCGACCGCGTGGTCGGGCTGGAAATCGGTGCCGACGATTATGTGGTCAAGCCGTTCAGCCCGCGCGAAGTGGCGGCGCGGGTCAGGGCGATCCTCAAACGTGTCGGCCAAGGCGTCGCACCGGCGTTGTTCCAGGTCGATCTGGAGCGCATGCAGATCAGCTACCGGGGCCTGGCACTGAGCCTGACCCGTCATGAGTTCCGCCTGCTGCAAAGCCTGCTGGAACAGCCCGAGCGTGTGTTCAGCCGCGAACAGCTGTTGGACGCGGTCGGCGTGCCGGCCGATGCCGGTTACGAGCGCAATATCGACAGCCATATCAAAAGCCTGCGCAGCAAACTACGCAGCGTGGCGGCGCAGGCCGAACCGATCCAGACCCATCGCGGCCTGGGCTACAGCTACAGCCCGAGCCACAGCTGATGCGCCTGGGGCTGCGGATTTTCCTGGTCTACGCGCTGTTTATCGGCCTCACCGGTTACTTCGTGCTGAGCACCGTGATGAAGGAAATCCGCCCCGGCGTGCGCCAGTCCACCGAGGAAACCCTGGTGGACACCGCCAACCTGCTGGCGGAAATCCTGCGCAATGACGTCAAGCACGGCACCCTCGGCCAAAGCCACTGGCCGGAGCTGCTCAAGGCCTACGGCACCCGCCAGCCGGGCGCGACCATCTGGGGCCTGCCGAAAAACCAGGTCAACCACCGCATCTACGTGACCGACGCCAACGGCACGGTGTTGCTCGACTCCAGCGGCGAAGCCGTGGGCCAGGACTATTCCAAATGGAACGACGTGTACCTGACCCTGCGCGGCGAATACGGCGCACGTTCCACCCGCAGCGCACCGGATGACCCAGCCTCGTCGGTGATGCACGTGGGCGCGCCGATTCGCGACAACGGCCAGATCATCGGCGTGGTCACGGTGGCCAAGCCGAATAGCTCGTTGCAGCCCTATGTCGACCGCACTGAGCGGCGTTTGCTGTGGTACGGCACCGGGCTGGTGATCCTCGGCCTGCTGCTCGGCGCGCTGTTGTCATGGTGGTTGAGCGTGGCACTGCGTCGGCTCACCGCGTATGCCGAGGCGGTCAGCGAGGGTCGACGCGCCGAATTGCCCCATTACCGTGGCGGCGAGCTGAAGCAGTTGTCCACCGCCGTGGAGCACATGCGCACGCAACTGGAGGGCAAGGCCTACGTCGAGCATTACGTACACACCCTGACCCACGAATTGAAGAGCCCGCTGGCGGCGATTCGCGGCGCGGCGGAGCTGTTGCAGGGCGACATGAGCCGTGAGCAGCAACAGCGCTTTGTCGCCAATATCGACACTGAAAGTAAGCGCCTGCAGCAGTTGATCGAGCGCTTGCTGAACCTGGCGCAAGTCGAGCAACGCCAGGGCTTGGAGGCGCAGGCGAGTCTCTCGCTGGCCGCGTTGGTCGACGATGTGCTCAAGGCTCAATGCGCACGCATCGAAGGCGCCGGCTTACACGTTGAACACATGATCGGCGCTGAGGTGGCGGTCTTCGGCGAACCCTTCCTGCTGCGCCAGGCCCTGGGCAATCTGCTCGACAACGCCCTGGACTTCACACCGGCGGGCGGGGTGTTGCGGTTCAGCGCACAGACCCTCCATAACGCTGTGCAGTTCACGCTGTTCAACCAGGCCGCGCCGATCCCCGACTACGCCTTGCCGCGCCTGAGCGAGCGCTTCTACTCGCTGCCCCGCCCGGCCAGCGGGCGCAAGAGCACCGGGCTGGGCCTCAACTTTGTCGAGGAAGTGATGAAGCTGCACGGCGGCACCTTGCAGATCGGCAATGTGCAAGGTGGCGTGCAAGTGGTGCTGCATCTCCATACAGTCTCCACAGTGCCCACATAAATCCCCCACACGCGCGGCTCACGCTCTGCCCATCCATACAGGGAGAGTCCCATGAACCGCAGCCTGCTTTTCAAACTGGGCGCGATTGCGCTATTGATCCTGCTATTGCTGATTCCATTGCTGATGATCAACGGCATCATCGCCGACCGCCAATACACTCGCGACAGTGTCCTGATGGACATCGCCCGCAGCTCCAGCTACAGCCAGCGCCTCACCGGCCCGGTGATGGTGGTGCCGTACCGCAAGACCGTCCGTGAGTGGAAGCTCAATGAAAAACTCAACAAGCGCTACGAGGAAACGCGTGAAGTGCGCGGTCGTCTGTATTTCCTGCCGGAGCATTTTGAACTCGACGGCCGGGTGCAAACCGAACTGCGCGCGCGTGGCATCTACCAGGCACGGCTGTTCCACGCCGACAACCGCATCAGCGGACGCTTTGCGTTGCCCGAGCAATGGGGGATCAAGGAGGATTTCGCCGATTATCGCTTTGAGCCGGCGTTTCTGGCGGTGGGTATCAGCGATATTCGCGGCATCGAAAACGCGCTGACACTGGAGCTGGGCAGCCAGCGCCTGACGTTCTCGCCAGGCACCCAGGTGGAGTGGCTGGGCGAGGGCGTGCATGTGGCGCTCCCCGAGCAGGACAGCAAAAAACCAGCCGCGCTGGACTTCGCCTTCGACCTGCGCCTGCAAGGCACCGAGCAGTTGCAAGTGGTGCCGGTGGGCAAGACCAGCCAGGTTGCACTCGCCTCCAATTGGCCGCACCCGAGCTTTATCGGCAACTTCCTGCCGGCGCAGCGGGAAGTCACCGACAAGGGCTTCAGTGCCAACTGGCAGACCTCATTTTTCTCCACCAACCTTGAAGAGGCCCTGCGCAGTTGCCTGACCGAGCGAGGCTGTGACGACTTCAACAACCGCAGCTTCGGGGTGAACTTCATCGACCCGGTGGACCAGTACCTCAAGAGCGACCGCGCGATCAAATACGCGCTGCTGTTCATCGCCCTGACCTTTGCCGGTTTCTTCCTGTTCGAAGTGCTCAAGGGCTTGGCGGTGCATCCGATCCAGTACGCCCTGGTGGGGGTTGCCCTGGCGTTTTTCTACCTGCTGTTGTTGTCGTTGTCCGAGCACCTGGGCTTTGCCTTGGCGTACCTGATCTCCGCCAGTGCCTGTGTGTTGTTGATTGGTTTCTACGTGTGCCATGTGCTGCGCAGCGTCGTCCATGGCCTGGGGTTCTCGGCAGGGTTGGCGGCGTTGTATGGCTTGTTGTACGGGCTGTTGAGTGCCGAGGACTACGCGCTGCTGATGGGCTCGCTGCTGCTGTTCGGCCTGCTGGGCACGGTGATGGTGCTGACACGCAAACTGGATTGGTACGGCGTGGGCAAGCGCAAGGCGGTCGAGCCGTTGGCATTTGATCTGGAGGCGGTGCAATGATCGGGTTGCGTGAGGATCAGCGGGTGCGAGCAGAACTGGTCGTGCGGATTAACCAGTTGTTTTGTGTGGCGAGGGCGCTTGCTCCCGTTGGACTGCAGGGGCGCTTCGCGCCCAAGCGGGAGCAAGCGCCCTCGCCACACTAGACTCGCGCAATCACACGGGCGGCTGTGTCTCAAGCATCGAAGGCCGCTCGCTGACTTCGGCATACCAGGCGGCAAGCCGGGGGTTGGCGTCGCGCCATTGCAGGTATGGGTGACGGAAGTCCAGGTAACCCAAGGCGCAGGCCACGCTGATCGCGGCGATATCGAAGTGGCTGGCCAGTTCGGCAATCGCATCCGCTTCCAGCTCCGCCAGGCTACGGCGGATCTTGTTGCGCTGTTCGTCGAGCCACGGGGCCCAGTGTTTTTCCGGCGGGCGCAGGGCGCTCTCGTAACGCACCAGCACGGCGGCATCCATGATGCCGTCGGCCATCGAGGCCAGGGTCAGGCGGCGCCAGCGGGCCGAGCCGTCACGGGGGATCAGCGGGTTGCCGACGTGCTGGTGGTCGAGGTAATCGAGGATCACCCGGCTGTCGTGCAGCACCGTGCCATCGGGCAGGCGCAGGGCTGGGATCTTGCCCACCGGGTTTTCGTTGACCAGTTGTACGTCCGGGTTGACGGGTGTCGGCATGCAGAGCTGCAGGGCCACACGGTCCTGCTGGCCGGTTTCAGCCAGCAACACGCGGACTTTGCGCACGAACGGCGAAGCGGGGTTGTGGAACAGGGTCATGCTGGGAGCGGACATGGGCATTCCTCTGGATGGACCGTCGCTAGCCTAGAGGGTTGCGCAGTGGCTGGCGAGGGGGATTTTTGGGGTTCTTGAGGGCCTCATCGGGGGCAAGCCCCCTCCCACAGTTGACCGAGTTCTGCCTTTGAAATGCGGTCGAATGTGGGAGGGGGCTTGCCCCCGATGGCGTCCTCAACCGCGCCGCCTGAACAACCCCCAAGCCCCAATGACCGCAGGAACACCTAACCCGCCCCAGCTCAGCGCATCCCACCATCCATCCCCCAGCAGCGCGGCAATCAAACCGGCCGCGCTGAGCAGGCCGATCCCCAGGGGAATGCCAAACACCTTCCAGAAACTCGACTGACGCGGCCTCATGCCTTGCCTGCCTTGCGTCTGACGACCCACAGGTAAACACCGCTGCCGAGCACGCTAGCCCAGAGGGTTGCGCAGTGGCTGGCGAGGGGGATTTTTGGGGTTCTTGAGGGCCTCATCGAGGGCAAGCGCCCTCCCACAGTTGACCGAGTTCTGCCTTTGAAATGCGGTCGAATGTGGGAGGGGGCTTGCCCCCGATGGCGTCCTCAATCGCGCCGCCTGAACAACCCCCAAGCCCCAATGACCGCAGGAACACCTAACCCGCCCCAGCTCAGCGCATCCCACCACCCATCCCCCAGCAGCGCGGCAATCAAACCGGCCGCGCTGAGCAGGCCGATCCCCAGGGGAATGCCAAACACCTTCCAGAAACTCGACTGACGCGGCCTCATGCCTTGCCTGCCTTGCGTCTGACGACCCACAGGTAAACACCGCTGCCGAGCACGATGAGGGTCAGCCCATCCAGCACCGCCCAGAGGATTTTCATCGGCATGCCGCCGTAGTCGCCGAAATGCAGCGGCTGAGACATGCCCATGGCGTCCATGTACCACGGCCGTTTGGCGATGGCGGTGACGGCGAGCGTGCTGGCGTCGATCAGCACGGGGGTGAGCAGGTGCGCGGTCAGGTGCGTGCTGCCCTTCATGAACACGGCGTAATGGTACTCGCTGGAAAAGCGTGTGCCGGGAAAGGCGATGAAGTCCGGCTGCATGCCGGGCGCGGCCTCAGCGGCGATCTTGAGCAGATCGCTGGCCGGTGCGCGCTGGGTCAGCGGCGGCGCGTGCTTGTACGGTTCGACCATCGCGCTGAGGCTGTCGGTGCGCCAGGCGGCGATGATCAGGTCGGCACAGGCACTGATCACGCCCGTCACGCCGACCACCAGCGCCCAGGTCAGGGTGACCACGCCGATCAGGTTATGCAGGTCGAGCCAGCGCAGGCGGGTGGACTTGTCCTGGCGCACGGTGGCGAATTTCAAGCGGCGCATGAACGGCAGGTACAGCACGGTGCCCGAGACAATCGCGAGCACGAACAGAAGGCCCATGAACGCCAGCAGCCATTTGCCCGGCAGGCCGGCGAACATATCCACATGCAGGCGCAGCAGGAACAGCGTAAAGCCGCCGTTGGCCGACGGCATCGCGACCGCTTCACCGGTGCGAGCATCGAGCATGAAGGTGTGGGAGGCGTTGGGTTCGGTGCCAGCGGTGGCGGCCATGATTGCGATCACGCCGTTTTTGTCGTCTTCGTCCCAGGCCAGGTACTGCATGGCTTCGCCGGGGCGATGGGCCTGGGCCTTGGCCACCAGTTGCTCAAGGTTCAGCAGTGGCGTATCGGCGGGCAGCTGCGCCAGTTGTGGCTCGTTGCCCAGCAGGTGATCGATCTCGTGGTGGAAAATCAACGGCAGGCCAGTGAGGGCGAGCAGCAGCAGGAACACCGTGCAGATCAGGCTGGCCCAGGTGTGGATAAAGGACCAGCGGCGGATGGTGGTGCTTTTCATGTTCTAGCCTTCGGACACGCCCAGGCCGCCCTTTGGGGCGGCCGGGTGGTTAACCCAGTCGGTTACCACTGGTAGGTGGCACTGGCGACGACGCTGCGTTGGTCGCCGAAGTAGCAGTAGCTGCCATCGCAGGTCGACAGGTAGTCCTTGTTGAACAGGTTGGTGGCGTTCAACTTCACCGAGGCACCCTTCAGGCTGTTGTCCAGGCGGCCCAGGTCGTAATGCACCGCGCCGTCGAACACCGTGTAGGCATTGGCCTTGCCCAGCCAGGTGTTGGCCTGGTCGCCATAGGTATTGCCGGTGTAACGGGCGCCGAAGCCGATGCCGAAACCGTCGAGCACACCGGTGTGCCAGGTGTAATCGGTCCACAGCGAGGCTTGCTGATTGGGCATCAGTTGCAGGCGGTTGCCTTTGTAGATGCCTGTTTGCACCTCGGACTTGGCCAGGGTATAGGCGGCGATGACCTTGAGGTTCTCGGTCACGTCAGACACCGCTTCCAGCTCCAGGCCCTTGACCTTCACTTCGCCGGCCTGGTCGGTGATCGACTGGTTACCCGAGCCGATTCGGGTCACCAGCACGTTTTTCTGGGTCAGGTCATAGACCGCCGCACTCAGCAGCGTCGTGGAGCCGGGCGGCTGGTACTTGATCCCCAGTTCCCATTGCTGGCCTTCGGTGGGCTTGTACGACTTGACCGGGTCGACGCTGGCGTTGCTCGCCGGCTGGAAGGATTCGGCGTAGGACAGGTACGGCACAAAGCCAGAATCGAACACATAGCTCAGTGCCGCGTTGCCGCTGAAATTCTTGCTGCGATCCGTGTTGGTCGTATCCAGTTTGTTGAAGTAGGTGGTGCCCTGGTGCACCCAGTCTTCGCGTCCGCCCAGGGTCAGGCGCCAGTTGTCCAGGGCCATCTGGTCTTGCGCGTAGAGGCCGGTCTGTACGGTTTTCTGGTTGTAGTCGTAATACGCATCGCCGGTCGGGCGGACCGTGGGCACGGTGTTGACCGGGTTGAAAATGTTGATGCTCGACGCCGTACCGTAGATCGTCCGGAAGGCGGTATCGGTGCGCTGGTGATCCAGGCCGAGCAACACGGTGTGGGTCACGTCGCCGGTCGTGAAGTCAGCCTGGAAGTGGTTGTCCAGCGCAAACTGACCGATGTTCTCGTCAACGTTGGTGGTGGAGCGAGTGATGGTGCCCGCAGCGTCAGCCGGGGAGTAGGCATAGGAACCCACGGTCAGTTGCTGGAACGACAACTGCGACTTGGTGTAGCGCAGGTTCTGCTTGAACTGCCAGGTGTCGTTGAAGCGATGTTCGAAGGCATAGCCCAGCGCGTAGTAGGTGCGGTCGTAGAACTCGTAGTCCGGATCGCCGAGGTTCTTGTGGTGGGAGATCTCGCCCAGGGGCGATTTGATCTTGGTGCCCTGGATCGGCAGGAACTGGCTGGTGGTGCCGGTATCGTCGCGGGTGAATTGCGAGAGCAGGGTCAGCTGGGTGTCGGTGTCGATGTTCCAGGTCAGGCTGGGGGCGATGTTGTAGCGCTTGTTGTCGATGTGGTCGACCTGGGTGCCGGCATCCCGTACCACGCCGCTGACGCCGTAAAGGAACTGGCCGTCATCATCGATCTTGCCGGTGCTGGCGAAATTGATCTGGCGATAGTTGTCACTGCCGTATTGCACTTGAATAGCATGGCTCGATTCGGCGCTGGGACGCCGGCTGACCATGTCCAGCAGGCCGCCAGGCGGTGTCTGGCCATACACCGACGACGCCGGTCCGCGCAGCAAGGCGATGCGGTCGAGGTTCCAGGTTTCGGCTTTCGGGTTGGCGTACACGCCGCGTGGCAACGGCAGACCGTCGAGGAACTGGGTGGGCTCGAAGCCACGCACGCGCATCCAGTCGTAGCGGGTGTCGCTGCCGTAGCTGGCGGACACGATGCCGGGCATGTATTTGACCGCGTCATCGAGGTTCTGCACGTTGCGGTCCTGCATCTGCTCGCGGGTGGCGACGGAGATCGAGCGCGGCGCTTCGACCAGCGCGGTATCGGTCTTGGTGCCGGCGGCGGTACGCGTCGCCAGGTAGCCTTGCACCGGGCCCCAGGCACTTTCAGCGTTGCCTTGGGCAACGATGCGGGTCTGCGGCAACGCCACGGCCCCTTCGGCGATCGCCACCAGCGTGTAAGTCCCCGCGCTGCTCTGCTCCACTTGCAACCCGGTGCCGCGCAGTGCCTCGCTCAGTGCGCCTTGCGCATCGAACTGGCCCTGGACCGGCGCGGAGGTTTTGCCTGCGGCGAGTGCCGGGCTGAGGGTCAGCGCGAGGCCGGCCTGGCTGGCGATCTGGTTCAGGGTGGTGGCCAATGGCGCGGCGGGCAGGTTGTAGGCGCGCACGTTGGACGCTTGCTCGGCGGCGATCAGCACGGTGCTGGCCAGCGGGGTGCTGAGGGCAATGGCCACGGCTAACAGGCTGGGGCGCAACAAGGTGTCTAGCGTGCGGGACATGGGGCGGCTCCTGAATGGAAGTAATTCGCAATTACCCCTGTGCCGAGCGAGATTCGAAAAGTGATAGGGCCAGATGAAAATAATGTTTGCCTGGGGCTATTCGGTGTTCTTGAGGGCCTCATCGCGAGCAAGCCCGCTCCCACCTTTGATCGCGTTATGTCTGGCTGAACGCGGTCGAAGGTGGGAGCGGGCTTGCTCGCGATAGCAATCGCTCAGACACCGCTGGACCTAGGGCTTGCCCTTCACCGTCACCCACCACGGCGTGCGCTGCTCGATCTGCACCGGCAGGGTCGGCAGCAGGGCATTCAGCGCCAGAGTGGTGTCGTGCAGCGGGAAGCTGCCAGTGATGCGCAGGTCGGCCACGCGGTTATCCACACCCAGGTGGCCACGGCGATAACGGCTCAGTTCCTCGACCACATCGCCCAGGCGGGCGTTGTCCACCACCAGCATGCCGCGGGTCCAGGCGTCGGTGGCGGGGGTGACGGCCAGCAGCGGGCCGAGGCTGTCGCTGCGCATCAGCACTTGCTGGCCGGCCTTGAAGACCTGCGCCTGATGCAACGCCTCGGGTTGGGCGGCCACCGCCGATTGCAGCACGCTCAGGCGCGTGGCGTCGTCCTCGCGCTTGACGATAAACCGCGTGCCCAGCGCGCGCAGGCTGCCGTCGCGGGTTTGCACATAGAACGGGCGCGCATCGTTGTGGCCGGTTTCGACGAGGATTTCGCCTTCCTGCAACACGATCAGCCGGCGCGTTTCATCGAAACGCACATCGATGGCGCTGTGGGTGTTGAGGTTGATCTGCGTGCCGTCCGCCAGTGTCAGCGTGCGTTGCTCGCCGGTGGCGGTGCGTTGATCGGCCAGCCAATAGTCGAGCGGCCCATAACGTTCAGCGGCAAACAAGGCCAGGCCGCACACCAGCGCGATACTCGCCAGGCCGCTGCCGAGTTTGCGCACACGCTGGCGAATGCCCTCGCGTGACTGCAACAACGCCGCGCGCGCTGGGCCCGAGGCCACGCTGAAACGCTGGTCGAGCAGGCCCAGTTGGTGCCAGGCGCGGGCATGTTCGGCATCGCTGGCCAGCCACTTGGCGAATCCTTCCTGTTCCACGGCGCTGCCGTCGCCTGAGTCGAGGGACAGTTGCCAGGCAATCGCCGCATCCAGCACCCGGGCCGCCACCGGTTTGCAACTGACCGCGCTCATAACGGCTCGCCGTACAGCGCGATGTAGCACTGGCGGATGCCCTGGGCCAGGTACTGGCGCACGCGCGGCACCGACACGCCGAGGCGCCGGGCGATGTCGGCGTGGCCCAGGCCGTCGATACGGTTGTAGAGGAACGCGGCGCGGGCCTTGCTCGACAGTGTGCCGAGCAGGCGGTCGATGGCCTTGAGGTCTTCGAGGATCAGTTGCTGGTCTTCTGGCGACGGGTGTTCGCTTTCCGGGATCAGCATCAATTCGCTGAGGTAGGCCTGTTCCAGGGCGGCGCGGCGGAAGTAGTCGAACAACAAGCCCTTGGCGATCGCCACCAGAAAGGCGCGCGGCTCGCGGGGTTCGCGCAACCCGTCGCGGCCGAGCAGGCGCATGAAGGTGTCCTGGCTCAGGTCTTCGGCGCGGCTCGGGCAGGCCACGTTGCGTCGCAGCCACGCCAGCAGCCAGCCGCGATGGTCGCGATACAACGCGCCAACAAGCTCACTGTGGGGGGGCTGGACCGACGACAAGGCATCACCGAATAAACAAGTTTAAAATAACGAGAATTATTCGCGATTGTGTCAGAGGCGTGGAGCCGGCGCAATTGGCGTCTGTCGGGAGATGCTATTAAAACGAGGGCGCTTGTTTACGCCGTTTCCATTGGCTCAAACGTGCTTGCAGGGCGCGTGGCGTGTCGATGTGCTGCTGGCGCGCGCGGCTGAGCAGGATGAGCATCAGTTCCGCCGTGGCCAGGGCGTCGGCGCTGGCGTGGTGGCGTTCGCCCACCTGCAGGTGGAAGTAGTTGATCCAGTCATCCAACCCGGCTTCGCGGATCGGCGCCTCGGGGCACAGCAGCGGGGCGATGTCGGCCACGTCGAGGAACGAATGGGCCAGGCGATAACCCAGGCTGTCCTTGAGCGCCCGGCCCAGCATGTGTTGATCGAACGGCGCATGGAAGGCCAGCAAGGGGCTGTCGCCGACGAAGTCCATGAAATCCAGCAGCGCGTCCACTGGGTCACTGCCGGCGGCGATTGCACTGGGGCCGAGGCCGTGGATCAGCACGGCGGGGTTCAGTTTTGTTTCGGCGCGTTGCAGCGTGCGCTCGAACATTTGCGAAAAGTCCACCGCGCCGTCCTCGATCACCACGGCACCGATGGATAACACTTGGTCGCGGTTCAGGTTCAGGCCGCTGGTTTCCAGGTCCAGCACCACCCAGCGCTGGCTGCGCAAGGCAACGTCGCCCAGCGCGATAGGCAGGGGCAATTGCTCCAGGCGCTGGCGTTGCGTTGCGTCGAGATGGGGTTTGGCCGTGCGCAACCAACCAAACAGGCTCACAACTGATACCGCACGGTCAGGCTGCTTTGCAGGCGCTGGGCCTGGCGCAGGGATTCACGCAGGATGCGCCGGTCCAGGTGGTTGAGGCTCTCGGGGTCGACGCGGTTGGAATACGGCAGGTTTTCCCGGGTTTGCAACTGGTGCTGTTGCATGCGGGTTTGCTGGATAAAGTGATACGCCTCTTCATAAGCGGCGCCATCCAGCGGCTCGATCACCTCCTTGACCACCAACTGGCGCAAGCGCTCCAGGGTGTTGATGGCGTGGACGTCGTTGGCCAGGGCCAGCAGGCGCGCGCCGTCGACAAAGGGCGTCAGGCCTTGCACCTTGAGGTCGAGGGTGGCTTTTTCGCTGCCTTTGCGCGTCAGTACGAACTCGCGGAAGCGTCCCACCGGCGGGCGTTGGCGCAAGGCGTTCTCGGCCAGCATGCGCTGGAACAGGCGGTTATCCGCGACCTGATCGAGAATGCCCTGGCGCAGTTGTTCACAACCCTGCTCATCGCCCCACACTACCCGCAGGTCGAAATAGATGGTCGACGCCAGCAGGTTGTCCGGCGTCGCTTCGCGTATAAACGCCGCAAACCGTCGCGCCCATTCGGCCCGCGACAGGCACAGCTCGGGGTTGCCGGCCATGATGTTGCCTTTGCACAGGGTGAAGCCGCACTGCGCCAGGCTCTGGTTGATCTGCTGCGCGAGGGGCAGCAGGCGCGCGCGAATCTCAGCCGCTTCGGCGGCGTCCTTGGCGTCGAACAGGATGCCGTTGTCCTGATCGGTGTAGAGCGTCTGCTCGCGGCGGCCTTCGCTGCCGAAACACAGCCAGGTGAACGGCACGCCGGGGTCGCCTTTGTCGGCGAGGGTCAACTCGATGACCCGGCACACGGTGTGATCGTTGAGCAGCGTAATAATGTGGGTGATCTGGGTCGACGACGCGCCATGGGCGAGCATGCGCTCCACCAACTGGCCGATCTCGCCGCGTATCGCCACCAGGTTTTCCACCTTGGGCGCATTGCGGATGGTGCGGGCCAGGTGGACCAAGTCCACACGCTGCAGGGAAAACAGGTCGCGCTCGGACACCACGCCGCACAGGCGATGGTCTTTGACCAGGCACACGTGGGCGATATGCCGCTCGGTCATGGCGATGGCAGCATCGAAGGCGCTGTGGTCCGGCGTGAGGAAGAACGGCGCAGGGGTCATGTGCGCGTCGATCGCGAGGGTGAAATCGCTGGTGCCGTCGGCCACCACTTGGCGCAGATCGCGCAGGGTGAAAATCCCCAGGGGCGCCTTGTGCTCATCCACGATCACAATGCTGCCGACCTGTTGCTCGTGCATCAGCGTCACCGCTTCGCGCAGCGGCGTATCCGGGCCGCACATCACCGGGTGGCGCATGGCCAACTCGCCCAGGCGGGTATTCAAGGAGTATTGGGTGCCGAGGGTTTCCACGGCCTTTTGCTGCACTTGCTGGTTGATCTGATCGAGCAGGCTGCTGACGCCGCGCAAAGCGAAATCGCGGAACTCGCTGGACAGCGCGAACAGCTTGATAAACGCCGGCTTGTTCAGTTGCAGGCAGAAGGTGTCTTCGGCGGCCTTGTGCTCGGTGCGCGTCGCGCGTTCGCCCAGCAGTGCCGCGAGGGGGAAGCACTCGCCGGTGGCAATCTCAAAGGTGGTTTCGGCCGAATCCGGCCGCTCGCCGACAACCCGCCCCTGCTTGACGATATAGAAGTGCTCCACCGGCCCATCCGACGGCTTGAGGATGCTGTCGCCGGGGCCGTAAAAGCGCAATTGGCACTGCTCTACCAGGAACGCGAGGTGCGCGTTTTCCATTTGGTTGAACGGTGGGAAGCGTTGCAGGAACTGCAAGGTGCCGTGGATGTTCTGCAACACCGCAGTTTTCCCCGCCTGGTCGAATGCATCAGCTTTACTCATAACTATGACCGCGATGTTTTTGTCGTTATCGTTCTGCATGGTCGACTCCTGCACGGCGGGTGCCCATTGGACGTAAGTCTAGGTCGATGAAAACGGCGCATAACTAGGGAAAAACCTTACATGACTATCGTCCAAACCCCGTAGAACGCCCACTAGGCAAACTTTCCGACGAAGTGCACATTGTTCGGCCTTCCGCAGATGTCTGACGAGTGTGCAGGGAGATTGATGAGAGCTAGCTGAGAACCGTATGTCCGACCACGATATTTTGAGTGATGCCGAGCGCGAGGCGCTGAGCGCCGTGATGCTGGAGCCTGATTTACCGCCACAACGCGTGTTGATTGTCGACGACGACAAGGACGCGCGCGAACTGCTGGCGGAGATCCTGGGCCTGGACGGTATTCGCTGCATGACCGCTGAGAGTGGTGAAACGGCGTGGAAACTGCTGGAGTCGAGCAGTTCCATTGGCTTGCTGATCACCGACCTGCGCATGGCGCCGAGCAATGGCCTCCAGTTGATTCGCCAGGTGCGCAGTTCTACCCGAGCGGCGTTGCCGATCATCATCATGTCCGGGGACGCCGAAGCGCCAGATGTGATCGATGCGATGCATTTGAGCGTGGTGGACTTTTTGCTCAAGCCGATTGATAGCGTGAAGTTGGCGAAGTTGGTGAAGCGGGAGTTGGGGATGGCTTCCTGATTTTTGCGGTGTATGTAAAGGCCTCATCGGGGGCAAGCCCCCTCCCACAGTTAGCTGCATTCCTACAGGATGTACGCGGTCAACTGTGGGAGGGGGCTTGCCCCCGATAGCGCCATTGCGGTCACCACAAGCCTCAAAGAAAAAGCCCTGATCGCAAGATCAGGGCTTTTTCATTTACAGGCCGTTTTTAGCCTTGAACTCCCGACGCCTGCGGTGCAACACCGGCTCGGTATAACCATTGGGTTGCTGGGTCCCTTCAATCACCAACTCCACCGCCGCCTGGAACGCGATGTTGCTGTCGAAATCCGGTGCCAGCGGACGGTACAGCGCATCCCCGGCATTCTGACGGTCCACCACCGGCGCCATGCGCTTGAGGCTTTCCATCACCTGGTCCTGAGTGACAACGCCGTGGCGCAGCCAGTTGGCGATGTGCTGGCTGGAGATGCGCAGGGTGGCGCGGTCTTCCATCAGGCCGATGTCGTTGATGTCCGGCACTTTCGAGCAGCCGACGCCCTGGTCGATCCAGCGCACCACATAGCCGAGGATGCCCTGGGCGTTGTTGTCCAGCTCGTTGCGGATTTCTTCGTCCGACCAGTTGGGGTTGCTGGCCAATGGGATGGTCAGGATATCGTCCAGCGACGCACGCTCGCGCTTGGCCAGTTCGGCCTGGCGCGCGAACACGTCGACCTTGTGGTAGTGCAACGCGTGCAGCGCCGCCGCTGTCGGCGATGGCACCCAGGCGGTGTTGGCGCCGGCCAGTGGGTGGGCGATTTTCTGTTCGAGCATCGCCGCCATCAGGTCGGGCATGGCCCACATGCCTTTACCGATCTGCGCACGGCCTTGCAGGCCGGTGGCCAGGCCGATATCGACGTTCCAGTTTTCGTAGGCGCTGATCCATTTTTCCGTCTTCATCGCGGCCTTGCGCACCATCGCGCCGGCTTCCATGGAGGTGTGGATTTCATCGCCGGTGCGGTCGAGGAAGCCGGTGTTGATAAACACCACGCGCTCGCTGGCGGCCTTGATGCAGGCCTTGAGGTTGACCGTAGTGCGGCGTTCCTCGTCCATGATCCCGACTTTGAGCGTGTTGCGCGGCAGGTTCAGCACGTCTTCGATGCGGCCGAACAGTTCGTTGGTGAACGCGGCTTCTTCCGGGCCGTGCATCTTCGGTTTCACGATGTACACGGAACCGGTGCGGCTGTTCTTGCGGCTGCTGTTGCCGTTGAGGCTGTGGATCGCGGCCAGGCTGGTGAGCAGGCCGTCGAGAATGCCTTCGGGTACTTCGTTGCCGTTTTTGTCGAGGATCGCGTCGATGGTCATCAAGTGGCCAACGTTGCGCACGAACAGCAGCGAGCGACCGTGCAGCGTTACGTCCTGGCCATCCACGCCGGTGTAGACGCGGTCGGCGTTCATGGTGCGGGTGAAGGTCTTGCCGCCCTTGGCCATTTCTTCGGCCAGGTCGCCTTTCATCAGGCCGAGCCAGTTGCGGTAGATCACCACTTTGTCATCGGCATCGACGGCGGCGACGGAGTCTTCGCAGTCCATGATGGTGGTCAGCGCGGCTTCCATCAGCACGTCTTTGACGCCGGCCGCGTCGGTCTGGCCGACCGGGGTGCTGGCATCGATCTGGATTTCGAAATGCAGGCCGTTGTGTTTGAGCAGGACTGCAATCGGTTGGGCGCTGTCGCCCTGGAAGCCGATCAACTGGGCATCGTCGCGCAGGCCGCTGTTGCTGCCGCCTTTGAGGCTGACCACGAGTTTGCCGTCAACGATCTTGTAGCCGGTGGAATCGACGTGGCTGCCGGCGCTGAGCGGTGCGGCTTCGTCGAGGAAGGCGCGGGCGAAGGCGATGACCTTGTCGCCGCGCACCTTGTTGTAGCCCTGGCCCTTTTCGGCGCCGTCGGCTTCGCTGATGGCGTCGGTGCCATACAGCGCGTCATACAGCGAGCCCCAGCGCGCATTGGAGGCGTTGAGGGCGAAACGGGCGTTCATCACCGGCACGACCAGTTGGGGGCCGGCCATACGGGCGATTTCGTCATCGACGTTTTGGGTCGAGGCCTGGAAGTCTGCGGCTTCTGGCAGCAGGTATCCGATATCTTGCAGGAAGGCTTTGTAGGCCACCGGGTCATGCGCCTGGTCAGCGTGAGTCTGGTGCCAGGTGTCGATCCGCGCTTGGAAATCGTCGCGTTTGGCGAGTAGGGCTTTGTTCTTCGGTGCCAGGTCGTGGATGACCTTGTCGGCGCCGGCCCAGAACTGGTCGGCAGTGACGCCGGTACCGGGAATGGCTTCGTTGTTCACGAAGTCGAACAGGACTTTGGCGACCTGCAGGCCACCGACTTGAACGTGTTCAGTCATTGCTTGCCTCACTCTACGGAGCTTATGCGCTTTTCAGCTTTTCAATTTACCAATGAAGCCTCTGGCCATTTAAACCGCAGGCACGCTGCGCCGGTACATGCCTATGAAGGCGGCTGGGCAGGCTGTGTCGCGGAGCAAGGTTGCCGTGGCAGACATCGACCCAACGTTTATGTAGTGCGCGATTGCGCATACTACATGATGACTTGCGGTTGTGAAAATTAGACTAAATACGTCGTTTAGCGACCCACTTTGGTCGTATGGTCACAGTGGGGTATCGGATGTTCTCAAGAAAGCGATGGATTGTTCCAGATAAATATAAAAATGGTACACGATTTGTCTTCGAGGGCATCTGCGTCCACCTTGTAGATTGAATTCCAGAGGGCTTCGCCATGGACCATCTTGTACTCACTATCATTGCCGCCGACAAACCCGGCCTGGTTGAACGCATCGCGCAGAACATTGCGGCCCACGGCGGCAACTGGCTGGAGAGCCGCATGGCGCACATGGCCGGGCAGTTTGCCGGGATTCTGCGGGTCAGTGTTCCCGCCGAGAACCGTCAGGCCCTGGTGAATGCACTGGAGGACTTATCCACACACGGCATCCGTGTGCTGGTGGGCGAGAGTAGCGCCGCGCAGGCGGCAGCGTCCAAACCGATCACCATGACACTGGTGGGCAACGACCGGCCGGGGATCGTGCGTGAGATCACCGCGTTGTTGAGCAAGCAGGGGGTAAACCTCGAACGCCTGAGCACCGACGTGCGCCCGGCGCCGATGAGCGGCGACCCACTGTTCCACGCCGATGCGTCACTGGCCGTGCCGGCGGGCCTGGCGCTGGACACCCTGCAAGCGGCGCTGGAAACCCTGGCCGATGATTTGATGGTGGAGTTGGAACTGCGCAGCGAGGAATAACCACCCACAAGGTTATGCATGGAAATCTTGCATGGGTCTGTGGATAACCTGTAGAGACCCGGCGCCAGGCCACGCCGGCCGGGCGTATCCGTCACCTGAGCAAAAAACGAGCAGTTTCAAGGGCTTGTACACAAATGGCGGGGATCAGGCTGTGGATAACCTTGGGGTGGATGTCTGCAAGCCAGGCAGGCTGTGGCTTGCAGAGTTTTGTACGTTATTTGATCAGCGTTTACGCACCGTCAGCCATGCGTCCAGGCTGTAGACCACCAGGCCGGCCCAGATAAAGGCGAAGGCGATCAGTGTGCTTGGCGCCAGTTGTTCCCCAAACAGCAGCACCGCTTCGAGCAGCACCAGTGTCGGCGCCACGTACTGCAAAAAGCCCAGGGCGGTGTAGGGCAAGTGCCGTGCGGCGGCGTTGAAACACACCAGCGGGATCAGCGTCACCGGGCCGGCGGCCACCAGCCACCAGGCTTCGGACGTACTCCAGAATGCCAGTTGCGCGCTGTGTGCCGATGGGTTGAACAGCAACCAGGCGACGGCGATCGGCACCAGCATCCAGGTTTCCACCACCAGCCCCGGCAGCGCCTTGACCGGCGCCTGCTTACGGATCAGGCCGTAGAAGCCGAAGGTCAGCGCCAGCACCAGCGACACCCACGGCAAACTGCCCACCTGCCACACCTGCTGCGCCACACCCACCGCTGCCAGCCCGACGGCGACCCATTGCAGGCGGCGCAGGCGTTCGCCGAGGAGCAGCATGCCGAGCAACACGTTCACCAGTGGGTTGATGTAGTAACCCAGGCTGGCCTCGAGCATGCGTCCGCTGTTCACCGACCACACATAGGTCAGCCAGTTAGCCGCAATCAACGAGCCGCTGAGGGCCAGGATCGCCAGGCGCTGGGGGTTATCGCGCAGTTCGCGGAACCAGCCGGGGTGTTTCCAGACCATCAGCAGCAGCGTGCCGAACAGCGCTGACCACAGCACGCGATGCACGATGATTTCGGCGGCGGGGACACTGGCGATAGCTTTGAAGTAGAGCGGGAAGAGACCCCAGATGACATAGGCACTCAGGCCCAGGATGTACCCCTTGCGGGGGTTGGCGGCGTGCATTGCAGAATCCTTGCTTAGGCAGCTAACAAAGCGCGATTGTAAGGATATTTTTCCGCTCGTGGGGCCTGCAGTGTTTTATGTGGGCGGGGGCTTGCTCCCGATAGCGGTACATCAGTCGGCTCATCCGATACTGACACACCGTTATCGGGAGCAAGCCCCCTCCCACAGGAAGCACAGCCGTCAGAACAGTTTCAGCGGTTCTTCGTTGAGCGCCGACAACTGTTCGCGCAACGCCAGCACCTGATCACCCCAATACCGCTCGCTGCCGAACCACGGAAAGCTGTGCGGGAACGCCGGGTCATCCCAGCGCCGTGCCAGCCAGGCGCTGTAGTGCATCAGGCGCAAGGCGCGCAGCGGTTCGATCAGCGCCAGTTCACGCGGGTCGAAATCGTGGAATTCCTGGTAGCCGTCCATCAACTCCGACAACTGGCCCAGGCATTCCTGACGGTCGCCGGCAAGCATCATCCACAGGTCCTGTACGGCGGGGCCCATGCGGCAGTCATCGAGGTCGACGATGTGGAACATCTCATCGCGGCACATCATGTTGCCGGGGTGGCAATCGCCGTGCATGCGGATGTTCTTGTGCGGCGTGGCCTTGTACACCTCTTCCACGCGCTTGAGCAGGTCGCGGGCCACGGACTCGTAGGCCGGCAGCAGGCTTTTGGGAATGAAGTTGCCTTCGAGCAGGGTGGCCAGGGAATCGTGACCGAAGTTCTTCACACCCAGGGCTTCGCGGTGTTCGAACGGACGGGTCGCGCCGACCGCGTGCAAGCGCCCGAGTAACTGGCCAAGGCGATAGAGCTGGTCCAGATTGCCCGGCTCCGGCGCCCGGCCGCCACGGCGCGGAAACAGGGCGAAGCGGAACCCGGCGTGTTCGAACAGGCTGGCGCCGTTATGGATCATCGGCGCGACCACCGGCACATCGCACTCGGCCAGCTCGAAGGTAAAGCTGTGTTCTTCGAGGATCGCCTCGTTGGTCCAGCGCTGTGGCCGGTAGAACTTGGCGATCAGCGGTTCTGAGTCTTCGATGCCGACCTGATACACACGGTTTTCGTAGCTGTTGAGCGCCAACACGCGCGCATCGCTGAGGAAGCCGATACTTTCGACTGCATCGAGTACCAGGTCGGGGGTGAGTGTTTCAAACGGATGGGCCATGCAAACTCCTGCGCGCAGCAGGGCGCCGCGTCCGACCCGGTATGGTAACGCACCGGGCTTGAGATAGGGGGCGGCTGTGCCATTGCTATCGGGAGCAAGCCCCCTCCCACATTTTGATTTGTGAATACCTTCAACTGTGGGAGGGGGCTTGCCCCCGATGACGGTCTATCAGGCCCCGACAATCCCACCATCATCCCGCCGAATCGCCATCACCGACGACCGCGGCTTGCCATTGGGCAGATGCTCCGGCCAGGTCGAACCACCGGTTTCCCCTGGATGCTGAATCCCCACGAACAAGGTCTTCTGATCCGGCGAGAAGCTGATCCCGGTCACCTCGCACGCCACCGGCCCGACCATGAAGCGACGGATTTCTCCGGTGCTCGGGTCGGCGCAGAGCATCTGGTTATTGCCCATGCCGGCGAAGTCGCCGCTGTTGCTGTAGTCGCCGTCGGTCAGGATCCACAGGCGCCCGGCGTTGTCGAAACCCAGGCCGTCGGGGCTGTTGAACATGTTCTGCGGGTTGATGTTGGACGAGCCGCCCTTCGGCGTACCGGCATGCACGCCGGGATTGCCGGCGACCACAAACAGATCCCAGGTGAAATCGGCGGCGCCGTGGTCATCGGCATTGGCCTTCCAGCGCAGGATCTGGCCGTAGACGTTTTTCTCGCGCGGGTTGGGACCGCCTACCGGCTGGCCGTCTTCGCCACGCTTGGCGTTGTTGGTCAGGGTGCAATAGACCTGGCCGTCGGTGGGACTGACCACGATCCATTCCGGGCGGTCCATGCGCGTGGCTTTCACCACACTGGCGGCCTGGCGTGCGTGGATCAGCACTTCGGCCTGGCCGGCAAAACCTGTGCTGGCGTCGATGCCGTTTTTGCCATGGGTCAGCTCGACCCACTGGCCTTTGCCCTTGGGGTGGTCGGCGTTGCCGTCGCCCGCGTCGAAGATCGCAACAAACAGCGTGCCGTGGTCGAGCAGGTCTTTGTTGGCCTTGGGGTTCTGGTGATTGATCGGGTCGCGGCTGACGAACTTGTAGATGAACTCGCCGCGCTCGTCGTCGCCCATGTACACCACGGCGCGGCCGTCGCGGGTTTCCGCTAGGGCGGCGTTTTCATGCTTGAAGCGGCCGAGGGCGGTGCGTTTGGCGGGCGTGGACTGTGGGTCGAACGGGTCGATTTCCACCACCCAGCCATGGCGATTGAGCTCGTTGGGGTGCTTGGCCATATCGAAACGCGGGTCGTGTAGGTGCCAGTTGATGTCTTTGCTGGCCGCGACCACGCCGTAGCGCTTTTGCCCGGCGTCGAAGGCTTGCTGTGGGTTGCTGCTGCCGAAACAGTCGGTGAAGTTCTCTTCGCACGTCAGATAAGTGCCCCACGGCGTCTTGCCGTTGGCGCAGTTCTGGAAGGTGCCGAGGGCTTTCTTGCCGGATTTGTCGGCGCTGGTTTTCAGCCAATCATGGCCGGCCGCCGGGCCGCTGAGGCGGATCGGCGAGTTACCGTGGATGCGCCGGTTGTAGCGCGAGTCCTGGACGAACTGCCAGGTGTCGCCCTGGCGGCGCACTTCGATCACCGACACGCCTTCGCTGGCCTGGGCCTTGCGCACGTCTTCGGCCGATTGCGGCGCGCCGCCGTGGGCGAAGAGGTAGCGGTAGTTGGTGTATTCGTTGTTGATCGCCATCAGCGCGCGGTTGTCGTCACCGGGGAAGGCGAACAGGCTCATGCCGTCGTTGTTGTCGCCGAACTGCTGCTCCTGGGCCTTGGCCGTGCCGTTGCCGGAGGGGTCGAACGCCGGGGCGTTCTTGTGCAGCGGCTGGCCCCAACTGATCAGCACCGAGGCGCTGTAGCCGGGCGGCAGGGTAATGCTGTCGCTGGTGGCGGCGGCGATGCTGGCGAACCCCAGCAGCGGGCTGGCGTTGGCGGCATTCACGGCCAGGGCGCTGCGGGTCAGCAGGTTGCCGCCGAGGAACATTGCGGCACCGCACAGGGCACCAGCGCCGATAAAGCGGCGGCGGGTGAGGCCGACCATTTGTTCGAGGTCGGTGGCTTGGTTTTCTTCTAATAGGCTCATGTCAGGCTCCCTGCGGTTTTTGCAGACACCTTAAGGAGCGGGCGTGACGAAATTGTTGCAGTTTGAAGGCGCGCGCCGCCGGGCCAGCGCCTAGACGGGTGTGCCGAGCAACACATTGCTCGGCGCGAATTGCACCTGGATCGGTTGGCCTTCGGCGGCGCCCAGGGTCTTGAGCGCGTGGGGCTGGGCCAGGGCGCAAAGCACCTGGCCGTTGGGCAGGGCAATCCGCACCTCGCTGGGGCCGTCCTCGGCGTCGAGAATGGCGTCGACGCTGCCGATCAGGCAATTGTGTCCGGGTGTTTCGGGGTGCTCGCTGGCGCACACTTCCAGCCAGCCGGCCTTGATCAGGGCGACCACTTCAACGCCGGCTTCCAGCTCCAGCCGTTGCGTGCTGTCGTGGGTGATCTGCGCGTCCAGCGCCAGGCCGCCGGCCAGTTGCAGGCGGATCAGATCATTGCGGCCGTGGCGCTCGATGGCGACGACCTGGCCATGCAGTTGGTTGCGCGCACTGGTGCGCAGCATCAAGCGGCCCAGCAGGTTGAAGTCGCTGGCGGCTTCGTCCGAGCCGAGCACTTCGGCCTGTAACACTTGCAGGCGCTGATAGAGGCGCAGCACGCGCTCACCTTCGGCCGTCAGCTTGGCGCCGCCGCCGCCCTTGCCGCCAACGCTGCGTTCCACCAGCGGGTTTTGCGCGAGGTTGTTCAGTTCGTCGATGGCGTCCCAGGCAGCCTTGTAGCTCAAGCCGGCGCTCTTCGCCGCGCGGGTGATCGAACCCTGCTCGGCGATATGCGCCAGCAAGGCGATGCGCTGGGGGCGGCGGATGATGTGTTGGCTGAGGGAGGTCGGCAGAGACATGGGACTACGCTTCGATGGGATGGGCGGAACGTTGCGGGCAAGGCCGGGCGGAGTCAAGTCAGGCGCCCGGTTTGGGCGTGCGGGCCAGGCAGTACACGTCAACCTGTCGCGCCCCGGCGTCCATCAACAGGCGTGCCAGGCTGTGGGCGGTCGCGCCGGTGGTGAGCACGTCGTCGACCAGCGCAAAGTGGCGGTCGTGTACCGGTATGTCGCGCGCCAGGGCGAAGGCGCCGCGCAGGTTGCGTTGGCGGGTCTTGGCGTCGAGCGCCTGTTGCGCGACGGTTTCATGCGGGCGTAACAACAGGTGTTCATCGTAGGCAATGTGCAGCTCCGCGCTGAGCCAGCGCGCCAGCATCAGCGCCTGGTTATAGCCGCGCTCGCGCAGGCGTTTGCGCGCCATGGGCACGGGCAACAGGCAGTCGGGGCGCGGCAGTTCGGTGTTGTCGAAGCGGTGTTGCAGGTGGCGTCCCAGCAAACGGCCCAGCAGATGCCCGAGGGGCCAGCGTGCCTGATGCTTGAACCGGCTGATCAGCGTGTCGATGGGGAAGCTGTAGGTCCAGGCGGCGATGACCTGTTTAAAGGCCGGTGGGTGTTTCTGGCACTGGCCGCAGATCAGGCCGTCCATCGGCAAGGGCAGGGCGCAGACCTCGCACTGCTCCATCAGCCAGGGCAGCTCGGTTTCGCAGACGTTGCACACACAATCGGCTGACTCAGTCGCTTCGTCGCAGATTAAACAGTGCTGTGTGTTTTTTGACCATATGTAAACTTGGTGTTTGTGTCCAGGTTGACAGTGCATGAATCTTCCTTAAATATGCCGAGCATCCGTGTCGTGTCTGTGGGTATTGCCCTTCCCGCAGCGCTTGCCAAAGCATAATCAAGGAATCGCCCATGAGCGCCCGCACCACTGCCACCCTGCGTCACGATTGGTCCCTAGCTGAAGTCAAAGCACTGTTCGTGCAACCGTTCAATGACCTGTTGTTCCAGGCGCAGACCGTGCACCGCGCGCATTTCGATGCCAACCGTGTGCAGGTGTCGACCCTGCTGTCGATCAAAACCGGCGCCTGCCCGGAAGATTGCAAATATTGTCCGCAGTCGGGCCACTACAACACCGGCCTGGAAAAAGAAAAGCTGATGGAAGTGCAGAAGGTCCTCGAAGAGGCAGCCCGCGCCAAGGCCATCGGTTCGACCCGCTTCTGCATGGGCGCGGCGTGGAAACATCCGTCGGCCAAAGACATGCCCTATGTGCTGCAGATGGTCGAAGGCGTGAAGGCCATGGGCCTGGAAACCTGCATGACCCTCGGCCGTCTCGACCAGGACCAGACCGAAGCCCTGGCCCAGGCCGGCCTCGACTACTACAACCACAACCTCGATACGTCGCCGGAATTCTACGGTTCGATCATCACTACCCGCACCTATGCCGAGCGTCTGCAAACCCTGGCCTACGTGCGTGATTCGGGGATGAAGATCTGCTCCGGCGGCATTCTCGGCATGGGCGAGTCCCTCGACGACCGCGCCAACCTGCTGATCCAACTGGCCAACCTGCCGGAGCATCCGGAGTCGGTGCCGATCAACATGCTGGTGAAGGTGGCCGGGACGCCGCTGGAAAACGCCGAGGACATCGACCCGTTCGACTTCATCCGCATGCTGGCGGTGGCGCGCATCCTGATGCCGCAATCGCATGTGCGCCTGTCGGCCGGCCGTGAGGCGATGAACGAACAGATGCAGGCCCTGGCATTCTTCGCTGGCGCCAACTCGATCTTCTACGGCGACAAACTGCTGACCACCGCCAACCCGCAGGCCGACAAGGACATGCAACTGTTCTCGCGCCTGGGCATCCTGCCGGAAGCGCGTCAAGAGCACGCCGATGAAGTGCACCAGGCGGCGATCGAGCAAGCGTTGGTGGAGCAGAAAAGCAGCGAGCAGTTCTACAACGCCGCCGTCTGATCCAAATGCGATCCAAATGTGGGAGGGAGCTTGCTCCCGATAGCGGTGGGTCAGTTAATGCATTTCATACTGATACGCCGCCATCGGGAGCAAGCTCCCTCGCACATTTTCTGACCGAGTTGAACCTGCCAATCCGAGGCCTGCATGTCTTTCGATCTCGCCGCGCGTCTCGCTGCCCGTCGTGCCGAACACCTTTACCGCCACCGCCCACTGCTGGACAGCCCGCAAGGCCCGGAAGTGGTGGTGGACGGTCAACCGTTACTGGCGTTCTGCAATAACGATTACCTGGGCCTGGCCAATCACCCGCAGGTGATCGAGGCCTGGCGTGCCGGTGCGTCCCGTTGGGGCGTGGGCGGTGGCGCTTCGCACTTGGTGGTCGGGCATGCCACGCCGCACCATGAACTGGAAGAAGCCCTGGCCGACCTTACCGGGCGCCCGCGCGCGTTGCTGTTTACCACCGGCTACATGGCCAACCTCGGCGCGGTCACAGCGCTGGTGGGGCAGGGCGATACGGTGCTGGAAGACCGTCTCAACCATGCCTCATTGCTGGATGCTGGCCTGTTGTCCGGGGCGCGCTTCAATCGCTACCTGCACAACGACGCCGCCAGCCTGGCCAAGCGCCTGGAGAAAGCCACCGGCAATACCCTGGTGGTCACCGATGGCGTGTTCAGCATGGACGGCAACCTGGCCGACTTGCCGGCGCTGGCCCGTGAAACGCGGGCCAAAGGCGCCTGGTTGATGGTGGACGACGCCCATGGCTTCGGCCCGCTGGGCGCGAACGGCGGCGGCATCGTCGAGCATTTCGGCTTGAGCCAGGAAGACGTGCCGGTACTGGTCGGCACCCTGGGCAAAGCGTTCGGCACTGCCGGCGCCTTTGTCGCGGGCAGTGAAGAGTTGATCGAAAGCCTGATCCAATTCGCCCGGCCCTACATCTATACCACCAGCCAACCCCCGGCCCTGGCCTGCGCCACCCTGAAAAGCCTGGAGCTGCTGCGTACCGAGCATTGGCGACGCGAGCACCTCAACAGCCTGATCCGCCAGTTCCGCCAGGGCGCCGAGCAGATCGGCCTGACGCTGATGGACAGCTTTACGCCGATTCAGCCGATCCTCATCGGCGAGAGTGCCAAGGCCATGGCGTTGTCGCGGATGTTGCGCGAGCGCGGCCTGATGGTCACGGCGATCCGCCCGCCCACCGTGCCCGCCGGCAGCGCCCGTTTGCGCGTGACGCTGACGGCGGCCCACAGTGCGGCGCAGGTGCAACTATTGTTAAACGCATTGGAAGAGTGTTTCCGCTTGTCAGGTGCCACGGAGCCCGACCATGCGTGATCGACTGATATTGCTGCCCGGCTGGGGCCTCGGCGTTTCGCCGCTGGAACCCTTGGCCGCCGCACTGCACGGCCTGAACGAACACCTGCGCGTACAGATCGAGCCGTTGCCGGCGTTGGGCTCCAGCGACCTGGGCGAATGGCTCGACGAACTCGACGCGACCTTGCCGGACAACGCCTGGCTCGGTGGCTGGTCTTTGGGCGGCATGCTCGCTTCGGAGCTGGCTGCGCGACGCGGCGAGCGTTGTTGCGGGTTGCTGACCCTGGCGAGCAATCCGTGTTTCGTCGCCCATGATGGCTGGCCGAACGCGATGCCTGGCGAAACCTTCGATGCGTTCCTCGCCGGTTGCCATGCCGACTCCCAGGTCACCCTCAAGCGTTTCGGCCTGTTGTGTGCCAAAGGCGCCGCAGACCCGCGCGGGCTGGCGCGTTTGCTGGTCAGTGGGGCGCCGAATACGCCGTCGAACGTGTTGATGAACGGCCTTGAGCTGCTGGCTCAACTGGACACCCGCGAGGCCTTGATGGGCTATCGCGGCCCGCAATTGCATCTGTTCGCGGGCCTGGATGAGTTGGTGCCCGCCGAAGCCGCCAGCGATCTGCTGAGCCTGCTTCCCGATGTCGAAATCGGCCTGATTGAACAGGCCGGTCACGCTTTTCCCCTGGAGGACCCCCACGGTGTAGCGGGGGCCATCCAGGCTTTTTTGCACGAGTGCGTTGATGACTGATTTAGCCCATGCCTACCTGCCGGGTGCGTTGCCGGACAAGCGCCAGGTGGCGGCATCCTTTTCCCGTGCCGCCGCCAGTTACGACAGCGTGGCCGAGTTGCAGCGGGCGGTGGGGCATGAACTGCTGGCCCGTCTGCCGGCGGCCTGCTGCGCGCAACGCTGGTTGGACATGGGCTGCGGCACCGGCTATTTCAGCCGCGTGTTGGGCGATCGGCTGCCTGCCGGCCAAGGTGTGGCGCTGGATATTGCCCAAGGCATGCTCAACCATGCGCGGCCGTTGGGCGGCGCGCAGCATTTCATCGCCGGTGATGCCGAGCGCCTGCCGTTGCAGGCGGCCAGTTGCGGGCTGATCTTCTCCAGCCTGGCGGTGCAATGGTGCGCGGATTTCGCGGCAGTGCTCAGCGAGGCCTATCGCGTGCTGCAACCGGGCGGCATGCTGGCCTTCGCCAGCTTGTGCGTGGGTACATTGGACGAGTTGCGCGAAAGCTGGCGGGCGGCGGACGGGCTGGTCCACGTCAACCGCTTCCGCACCTTCGAGGCCTATCAACAGCTATGCGCGGCCAGCGGCTTCCAGGTACTGAGCCTGGAGCGGCGTGCCCATGTGTTGCATTACCCGGATGTGCGCAGCCTGACCCATGAGTTGAAAGCGCTCGGTGCGCACAATCTCAACCCGGGGCGGCCGGGCGGGTTGACCGGCCGCGCGCGGATGGTTGCACTGATCGACGCCTACGAGCAGTTCCGCCAGGCCCAGGGCCTGCCGGCCACCTACCAAGTGGTGTACGCCGTGCTGGAGAAACCGCTATGAGCGCCGCTTATTTCATCACCGGCACCGATACGGATGTCGGCAAGACCACCATCGCCGCCGGCCTGCTGCATGCCGCGCGCCTGGCCGGCAAAAGCACCGCCGCCGGCAAGCCAGTGGCTTCCGGTTGCCAGGTTACCGCCAAAGGCTTGCGCAACGCCGATGCGCTGGCGCTGCTGGCCGAGTGTTCGTTGCCGTTGAGCTACGCCGAGGTCAACCCGGTGGCGTTCGAACCGGCCATCGCGCCGCACCTGGCTGCGCGCGAGGCGGGCGTTGCGCTGACGGTGCAATCGCTGCTCAAACCCATGCAGCAGATACTCGACCGAAAAGCCGATTTCACCCTGATCGAAGGCGCGGGCGGCTGGCGTGTGCCGTTGGCCGATCAGGACAACCTGTCCGACCTGGCCATGGCGCTGCAATTGCCGGTGATCCTGGTGGTGGGTGTGCGCCTGGGTTGCATCAGCCATGCGCTGCTCACGGCCGAAGCCATCGCCCGCGACGGCCTGTCGCTGGCCGGTTGGGTGGCGAATATCATCGACCCGAAGACCTCTCGTCTGGAAGAAAACCTCGCCACCCTGGCCGAACGCTTGCCCGCGCCGTGCCTGGGCCGGGTGCCCAAACTCAAGCACGCCGGCAGCGACGCGGTGGCCGAGTACCTGCAACTGGACCTGCTTGACTGATTTTGGCTATCGGCAAGGCATTGTGCCATTAGTGTTTTTGACGGGCCTTTTGCCAGAATGTCTGCTTCAATTCAACTTCACGATTCTCTCAGCAGGTCCACGCCATGGAAATCTCTGGCAGCAGCGCGTTTTATTCAGGCTTGAGTACGATTCAAGCCGGGCAGAGCCGTGTCGACCAGGCAGCCGGCAGGATTGCCAGCGCCGCCACTACCCAGCCGTCGGCCGCCCAGAGCGACCTTCTGCAGGCCAATGACCGCGCCCAGCCGACCAACTCGGCGAGCAATATGGTCGAAATGGCCCAAGGCAAGTTTCAAGTGGAGCTGGGTGCGAAAGTCGCCAAGGCTTCCGATCAAATGCTCGGCACGTTGATCGACACCTTCGCCTGACCTCCCTATGGCAATGCGGTGTACCCGGTACACCGCTAGCGCCTACATCGTCTGTTTTTTCTGATAACCCTTGTGGCGCCTCGCCGCAGGCATTGTCGTGCGCGCTGTTGAGCCGCGTCATGACAAACGGCAGCGGGACGACGCTTGACATCCCCAGGTCGTAAACGTATGTTTCAAACACCTGTTTGACCGCAACAACAAATCCCACGCGGTTGTTCATCCCAGATACATCAGCAGAGGTTTATCGCTATGCCTGACTACAAGGCCCCCTTGCGTGATATTCGCTTCGTTCGTGACGAACTGCTCGGCTATGAAGCGCACTATCAGAGCCTGCCGGCTTGCCAGGACGCTACTCCGGACATGGTTGACGCCATTCTCGAAGAAGGCGCCAAGTTCTGTGAGCAAGTACTGGCACCGTTGAACCGTGTGGGTGACATCGAAGGGTGTACCTGGAGCGAGTCAGGCGTTAAGACCCCTACTGGTTTCAAAGAAGCCTACAAGCAGTTCGTCGAAGGTGGCTGGCCGAGCCTGGCCCACGACGTGGAGCACGGTGGCCAAGGCCTGCCGGAATCCCTGGGCCTGGCAGTCAGCGAAATGGTCGGCGAAGCCAACTGGTCGTGGGGTATGTACCCAGGCCTGTCCCATGGTGCGATGAACACCATCTCCGAGCACGGCACCCCCGAGCAGCAAGAGGCCTACCTGACCAAACTGGTGTCGGGCGAATGGACCGGCACCATGTGCCTGACCGAGCCACACTGCGGCACCGACCTGGGCATGCTGCGCACCAAGGCCGAACCTCAGGCCGACGGTACCTATAAAGTCTCCGGCACCAAGATCTTCATCTCGGCCGGCGAACACGACATGGCCGATAACATCGTCCACATCGTATTGGCCCGCCTGCCGGACGCACCGGCCGGCACCAAAGGTATCTCGCTGTTTATCGTGCCTAAATTCCTGCCGAACGCCGATGGCTCGATCGGTGCGCGCAACGCGGTGACCTGTGGTTCCCTGGAACACAAGATGGGCATCCACGGTAACGCCACCTGCGTGATGAACTTCGACGCGGCCACCGGTTTTCTGATCGGCCCGGCGAACAAAGGCCTGAACTGCATGTTCACCTTTATGAACACCGCTCGCCTGGGCACCGCGCTGCAAGGCCTGGCCCACGCTGAAATCGGCTTCCAGGGCGGCCTGAAATATGCGCGTGACCGCCTGCAAATGCGTTCCCTGACTGGCCCGAAAGCGCCGGACAAGGCCGCCGACCCGATCATCGTCCACCCCGACGTGCGCCGCATGCTGCTGACCATGAAAGCCTTCGCTGAAGGTAACCGTGCGATGGTGTACTTCACCGCCAAGCAAGTGGACATCGTCAAGTACGGCACCGACGACGAAGCCAAGAAACAGGCCGATGGCCTGCTGGCATTCATGACCCCGATCGCCAAGGCGTTCATGACCGAAGTCGGTTTTGAATCCGCCAACCACGGCGTGCAGATCTACGGCGGTCACGGCTTCATCGCCGAGTGGGGCATGGAGCAGAACGTGCGCGACAGCCGCATTTCGATGCTGTACGAAGGCACCACCGGCATCCAGGCGCTGGACCTGCTCGGCCGTAAAGTGCTGATGACCCAAGGCGAAGCGCTCAAGGGCTTCACCAAGATCGTGCACAAGTTCTGCCAGGCCAACGAAGGCAACGAAGCGGTCCAAGAGTTCGTGACGCCGCTGGCTGCGCTGAACAAAGAGTGGGGCGAGTTGACCATGAAGGTCGGCATGGCGGCGATGAAAGACCGTGAAGAAGTCGGTGCCGCTTCGGTGGACTACCTGATGTACTCCGGTTATGCCTGCCTGGCTTACTTCTGGGCCGACATGGCGCGCCTGGCGGCCGAGAAACTGGCAGCCGGCACCAGCGAAGCGGCGTTCTACACCGCCAAGCTGCAGACCGCGCGCTTCTACTTCCAGCGCATCCTGCCGCGTACCCGTACTCACGTGGTCACCATGCTGTCGGGCGCCAACAACCTGATGGACATGAAAGAAGAGGACTTCGGCCTGGCTTACTAAGCCTCACCGAGCCCACTTGAAAAACCGTCGCTCCTTCTCGGGGCGGCGGTTTTTTTTGCGCGATAAAAAACACAGCGCAGCGCTCAGGGATTGCGATGGTCTGCCGTTACAGTGATGGCAATGTGATACAAGCCTGGCAGGGTATGTTTAACTGTCTGAACTGTGGCACAGTGCCATCATTCCTGGCGGGTCGGAGTTTTACCCTTGTCACGCGCGTCCGCTTTACGTTTCAGTCATTTCCTACCTTCACTGCTGCTGTTACTGGCCGGGCTCTCGGCTGCGTATGTCAAAGATCTCAACGTCTTCTTTACCTCGCTGTTCAACGTGTTGCCGACCCTGGTGCTGTTGCTCGGCGGTTCGTATTGCGCGGTCTATCGTCGCCAGCGCGAACTGTTCCTGATGATCACGGTGTATATCGCCTACTTCCTGCTCGATACCCAGACCGACTTCTACCGCGACAACGGCCGCGTGCGCGAAGACGCCGCCGTGGTGTTCCACTTGTGTTGCCTGTTGCTGCCGCTGCTGTTCAGCATCTATGCGCTGTGGCAGGAAAAAACCCACTTGTTCCGTGATTTTGTCGCGCGCTGTGCGGTGCTGCTGGCGATCGGCAGCGTGGCGTTGGCCCTGGAGCAAAGTTATCCCCAGGCGCTGCTGAACTGGCTGGCGGAAATCCGCTGGCCGGCGCTGCATGGCACCTGGATGAGCCTGATCCAGCTGTCATACCCGATGTTCCTGATCGGTTTTCTGACCTTGGCGGCGCAGTACTGGTACCAACCGCGTCCGTTGCACGCGGCGCAGATGGTGGGGTTGATCGGGCTGTTCTGGATGTTGCCGCAGACGTTTATCCTGCCGTTCACCCTGAACATCATGTGCAGCCAGGTGATGCTGACGATTGCGGCCGCGGTGGCTCACGAGGCGTATCAAATGGCGTTTCGCGACGAGCTGACCGGCCTGCCTGGGCGGCGCGCGCTCAACGAGCGCATGCAGCGGCTGGGACGCAACTATGTGCTCGCGATGAGCGACGTCGACCACTTCAAACGCTTTAACGACACCCATGGTCACGACGTAGGGGACCAAGTGCTGCGCCTGGTGGCCAGCAAGCTGTCGAAGGTCAATGGCGGCGGACGCGCCTACCGTTATGGCGGTGAAGAGTTCGCCGTGGTGTTTGCCGGCAAGACCCTGGATGAGTGCATGCCGCACTTGGAAGAACTCCGCGAGATCATCGCCAACTACGACATCAAGCTGCGCAACCCGGACCGCCCGCAGGATGACCTGCAAGGCCGCCAGCGGCGCGCGGGCAGCGGTGCGTCGAGTGTGTCGGTGACCGTCAGCATCGGCGTGGCCGAGCGCCAGGCCGAGCACCGCACGTCCGAAGAGGTGCTCAAATCCGCCGACCAGGCGCTGTATGCCGCCAAGGGCGCCGGGCGTAACTGCGTGGTCGCGGCCGGGCAAACCCGCCGTGGCGCGGTGCGCACGCAGAGTGCTGCCGGTTGAGTGATAGCGCTGTATTCAGCGGCTCTACAGTAATTGTTCGCGGCGGCGGCCGGCAGTAGGTTGAAACCATCTGCTGCCGGAGACATTGCCATGCCTGAGTACAAAGCTCCCCTGCGCGACATGCGCTTTCTGATCGACAACGTGTTTGATTTCCACGCTCACTACGCCGCCCTCGGCGCGACAGACGCCAGCCCGGACATGGTCAGCGCGATCCTCGAAGAAGGTGCGAAATTTTGCGAGAACGTACTCGCGCCACTCAACCGCAGCGGCGATGAAGAAGGCTGCCATTTCGACAAAGGTGTGGTGACCACGCCCAAGGGCTTCAAGGAAGCGTTCGCCCAGTATGTGCAAGGTGGCTGGCACGGCGTGGCGGCCGACCCGGCCTACGGTGGCCAAGGCTTGCCGCAATCTCTCGGGCTGGTGCTCAGCGAGATGATCGGCTCCAGCAACACGTCCTGGGGCATGTACCCAGGGCTGACGCACGGCGCGATGTCGGCGATCCACGCCCACGGCACCGACGAACAGAAAGCCACCTACCTGAGCAAACTCACCGCCGGCGAATGGACCGGCACCATGTGCCTGACCGAAGCCCATTGCGGCACCGACCTGGGCCTGATCAAGACCCGCGCCGTGCCCCAGGCGGATGGCAGCTATGCGGTCAGCGGCAGCAAGATATTCATCTCCGCCGGTGAGCACGACCTGAGCGCCAACATCATCCACCTGGTGCTGGCCAAGCTGCCGGATGCCCCGGCCGGCACCAAAGGCATCTCGCTGTTTATCGTGCCCAAGTTCCATGCGGATTCGGGCGAGCGCAACGCGGTACATTGCGGCTCCATCGAGCACAAGATGGGGATCAAGGCCTCGGCCACCTGCGTGCTGAACTTCGACGCTGCCAAGGGCTTTTTGATCGGCGAGGCGAACAAAGGCCTCAACTGCATGTTCACCATGATGAACCACGCGCGCCTCGGCACCGGGATGCAAGGGCTGTGCAATGGCGAAGCGAGCTTTCAGGGCGCGGTCAAATACGCCAACGACCGCTTGCAAATGCGCGCGCTGACCGGCGCCAAGGCCCCGGAAAAAGCTGCCGACCCGATCATCGTCCACCCCGACGTGCGGCGCATGCTGCTGACCATGAAGGCGTTCAACGAAGGCAACCGGGCGCTGACCTATTTCACCGCGCAACTGCTCGACACCGCGCACTTGAGCCGCGACGCCGGCCAGCGCCAGGAAGCCGAAGACCTGCTGGCGTTCCTTACGCCGATCTGCAAAGCCTTTATGACCGACACCGGGCTGGAGGTGACCAACCACGGCATGCAGGTGTTCGGCGGCCATGGTTTTATTCGCGAGTGGGGCATGGAGCAGTTGGTGCGCGATTGCCGGATTGCGCCGATCTACGAAGGCACCAACGGCATTCAGGCGCTCGACTTGCTGGGGCGCAAGGTGCTGGGCAGCCAGGGCAAGCTGCTGCGCGGTTTTACGCGGATTGTGCATAAGTTCTGCGAGGCGAATGCCGAGCATGCGCAGCTCACGGCGTATGTGGCGCAACTCGATCAACTGAACCAGCAATGGGGTGAGCTGACAACCAAGGTCGGGCTGGCCGCGATGAAAAACCCTGACGAAGTGGGCGCTGCTGCGGTGGACTACTTGATGTACAGCGGCTACATCATCCTCGCCTATCTGTGGCTGCGCATGGCGATCGCGGCGCAGACGCATGATGATGCCGAGTTTGCCAAGGCCAAGCTGGCCACCTGCGACTTTTACTTCAAGCGCTTATTGCCACGCACCGCCACCCATCGGGCCGCCGTGGAGGCGGGCAGCGAGTGCCTGATGAGTCTGCCCGCGGAGGCATTTGGCTTGTGATGACCTAAAAATACCAATCGGTCACAAGTGGACCCTATGTGTCTGAAAAGTTGTTCGGGTACACTCGGCGCCTGTAAAACCGACCCTATCGAATCACTTTTTACGTTCTCACGAGGTTTGCCATGGCTGATTACAAAGCGCCGCTGCGTGATATGCGCTTCGTCCTCAACGAAGTGTTTGAGGTCGCCACACTTTGGGCCCAATTGCCGGCATTGGCAGACACGGTCGACGTCGAAACCGTTGAGGCAATCCTCGAAGAAGCCGGCAAAGTCACCGCCAAATCCATCGCCCCGCTCAGCCGCAGCGGCGATGAACAGGGCTGCCGCTGGGCAGACACCGTTGTCAGCACCCCGGACGGTTTTCCACAGGCCTACACCACCTACGCCGAAGGCGGTTGGGTGGGCGTGGGCGGTGATCCGGCCTTTGGCGGCATGGGCATGCCCAAGGCGGTCTCGGCGCAGGTTGAAGAGATGATCAACTCGTCGAGCCTGGCCTTCGGCCTGTACCCGATGCTGACCTCCGGCGCTTGTGTATCGATCAACACCCACGCGAGTGAAGTACTCAAGGCAACCTACTTGCCGAATATGTACTCCGGCAAGTGGGCCGGCTCCATGTGCCTGACCGAGGCCCATGCCGGTACTGATCTGGGGATTATCCGCACCAAGGCCGAGCCGCAGGCTGACGGTTCCTACACCATCAGCGGCACCAAGATCTTCATCACCGGCGGTGAACACGACCTCACCGAGAACATCATCCACCTGGTGCTGGCCAAACTGCCGGATGCCCCGGCCGGTCCCAAGGGCATCTCGTTGTTCCTGGTGCCGAAGTTCATGGTCAATGCCGACGGCAGCCTGGGCGCGCGTAACCCGGTGAGCTGTGGCTCCATCGAACACAAGATGGGGATTCAGGCCTCGGCGACCTGCGTGATGAACTTTGACCAAGCCGTGGGTTACCTGGTGGGTGAGCCGAACCGTGGTCTGGCGGCGATGTTCACCATGATGAACTACGAGCGCCTGGGCGTGGGTATCCAAGGCCTGGCGTCCGGTGAGCGGTCCTACCAGAACGCGATTGAATACGCGCGCGACCGCCTGCAGAGCCGTGCGCCGACCGGCGCGCAGGCCAAGGATAAAATCGCCGACCCGATCATCGTCCACCCCGACGTGCGTCGCATGCTGCTGACCATGAAGGCGTCGAACGAAGGCGGCCGTGCATTCTCCACATATGTGGCGATGCAGCTGGATATCGCCAAGTTCAGCGAAGATACCGCCGCCCGCGAGCGCGCGGATAGCCTGGTAGCCTTGCTGACCCCGGTGGCCAAGGCATTCCTGAGCGATCTGGGCCTGGAAACCACGGTGCTCGGCCAACAAGTCTTTGGCGGCCACGGTTACATCCGCGAGTGGGGCCAGGAGCAATTGGTGCGTGATGTGCGCATCACCCAGATCTACGAAGGCACCAACGGCATTCAGGCCCTGGACCTGATGGGACGCAAGATCGTCGGCAGTGGCGGTGCGTTCTACACCTTGTTCGCTGATGAGATCCGCCAGTTCACCGCCACTGCAGGCGCGGAGCTGGCCGAGTTCACCACGCCGCTCAACGCCGCAGTGGATAGCCTGGATGAATTGACGGCCTGGGTGCTGGATCGCGCCAAGAGCAACCCGAATGAAATCGGTGCGGCCTCGGTGGAGTATTTGCATGCATTCGGATACATGGCCTACGCCTATATGTGGGCAATGATGGCCAAGGCGGCGCTGGGTAAAGAGGCCGAGGAAGACTTCTACGCCAGCAAACTGGGCACTGCGCGCTTCTACTTTGCCCGTCTGCTGCCGCGTATTCACTCGTTGAGTGCGTCTGTAAAAGCCGGTAGCGAATCGCTGTTTTTGCTGGATGAGTCCCTGTTCTAAGGGTGTAGAGGCTTTGTAAGCATTCTCTTACATGACGTGCTGCTAATCGTCCTCTATCGCCAAATTGGATCCACGGATAATCTACTTCACATGGACGTCGCGCAGGAAGCGCAAAGCAACAACACGGACACGTAGGATTCTGCCAGGATGGCGGAGTGAAAGGGATGTCAGGGAAACAGTCTGCAAAACCCCGCCTCGGCGGGGTTTTCTTTTGCCCGCGAAAAAGTCAGGCCGGCACCTGCGGGGCATTCATCACGTCCTCCAGCAAGGTGCGCAGCAACGCCAACGTCGCTTGCTGGCGCTGCACATCGCGGCAGACCAACCCCACTTTCAGCGGCACCCTGGGTTCACTCAAGGGTTTCCACAGCAGCGCCTTGCTGTTGTGTTCGTCCTGGGAGCGTCCCGGTAGCACCGTGGCCAATTTGGTATGAGGCAGGCTGTCGAGAATCCCCACCATGGTATTCAACTCCGCCTGTACCTGCGGGCGCCGCCCGAGGTTGGACAACTGGCTCTGCCAGATCTGCCTGATCTGAAACTCCTCCCCCAGCAGTAACATCGGCAACTCGGCCGCCTGTGTCAGGGAGACTTTCTTGAATTCACGCAGGGGGTGATCCTCCGGGATGACCACCTTCAGCTCATCTTCATACAGCAGCACGCCGTGCAACCCCGGCTGGCGGGGTGGCAGGTAACTGATGCCGATGTCCAGCGAGCCGTTGAGCAGGCGCCGTTCAATTTCAATCCCGGTCAGTTCGTAGATTTGCACCACTAGGTGCGGCTGGGCCTTGCGCACGCGCTCCAGCATTTGCGGGACCAGGCTGGTGTGTACGGTTTGCAGCACGCCGATGGCCAAGGTGCGCAATGCCTGGCCCTTGAAGTTGCGCAATGCCTCCACGGCTTGCTGCATGCCATCGATCAACGGCAAGGCGTGGTTGTATAACGTATGGGCTGCGAGGGTCGGCAGCAGGCGCTTGCTGCTGCGTTCGAAGAGGCTCACATCGAGGTTTTGTTCGAGCTGGCGGATCTGCTGTGACAGGGCCGGTTGGGAGATCGACAGACGCTCAGCGGCACGGCCTACGTGGCCTTCCTCATACACCGCGACGAAATAACGCAGTTGCTTAAAATCCATAAGTAATTCTTATCGAAAAAGCTGGAAAATCGAAATGGCCGATGGCCCCCGAGACGCCTAGTCTAGCGCCTATCCACAAGGCTTACAGGGCCAGATCGGGCGATGATTAGCGTTTATGTTGATGGTATTTGCATAGGCAAGACAAAAAACCTCCAGGCAGGTTTTACGGGGTACACCGACCACGGCATGCTTGCCATGGGAGAAAAAGTGTGAACCTGTTCAATTTGCGCCGCTCGGCGGCCAGTCTGGATGACTTGATCCTGGATGCTTGTGGCGAAGATTTTCCCAGTGAATGCTTGATGCCTACCGTAGCGCGCCCCCCGCATGTCTTCGTGCGCGGCCAGGGTTCCTGGTTGTGGGACAGCGATGATCGCGCCTATCTGGACTTCAGCCAGGGTTGCGCGGCCAACAGCCTCGGCCACAGCCCGCAGGTATTGATCAGGGCCTTGGCCGATCAGGCCCATGCGCTGATCAATCCCGGTCACGGCTTGCATAACCGCCCCCAACTCAACCTCGTCGACCGCCTGTGCCACCGCACCGGCAGCGATCAGGCGTATTTGCTCAACAGCGGCGCGGAAGCCTGCGAAGCGGCGATCAAACTGGCGCGCAAGTGGGGCCAGCTGTATCGCGGTGGCGCTTATCGCATCATCAGCGCAAGCAACGGTTGCCATGGGCGCAGCTTCGCGGCGATGTCGGCTTCGGCGAGCAGCCGCGAAAACCGCTTTGAACCGCAGCTGCCGGGCTTCAGCCACGTCCCGCTCAACGATCTGGCGGCGCTGCACGCGGCCGTTGACGCGCAAACCGTTGCCATCATGCTCGAGCCGATCCAGAGCGAAGCCGGCGTTATCCTCGCGACCGAGCATTACCTCAAGGGTGTCGAGCGACTGTGCCGCGAGCTGGGTATTTTGCTGATCCTCGATGAAGTGCAAACCGGTATCGGCCGTTGCGGCACCTTGCTTGCCGAAGAGCACTACGGTGTGCGCGCCGACATCATTACGCTCGGCAAAGGCCTGGGCGGTGGTGTGCCGCTGGCGGCACTGCTGGCGCGCGGCAAAGCCTGTTGCTTCGAAGTCGGTGAGCTGGACGGCACCCATCATGGCAATGCGCTGATGGCCTCGGCCGGGGTGGCGGTACTCGATACCGTGCTGGGGCACGGTTTCTTCGAGCATGTACAAGAGTCTGGTTGCTACCTCGGCGAAGGTCTTGCCCGCCTGTCTTACCGCTACAGCCACGGTCAACTGCGCGGCCACGGCCTGATGTGGGGACTGACGTTGTCGGATGATTCTGCAGACGCCGTGGTAAAAGCCGCTCTGGACGAAGGACTTATCCTCAACGCCCCGCAACCCAACTGCCTGCGCTTCACCCCGGCCCTAACGGTGAGCAAAAGCGACATCGACGAAATGCTCCTGCGCCTGACTCACGCTTTTTCCCGGGTGCGTACCGCACAGGTGCAATGCCGCAAGGGCATCGCCGTTTGACCCCTAATTCCTGAACCGTCTCGCGGTATACGCGGCGCCCCCAGCTTGTTTGTTTTGGCTGGGGGCGTTTTTTTTTGTTCAGAGAAGGATGGCCGCAGTGCCAGATCCCACTGAACCCCCACGAACGTCCAAGGTCGATTAGCTAGACGGCTCACACGAGCCGATTTTCAGGAGCTGACCCCATGGACATCATTCGCATCATCATCGCCATCCTGTTGCCGCCACTGGGTGTGTTCCTGCAAGTGGGTTTCGCCGGCGCGTTCTGGCTGAATATTCTGCTGACCTTGTGCGGTTACTTCCCAGGCATCATTCACGCGGTGTACATCATCGCCAAGCGCTGAGGCCCTCAGCCTTTTGCGATGAGCCGGGAGTTGCGCTCGTTGCGAAAGGCCAGTTGCTCGATGGTCTGGGTGGCGTGTTCGGCGTCTTCCCGGGCTTGAAGGATGATGCCGTGGTGCTCGGATTTGCTGCACACCGGGTCGGCGTTGCTCGCATCGCCGGTCAGCATGAACGCCTGGCAACGGCAGCCGCCGAAGTCCTTCTCCTTTTCATCGCATGAGCGGCACGGCTCCGGCATCCAGTCGTAGCCGCGAAAGCGGTTGAAACCGAACGAGTCGTACCAGATGTGCTGCATGCTGTGGTCACGCACATTAGGAAATTGCACCGGCATCTGTCGGGCACCGTGGCAGGGCAGGGCGGTTCCATCCGGAGTGACTGTCAGAAAGATGCTGCCCCAGCCGTTCATGCAGGCTTTCGGGCGTTCTTCGTAGTAATCCGGGGTGACGAAAATCAGCTTGCACGGGTGCCCTTCGGCTTCGAGCTTGGCGCGGTATTCGTTGGTGATACGTTCGGCGCGCACCAGTTGTTCCTGGGTCGGCAACAACCCCACACGATTGAGCTGCGCCCAGCCGTAGAACTGGCAGGTGGCGAGTTCGACAAAGTCCGCCTCCAGTGCAATGCACAGCTCGATGATGCGGTCGATCTTGTCGATATTGTGCCGATGAGTGACGAAGTTCAGCACCATCGGGTAGCCGTGGGCCTTCACCGCGCGAGCCATTTCGAGTTTTTGTGCGAAGGCCTTTTTCGAGCCGGCCAGCAGGTTGTTCACCTGTTCGTCGCTGGCCTGGAAGCTGATCTGGATATGGTCCAGACCCGCCTTTTTGAAATCGCTGATCTTCTGCTCGGTCAAGCCGATGCCGGAAGTGATCAGGTTGGTGTAGAAGCCCAGTTTGCGCGCTTCGGCAATCAGTTCGGCGAGGTCCTGGCGCACCAGCGGCTCACCGCCGGAAAAGCCCAACTGCGCGGCACCCATCTCGCGTGCTTCGCGAAACACCTTGATCCATTGCTCAGTGCTCAGCTCCTTGCCCTGCTCGGCGAAATCCAGCGGGTTGGAGCAATACGGGCACTGCAGCGGGCAGCGATAGGTCAGCTCGGCGAGCAGCCACAGCGGCAGACCGATGGCCGGTTGTTCAGGCAAGCGTGATCCAGTGCTCAGCACGGGCGACCTCCATGAATTGCTCGATGTCGTCACCGAGCTCAGGCACACCAGGGAATTGTTCATCCAGCGCGGCGATGATCGCCGTGACGTCGCGCTCACCGTCGATCAACCCGCCAATCAACGCGGCGCTGTCGTTGAGCTTGATCATGCCTTCCGGGTAGAGCAGCACATGGCCTTTTTGCGCAGGCTCGTACTGGAAGCGATAGCCCGGGCGCCAGGCCGGTGTTCTGCTGCGATCAAAGCTCATAGGGTGATCCCTTTATGCCAGACCCGCTGCTCGGTCACGCTGTGATACGGCGGGCGATTCAGTTCGTAGGCCATGCTCATGGCATCGAGCATGCTCCACAGGATGTCCAGTTTGAACTGGAGAATTTCCAGCATGCGCTCCTGGCCTTCACGGGTGGTGTAGTGCTGCAGGGTGATCGCCAGACCATGCTCCACATCGCGGCGGGCCTGGCCCAGGCGGGTGCGGAAATACTCATAGCCGGTGGGGTCGATCCACGGGTAATGCTGCGGCCAGCTGTCGAGACGCGATTGGTGGATCTGCGGCGCGAACAGTTCGGTCAGCGAGCTGCTGGCGGCTTCCTGCCAGCGCGCACGGCGGGCGAAGTTGACGTAGGCGTCCACCGCAAAGCGCACGCCGGGCAGCACCAGTTCCTGGGAGCGCAGTTGGTCCGGATCGAGGCCGACGGCCTGGCCCAGGCGCAGCCAGGCTTCGATGCCGCCGTCTTCACCGGGGGCGCCATCATGGTCGAGCAGGCGCTGAATCCACTCGCGACGGATTTCGCGGTCCGGGCAGTTAGCCAGGATCGCGGCATCCTTCAGCGGAATGTTCACCTGATAGTAGAAACGGTTCGCGACCCAGCCCTGGATCTGCTCGCGGGTGGCGCGGCCTTCATACATCGCCACGTGGTACGGGTGATGGATATGGTAGAAGGCGCCCTTGGCCCGCAGGGCATGCTCGAACTCGGCGGGCGTCAACGGTGTGTCAGTCATGTCGTCTGCTCCTACAATTCAATGCTCATGCCATCGTAAGCCACTTCGACATTGCGCCGCACCAACTCGGCCCGTTCGGGAGAATCTTCATCGAGGATCGGGTTGGTGTTGTTGATGTGGATAAGCACCTTGCGCTGCTTCGGCAGGTGTTCCAGCACTTCGAGCATGCCGCCCGGGCCGTTCTGCGACAGGTGGCCCATCTCGCGGCCGGTGCGGGTGCCGACGCCACGGCGCTGCATTTCATCATCGTCCCACATGGTGCCGTCCACCAGCAGGCAGTCGCTGCCAGCCATGATGTCCAGCAACGGCGCGTCAACCTTGCCCAGGCCCGGGGCGTAGAACAGTTTGCCGCCGGTGCGCAGGTCTTCGACGATCAGGCCGATATTGTCGCCGGGGTGCGGGTCGAAGCGGTGCGGTGAATACGGAGGTGCGGCACTGCGCAGCGGCAGCGGGGTGAAGCGCAGGTTGGGGCAGGCCGGGATGGTGAAGCTGGCGTCCAGCTCGATGCGGTTCCAGGCCAGGCCGCCGTTCCAATGGGTGAGCATGGTGAACAGCGGGAAACCACTGCTGAGGTCTTCATGGACCATGTCGGTACACCACACCTGGTGCGGGCAACCTTCACGCAGGCTCAATAGGCCGGTGGTGTGGTCGATCTGGCTGTCCATCAGGATGATCGCGCTGATGCCGGTATCGCGCAGTGCGCGGCCGGGTTGCATCGGCGCGAAGCCCTGCAGTTGTGCGCGGATATCCGGCGAGGCATTGCACAGCACCCAGTTCACGCCATCGTCGGAAATCGCGATGGATGACTGGGTACGCGCCTGAGCTCGCAGGCTGCCATCACGAAAGCCTGCGCAGTTCGCGCAGTTGCAGTTCCACTGCGGGAAGCCGCCGCCGGCGGCGGAACCTAGAATCTGGACAAACATGGCCGCTCCATCAAGCAAAGCTGAAAACAAAAACGCCCCGGACGGGCCGAGGCGTTGTATTACCCAGCCAATCAGCGGCTGGCGAAGTACATAGTCACTTCGAAACCGATGCGCAGATCAGTGTAAGCAGGTTTGGACCAAGTCATATTCTTACTCCTACGAAGGGATGGGGCGTTTACTACCAAGTAATACATATAGTCCACCTCCAATCGGAGATGTTCAGATGTGCTCGTAGGAATATTACGCATTTTTTTCCAAGTTAGCGCTGTCTTGGTGGAAAAAGCCTATTGCAGGGGCGGCAATGATCAGCCCGCCGATTGCCAACCCTCGCCAATGCGCGGGCCGTTGGCGATACAGTGCCAGCCGCCTGCAGCGTCCCGTAACTGTTGGGCGGCGCGTTGCAAGTCCTCCCGGGTTAGGGCTTGGATTGCGTGTTGAAGCAGCGCGAGATAATCCGACGGATGGCCGGCCAGGCGCGCCTGCCACAACAATTCGGCGGCCTGGGCGATGGGCAGCGCCTGCGCCGTGAATTGTTGCGCCAGCGCCGGGTGGCCGAGGTTGTCGCTGGCGTCGATCAATGCCGGCAATTGTGCGAGGAAGGTCCTCAGGTGCTCCATGATCCCGTCAAGGGAAACACTGGGGGATTGCACGCCAAACAGCAGGCCTGTTTGCCCATTGATCTGTCGGACGCCGCTGAACACCGCGTAGCCGATTTGCAGCTCTACCCGCACACGTTGGTAGAACGGCCCTTGGAGCAGGTGCGCCAGCAGGCGCCACGCGGCTTCATCTGCCAGGGACCGCGTCGGCGTCGGGCAGAACAGCAGCAACGCTGCGTCGAGGGCATCGGTATTGATCTCATGCCATAGATACTGGCCGCTGAGGCTGGCGAATTCGCCTTCGAGCGTGTCCGGTTGCCCAGGCAAGCGGGCGGCGGCAGATTTGAGCGCCGCTTCGCAGTGGGCGGGCAGCCCAATGCCCAGGCCTTCCCAGCGTGCGCGTGTCCACGACATCGAGGGTGCTTGGGTGTGCGGCTGCACGCCGGCACAGCACGCGGGCAACGCCTTGAGCAATTGCCGAATGGCAATCATCGGTGTGGCGGCAGGGCCTGGCCGCAGATCATCTTCAGGCGGGTTCAGGCTGCGTGCGAGCTCATCGAGTATCGCCGGCATGGGCTGGTGAAGACCGACCATTTTCACCCGCCAGTCATTGCCGATCGAGTCGAAGGATAAGTCGACACCTGCCTGGCCGGCATTTTCGCGCAACGGCTGCAGGGCGTTTTCCAGTGCCGTTGGGAGCGGGCAATCAAGCCGCCAACGCAGGTAGAGCGCGCCTTCATCATGCTCATCGGCCAACGCCGGGCTGAACGACAACGCTGACAGCTCTCGCCGCCCCCGGGAACGGTCCTGGGCAAAAGTGCGCAGGCCCCGGTGGGCACTGGTCTGGCCGCGAATCAGGCCGGCGCGCTCGTCCTTTACGGGTGGGCGCAGGAACGGATTGTTGGGCGGCAGTTGCCACGCGTGTCGGCAGGCTTGCAGCGGCAGGGCATCAAGCAGAGCCTTGAGGGCGGCAACGTGGTGCTCCGACAAGGACGCTTGCAGCTCTTCGCTGTCATGCCTCGCCAATGCGAGGGCGCCTTGGATCTGCTGTTGACGCGCGTTGAGCAGGGCGAATTCCTCGCGCAGAGAAGTCCAGTCGCTGTGTGCGAAAAAGCTCAGCCAGTCGTACAACAGTGCTTCGATCTGCGTCGCCGCGTCGCTTTGCGCGCCGAGGGTAAAGTCGAGATCCAGTAACGCTTGCCCGGCGAAGTGGTAAAGCACGGACGCCTGCAGGGCGCTGGCCAGTTGGCGCGCTTGCAGTTCCGCGCGCAGCCCGCCCGGCGCCGAGGCGTTGAGCCAGAGACAGAGGAAATCCAGGGCTTCCTTGGGGGTGTTGACGCTGATGACATGATGCAGATGGCCGTTGGCGCTGTGTTGAAAACGCGGTGTATGAGCGGGCAGCAGGGCCGGAGGGGCCTCCTGCGGGTGCCGCGGGCCGGCGTTCAGTTGCTCACCGAAGCGCCGCGCCAAGCGTTCCAGTTCTGCCAGCGGTTGCGGGCCGGCCAGGCTCAACGTCATTTGCCCCGACGGGTAGAAGTGTTGGTGGAAATCCCGCAACGCTTGCTGAAACGCCTGACGTTCCACCGGCAAGCTGTCGCGATTGCCCGCATGGAAGCCCCGAAGCGGATGATCGGCTGCCAGACCTTCCAGCAGCGCGACCTGTTGTTGCGCGCTGGCATCCTGGGACCAGGCGACAAATTCCGCGTGCAGCACTTCGCGCTCGCGCAGTTGATCGTCCAGCGCCAGGCGCGGATGGGTCAGCATATCGGCCAAGCGTTCGAGACCGTCGGCGAAGGTCGGCTGCGGCAGCTCAAAGAAGAAATCCGTGGTGCGCTCACGCGTACTGGCATTGACCTGGCCACCGTGGCGCTGCACGTAGGCCATCAGCCCTTCTTCGGTCGGAAAACGCTCAGTGCCAAGAAACAATAAGTGTTCCAGAAAGTGCGCCAGGCCGGGCCACGCCAAAGGCACGTCATGGCTGCCGGCCGCCACCCGTAAAACAGCGGCGCAGCGCTTTAAACGCGGGGCATGGCGCAGGGAAACCCGCAGGCCGTTGACCAGGGTCAGGTGAAGGTGATGAGGCTGGGCCGGCGCAGGCATGGGCACTTCCGATACGAGGGAAGTGCCTATGCTAGCAAACCCTCCAGATCAGGGCTTGTGCAGCGTGCCGTACAGTTCGGGGCGACGGTCTTGCAGATAGTCATTGGCGGCGCGGGCATCGAGAATCGATTGGTGTTCCAGCGTGCCGACGATCAAGGCTTCATCCAGGCCGGCCTGGGCGATTCGCTGACCATCCGGTGCGGCGATGCTGCTTTGCCCGCAATACTGAATCTCGCCTTCGTGCCCGCAGTAGTTGGCGTAGGCCACGTAGCACTGGTTCTCAAAGGCCCGCGCCCGCACGGTGACGTCGGCGACAAAGTCGAACGGCACCATATTCGCGGTGGGCACCAGGATCAGATTGGCGCCGGCCAGGGCCAGGCGCCGGGTGTTTTCCGGGAACTCCAGGTCGTAACAGATCAGCACGCCCAGTTTCCAGCCGTTGAGTTCCACCAGCGGAAAATCATCGCCCCCGGCACTGAACATCGAATGGTCGAGGTCGCCAAACAGGTGCGTCTTGCGGTAGTTGCACAGGCGCTGGCCGTGGGCGTCGATCAACTGCACGGCGTTATAGATCTGCCCGTCTGCGGCCCGCTCCGGGTAACCGTACAGGATCGCTCGTCCGGCACTTCGCGCCAGTTCGGCAATCGTTCGCGCTGACTCGCCATCCTGCGCCTCGGCCAATGCGCCCACAGCTTCGGCGCCGATGTTGTAACCAGTGAGGAACATCTCCGGCAGCACCAGCACGTCGGCGCCGGACGCCTCGTGCACGAGGCGGTGCAGGCGCTTGAGGTTACCGGCCACATCCAGCGGCAGCGGTGGGCATTGGTACAGGGCGACACGCATGGCTTGGCTCCTTAATCGGCCAGGGCAATCGGCCCGATTTCATCGAACACATCACCCGGCCCTGGGTTCTCTGGGTGAGTGTGGCCGCCGAAGTGGGTCATGATGCCCCAGACGGCGTTCAACGAGGTTTGCACCGCGCCTTCGACCCAGGCAGGTGTCCAGGATACGTCATCGCCGGCGATAAAAATCCCACGTTGCTCGGCGGGCATGTCCTTCTGCATGAAGTGCGCGTACATCCGCTGGTTGTAGCGATAGTGGCCGGGCAATGCACCTTTGAAGGCTCCGAGGAAATGCGGGTCGGCTTCCCAGGACACAGTGATCGGGTCGCCGATGATGCGCGCCTTAATGTCGACTTTCGGGTAGATCTTGTTCAGCGCGTCGAGGGCCAGCTTCACGCGTTTATCGATGGGCTGCGGGAGCATTTTCAGCGCATCGCTCATCCACGAGTACGACAGGCAGATCACGCCCGGCTTGTCGTCGCCGTTGTCGAACAGGTAAGTGCCACGGGTCAGGCGATCGGTGAGGGTCATGCTCATCAGGTCGCGGCCGGTTTCTGGGTCTTTGTCTTTCCAGAACGGGCGGTCGACCATCACGAAGGTCTTCGACGATTGCATGTAGCGGGTGCGATCCAGGGCCATCCACATTTTTTGCGAGAACAGGGTTTCGTCGCATTCGATCTGGGTGGTCAGCAGCCAGCTTTGGCAGGTGGTCAGCACGGCGGCGTATTCGCGGGTATCGCCGTAGTTGTCGGTCACGGCGAAACGACCACCGGCCGCGTGGGCAATGCGCTTGACCCCGGCCCGTGGCGCGCCGCAGTGCAACGAACTCAGGCTGGTGCCCGCTGGCCAGTGGGCGCAGCACTCCGGCACATGGCGCCAGATACCCATGGGCACCTGTGCCACGCCGCCGACCACCAGGTGTTGATGGTCGTCGCAGTTGGTCATCACCACACGGAAGATTTCCAGCATGGAGTTGGGGAAGTCCGAATCCCAGCCGCCGGTGCCGAAGCCGACTTGACCGAACACTTCACGGTGATGGAACGACAACTTGGCGAAGGCCTTGGAGGTGGCGACGAAGTCGTAGAAGGTGCGGTCGTCCCACAGCGGCACGAGTTTATTCCACAGCGCTTTGAGGCGCGGTACGTCGCGGTCGCGGATGGCTTGCTGGATATCGCCGAACTGCGAGCCGGCTTCCAGGGCGTCGGCCCAGGCGTCAGCCACTTCCTGGAACAGCGCAGGCAAGTCGGACAGTTTTTGTGCGTAGTGGGTCTGGCCTTCCAGGTCTATGACCGTGCTGCCGGAAGCCGGCGTCAGCGGGTTGGGGAAGGGTTTGGTGTCCAGGCCAAGTTTGTCGACATAGTGGTAGAACGCGGTGGACGACACCGGGAAACGCATACCGCCCAGTTCGGCGATGATGCCTTCGGCCCCTTCAAACGCTTGGGAGCGCAAGCGCCCGCCCATCTTCGAGGCCTCGTACACCACGGGCTTGAGGCCCAGCTTCATCAACTCATAGGCGGCCACCAGGCCGGCAATCCCGGCGCCGACGATCGCCACTTCGGCGCCATGGTTGGCCGCCGGAATACTGCCCAGGCCGGCGGGGTGCTCGATCCAGTCATCAAACGCGAACGGGAAATCCGGGCCGAAGATGGTGATCGGTTTCTTACCGTCGGCGGGGTGGCGATTGGTCTTGCTGATGCTGCTGGACGGAATGCTCATGGCTGACCTTACTAGCGGCTCGCGGGACGTGCCCGCTGAGTATAGGAAAAGATGGCAGCCAGTTTAGGGAGCGTAGCGTTCGTTAATAAGACGCAAAGTGTCGTCGAATTGAATTGTTTTCAGTCAAAGTGACGAGATTGCTGGTCAGATTGGTTGTCTGCGATCGAGTTTGTTACTGAGGATGATCGACGTGGTGGTTTTTTCCACGCCTTCGACGCTGCCGATTTGATCCAGCAATTGATCGAGCTGTTCCGGCGAATCGGTGCGCAGCCATGCTACGTAATCGAACTCGCCGCTCACCGCGCACAGTTGCTGAACCTGGGCCATCGCACTGAGCTTGCGCAGCACGTCCTTGCCCGAACGCGCCTGCACGGTGATGCCGACATACGCCTGCAAACCGCTATCCACCACACGCTGGCCGAGACGCACGCCATAACCGGTAATCACCTGGGTTTTCTCCAGGCGTGCCAGGCGCGACGTCACCGTGGTGCGCGCAATACCCAACTGCCTGGCGAGCATGGCCACGCTCTCGCGGGCGTTGATCTGCAACGCGGCGATCAGTTGGCGGTCGATTTCATCGAGGACAGGCAAGGGCAGCTCCGGTGCGGACGGATAGGGGGCATATGTTACAGGCTTGCGTGGTCTTTTCATCGCCGGGAGCAAGGCTAAACTCAGAGCACTCCACGACCCACAGAGGTTTGACCTGATGACACTGGCACCTTTTCACCTGGCTATTCCGGTATTCGACCTGGCGGCTGCCCGGCATTTCTACGCTGAGGTGTTCGGCCTGCAAGAGGGCCGCTCCAGCGACCATTGGGTCGACTTCAACTTCTTCGGCCATCAGTTGGTGATTCACGAACATCCCAAAACCGCGTCCCAGGCCGCGGCTCACACTAACGCAGTCGACGGCCACGACGTACCCGTGCCGCATTTCGGCGTGGTATTGAGCTGGGACGACTGGCATGCGCTGGCAGCGCGATTGCAGGCGCGGCAGACCGCATTCGTGCTGGAGCCGCATATTCGGTTCAAAGGCCAGGTGGGGGAGCAGGCGACGCTGTTCTTGTTTGACCCCTGCGGTAACGCGTTGGAGTTCAAGGCGTTCCGGGATATTGGGCAGTTGTTTGCGAAGTGAGCCTGTGCACGGTTGCGCTCGCTAAAACGGCAGTGGCAGAGACACAAAAGCCGCGCAATGCGCGGCTTTGGAGTTGGTGGGCCCACACGGACTTGAACCGTGGACCAAAGGATTATGAGTCCTCTGCTCTGACCAACTGAGCTATAGGCCCTTAACAGGTCGCGGATTATAGCGATGGTTTCTCCACTGTGCTATCCGAAAAATCCTGAACCTTCATACGAAGAAACGTCGCGGCAAAAAGCTCCGGTGGCAGGGGCAGGCTGACGATGTAGCCTTGCATCTGTTCGCAGCCTTCGGCGGCGAGGAAAGTTTGTTGTGCGGGGGTCTCCACGCCTTCGGCAATGATGGTGAATTGCATGCTGTGGCCCAGGGCAATGATGGCGCGCACGATCGCCACGTCGTGGGGGTCGTCGGGCAGGCCGCGGATGAAGGATTGGTCGATTTTCAGGAAGTCCAGCGGCAGGCGCTTGAGGTAGCTGAGGGATGAATAACCCGTGCCGAAATCATCGATCGCCAGTTGTACGCCAAGGTGTTTGAGCTGGTGCAGCACGTCCAGCGCTTCTTCGGCCTGGCTCATGATGAAGTTTTCGGTGATCTCCAGTTGCAGGCAGCCCGGTTCGAGACGGTAATCGCGCAGTAACTGTTCGATGCGTGACAGCAGGTTGGGTTGGCGCAGTTGTGCGCCGGCGAGGTTGACTGACAGCGGGCCGAAGCGCTCGAAGGCGGTTTGCCAGGCGTGCATTTGTTGGCAGGCCTGTTCCAGGACCCAATCGCCGATTTGCAGGATCATGCCGTTCTCTTCGGCCAGGGCGATGAAGTGTTCGGGCGACACGTCGCCGAAGGTCGGGTGGTGCCAGCGGATCAGCGCTTCGGCGCCGATCAGTTGTTGGGTCTTCAGGCTCAATTTGGGCTGGTAATACAGGCTCAGCTCATCGCGCTCGATCGCCCGGCGCAGTTCGTGTTCCAGCGCCACGCGTTCTTTGGCCTGGGCGGTCAGGTCGCGGGTGTAGCCTTCGACACGGTTGCGGCCCTTGGCTTTGGAACGGTACATCGCGGCGTCGGCGTTTTTGACCAGAGTGGCGACGTCCATGCCGTCCTGCGGGTATAGGCTGGTGCCGATACTGGCGCTGATAAAAAACTCGTGTTCGCCCGCCTGGAATGGCGGGGTGAAGCAGGCCAGTAGTTTATTGGCCAGGTACTGGGCGTCGCTGGCTTGCTGCAGGCCGGGCAGGAGGATGATGAATTCGTCGCCGCCCAGGCGGGCGACGGTGTCGATGTCGCGCAGTTGCTCCTTGAGGCGCACGGCGATGTTCTGGAGCAGCAGATCGCCGATCGGGTGACCGAGGCTGTCGTTGATGTGTTTGAAGCGGTCCAGGTCGAGGAACAGCACGGCGCCCTGGTTGCCGCTCTCCTGTTGATTGGCGAGCGCGGCCTGTAGCCGGTTTTCAAACAGCGTTCGGTTGGGCAGGCCGGTCAGCGGGTCGTGATGCGCCTGGTAGTCGAGGCGCGCTTGGGCGTGTTTCAGGCTGGAGATGTCGGCAAACACCGCGACGAAGTGCGTGATCGCCTGGTCGCGGTTGCGCACGGCGCTGATGGTCAGCCAACTGGGGTAGACCTCGCCGTTCTTGCGGCGGTTGGCGATCTCGCCTTGCCAATGCCCATAGGTGGTCAACTGGTGCCACATCGCGGCATAGAACGCGCTGTCATGCAGGCCGGAGGCGAGCAGGCGCGGGGTGTGGCCGAGGGCCTCAGCTTCGCTGTAGCCGGTGATTTCGCTGAAGGCGCGGTTAACGGCGCTGATGTTTTGTCGGGTGTCGGTGATCAACACGCCTTCGGCGGTGCTTTCGAAGACGGTGGCGGCCTGTTGCAGTTTTTCCTGCATCTGTTGGCGTTCGGTGATGTCCCGGGCGATGGTCAGCATGCAATCGTCATTGCCGATGGGCAGCGGGCTGCTGGACACCTCGCAGAGCCGAATCTGCCCGTCGCTGCGGCGGATATGGCAGATGAAATCGCGGACAGACCCGTCGCGTTGCAGCAGCTCCAGCATGTGTGTGCGTTCGTTGAGGTCGACCCAGATGCCCAGGTCCAAGGTCGACTGGTCAAGGGAGGTTGCGGCGGGGAAGCCGGTAATGCGGCTGAACCCCTCGTTGACCTCAATCAGCAGACCGTCGCTCTGACGGCTCAGCAGCAAACCGTCGGGCGAGGCGTGGAAGGCCTTGGCGAATTTTTCTTCAGACGTTTGCAACTGTTGCTGGGTTTCCTTGAGCTCGGTGATGTCGCGCACCACCACTACCAAGGCTTCGGTCGTGTCGAGCTGGAATGGCTCGGCGGAAATCAGCCCGGTAAAGGCTTGGCCGTTGCTGCGCAGGAAGGGCATTTCCAGGTTGCGAATGCTGGTGGACTGCACCCGTTTCAACAGCTCCAGGCCGATGCCCGGGATACCCCAGATATTCAGCGTAGTAGCGGTTTTACCGATCACGTCCTCGGCCTTCAGGCCTACTTGATCCTCAAACGCTTTGTTGACCTCCAGCAGGCAGCCATCGGACATCCGTGCGATCACCAGGATGTCGGGGCACTGCTGGAACACCGAGGCAAACTTTTGCTCGGATAACTGCAACGCCTCTTCCGTGCGCTTGGCTTCGCTGATATCGATCATCAAACCGCGCAGCACCGGTTCATGGCCGTGTTCGATCAGGCTGACAATGTCGCGTACCCACAGGCACCGGCCGTCGGCGGTGATCACTCGGTAATCGACGCTGTGATCGCGGTTGGCGCGGGTTTCGCGGTAGCAATAGGCTTCTGTGCGCGTCAGGTCGGCGGGGTGAATGATGTTGCGCCAGAAGCCTGGAATCAGCCAATGGGCGCTAGGGTAGCCGAGTAATTCTTCGGCATGCGGCGACACGTAGCTGTAGGTGAAATCGGCAATGCTGGCCTCCCAGGCAATGGCGGACAAGCTTTCCACCAGGCCGCGATAGTGATATTCGCTGCTGCGCAATTCCTGCTCGAGGGCGACACGCCGGGAAATTTCTGAACTGAGCCGACGATTGATCCTAATCACGATGACCAATACGGTGCTCAGCAGCAGTATCGTGGGCAGGCCATACGTCAGCAGATCCGTCCAGAACGTGTGGTGATCGGTGAGGCTGCCGCCCCAGTGTTGCTGGATCGCTTGCGTTTCGTCCGGGCTGAGGTCGGCAAGGACCTTGTCCAAAATCCCCACCAGCATTTTGTTGTCACGAGGCACGCCCATTGCGAGTTGGTAGCGGTAGGGCGTTTCACCGCTGACGTACAAGCCATCGAGCTTGAGCTGGCGCAGGCTCCACACGATCGAGGCCAGGTCGCCGACCACCGCGTCCACTTCATCAGTGGCCAGCGCTTGCAGGGTCGAGCTCACATTCGGCATGGCCACCAGGTTGAGGTCGGGGTGGTGGGTGCGCAGCAATTCATGGGGCGCGTAGTTTTCCACCACGGCAATCTTGAGCCCGTAGAGGTCCTTCAGGTTGCGCGGTTGCGCACCGCCTTCATGGGCGAGGATGACGATGGGGAAATCCAGGTATGGCCGCGTGAACGCCATATAGGCCTGGCGCTCGGGGGTGGACATGATGCCCGGCAGCAGGTCGAGCTGGTTGTTGCGGGCCTGCTCGAGTACAGCGCTCCAGTTTATCGGCTCGATCAGCTTGATCCTGATGCCCAGGCGGTCCTGGATCAGGCGCACGTAATCCGCCGCCAAGCCTTGGTAGCGACCATTCTCGTCGCGGTATTCGAAGGGGGGCCAGGAGGCATCCACCCCCAGGCGCAGCTCCTGGTGGTCCGCCAACCAGCCACGCTCATCCTCCGTGAGAGTCAAGGCGCCAGCCGTTGCGGTCCAGGTCAGCAGCGACAGCAACAGCACAGTCGGCAATCTGGGCATAACGGTCTCGTTATGGCACGGGGAATGTTTCGAGTGTAGACGGGCATTGCGAGGATGGGGTGTTGCGCGGGACTGAATCTATAGAAAGTAATCTATAGAAAGCAAAACCCCCGGCCTGGGCCGGGGGTTCTGGGATCACTCGTCGAGGAAGGAGCGCAGATGCTCGCTTCGCGTCGGGTGGCGCAACTTGCGCAGCGCCTTGGCTTCGATCTGACGAATCCGCTCACGGGTCACGTCAAACTGTTTACCGACTTCCTCAAGGGTGTGGTCGGTATTCATGTCGATGCCAAAACGCATGCGCAGTACCTTGGCTTCACGGGCAGTGAGGCCGGACAGTACGTCGCGAGTCGCTTCTTTAAGGCTCTCAACGGTGGCGACATCGATTGGCGACTGCATCGTCGAGTCTTCGATGAAGTCACCCAGGTGGGAGTCTTCGTCATCACCGATCGGGGTTTCCATGGAGATCGGCTCTTTAGCGATCTTCAATACCTTGCGGATTTTATCCTCAGGCATTTCCATGCGTTCGCCCAGCTCTTCCGGGGTCGGTTCGCGACCCATTTCCTGCAACATCTGCCGGGAAATACGGTTGAGCTTGTTGATGGTCTCGATCATGTGCACCGGAATACGGATGGTGCGGGCCTGGTCGGCGATCGAGCGAGTGATCGCCTGACGAATCCACCAGGTGGCATAGGTCGAGAACTTGTAGCCGCGACGGTATTCGAACTTATCCACAGCCTTCATCAAGCCGATGTTGCCTTCCTGGATCAGATCGAGGAATTGCAGGCCACGGTTGGTGTACTTCTTGGCGATGGAGATCACCAGACGCAAGTTCGCTTCAACCATCTCTTTCTTCGCGCGGCGGGCCTTGGCCTCACCGATCGACATGCGACGGTTGATGTCCTTGATCTCGGCAATCGTCAGACCGGTTTCGGTCTGAAGTGCGGTCAACTTGTGCTGGCAGCGGATGATATCGGGCTGCAGGCGACCAATGGCTTCAGCGTATTTCGCCTTGCCCTTGGCCAGTGCGTCGGTCCAGCTTTCGTCAACTTCGTTGCCCGGGAACTGGCGCAGGAAGTCGGTACGCGGCATGCGCGCATCACGAACGCAGAGCTGCATGATCGCCCGCTCTTGTGCGCGCAGACGCTCAAGGGCACTGCGAACGCGTTCAACCAGGCCTTCGAATTGCTTCGGCACCAGCTTGATCGGCATGAACAGCTCAGCCAGCGCCGCCAGTTCGGCAATCGTCAGCTTGTTGGAGCGACCGTGCTTTTTCAGGGCTTTGCGGGTGATTTCCATTTGATCGGAAACCGCACCGAAACGCTGGGCAGCGACGATCGGATCTGGACCGCTTTCGACTTCATCTTCGTCATCGGTGCTGGCTTCAGCGTCGTCCTCTTCGGCATCGTCGTCCGCTTTCACGGCTTTCGGGTCGACAGGCGGCGGCACTTCGGCAGCAGGTGGCGCAATGCCGTCGTCCGGGTCGATATAACCGCTCAGGACGTCGGACAGGCGGCCACCTTCGGTGGTGACGCGAGTGTACTCGGAGAGAATGTGGTCAACCGTGCCAGGGAAGTGCGCGATTGCGCCCATCACTTCACGGATACCCTCTTCAATACGCTTGGCGATTTCAATTTCGCCTTCGCGTGTCAGCAACTCGACGGTACCCATTTCACGCATATACATGCGCACAGGGTCAGTCGTGCGACCGATGTCGGTCTCCACCGCGGCCAACGCGGCAGCGGCTTCTTCAGCTGCTGCCTCGTCGGTATCGGAGTCGGCCAACATAAGGGCGTCCGCATCCGGAGCACTCTCGTGTACGGGGATCCCCATGTCATTAATCATGCGGATGATGTCTTCCACCTGCTCTGGATCTGAAATATCCTCAGGCAGGTGGTCGTTGACCTCTGCGTAAGTCAGATACTTCTGCTCACGACCCAGGGTGATCAACTCTTTGATACGAGACTGCTGTTGCGCTTTTCCGGACATAACACCCTATCCACTGAAGGTCTTGGCGGGCAAAAAACAAGCCGAGGATTATACCCGAGCTACGACCTCACGCGCCAGTTAAGGTCGGGTTTGATGCGGAAACATTCTGTTTTAAGAGGTCGCGCATCTGTTTTGCTATCTGAATTTGCTCTTCAGCCGATAATCCCGGCTGCCTCGCTCTCTTGATGAGTTCATCGAGGGTCTGCGTGTGCTGACCCGCAGATAACCTAGTAATGGTGTCTAAAAACTGTTGTTCAAGGTTATCGCCGTCAATTAGCCACTCCTTTTCCGCGAGGGCTTTCAACAAACGACCTTGTTCGGTGCCATGCCAGCGGGCCATCAGTTGGATGGAGTTTAGCTTAGGATTTTTCTGCACGGCCTCGATCAGTGCGATCAGGACCTGGGCATAGGTGTTGCTCTCGTTGGCAAAGTGCTCGGCACTCTCCACCTTGCCCGCCAATTGCGGATGGTGGATGAGTGTGCGCAAGGCAATCAGCGTAGGTGCTTCTACGGCCACCGGGGTGCGCGGGGCGTAGGCCTCGTCGCGATCACCCCGCTTGCCGTTTTTGCTCCAGGGTTTCTTGTCCCATTTCTTGCCGCCGGCGCCGGGCTTTTTCGGTGTCCACTCCTGCTGGGGCGTGTAGGCCTCCTGCGATTGGTGGAAGTCGGAATAGTCCGGCATGGCGTCGTAATCCATGCCTGGGTCGTAGGCGGGCGGTGCGTCTTGCGGCGCGCTGTGGACCAGTTGGCTGACCGCTTCGCCGCTCAGTCCGGTGATTTCCAGCAGGCGCTGACGCATCAGGATGCGCAGGTTGGCGCCCGGCACTTTGTCGATCAGCGGCGCTGCGAGGGTGGCCATGTGCGCCTTGCCTTCGAGGGAGCGCGGGTCGGCTTCTTCGGTCAGTTGTTGGAAGAAATAGTCCGCCAGCGGTTGCGCATGTTGATTGATGCGCGCGCGGAAGGCGTCGGTGCCTTCGGAGCGGACCAGGGTGTCCGGGTCTTCGCCTTCGGGCAGGAACAAAAAGCGTGCGCGGCGTCCATCCTGCAGGCACGGCAGCGTGGCTTCGAGGGCGCGCCAGGCGGCGTTGCGGCCTGCCTGGTCGCCGTCGAAACAGAACAGCACGCTGGGCACTACACGGAACAGGCGCTTCAAGTGTTCTTCGCTGGTGGCGGTGCCCAGGGTCGCCACGGCATTGCGCAGGCCCTGCTGGGCGAGGGCGATCACGTCCATATAGCCTTCAACCACGATGATTTCGTCGAGGTTGCGGTTGTTCTTGCGCGCTTCGAACAGGCCGTAGAGTTCCTGGCCCTTGTGAAACACTGGGGTTTCCGGCGAGTTGAGGTACTTGGGCTTATCGTCCCCGAGTACGCGGCCACCGAAGGCGATGATCCGGCCGCGGCTGTCGCGGATCGGGAACATCACGCGGTCGCGGAAGCGGTCGTAGCGTTTGCCGGTCTCGGCGTTTTCCACCAGCAGGCCGGCGTCGATCATGGCTTTTTGCTGGAGGGTGTCGCTGCTCAGGTGTTTGTACAGGTTGTCCCAGCCCGGCGGGGCGAAGCCCAGGCCGAAGTCGCGGGCGATTTCGCCGGTCAGGCCGCGACCCTTGAGATAGTCGACGGCGGCCTTGCGCTGCGGATGGCTCTTGAGTGCCTGGCGATAAAAGTCTGCGGCGGCGGTCAGGAGTGGGTACAGCGGCGAATCGGTGGGTTGTCGCGGTTTGTGCGGGCGGCCACTTTCTTCGCGGGGGATTTCCATGCCGGCGGCTTTGGCCAGTTCCTCGACGGCCTGGGGGAAGTCCAGGTTGTCGTGGTCCATGATAAAGCCGAGGGCGTTGCCGCCCGCGCCGCAGCCGAAGCAGTAGTAGAACTGCTTGTCGGGGCTGACGCTGAACGACGGGGTCTTTTCCTTGTGAAACGGGCAGCAGGCGGTGTAGTTCTTGCCCGCCTTCTTCATTTGCAGGCGCGAGCTGACCACATCGACGATGTCGGTGCGGTTCAGAAGGTCGTCAATAAAGCTCTGGGGAATTAGCCCGGCCATGGCGTTCTCGTCATCACTGCGTGGGAATGAGGGCCCGTGAAGTGCTCAAGCGCACGTATCGTATGGCTCGACCATCAATCGTCTGCTTGGGCTGTCAGGAAGTGTATCTGCCGAACATTCACTGACGTTAATTTCTATTCAGTCTGTTCGGCGAAGAAATGTCGCCCCGGCGTCCGGTTTAGGCCAATGGCAGGCCTCGGAAGCGCATCGATGGGCACAGCCGACACAGTCGATCGTCTGCTTGAAGAAATTAAGTGTGCTCGTCAGTAGCCTTGTTAGGCTCGTCAGAAGAGACGCGCACCGCTGGCAGAAGAGCCAGTCCTGACGTGTGAAGCTGTGTCTCGGTCGCGTGTGCGGCGTCGACGATGAAGCATCAAGCGATATCCGCAAATGCCAACAGCCCGGCTGAGGGCCGGGCTTGGCAGAAGCTTGCTACGAACGTCTGTGTATTAGTACAGACGAACGGCGCGGCGCTGCTCGCGCTGAACTTTCTTGGCGTGACGCTTAACAGCGGCTGCTGCTTTACGCTTACGCTCAGAAGTTGGCTTCTCGTAAAATTCGCGGCTACGAACTTCAGCCAGAACACCGGCTTTTTCGCAGGAGCGCTTGAAACGACGCAGAGCTACGTCGAAGGGTTCGTTCTCTTTTACTTTGACGGCTGGCATCCAGAGCTACCTTCTTTCATTACCGGGAATCAACGTTCTCGTCGCAAAAAATTCGCGGCTGAGGTCGTCGGTTTTTAAGGGTTGCGGATGTTAACCCCTCATTGCCAGGAATGCAAAGCCTCTGATCGAAAACCGCTAGTCGGGAGGGGGTGTGGCGACTATTATGCGCGCCTTCGAATTCAGCCTCTACAAGGCGCAAACCCATGCTAGTACTGGGACTTGAAACCTCCTGCGACGAAACCGGTGTCGCACTTTACGACAGTGAACGCGGGCTTTTGGCCGATGCACTGTTCAGTCAGATCGACCTGCACCGTGCCTATGGCGGCGTGGTGCCGGAGCTTGCCAGCCGTGATCACGTCAAGCGCATGCTGCCGTTGATTCGCCAGGTGCTCGACGAGGCCGGCTGCGTGCCGACCGAGATCGATGCGATCGCCTACACCGCCGGCCCAGGATTGGTCGGAGCCCTGCTGGTTGGGGCTTCTTGCGCCCAAGCGCTGGCATTTGCCTGGGATATTCCGGCCCTCGGCGTACACCATATGGAAGGCCATCTGTTGGCGCCGATGCTGGAAAAAACACCGCCGCAGTTCCCGTTCGTCGCTTTGTTGGTTTCGGGGGGGCATACGCAGCTGGTTCAGGTCGATGGGATCGGTCAATACACGCTGTTGGGCGAGTCCCTGGATGATGCCGCCGGTGAAGCATTCGACAAGACCGCGAAGATGATGGGCCTCAATTATCCCGGCGGTCCGGAAATCGCGCGCCTGGCTGAAAAGGGGGTCGCCGGCCGCTTCACCTTCCCGCGGCCGATGTGTGATCGCCCGGGCCTGATGTTCAGCTTCAGCGGCTTGAAAACCTCCGCGTTGAATACCTGGCAGCACAGCGTCAGCGCCGGGGACGACAGTGAGCAAGCCCGTTGCGACATCGCGCTGGCGTTCCAGCAGGCCGTGGTGGAGACTTTGACCATCAAGTGCAAGCGTGCCCTGAAACAGGCGGGCATGCAGCGCCTGGTGATCGCAGGCGGCGTCAGCGCCAACAAGGCTTTGCGCGCGTCCCTGGAAAAAATGCTCGGCGACATGAAGGGCGATGTGTTTTATGCGCGCCCCGAGTTCTGCACTGACAACGGCGCGATGATCGCTTATGCCGGGTGCCAGCGCCTGCAGGCCGGTCAGCACGAAAGCCTGGCGATCAGCGTACAGGCACGCTGGCCGATGGAGCAGTTGTCACCGTTGTGAGCGCTCAAGGTGAGCGGGATTCATCGGCGGGATTTAAAAATGCCGTTCGCGCCCGGCAAACAGGTCGCGTAAATTGCCGCGATGGCGCCAGACGATCAGCAGGGTCAGCACGCTCATCGGCAACAGCGCCGCCGGTTCCTGCCAGGCCAGCAACGGCAGGGTGAGCGGCGTGGCGATCAGTGCGGCCAGCGAGCTGGTGCGGGTCAGGTAGAACGTCAGCAGCCAGGCGAGCACCGCCAGCAGCGCCGCCGGAGGGTAAATCCCCAGCAGCATGCCGGCCGCCGTGGCGACACCCTTGCCGCCGCGAAAACGAAAGTACAGCGGAAACAGATGGCCGAGGACGGCGCATACGCCAATCCAGGCTTGCTGTTGTAGGGTAAGGCCGGCGAGGCTGGCGATCAGTACGGGCAGCAGGCCCTTGCAGACGTCGCCCAGCAGCGTCAGGACGGCGAGCTTCTTGCCGGCCAGGCGCAACATGTTGGTGGCGCCGGCATTGCCTGAGCCACTCATTCGCGGGTCGGGATTTCCCGTCAGGCGGCTGAGCAAAATGGCGAAGGACAGCGAGCCGAGCAGGTAGGCGAGAATCGCCAGTGACCAAAACATGCTAACTATTCCGGGCGAGGACGCCCTGATTCTAACGGGGCATCGCGCCCTTGTCGTGCTGCGGAGAAGAGCTTGGACAGAGTGTTTATCGAAGGCCTGGAAGTCGACACCGTGATCGGGGCCTACGACTGGGAGCGCGGCATCAAGCAATGCCTGCGCCTGGACCTGAGTTTCGCCTGGGACAACCGCCCGGCCGCCGCGGGTGACGACCTCACTCTGGCGCTGGATTACGCCAGTGTGTCCGCGCGCATCCAGGCCTTTGCCGAGCAGTCGCAATACCAGTTGGTGGAAACCTTTGCCGAGCGTCTGGCCGAAGTGCTGATGAGTGAATTCCAGATTCCCTGGCTGCACCTCAAATTGACCAAGCCGGGGGCCGTGCCGGCCGCCAAGGGCGTGGGCGTGGAGATCGAGCGCGGATGTCGCTAACTCAGATTTACCTGGGTCTTGGCAGCAATATGGAGCGCGAGCCCCATCTGCGTGCGGGCCTGGATGCGCTGGCGGGCTTCTTGATCGACGTGCGCTGCTCGGCGGTGTTCGAGAGCCAGCCGGTGGGCATCAAGAGCGGGCCGTTCTTCAACCTGGTGGTGTCGGCTTTCACCGATCTGTCGTTGATGGAGCTGGATCGCCGGTTGAAATCCATTGAGGCGGACAATGGCCGCTATGCGCCGGATCGCAAAGGCCTGCCGCTGGATATCGATGTGCTGTTGTACGGTGACCTGGTGGGTAACTTCGATGGCCTGGTCCTGCCGCGTGCAGAAATCCTGAAAAACGCCTTCGTGCTGTGGCCGCTGTCGATGATGGCGCCGGATCGCGTACACCCTGAAGTGGGCAAGACGCTGGCTGAGCTGTGGCGGGATGCGCAGATCGATCAGGTGCTGGCGCCCGTCGGATTCGAATGGCAGGGCCAGCAACTGACACCGAGCACGCTCCTATAGGGCGTGTTGGTTCTTGTAGGCTTTCAATGTCTTGAGCCGTTCGCGCTTCAGGGCCTCGCCCAGTTCGGGGCCTTTAAAGCCCTTTTCCAGCAACGGCGCCACCGCGACCTCGCGCGCGGCCTTTGCGGCGCCGCGCAAATAATCAGCCTGTGGATAACTGCGTTGCTCGAAGCCTGTGCGACCTCGTGCGTCCATCTCGCAGGCGACCACAAACTCTTCAAAACGCTGCGGCCGACGGTAAACGTCAAAACTCTGCAGCAACTCCAGCAATGTCGAGGCTTTCAGCTCCAGCGCGCGATGACCATGGGTGTGGTATTGGCCCACCAGCAGCGCCAGTTCCTGGCAGTCCTTGGGCGCCTTGAAGCGTTCATTGACCGCTTTGATCAGCTTCAGGCCGCGCTGCTCGTGGGCAATATGCTGCGGCAACTTATCCACAGGCGTCAGGCCTTTGTCGACGTCATGCAGCAGGCAGGCCCAGCGCACCGTCAGGGGCTGATGATGCACGGCGGCCTGTTCGAGCACGCTCAAGGTGTGAACGCCGGTGTCGATCTCGGGGTGATGGGCTGCGGGCTGCGGCACGCCAAACAGTGCGTCGACTTCCGGCATCAAGGTTTTCAGGGCGGCGCAATCGCGCAGCACCTGGATGAACACCTGGGGTTGATCTTCCATCAGGGCGCGGGAAATCTCTTTCCAGTTGCGCTCTGGCGTCAAGGCTTGCAGTTCACCGGATTCGCTGAGTTGACGCATCAGGTCCAGGGTTTGCGGGGCTACCGTAAAACCCAGGTGGGCGTAGCGCGCAGCAAAACGCGCAACCCGCAATACACGTAGTGGATCTTCGGCGAACGCCGGGGAAACGTGGCGTAAAATGCGTGCTTCAAGGTCGCGCTGGCCGTGATAGGGGTCGGTCAGCCTGCCGTCGTCGTCCTCTGCCATGGCGTTGATGGTCAGGTCGCGGCGGATCAGGTCTTCTTCCAGCGTAACTTCGGGGCTGGCGTGAAACACAAAGCCGCCATAGCCCCGGCCGCTCTTGCGCTCGGTACGGGCGAGGGCGTACTCGTCGCCGTTTTTCGGGTCGAGGAATACCGGGAAGTCCGCGCCCACCGGTTTGTAGCCCTTGGCGAGCATTTCCTCGGTCGTTGCGCCGACGACGACGCGGTCGATATCGGTGACTTTGATGCCGAGAAGGCGATCACGCACCGCGCCGCCGACTGTGTAGATTTTCATGAAAAAGCCTCCATTAGCCGCACAGGATAACGCCTGTGTCCGGCCAATGGAGGCTTTGCCGTTTCAGAGATGAACGACGGCCAGGTCCAGGCGGCCGTAATCGTTGTCGTTGTGATCGCTGCGCGGTGGTACGTGGTGGGTTTTCATCACCTGATCGCCCTGCAGGGTTTCCAGGTGGATATCGAACCCCCACAGCCGATGCAGGTGCTTGAGCACTTCCTCAGTGGACTCGCCCAGGGGTTTGCGGTCGTGCTGCTGGTGACGCAGGGTCAGCGAGCGGTCGCCGCGCACATCGATGCTGTAGATCTGCACGTTGGGCTCGCGGTTACCCAGGTTGTATTGCGCCGCCAGGGTTTCGCGGATGGTGCGGTAGCCGGGCTCGTCGTGGATGGCCGGCACCGTGAGGTCGTCCTTGAGGTCGTCATCGAGGATGCTGAACAGCTTGAGGTCGCGAATCACCTTGGGCGACAGGTATTGCAGGATGAAACTCTCATCCTTGAAGCTGCTCATGGCGAACTTGATGGTGGAAAGCCAGTCGGTGCCGGCGATTTCCGGGAACCAGTGGCGGTCTTCTTCGGTGGGGTGTTCGCACATGCGCCGGATGTCGCGGTACATGGCAAAGCCCAGCGCATAGGGGTTGATGCCGCTGTAATACGGGCTGTCAAATCCAGGTTGCAACACCACGCTGGTGTGGGAAGTGAGGAACTCCATCATGAAGCCGTCGGTGACCAGGCCTTCGTCGTACAGATCGTTGATCAGGGTGTAGTGCCAGAACGTTGCCCAGCCTTCGTTCATCACTTGGGTCTGGCGCTGTGGGTAAAAGTACTGGGCGATCTTACGCACGATGCGTACGATTTCCCGTTGCCAAGGCTCTAGCAGCGGCGCGTGTTTTTCCAGGAAATAAAGGATGTTTTCCTGAGGTTCGGCGGGGAAGCGTGCATTGTCCTTGTCGTTGTTTTTGCCGGCGCGTTTGGGAATGGTACGCCATAGGTCATTGATCTGCTTCTGCAGGTGTTCTTCTCGCTCCTTCTGGCGCAGGCGTTCTTCTTCCGCGGAAATCGGGTAAGGGCGTTTGTAGCGATCGACGCCGTAGTTCATCAGGGCATGGCAGGAGTCGAGTAAGTCTTCCACCGCATCGATGCCGTGGCGCTCCTCGCACTGCATGATGTACTGCTTGGCAAACACCAGGTAATCGATGATGGAACTGGCGTCGGTCCACGTGCGAAACAGGTAGTTGCCCTTAAAGAAACTGTTATGCCCGTAGCAGGCATGAGCCACCACCAGTGCCTGCATGCAGATGGTGTTTTCTTCCATCAGGTAGGCAATGCACGGGTCGGAGTTGATGACGATCTCGTAGGCCAGGCCCATCTGGCCGCGGCTGTAGGACTTCTCAGTGCTGAGGAAGTGTTTGCCGTAGGACCAATGGTGGTAGCCCAGGGGCATGCCGACCGAGGCGTAGGCGTCCATCATCTGTTCGGCGGTGATCACTTCGATCTGGTTGGGGTAGGTGTCCAGGGCATAACCGGCCGCGATACGGCTGATTTCCCGGTCGTAGGCCTGGATCAGTTCAAAGGTCCACTCGGACCCGGTGGAAATGGGTTGGCGTTTCTGCTCTTTGGCGGTCATGTCACTAACCTGCGCTGGAAGAGTTCACGGAAGACCGGGTAGATATCGCCGGCCGAGACCAATTGCTGCTGGGCGAATGTATCGGCGAAGGCTTCGCCGATGCGCTCGTATTCGAACCACAGCGCCTGATGCTCACGAGGAGTGATCTCGACATACGTGTAGTACTGCACGAATGGCATGATCTGGTTGATCAAGATATCCCGGCAGATCGGCGAGTCGTCGTTCCAGTTGTCGCCGTCGGAGGCCTGCGCTGCGTAGATATTCCAATCGTTGGCCGGGTAGCGCTCGGCCATGATTTCCTGCATCAGTTTCAACGCGCTGGAGACGATGGTGCCGCCGGTTTCCCGCGAGTAGAAGAACTCTTCTTCGTCGACTTCCCGGGCGCTGGTGTGGTGGCGGATGAAGACCACATCGATCTTGTCGTAGTTTCGCTTGAGGAACAGGTACAGCAGGATGAAAAAGCGCTTGGCGATGTCTTTGGTGGCCTGGGTCATGGAGCCAGACACGTCCATCAGGCAGAACATCACCGCCTTGGAGCTTGGGTTGGGTTGTTTGACCAGCAAGTTGTATTTCAAGTCGAAGGTGTCGAGGAACGGCACGCGGTGGATGCGCGCGCTGAGTTTCTCGATTTCCGCCTCGATTGCCTGGATATCGCCGAAGTTGTCCGGCTCTTCGCGCTTCATGCGCTCCAACTCTTCCTTGGCCTCTCTCAGTTTGGCGCGGCTGCTGCCGGACAGGGCGATACGCCGGGCATGAGCCGAACGCAGGGTGCGGATAATGTTGATTCGCGAAGGGTTGCCTTCATTGCTGATCCCGGCGCGCACGGTCTTGAACGTGTCGGTGCCGGTCAGGTTGCGCTTGACCAGGTTGGGTAGTTCCAGGTCTTCGAACATGAATTCGAGGAATTCTTCCTGGGTGATCTGGAACACGAACTCATCCATGCCTTCGCCGGAGTTACCCGCCTTGCCGGGGCCCTTGCCGCCGCCACCGCCTTGGGGGCGCGGGATATGTTCGCCGGTGGTGAATTCCTTGTTGCCCGGATGCACGACAGTCTGTTTGCCGCCCCGGCCGTGGTGCAGCACCGGTTCGTCGATGTCGCGTCCGGGAATGCTGATTTGTTCGCCATGCTCCATGTCGGTGATGGAGCGGCGGCTGACGGCCTCTTCAACGGCCTTTTTGATGTGGTCACGGTAACGCCGCAGGAAACGTTGACGGTTTACCGTGCTCTTGTTCTTGCCATTGAGGCGTCGGTCGATCACATAGCTCATGGGGAGCCCTCCGGGCAGCTTCACGTTACAAGCTTCAAGCCGCGAGCTGGAAGCTTAGAGACAAGCGGTCGCCTGCCAGGCCATGGGCCTGGCATTGCACACCTGTCGCTGCCTTACTGCGATTTGCGCACCCGCAGATACCACTCGGAGAGCAGCCGTACCTGTTTGTCGGTGTAGCCACGCTCGACCATCCGTGTAACGAAGTCGTTGTGTTTTTGCTGATCCTCCTTGCTGGCTTTGGCGTTGAAGCTGATGACCGGCAGCAGATCCTCGGTGTTGGAGAACATTTTCTTCTCGATGACCACCCGCAGCTTCTCGTAGCTGAGCCAGGTGGGGTTCTTGCCATTGTTGTTGGCGCGGGCGCGCAGCACGAAGTTGACGATTTCGTTGCGAAAATCCTTCGGATTGCTAATGCCGGCCGGTTTTTCGATCTTTTCCAGTTCCTCGTTGAGGGCCACACGGTTGAGGATTTCGCCGGTTTCGGGGTCGCGGTATTCCTGGTCCTGAATCCAGAAGTCGGCATACAGCACGTAGCGGTCGAAGATGTTCTGGCCGTACTCGCTGTAGGACTCCAGGTACGCGGTCTGGATTTCCTTGCCGATAAACTCGATATAGCGCGGCGCCAGGTATTCCTTGAGGAAGCGCAGGTAGCGTTCGCGGGTCTCGGCCTGGAACTGTTCCTGTTCGATCTGCTGTTCCAGCACATAGAGCAAGTGGACCGGGTTGGCGGCGATCTCGTGAGGGTCGAAGTTAAACACTTTGGACAGGATCTTGAACGCGAAGCGCGTCGACAGGCCGTTCATGCCCTCATCCACGCCGGCGGTGTCGCGGTATTCCTGGATAGACTTGGCCTTGGGATCGGTGTCCTTCAGGTTTTCGCCGTCGTACACACGCATCTTCGAGTAGATATTCGAGTTTTCCGGCTCCTTGAGGCGCGACAGCACAGTGAACTGCGCGAGCATCTTCAAGGTGTCGGGCGCGCAATGGGCTTTGGCCAGGGCGCTGTTGAACAGCAGCTTGTCGTAGATCTTGATTTCATCGCTGACCCGCAGGCAATACGGCACCTTGACGATGTAGATCCGGTCGATGAAGGCTTCGTTGTTCTTGTTGTTGCGGAAGGTGTGCCATTCCGATTCGTTGGAGTGGGCCAGCAAAATCCCGGTGAACGGAATCGCGCCAAGGCCTTCGGTACTGTTGTAGTTGCCTTCCTGGGTGGCGGTGAGCAGTGGGTGCAGCACCTTGATCGGGGCCTTGAACATCTCCACGAATTCCATCAGGCCCTGGTTGGCCCGGCACAGTGCGCCCGAGTAGCTGTAGGCGTCGGCGTCGTTCTGTGGGAATTCTTCCAGTTTGCGGATATCGACTTTACCCACCAGCGCCGAGATGTCCTGGTTGTTCTCGTCGCCCGGCTCGGTCTTGGCCACGCCGATCTGGTTGAGGATCGACGGGTAGAGTTTCACCACGCGGAACTGGCTGATGTCACCGCCGAACTCGGACAGGCGTTTGGTGGCCCACGGCGACATGATGGTGTTGAGGTAGCGCCGTGGGATGCCGAAGTCTTCTTCGAGAATCGCGCCATCTTCCGTGGCGTTGAACAGGCCCAGGGGCGACTCGAAGACCGGTGAGCCCTTGATGGCGTAGAAGGGCACCTTCTCGATCAGTTGTTTGAGTTTTTCGGCCAGGGACGATTTACCGCCGCCAACAGGACCGAGCAGGTAGAGGATCTGTTTCTTCTCTTCCAGGCCTTGGGCAGCGTGCCGGAAGTAGGAGACGATCTGGTCGATGCACTCTTCCATGCCGTGGAAGTCTTCAAAGGCCGGGTAGCGGCGGATCACCTTGTTCGAGAAGATTCGCGACAGGCGCGAGTTATTGGCGGTGTCCACCAACTGCGGCTCGCCAATTGCCAGTAACAAGCGTTCGGCGGCAGACGCGTAGGTGCTGCGGTCGCTTTTGCACAGCTCGAGATACTCTTGCAGCGTGAGTTCTTCCTGCTGTGTGGACTCGAAGCGTTGTTGGAAGTGGCTAAAGATACTCATGACGTCGTCACCTCGCTCGATACGTGGAGCCGACGCCGGATCAATCAGTCGATGCTGGCAGTCATTGACGATCGCCAATGGCCGTTTTCCCCCCAGAACACCCTATAACGCTACCGATGACCCGCACGCCGGTGTACCGGCTCTCCCCTGATTCGGATGGCCTGCGCTTAAGGATAGTTCGGAATCTGCGAGGTAAAGGCGTGATACACAATTAGTTTGACTGCGCCGTTCGTCAGAAACGGCGCAAGCCCAAGCGTCACGCGGGATAGCGGGGGGTGAAAAAAATTATAGCGAATCGTCAGAGGCAATTTCTGCAGGATAGGTCGTGCGCCACAGCTCAAAGCCGCCGTCCAGACTATAGACGTCGGAGAAGCCTTGGCTGATGAGATAGGCGGCCGCGCTCTGGCTGGAGTTGCCGTGGTAGCAGGCCACGATCACGGGCGCGTCGAGGTCGGCGGCGCGGATGAAGTCGGCGATGTTGTGATTGTCCAGGTGTCGTGCGCCTTTGATGTGGTTCAGGGCGTAGGTCTGGGGGTCACGAATGTCCACCACCACCGCGCCTTGTTCGCGCAGGGCCTGGGCTTGTTCGGGTGGGATACGTTTGAATTCGCTCATGGCGGGCTCCTTGGGCTTGGCGGCTCGCGGCGTCTAGCGCTTGGCGGCAACCGTCGGGGTAAGGGGAGTAGGGGAGGGGCACTGGCAGCTCAGGCGCTCGCCGGTGTCGATGTTCATCAGGGTCATGGCGCCGCCCCACACGCAGCCGGTGTCGAGGGCGAACACGCCGGGTTCATCGCATTTGCCTTCGAGGGCCGCCCAGTGACCGAAGATGATCTTCGTGTCGCGGGTCTTGCGTTCCTTGTGCGCGAACCACGGCTTGTAGCCGGGCAGCGCGGTGTCGGCGCCTTCCTTGCTCTTGAGGTCCAGCTTGCCGTCGGCGGTGCAGAAGCGCATACGTGTGAAATAGTTGGTGATCACGCGCAGGCGCGCGACGCCCGTCAGCTCGTTGTCCCATTTCACTGGCTCATTGCCGTACATGCCCTCGAGGTAGGCGATGTACCGGTTGTCATCGGCCATGGCGCTTTCTACTTCGGCGGCGCACTTGAGGGCTTTTTTCAGCGTCCACTGCGGTGGAATACCGGCGTGGACCAGCACCATGTCGCGGTGCTCGTCGTAGTGCATGATCTTTTGCCTGCGCAGCCAGTCCAGCAGGTCGACTCGGTCCGGCGCTTCGAGGATTTCCCGCAGGGTATCGCCCTTTTTCAGACGCTCGATGTTACTGCCAGCCGCCAGCAGGTGCAGGTCGTGGTTGCCCAGTACGCACACCAGGGAATCGCGCAGGCCATATAAGTAGCGCAGGGTCTCCAGGGATTCGGGGCCACGATTGACCAGGTCGCCCACCAGCCACAGGCGATCGTTCGCCGGGTCGAAGGCCACGCGTTCGAGCAGGCACTTGAGGGGTTCCAGGCAGCCTTGCAGGTCGCCGACCGCATAGGTTGCCATCAGTGCAGGGCTCCGGGCACGGCGAGACGAAATGGCTGGATGATCGCGTCGAACAGTTTGCCGTCGGTGGCTTTCATCTGATACGAGCCTTGCATGGTGCCGACCTTGGACGTCATCACCGTGCCGCTGCTGTAGGTATGGCTGGCACCGCTATCGATCAGCGGTTGCTGGCCGACAACGCCGGCACCACGCACTTCCTCCACTTGACCGTCACCGTCGGTGATCACCCAGTGGCGTGACAGCAGCTTGGCCGGCACCAGCCCGTTGTTTTTCACCGTGACGGTGTAGGCAAAGGCGAAACGGTTGTGTTCGGGTTGCGATTGGTCCGCCAGGAAGCGGGTAACGACGCTGACGTCGATCTGGTAGCGAGGATCGGACATGCAAGAGGCCTTAAAAGCAAAAGCGGAGGACAGCAGATGCGGGTCAGTCTAGGCCAAGAGGTGTGCACTAGGCCAGACATGCTGTCTGGCCGGGTGCAGGGTCGGGCTTCAGTCCGCGACGGGTGGCGGCTGGATCGCAAGCTGGTCGGCCAGGCGCACGAACGCGGCCAGGTCCAGTTGTTCCGGACGCAGGCTGCCGTCGACGCCGGCGGCTTCGATCTCGGCGTTGCTCAACAGCGCTTTGAGCGTATTGCGCAGGGTCTTGCGGCGCTGGTTGAAGGCTTCGCGCACGACGCGCTCCAACAGTTTGTGATCCTTGGCCGGGTGCGGGAGCACGGCGTGGGGCACCAGGCGCACGATGGCCGAATCGACCTTCGGCGGCGGGTTGAACGCGCCCGGGCCAACGTTGAACAGGTGTTCGACGCGGCAGTGGTACTGAACCATGATCGACAGACGGCCCCAATCACCGCCGCCCGGGCCGGCAGCCAGGCGCTCAACCACTTCTTTCTGCAACATGAAGTGCATGTCGCGGATGATCCCGGCGTTGTTCAGCAGGTGAAAGATCAGCGGCGTGGAGATGTTGTACGGCAGGTTGCCCACGACCCGCAGGCTGTTGGGCGCGGCATTGAGGCTGGTGAAGTCGAACTTCAGCGCATCGCCCTGGTGCAGGATGAAATTGGACTTGCCGCCAAACTGCTGGTTGAGGATCGGGATCAGGTCTTTATCGAGTTCAACCACGTCCAGTTGAGCGCCGCTGGCCAGCAGGCCTTGGGTCAGTGCGCCCTGGCCCGGGCCGATTTCCAGCAGGCGGTCTTCGGGCTTGGCGTGGATGGAGCGCAGGATGCGGTCAATCACGCCAGCGTCGTGCAGGAAGTTTTGCCCGAAGCGCTTGCGCGCCCGGTGTTGGTAATGCTCGGTCATATACGGGTCTCGGCCATCTGATAGGCGGTTTCCAGGGCCACGCGCAGGCTGCCGGTGTCGATCTTGCCGCTGCCTGCCAGGTCCAGGGCGGTGCCATGGTCGACGGAAGTACGGATGATCGGCAGGCCCAATGTCACGTTGACTGCGGCGCCGAAGCCTTTGTATTTCAGCACGGGCAGCCCTTGGTCATGGTACATCGCCAGCACTGCGTCGCAGTGCTCCAGATATTTGGGGGTAAACAGAGTGTCCGCAGGCAATGGGCCGCGCAGGTCCATGCCGTCTTGGCGCAGACGCTCCAGGGTGGGTTCGATGATGTCGATTTCTTCATGGCCCAAGTGGCCGCCTTCACCGGCGTGAGGGTTGAGCCCACAGACCAGGATGCGCGGTTGGGCGATGCCGAATTTTTGTTGCAGGTCGGCGTGCAGGATGCGCGTGACGCGCTCCAGACGCTCGACGGTGATGGCATCGGCCACATCGCGCAGCGGCAAGTGTGTGGTCACCAGGGCGACGCGTAGGCCATGCGTGGCCAGCATCATCACGACTTGGGCGGTGTGGGTCAGTTCGGCGAGGAATTCGGTATGGCCGGAAAAGGCGATACCGGATTCGTTGATCACGCCCTTGTGTACGGGGGCAGTGATCATGCCGGCGAAGTCGCCGTCGAGGCAGCCTTGTCCGGCGCGGGTCAGGGTTTCCAGCACAAAGGCCGCATTGGCCTTGTTCAGTTGCCCGGTGACCACCTTGGCCAGCAGCGGGGTATCCCACACATACAGGCTGCCCGCAGGGGCTGGCAGGTCGGGCCAGTTACCCGGCGCAACGTCCAGCAACTTGACGGGCACGCCCAGTTGCGCGGCCCGCTCAAGGAGCAGGTCGCGGCTGGTAATGACGATCAGGGGATGTGGCTGGGGTTGCGAGGCGAGCAGCAGGCACAGGTCTGGACCAATGCCGGCCGGCTCGCCGGGTGTGACTGCGAAACGCTGGGGTTTCACTGGTTTGCCTGGTTGGTGCCTGTTTGCTCGGCGCCTGGCAGTTTGTTTTCAACGTAGGCTTCGTCACGGATCTGACGCAACCAGGTTTGCAGCTCTTCATCGTACTTGCGGTTGCGCAGCACGGTCAGGGCTTGCTGTTCGCGGGCCTGGCTGGTGTTGTCGGTGGCGCGGCGGCCAAGGACTTCCAGTACATGCCAGCCATATTGAGTCTTGAAGGGTTTGGACAGTACGCCTTGCGGGGTCTTAGCCATCACTTCCTGGAACTCCGGCACCAGCGCTTTCGGGTCGATCCAGTTGAGGTCGCCGCCGTTGAGGGCAGAGCCTGGGTCTTCCGAGAAACTTTTGGCCAGGGTGGCAAAGTCTTCGCCGCTTTCGATGCGGTCATAGATCTTCTGGGCCAGTTCCTTGGTTTGCGCTTCGGTGCGGATTTCGTTTGGTTTAACCAGGATGTGACGAACGTGTACTTCGTCTTTCAGCGAGGTTTCGCCGCCACGACGTTCCAGCAACTTGAGGATGATGAAGCCGCCAGGGGTACGGGCTGGCTGGGTAATGCCGCCCACTTCCATGGCACTCAGTTCACGGTCAAACGGAGGTGGCAATTGAGCGGCTTTGCGCCAGCCCATATCGCCGCCTTCCAAGGCGTTGTCGCTGCCGGACTGGGCAATGGCCATTTGAGCAAAGTCAGCACCGCCCTTCAGGCGATCATAGATCGCCTGGGTTTTGGCGGCGGCGGCATTGAGCTGCTCGGAGTTGGCGCTGTCCGGTGTCGGGATCAGGATGTTGGCCAGGTGCAGTTCTTCGGAGAGCTGCATCTTGCCCAGGTCCGATGCGAGGAAGTTCTTCACTTCCTGCTCGGAGACCTGAACTCGCTCGGCCACACGGCGCTGACGCACACGGCTGATGATCATTTCGCGGCGGATCTGGTCACGTGCGTCCTCATAGGACAGGCCATCGTGGGCCAGGGCGGCGCGGAATTGATCGATGCTCATGTTGTTGCGTTGCGCGATGGTGCCGACGGCCTGGTTCAGTTCTTCGTCCGAAATACGGATGCCGGAACGGTCGCCGATCTGCAACTGCAGGTTTTCGACGATCAGGCGCTCCAGGACCTGTTGGTCCAGGACGCTGGTAGGCGGCACGCCACCGCCACGCTTGGCGATGGTTTGCTGAACTTCCTTGACCCGTTGGTCCAGTTGGCTCTGCATGATCACGTCGTTATCGACGATGGCCACGACCTTATCCAGCTGTTGAACCGCGGCATGCGCCGATACGGTACCCAGGAACAGCGCGCCCAGCACGAGCGGGCGCAGACAATCAGAAAGCTTGATCTTCACGTTCACGATAACCTTGAATGCCTTTGTCGAGGAAGCTCTCTACCTTGGCGCCGGTCAGGCCGCCGAGTCCTTTGAGGACGATCTGGAGGAAGAGCCCGTGGTCACCCTTTTCGTTAAGCGGGGCGATCTGGCTGTATTCGTCGTTGGAAACCCAGTAACGGTTGATGACGCGCAGTTTCCAGCAGCAGTTGTCGTACTCGAAACCACCGAAGGCTTCCAGGGTACGGTTGCGGGCGTAATCGTACTGCCAGCGGGTGATCAGGTTCCACTGGGGAATGATCGGCCACATCATCGAGAAGTCGTGTTGTTGGATTTTGTAGTAATCCTTCACGTAGTTATCTGTACCAGGAGTGCCGTAGTCGCCGCCAAACTGCCATTTGCCGGTCAGCTGGTTGTAGACCACCTGGTCGTTACGATAGCGATAACCGAGGTTGACGACCTTGTTCGGGTTGTCTTCCGGCTGGTAGTGGAACATCGCGCTGCCGGAACGCGGGCTGTGGCTGTCGGTGTCCCAGTTGTAGTCGGCAGTGGCGCGCCAGTCGCGGTTGAAGCGGAACTCGTAGTCCAGGGCGATGGGCGATACGTTCGACTGCGCATCGGCGCGGTCGGCTGCCACGATACCCGGCAGTTGGACTTCGCGGTCCTTGAAGTACAAGGCCTGGCCGACGCTGACGCGTTGGCGTTCGAAGCCGTTTTCTTCGATCCAGCGGCTGGTGACACCCAGGGACAGTTTGTTCTCATCGCCGATCCGGTCGGAACCGCTGAAGCGGTTGTCACGGAAGAGCGAGGCGTAGCTGAACGAGTATTCACTGGTGTCGAAAACCGGGATGTCGCTCTGGTCTTTATTCGGCACATAAAGGTAGAACGCACGCGGCTCGAGGGTTTGGCGATAGTCTTTGCCGAACCAGTTGGTATTGCGGTCGAAATACAGGCCGCTGTCGACGCTGGCGATTGGAATCGCGCGGTCTTGCGAGCTTTTGAATACTCCGCCTGTATACGGATTAGTCGCTGTTGCATTCGCTTGCGCGGTAATAATGTCGTTCTTGCCTTTGCTATCCAAGTCCAAATCGTACTTGGTATAGACGTACTTCAACTTCGGCGTAATAAAACCGTAGGTCCAGTTCATCGGGTAGTCGACGGCGGGGGCCGCGTTCAAACGCGTACCGTTTGCACGGGTCAGGCCTGTGACGTATGTGTCCAGTCGAGCCGACTCTACGCCATTCTGATCGGTAAACGTGCCGTTTTCGAGGCTGCGTTCAAAGCGAACCGCCTCGGTCTCGTAGGTAAAATTCAACCCGCCCGGATGGTACGGCAGCGCACCATTGAAAGTGATCTGAGGCAACCGATCATATGGCGTGATCTGAGAGATCGTTGCCAACTGATAAGCCTGGACGTTCAAGCGCGCTTGGTAAGAATCGCCTCGATAAGCCACAGACCCTTGCTGGTTCAGGAAATCGCGACTCTGAACCCCTTCTTCATACGACTTCAAATCCTGGAAGTAGTAAGGATCGCTGATCTTGGTGTAATCCACCTGAGTCGTCAGACGCGAATCCAGCCCGCCCTTATGCTGCCAATTGAGCATATAGCGCGTTTTTTCGTAATCGGTCTGCTTGCTGCGTTCGTCGCTGTCGTCGTTCAGGTACGCGCCGCCGAACTGGCCTTCGCTGGATTTGGTGAGGTAGCGGAATTCGCCTTCCATCAACAAGCCGCGTTTGGTCATGTATTGCGGGTACAACGTGGCGTCGTAGTTCGGTGCCAGGTTGAAGTAGTAAGGCGTCACCAGCGTAAAGCCAGTCTCGCTGCCGGTGCTGAAGCTCGGCGGCAGGAAGCCGGATTGACGACGGTTGTCGATCGGGAAATAGATGTAAGGGGTGTACAGGATCGGGATGTTCTTGATCCGCAACGTCGCGTTGGTGGCAGTACCGAAACCGGTGGCCGGGTTCAACGTGATGTTGTTGCCCTTGAGCTGCCAGGCGTTGCTGTCTGGCTCGCAGGTGGTGTACGTACCGTCCTTGAGACGGATGATCGCGTTTTCGGCGCGCTTGGCGTACAGCGCGTTACCGCGCACGCGTGACTTGTGCATCACGTATTCGGCGTTGTCGATCTGCGCCGCGCCGGTATCGAGCTGGACCTGGGCGTGGTCGCCGACGATCAGGGCGCCGTTGTCGCGCAGACGGACATTGCCGTTCAGCTCGCCACGGTTTTCGGCCTGGTACAGGCTGGCTTCCTCAGACTCCAGCTGCATGCTGCCCTGGCGCATGACGACGTCACCGGCCAGGGTCGCGACCTGTTGTTCCTGCTCGTAACGCGAAGCCTTGGCGCCGATGAAGGTCGGTGCATCGCTCTGGTTCGTCTTGTCGTTCATGCCAGGACGAGTCGGCTCGATGTACGCGCCGGAGCAATAAGGGCCGGTTTCAGCCAGTTGGGCGGCGGTCAGCTTCTCGCGGGGCACCCAGTCCAGGTGGCTGTAGTCGGCGCTGCGCGAACGCAGGCCACGGCCCTTGGCTTCGGTGACCAGCATGGTCTTCGGCTCGGCCTCGGTGCTGCCTTCAGCGTTGGCTTGCGCCGTGCCGTTGGCCGAGCTGACGGCTGCACCGTCATGCACCGGGCGCGGTGGCAATGGGGCGGCGGCGGTTTTCGGCGCGCAATCCCAGGCACCCGAAGCAGAGACTGAGCAGTCATACTGTTCCGCGGCGACCACGAATGAGGTGGCGAAAGGTTGCATGGCCAGCAGACTGCCGGTTACCAGCAACGGAAATTTTCTACGAAACGCGGGGGATTTCAATGCCATCTTATTAGTCCGGGCTTCCTGCGTGCCATCTGCCCGCGGTGTGGGCCGCACGCCTCTCGATGGTCTGAAAAAGATGCGTGATAATAAAGCATGACCCGCTTGACGGCTAGCGCCGTCGGAGACCCTTGTAATGCCCGAGCAAGATCTACGTTTACAACAGCTGAAAGTCTGGCTGGATGAGCAGTTGCCGATCCTCTTCAACGCTCAGGACTGGGGCGTCGTACCCCCGGCCACATTGACCGCGGCCAGTAGCGACGCGAGTTTCAGGCGCTACTTCCGCTGGGAAGGCGGGGCGCATACTTTCGTGGTGATGGACGCTCCACCCCCCCAGGAAAACTGCAAACCTTTCGTCGATATCGCCGATTTGTTGGCGAAATCCGGAATAAATGTGCCAAAAATTTATGCAGAAGATTTGCCGCGCGGCTTTCTTTTGCTCAACGACCTGGGCAGAAAAACCTACCTGGACGTGATTGACGAGCAAAATGCCGATCAATTGTTTGTCGATGCCATCGACGCCTTGCTGGCTTTTCAGCAGTTGCCGATGCACGCGCCGCTGCCCAGCTATGACGTCGCTTTACTGCGCCGCGAGCTGGAACTCTTCCCCGAATGGTACGTGCGCCGCCACCTGGGTATCGAATTCGACGCGCACCAGCAGGCGCTCTGGCAGCGTGTCAGCGAGCGCCTGATCGACAGCGCCCTGGCCCAGCCGAAAGTGCTGGTACACCGCGACTACATGCCGCGCAACCTGATGATCAGCGAGCCCAACCCCGGCGTGCTGGACTTCCAGGACGCGGTCTATGGCCCGGTGACCTACGACATCACCTGCCTGTTCAAGGACGCGTTCCTCAGCTGGCCCCAGGCCCGCGTGCGCGAATGGCAGCGCGGCTACTGGGAGCGCGCCGCGACGCTGGGCATCCCGGTGCAGGCGGATTTCGACGACTTCCAGCGCGCCTGCGACCTGATGGGCGTGCAGCGTCACCTCAAGGTGATCGGTATCTTCGCGCGCATTTGCCACCGCGACGGCAAGCCACGCTACCTGGCCGACGTGCCGCGCTTCTTTGCCTATATAGAAGCGGTGCTGGCGGACCGCCCGGAGCTGGGCGAACTGGCTGAACTGTTGGCCAGCCTGCGCGAACCCGCCGAGGCGAGCGTATGAAGGCGATGATCCTGGCGGCCGGCAAAGGCGAGCGGATGCGTCCGCTCACCTTGCACACGCCCAAGCCGCTGGTGCAGGCGGGCGGCAAACGCCTGATCGAGTACCACCTGGAAGCGCTGGCCAGGGCCGGTTTCAGCGATATCGTGATCAACCATGCCTGGCTCGGCCAGCAGATCGAAAGCTATTTGGGCGACGGTGCGCAGTTTGGTCTGCGCATCCGCTACTCCCCCGAGGGCGAGCCTTTGGAAACCGGCGGCGGGATTTTCCAGGCATTGTCGTTGCTGGGGGGTGAGCCCTTTGTGGTGGTCAATGGCGATATCTGGACCGACTACGACTTCGCCCAGCTCCAGCGCCCCCTCCAGGGCCTGGCCCACTTGGTGATGGTCGATAACCCGGCGCATCACCCCTCGGGCGGAGATTTCTACCTGGATCATGGCGTGCTTCATGATGCAGCGCCCGGTGCCGATAACCTGACCTTCAGTGGCATTTCAGTGCTCGACCCCAAATTGTTCGCGGGTTGCAGCGCCGGTGCTTTCAAGCTGGCGCCGTTGTTGCGCGCGGCGATGGCGAAAGGGCAGGTAACGGGGGAACACATGACGGGACGCTGGATTGATGTCGGCACGCTAGAGCGCCTGGCGCAAGTCGAAACCCTGCTGACAGCGGGGCGCTAAGATGTTGTGGCCAGGGACGCTGATCGGCGCCGGGGCTGGCTTCGCCATTGCCAGTATTCCGGGTGGCTTGTTGGGCGCCTTGCTGGGGCAGGCGCTGGATCGCCGCCTGCAACTGCAAAGCTGGGCACAATTGCGTGAGCGCCTGGGCGGGCGCCCGGCGTTGCGCAATGACGAACTGTTGTTTGTGCTGCTGGGCCGCCTGGCCAAAAGCAATGGCCGCGTGGTGGACGGGCATATCCAGCAGGCACGCCAGGAAATGCGTGCGCTGGACATGACGGAGCCGGCCCAGCGCCGCGCGATTACGGCGTTCAATCGCGGTAAATCCGGTTCTGACCGGGTGCGTGCCTACCTGCGCGTCCTCAAGTCCCAGCCCCACGCGGCAGAAGGCGTATTGCGCGCCTGTTGGCGGATGGCTTGGGCGGATGGCCGTGCGGATGATGCCGAGCGCGACTTGATCAGCCTGTGGGGCAAGTGGTTGGGCTGGACACCACAACAGCTTCAGGCGCTGGCCGCCGATTACGCGCCGGAGCGCAAGCCAGTGGCCAGCCGTGGCGCAGCGTATCAGGAGGCGTTGCGGATTCTGGGGGTGACCACCACCACCGAACCGTCGGTGATCAAGCACGCCTATCGCCGCCTGCTCAGCCGCCATCACCCGGACAAAATCGCCGGCACCGGTGCCAGCCCGGCGCAAGTGCTTGAGGCCACCGAGCGAACCCGCGAACTGCATAACGCCTATACGTTGATTCGCGAGCGGCGGGATTTCTGATAGTCGCCCCGTTTTGGCGCGGGCGATCAGCTGTCTTTGGGCTCGGGGCTCAACCACCCGCGAACCCGTCGATACAGTTGCTCATGCTCGGCCGCACTGTTACCGGGCACGGTCTTGAGTGACACCTGCTTGTAGCCGTTATTCTTCAAACGTTTGGCGGCCTGGGCGCGTTCCCGTGCGGTGTCTCGGTCCTGGGCGGCGTCCTGGTAGAAGACATCCGCCGTGGGCACTTTCAAACCCGGGGCGAGTTGTTGCAGGTCCGGTTGGCGACCCACGGGTGCCTTGCCCGCAACCATCACCAGCTTCTGCACCTGGCTCGGTTGTTTCTCGCTCAAGTAACGCGCGGCCCACCAGGCGCCGCTGCCATGGCCGAGCAGCACGACGCTGCGGGCGCCTTGGGTCTGGGCGAAAGCGACGGCGGCATCGATACGCTCGAAGATGCGCTTGGCATCGGTCTTGTCCTGTTCATCCGTGCCTGGCACCACGGCCGGGTCGGTGCCTTCGGCTTCCGCGCTGGCGGCTTGCTCGACCGGTTTGGCGGCGGTGCTGCCGTCTTTGCTGCTGGTGTCGACGGCAGCCTTGGGCGCCTCGATCACCCGTGGCGGCAACGTGTCCAGGTTCACGTCCGGCAGCGATAGGCTGAGGGTGCCCCAGCCGGCATCCGGCAATTTACGTCGCAATGGCGCAATTGCTTGCGGCCAGTCAGCATTTTCACCCGCGCCAGGTACGATAATCACCACGCCTTCGGCTTCGGCGCTGTTGGCCGGTTTCCACAGGGCCAGGAATGAATCGCTGCCGGCCTGCAACTGTTGCTGTTCTTCTCGTGGGATTTGGCGCTCGAGGGCGCTGGCTTCTTCCCGGCTACGCTCCGGCAGGGGCAGGCGTTCGACCGGTTTTTCGGCTGCCGGCGCAGGCGCGTCGGCGGCCTGGGCAGAAAAGACGGCGGTAAAGAGGAGTGACAGGCACAATGCTGGCAGTGCCGAACGGTTTCGAGGTGGCATCGTTAATTCCCGGCCAGAAGTGATTCCAGCAGCCTAATGGGTTGGTCAGTATTTGTCAGTGATGTGAGACGTGGATCATGGGTTTTCGCTGTCTGCTGGTTATCGGCTGTATGTGCTTTGCCTTGATGGCGGGCGCCGCGCCCGTGCCTGTCGCTGCGCAAGCGCAGCTCACTGTGCCGCAGCGTGAATGGCTGGCGCAGCACCCGCAATTGCGGGTGGGGTTGGTCTTGCAGGCGCCGTATGCGCAATACGATCGGCGCCTGCAGCGGTTGTCGGGGGCCAATGTCGAGTTGATGCAATGGCTGGCCAAGGCCCTGAATATCGAGCTGACGTGGCGCAACTTCCCCACTCAGGATCAGTTGGAAGCCGCCCTGCGCGACGGCGAGGTGGACATTGCCCCTGGTCTGCAGCAAACCCCGGCCGGCTTGCGCCTGTGGTTGTTTACGGACCCGTATATGCGCGTGCCCCAGCACATTGTCGGTGTCCGTGAGGGCGGCGGTGCGGTGGAGCTGGAAAAACTCGACGAACATTCCCGCGTTGCCGTGCGCATGCCCAGCGCCGTGGCCGATTACCTGCGTAGCACTTATCCCAGCCTCAACCTGCAAGGCGTGCCCATGGAACGCCAGGCCTTGCAGTTGCTGGTCAGCCAGCAGGCACGTTATGCCGTGGTGGATGAGGCGCAACTGAGCCGGTTGTCGGGCGAGGCTGAGTTTTCCGGGCTGGCGGTGGTCGGCGATATCGGCCTGCCGCAATTGCTGCGCGTGGCGACCCGCCGCGATTGGCCGGAACTGTCCGGCATCATGGAAAGCGCGTTGCGCGCCATCCCCGCCCGCGATCTGGACCAGTTGCACAACCGCTGGCTGCAACCCAAATACCCGCGTCTATCCGAGTCTCCCGGCCTGTGGCAAAACCTCTGCCTGCTGTTGGGGTTGCTGCTGCTCGCCAGCCTCGCGGTAGTGTTTTGGCAGCGTCGCCAGCAACGAGTACTGGAACACAACCTGCTCGCCGCTCGCGAAGAAAGCGCCGCACGCGCTGCCGGCGCCGAAGCGCTGCGCCTGACACAATTTTCCATCGATCAAAGTACCGTCGGCATCCTCTGGGTCAATTGGGACAGTCATGTGCGCTACGCCAACCTGGCGGCGGAAACCATGCTCGGCTACGGTCCCGGCGCGTTGATCGAGCGTCCGCTGGCCGATTTCGACCCGAGCCTGAGCATGGACCGCTGGCTGAACCTATGGAAACGCGCGCGCAACAGTGAAGACGGCCCGCAGCACTTCGCCGCCGACTGCCTGCGCGCAGACGGCAGCATCCTGCCGGCCGAGGTGTCGTTGAGCTTTCTGCGGTTTGCCGAAGGCGAATACTTGGTGGTCTACCTTAATGACGTCACCGAGCGTCGCCGCTATGTGGCCGCGTTGCTGCAAAGCGAAGCGCAGTTGCGTGAGCTGTCGGCGCACCTGGAAACCGTGCGCGAAGAAGAAAAGGCGCGCATCGCCCGGGAAGTACACGACGAACTTGGGCAAATGCTCACCGTGCTCAAGCTGGAAACCTCCATGTGCGAGTTGGCCTATGCGCAACTGGACCCCGGCCTGAACGAGCGCCTGAACAGCATGAAGCGCCTGATTGCCCAACTGTTTCAATTGGTGCGCGACGTGGCCACCGCGTTGCGCCCGCCAATTCTCGACGCGGGGATCGCCTCGGCCATCGAGTGGCAGGCGCGGCGCTTCGAAGCGCGCACGCAGATTCCCTGCCTGGTGCAAGTCCCGGATAACCTGCCGGCCTTGAGCGATGCCAAGGCCATCGGCCTGTTCCGTATCCTGCAGGAGGCGCTGACCAATGTGATGCGCCATGCGCAGGCGCATACTGTCGAATTGACCCTGGCGGTGGAGGGCAAGCAACTGCGGCTGACCATCAGCGACGATGGCGTCGGTTTCGTCGAGGCCCAGGGTCGCCCGGTGTCGTTTGGCCTGGTCGGCATGCGTGAGCGTGTGCTGATCATGGGCGGGCAGTTGAGCCTGGACAGCGAGCTGGGGGAGGGCACCACCCTGAGTGTGACGGTGCCGCTGGATGCATAACGATAAGAGGAAGCCCCTGTGATCCGTGTACTGGTAGCCGAAGACCACACCATCGTGCGTGAAGGCATCAAGCAATTGATCGGCCTGGCCAAAGACCTGCTGGTGGTGGGCGAGGCGGGCAATGGCGAGCAGTTGCTGGATACCTTGCGCCATGTGCCTTGCGAGGTGGTGCTGCTGGATATCTCGATGCCTGGCGTCAACGGCCTGGAAGCCATTGCGCGGATTCGTGCGCTGAGCAACCCGCCGGCGATCCTGGTGCTGTCGATGCACGATGAAGCGCAGATGGCCGCGCGGGCCTTGAAGGTGGGCGCGGCCGGTTATGCCACCAAGGACAGCGACCCGGCCCTGCTCCTGATGGCGATTCGCAAGGTTGCGGCCGGTGGTCGTTATATCGACCCGGACCTGGCCGACCGCATGGTCTTCGAGGTCGGCCTGACCGATTCACGGCCCTTGCATTCGCTGCTGTCGGAGCGCGAGTTCTCGGTGTTCGAGCGCCTGGCCCAGGGCGCCAACGTCAACGACATCGCCCAGCAACTGGCGTTGAGCAGCAAGACCATCAGCACCCACAAGGCGCGCCTGATGCAAAAACTCAATATCACCTCCCTGGCGGAACTGGTGAAGTACGCCATGGAACACAAGCTGCTCTGACGACATGCCTGTTTGCGACCCCCTTCAAAGCGACAGTTGCCGGTTCTTGCCGCTTGCAGCCTGGCGCTCATAGCGGCTCTGTCCTATCCCCGCCATCGCTGTAGGGCATGCCCTACCCACAACCTTCCATCCGGCTGATGTGATTCTCTCCTGGCCCCCGATTTCCGGGGCCCCGTCCCTGGACTACGCTTGTGCCACAGCAGTCCAAAATACAAAGGTGCGGGTATGAGCGAGGTGGATTCAAATGATGTGCTGGTCAGCTTTCGTGGCGTGCAGAAGAGCTACGACGGCGAGAACCTGATCGTCAAGGACCTCAACCTGGAGATTCGCAAGGGCGAGTTCCTCACCCTGCTAGGGCCGTCGGGTTCGGGTAAGACCACCAGCCTGATGATGCTTGCCGGTTTCGAAACGCCGACCGCTGGCGAAATTCAGCTGGCCGGGCGCGCGATCAACAACGTGCCGCCGCACAAGCGTGATATCGGCATGGTGTTCCAGAACTACGCGCTGTTCCCGCACATGACCGTGGCCGAGAACCTGGCGTTTCCGCTGTCGGTGCGGGGGTTGAGCAAGACCGATGTCAGCGAGCGGGTTAAACGCGTGCTGAGCATGGTCCAGCTCGACGCCTTCGCCCAGCGCTACCCGGCGCAACTCTCCGGCGGCCAGCAACAGCGTGTGGCATTGGCTCGGGCGCTGGTGTTCGAACCGCAGTTGGTGCTGATGGACGAACCCCTCGGCGCCCTCGACAAGCAACTGCGCGAGCACATGCAGATGGAGATCAAGCACCTGCACCAACGCCTCGGCGTGACCGTGGTGTATGTGACCCACGATCAGGGCGAAGCCTTGACCATGTCGGACCGGGTGGCCGTGTTCCACCAGGGCGAGATCCAGCAGATCGCTGCGCCGCGCACCTTGTATGAAGAGCCGAAGAACACCTTCGTCGCCAACTTCATCGGCGAAAACAACCGTCTCAACGGTCGCCTGCACAGCCACACCGGCGACCGCTGTGTAGTCGAGCTGGCGCGGGGCGAGAAAGTCGAGGCGCTGGCGGTGAACGTCGGCCAGGTCGGCGGCCCGGTGACCTTGTCGGTGCGGCCTGAGCGCGTCAGCCTCAATGGCTCCAGCGAACGTTGCGTGAACCGCTTCTCCGGGCGAGTAGCGGAATTCGTTTACCTGGGCGACCACGTGCGCGTGCGCCTGGAAGTCTGCGGCATGACCGATTTTTTTGTGAAACAACCGATCGCCGAGCTGGACCCGGCACTGGCGGTCGGCGACGTGGTACCGATTGGCTGGCAAGTCGAGCACGTTCGCGCACTCGACCCACTTCTAGAGGCGAAATAATCGCCCCCATGGCTTCACCAACCCTGCACGTGGAGAGAACAACAATGTTGAGATCCCTTAAGTATTCCGCACTGGCGATCGGTTTGATCGGCGCGACACAGGCCATGGCCGGCCCGGACCTGACGGTCGTGTCCTTTGGTGGCGCGAACAAGGCAGCACAGGTCAAGGCCTTCTATGCACCGTGGGAAAGTGCAGGCAACGGCAAAATCGTCGCTGGCGAGTACAACGGTGAGATGGCCAAGGTCAAGGCCATGGTCGACACCAAGAGCGTGTCCTGGGATCTGGTGGAAGTGGAATCGCCGGAACTGTCCCGTGGTTGTGACGAAGACATGTTCGAACCGCTGGACCCGAAACTGTTCGGTAACACCGCTGACTACGTGAAAGGCGCCATCCAGCCATGCGGCGTGGGCTTCTTCGTGTGGTCGACCGTGCTCGCCTACAACGCTGACAAGCTGAGCAGCGCGCCGACCAGTTGGGCGGATTTCTGGGACACCAAGAAATTCCCTGGCAAACGCGGCCTGCGCAAGGGTGCCAAGTACACCCTCGAGTTCGCCTTGATGGCCGACGGCGTAGCGCCGAAGGATGTGTACAAAGTGCTGGCGGGTAAAGATGGCCAGGACCGTGCGTTCAAGAAACTCGACGAACTCAAGCCGTCGATCCAGTGGTGGGAAGCCGGCGCGCAACCGCCGCAGTACCTCGCCTCGGGTGACGTAGTGATGAGCTCGGCCTACAACGGTCGCATCGCTGCCGTACAGAAAGAGAGCAACCTGAAAGTGGTCTGGAACGGTGGCATCTACGACTTCGACGCGTGGGCTATTCCAAAAGGCCTGGCCAAGGATCGTGCAGAAGCGGCGAAGAAGTTCATCGCCTTCTCGGTGCAGCCGCAGCAGCAGAAGATCTACTCGGAAAACATCGCTTACGGCCCGGCCAACACCCAAGCCGTACCGTTGCTGGCCAAGGACGTGCTCAAAGACATGCCGACCACGCCTGAGAACATTGCCAACCAGGTGCAGATCGATGTGAGCTTCTGGGCCGATAACGGCGAGCAACTCGAGCAGCGCTTCAATTCCTGGGCTGCCAAGTAACTCCATGTGGGAGGGGGCTTGCCCCCGATAGCGGTGTATCAGTTGGTATATGTACTGACTGACATTCCGCCATCGGGAGCAAGCCCCCTCCCACAGGGGATCTGCTGCGTTTGGAAGAGTGCATTCATTTTCAAGTTTCGGAGTTAGCCATGGCCATCGCCGTTCCCTCGACCGAGGTCAACAGCCCCACCCTCAAGCAGCGCCTGGCGCGTGCCGAGCGGCTTAATCGCTGGAAGGCCCAGGCCTTGATTGCGCCACTGGTGCTGTTTTTGCTGCTGGTGTTCCTGGTGCCGATCGTTGCGCTGCTGTACAAAAGTGTCGGTAACCCGGAAGTCGTGGGTGGCTTGCCGCGCACGGTGGTGGCGGTGAAGACCTGGGACGGTCGCGGCTTGCCTGGTGAGCCGGTGTACCAGGCGCTCAGCGAGGACCTCGGCGAAGCGCGCAAAAACCAGACCCTCGGCGATCTGTCCAAACGCTTGAACATGGAACTGGCCGGCTATCGCAGCCTGCTGACCAAAACCGCCCGTGCGCTGCCGTTTACCGCAGCGCCGGCCTCTTATAAAGAAGCGCTGGAAACCCTCGATGAACGCTGGGGCGACCCGGCGTACTGGCAGGCGATCCGACGCAATACCAGCAGCCTGACGCCTTACTACCTGCTGGCGGCCGTCGATCACCGCATCGACGACCTCGGCGAAGTGGCCCCGGCCACGCCGGACCAGGCGATCTACCTGGACATCTTCGCCCGCACCTTCTGGATGGGCCTGGTGATCACCTTTGTTTGTCTGCTGTTGGCCTATCCGCTGGCCTACCTGCTGGCCAACCTGCCTGCACGGCAAAGCAACCTGTTGATGATTCTGGTCCTGCTGCCGTTCTGGACGTCGATCCTGGTGCGCGTGGCGGCTTGGATCGTGCTGCTGCAGTCCGGCGGCCTGATCAACAGCGCGCTGATGGGCATGGGCCTGATCGATAAGCCGTTGGAACTGGTGTTCAACCGCACCGGGGTCTACATCTCCATGGTGCATATCCTGCTGCCGTTCATGATTCTGCCGATCTACAGCGTGATGAAAGGCATCTCGCCGACCTACATGCGCGCCGCGATTTCCCTGGGCTGTCACCCATTCGCCAGCTTCTGGCGTGTGTACTTCCCGCAAACCTACGCCGGTGTGGGCGCAGGCTGCCTGCTGGTGTTCATCCTGGCGATTGGTTACTACATCACCCCGGCCTTGCTGGGCAGCCCGAACGACCAGATGGTCAGCTACTTCGTGGCCTTCTACACCAACACCAGCATCAACTGGGGCATGGCGACGGCGTTGGGCGGCTTGCTGCTGCTGGCCACCGTGGTGCTGTACTTGATCTACAACCGGCTGGTGGGCGCCAGCCGCCTGCGCCTGAGCTAAGGAGACCTTGCGATGCTGAGCCCTTATATGTCGCCCGTGGAGCGGGTGTGGTTCTACAGCTTGCGGATCCTCTGCGGCTTGATCCTGCTGTTCCTGATTCTGCCCGTGCTGGTGATCATCCCGCTGTCCTTCAACAGCGGCAGTTTCCTGGTGTACCCGCTGCAAGGCTTCTCGCTGCACTGGTACCAGGACTTCTTCGCCTCGGCCGAATGGATGCGTGCGCTGAAGAACAGCATCATCGTCGCCCCGGCGGCCACCGTGCTGGCCATGGTGTTCGGCACGTTGGCGGCGATCGGCCTGACCCGTGGGCATTTCCCCGGCAAGGCGCTGGTGATGGCCTTGGTGATCTCGCCGATGGTGGTGCCGGTGGTGATCATCGGCGTGGCCAGTTACCTGTTCTTCGCGCCGCTGGGGCTGGGTAACAGTTTCTTCTCGCTGATCGTGGTCCACGCCGTGTTGGGCGTGCCGTTTGTGATCATTACCGTGTCCGCGACCTTGCAGGGGTTTAACCATAACCTGGTGCGGGCGGCGGCCAGCCTGGGGGCATCGCCGTTGACCGCGTTTCGCCGGGTGACCTTGCCGCTGATTGCGCCGGGGGTGATTTCCGGCGCGTTGTTCGCGTTTGCCACCTCGTTCGACGAAGTGGTGGTGACGCTGTTCCTCGCCGGCCCCGAGCAAGCTACCCTGCCGCGCCAGATGTTCAGCGGTATCCGCGAAAACCTCAGCCCGACGATTGCGGCAGCGGCGACCTTGCTGATTGCCTTTTCGGTGTTGTTGCTGCTGACCCTGGAGTGGTTGCGCGGCCGTAGTGAAAAACTGCGTACCGCCCAGGTCTAAATGTGGGAGGGAGCTTGCTCCCTCCCACATGGGTTCTGTGACCATTCAGCTGTTGAATGGAATACAACCGATCTCCTTCAGCTACTCTTGTGCCAGCCCACAATCAACAAGAGGCCGCGCACATGAGTACTTCCTCATTCAAGATCGCCCATAAACTGCTGACTGGCGCCGGTGCCATCGAACAACTGGCCGCCGAGCTGACGCGGCTGGATGTCGACAACCCGCTGATCGTCACCGACGCCGCGCTGGTCAAGTCAGGCACTGTTGCGCTGGCGCTGGCGCATTTGGGCGGGCGCGCCTACGAGATCTTTGACCGGGTGCTGCCCGACCCGGAAATCGCCATTGTCGAAGATTGCATGCGCGCCTACCGCGAAGGCGGGCACGACGGCCTGATCGGCTTGGGCGGCGGCAGTGCAATCGATATCGCCAAAAGCGTGGCGGCCTATGCCGGTTATCACGGCGCCCTGGCGGATCTGTTCGGCGTCGACCAGGTACCGCGCAAGGGCCCGCCGTTGATCGCCATTCCCACGACGGCCGGCACCGGCTCGGAAGTGACCAACGTCGCGATCCTCTCCGACAAGGTCGCACAACTGAAAAAGGGCATTGTCAGTGACTTCCTGCTGCCGGACGTCGCACTCATCAGCCCGCAGATGACCCTGACCTGCCCGCGCAGCGTCACCGCCGCCAGTGGCGTGGATGCGCTGGTGCATGCCATCGAGTCCTACCTGTCGCTGAATGCCTCACCGATTACCGATGCCTTGGCCATCGGCGCGATCAAGCTGATTACCAAGGCGTTGCCCAAGGCTTACGCCAACCCGGCCAACCTGCAGGCCCGCGACGACATGGCCACCGCCAGCCTGATGGCCGGGATGGCGTTCGGTAACGCCGGGGTCGGGGCGGTGCATGCGTTGGCCTACCCGCTGGGCGGGCGCTTCAATATCGCCCATGGCGTGAGCAACGCGCTGTTGCTGCCGTATGTCATGCACTGGAACAAGCTGGCCTGTGTCGAGCGCATGCAGGACATTGCCCAAGCAATGGGCGTGAATGTCGCCGGCCTGAGCGTCAACGCTGCCGCCGACCAGGCGGTCGAGGCGATGACGCGGTTGTGTGCCGACGTGGAGATCCCTTCGGGCCTGCGCAGTTTCGGCATCCCCGAAGACGCCCTCGCGGGCATGGCCACGGAAGCGGCGGGTATCGAGCGCCTGATGCGCAACAATCCGCGCCGGCTCAGCGTCGCCGATATCGAGAAAATCTACCGGGCAGCGTACTAGCCGTTTAGTTAGGTCACGGTGCGCAGGGCAAAGCATGAGGTATACAATGCGCGCCATCGTGATTTAGCTCAAAAAAGGTGCGTCATGCAGCCCTTCGTTATCGCTCCATCGATTCTCTCCGCCGACTTCGCCCGCCTCGGCGAGGAAGTGGACAAGGTGTTGGCCGCCGGTGCCGACTTCGTCCACTTCGACGTCATGGACAACCACTACGTTCCCAACCTGACTATCGGCCCGATGGTTTGCGCGGCGTTGCGCAAGTACGGCGTCACCGCGCCGATCGACGCGCACCTGATGGTCAGCCCGGTGGACCGCATCGTCGGTGACTTCATTGACGCGGGTGCGACTTACATCACCTTCCACCCGGAAGCCTCGCTGCACGTCGACCGTACCCTGCAACTGATCCGCGAAGGCGGCTGCAAGGCGGGCCTGGTGTTCAACCCGGCCACCCCGCTGGACGTGCTCAAGTACGTGATGGACAAGGTCGACATGGTGTTGCTGATGAGCGTCAACCCAGGTTTCGGCGGGCAGAAGTTCATCCCCGGCACCCTCGACAAGCTGCGCGAAGCCCGCGCGCTGATCGATGCCTCGGGGCGTGACATCCGCCTGGAAATCGACGGTGGGGTCAACGTCAACAACATCCGCGAAATCGCTGCGGCCGGCGCCGACACCTTTGTGGCCGGCTCGGCGATCTTCAATGCGCCTGACTACCAGGAAGTCATCGCCAAGATGCGTGCAGAACTGGCGCTGGCGCGTCCATGAGTGGCTTTGAGCGGCTGTTCCCCGGCAAACTGCCACGGTTGGTGATGTTCGATCTGGACGGTACGTTGATCGATTCGGTGCCGGACCTGGCAGCGGCGGTGGACGAGATGCTGCTCAAGCTGGGGCGCAAGCCGGTAGGCATCGAGTCGGTGCGCGAATGGGTCGGCAACGGCGCGCAGAAGCTGGTGCGCCGGGCGCTGGCCAACCACATCGATGCCGAGGGTGTCGATGATGTCGAGGCCGAGCACGCCCTGGAATTGTTCAATGCGGCCTATGAAGACCACCACGAACTGACCGTGGTGTACCCCGGCGTGCGCGACACCCTCAAATGGCTGAGCAAGCAGGGCGTGGAAATGGCCCTGATCACCAACAAGCCGGAGCGCTTCGTCGCGCCGCTGTTGGACCAGATGAAAATCGGCCGTTACTTCCGCTGGATCATCGGTGGCGATACGTTGCCGCAGAAGAAGCCCGACCCGGCGGCGCTGTTCTTTGTGATGAAAATGGCCAATATCCCGGCGTCCGAGTCGTTGTTTATCGGCGACTCGCGCAGCGATGTGCTCGCGGCCAAAGCGGCGGGCGTGCAGTGCGTCGCCTTGAGTTACGGCTATAACCACGGTCGGCCGATCGCCGAAGAGTTGCCCTCGCTGGTGATTGATGACCTGCGCCGGCTAATCCCCGGTTGCTTGGGAGCTGGCGCTGAGATAACGTTGCCAGACACCGATCCGTCCCCCTCTGGAAGTGCCATCGTGGTAGTCACTCGCAAACTCTGGATGAAAGTCATCAAGGCCCTGGCCCGCTGGCGTTGGCGCGCCTGACTGATCCTCGCCGCGCGTTGCGGCACGTTTGCATACCTGACCGTTAGACCCTCATGCCACGAGGCACCTCATGATCCGCGAAGAATTCCTGCGTTTGGCCGCTGCCGGCTATAACCGTATCCCCCTGGCCTGCGAAACCCTGGCCGACTTCGATACGCCGCTGTCGATCTACCTGAAGCTGGCCGACGAGCCCAACTCGTACTTGCTCGAATCGGTACAGGGCGGCGAGAAGTGGGGCCGTTACTCGATCATCGGCCTGCCGTGCCGCACTGTCATGCGGGTGTACGACCATCACGTCAGCATCACCCATGACGGCGTCGAGATCGAAAGCCATGACGTCGAAGACCCGCTGGCCTTCGTCGAAACCTTCAAGGCGCGCTACAACGTGCCGACCATCCCTGGGTTGCCGCGTTTCAACGGCGGCCTGGTCGGGTATTTCGGCTACGACTGCGTGCGTTATGTGGAAAAGCGCCTGGGCAAATGCCCGAACCCCGATCCGCTGGGCGTTCCGGATATTCTGCTGATGGTCTCCGACGCCGTGGTGGTGTTCGACAACCTCGCCGGCAAGATGCACGCGATCGTGCTCGCCGACCCATCCCAGGCCGACGCTTTCGAGGAAGGCCTGGCGAGCCTCGAAGCCCTGCTGGAAAAACTGCGCCAGCCGATCACCCCGCGTCGCGGTCTGGACCTGCGCCGTCCGCCTGCGGCCGACCCGGTGTTCCGCTCCAGCTTTACCCAGGATGACTACGAGCGGGCGGTCGATACCATCAAGGAATACATCCTGGCTGGCGACTGTATGCAGGTGGTGCCGTCGCAACGCATGTCCATCGACTTCAAGGCCGCGCCGATCGATCTGTACCGCGCGCTGCGTTGCTTCAACCCGACGCCGTACATGTACTTCTTCAACTTCGGCGACTTCCACGTCGTCGGCAGTTCGCCGGAAGTGCTGGTGCGCGTCGAGGACAACCTGATCACCGTGCGCCCGATCGCCGGCACCCGCCCGCGTGGCGCGACCGAGGAAGCGGACCTGGCGCTGGAAGAAGACCTGCTCAGCGACGACAAGGAAATCGCCGAGCACCTCATGCTGATCGACCTGGGCCGTAATGACACCGGGCGCGTCTCGGAAATCGGCTCGGTGAAGTTGACGGAGAAGATGGTCATCGAGCGCTATTCCAACGTGATGCACATCGTCTCCAACGTCACCGGCGAGTTGAAGGCCGGCCTGACCGCGATGGACGCGTTGCGGGCGATTCTGCCGGCGGGCACCTTGTCGGGCGCGCCGAAGATTCGGGCGATGGAGATCATCGACGAGCTGGAGCCGGTCAAGCGCGGTGTTTACGGCGGCGCCGTAGGGTATTTCGCCTGGAACGGCAACATGGACACCGCCATTGCGATTCGCACTGCGGTGATCAAGGACGGGGAGCTGCATGTGCAGGCCGGTGGCGGGATCGTCGCCGACTCGGTGCCGGCCCTCGAATGGGAAGAAACCCTGAACAAGCGCCGCGCCATGTTCCGCGCAGTGGCGTTGGCTGAACAGACCCCCCAGGGCTAAGAATTCTTGAGGTTTCCCCCATGTTGCTGATGATTGATAACTACGACTCCTTTACCTACAACGTTGTGCAGTACCTGGGCGAACTCGGTGCCGAGGTCAAGGTGGTGCGCAATGACGAACTGACCGTCGCCGAAATCGCCGCACTGAACCCGGAGCGCATCGTGGTTTCGCCTGGCCCGTGTACGCCGACCGAAGCGGGCGTGTCCCTTGAAGCCATCAAATATTTCGCCGGCAAGCTGCCGATCCTCGGCGTTTGCCTGGGCCACCAGTCTATCGGCCAGGCGTTTGGCGGTGAGGTGGTGCGGGCGCGCCAAGTGATGCATGGCAAGACCAGCCCGGTGTTCCATAACAACCTCGGCGTGTTCGAGGGCCTCAAGCTGCCGGTCACCGTGACGCGCTACCACTCGCTGGTGGTCAAGCGCGAAACCCTGCCCGACTGCCTGGAACTGACCGCCTGGACTCAGTTGGACGACGGCTCGGTCGACGAGATCATGGGCCTGCGCCACAAGACACTGAATATCGAAGGGGTACAGTTTCACCCCGAGTCGATCCTGACCGAGCAGGGCTACGAGCTGTTCGCCAACTTTCTCAAGCAGAGCGGCGGCACGCGCTAAGGACTTTTCATGGATATCAAGACTGCCCTGAGCCGTATCGTCGGCCATCTGGACCTGAGCACCGCGGAAATGAGCGATGTGATGCGTGAGATCATGACCGGTCAATGCACCGACGCGCAGATCGGCGCGTTCATGATGGCGATGCGCATGAAGAGCGAGAGCATCGACGAAATCGTCGGCGCCGTGTCGGTGATGCGTGAGCTGGCAGACAAGGTCGAGCTCAAAACCCTCGACGGTGTGGTCGATGTGGTCGGCACTGGCGGCGACGGTGCGAATATTTTCAACGTGTCCACGGCGGCGTCCTTCGTGGTCGCGGCGGCCGGTTGCACCGTGGCCAAGCACGGCAACCGAGCGGTTTCCGGCAAAAGCGGCAGCGCGGATCTGCTCGAAGCGGCCGGGATCTACCTGAACCTGACACCCGTCCAAGTGGCGCGCTGCATCGACAACGTGGGCATCGGCTTCATGTTTGCCCAGTCCCACCACGGCGCGATGAAACACGCTGCCGGCCCGCGCAAGGATCTCGGCCTGCGTACCCTGTTCAATATGCTCGGCCCGCTTACGAATCCGGCCGGTGTGAAGCATCAGGTGGTGGGCGTGTTCAGCCTGGCCCTGTGCCGGCCGTTGGCAGAAGTGTTGCAGCGCATGGGCAGCAAGCATGTGCTGGTGGTGCATTCGAAAGACGGCCTGGACGAATTCAGCCTGGCGGCGCCGACCTTTGTGGCGGAGCTGAAGAATGATCAGATCACCGAATATTGGGTCGAGCCTGAAGACCTCGGCATGAAGAGCCAGAGCCTGCACGGCCTAGCGGTGGAAAGCCCGGCGGCCTCCCTGGCGCTGATTCAGGACGCCTTGGGGCGTCGCAAGACCGAAAACGGCCAGAAAGCCGCAGAAATGATCGTGCTCAATGCCGGTGCTGCGCTCTATGCCGCCGATCACGCCTATAGTCTTAAAGAAGGCGTGGCCCTCGCGCATGACGCGTTGCACACCGGCCTTGCACGCGAGAAGCTCGAAGAACTGGGTGCCTTTACTGCGGTGTTCAAGATGGAGAATGAAGGATGAGTGTGCCGACCGTTCTAGAAAAGATCCTGGCCCGCAAAGCCGAAGAAATCGCTGAACGCCGTGCCCGCGTGAGCCTGGCCGAGCTGGAAAGCCAGGCGAAAATCGCCGATGCGCCGCGTGGCTTCGCCAAGGCCTTGATCGCCCAGGCCAAGCTCAAGCAGCCGGCCGTCATCGCTGAAATCAAGAAGGCCTCGCCGAGCAAAGGCGTGATCCGCGAAAACTTCGCACCGGCGGAAATCGCCGTCAGCTATGAGAAAGGCGGGGCGACTTGCCTCTCCGTGCTGACCGACGTCGACTATTTCCAGGGCTCCGATCTGTTCCTGCAACAGGCCCGCGCGGCGTGCAAATTGCCGGTGATCCGCAAGGACTTCATGATCGATCCATACCAGATCGTTGAAGCCCGCGCCCTGGGCGCCGACTGCGTGCTGCTGATCGTCTCTGCGCTGGATGACGTGAAGATGGCCGAGCTGGCGGCCGTGGCCAAAAGCGTTGGCCTGGATGTGCTGGTGGAAGTTCACGACGGCGATGAACTGGAACGTGCGCTGAAAACCCTCGACACGCCGCTGGTGGGGGTCAACAACCGTAACCTGCACACCTTCGAAGTCAGCCTGGAAAATACCCTCGACCTGCTGCCGCGTATCCCGCGCGACCGTCTGGTGATTACCGAAAGCGGCATCGTCAACCGCGCCGACGTGGAGCTGATGGAAATCAGCGACGTGTATTCGTTCCTGGTGGGCGAGACCTTTATGCGCGCTGAGAACCCGGGCGCCGAACTGCAACGCCTGTTCTTCCCGGAGCGCGGTGTGGCGGTCAGCGGTTCGACCCTGGATTGATCAAACCACGGTCAGTATTTGAAGTGCGGTCAACATGTGGGAGGGGGCTTGCTCCCGATAGCGGTGTATCAGTTGATAGATGTACTGACTGACACTCCGCCATCGGGAGCAAGTCGAACCGTCGCACCGCCCCTCCCACATTGGGTTTTGTGTTTATTCAGCGAGGTAGGTGTTCGATGATCCAGCCAGTGTCGATGACCGTCGAAGCCGGGCTTGCTGCGGAGCAGGCCTTACTGGCGCAAGTGTGCGCGGGTGAGCGGGCGTTTGGCTTGCTGTTCTGGCAACCCAGCGACCAGGCATTGGTGATGCCGCGTCGTTTGAGCCGCTTGCCGGCGTTCGAGCTGGCTAGCCAGGTGTCGGCGCAGGCCGGTTGGCCGGTGCTGTTGCGCGAAACCGGCGGCGAGCCGGTGCCGCAGTCGAGCGCCACGGTGAATATCGCTTTGGTCTACGCACCGCCGCGCAGTGAAGGCGATCAGGCGCGCATCGAAACCGGCTACCTGCGTTTGTGCCAGCCGATCTGCGACCTGCTGCTCGAATTGGGCGGCGATGCCTCCGTCGGCGAGATCGATGGGGCGTTTTGCGACGGTCGCTACAACGTCAACCTTAATGGCCGCAAAATGGTCGGCACCGCCCAGCGCTGGCGCCAAAGTGGTGGCCGTCCGGTGGGGTTGGTACACGGAGCCTTGTTGCTGGACAACGACCGCGAAGAACTGATTGCTGCGGTCAATCGTTTCAATCAAGCCTGCGGCCTGGAACAGCGCGTTCGCGCCGACAGCCATATCGCCCTGCACGAAGCCTTCCCCGCGCCGGACGCGATCACCCGGCTGGATACTTTGTACCGGCAGATGCTGGCCGGCTTCCTGCCGGGTTAGCGGGTGCCGAACACGACCATCGTCTTGCCTTTGACGTTTACCAGGTTGCGCTCTTCCAGATCCTTGAGCACGCGGCCGACCATCTCCCGTGAACAACCGACAATGCGCCCGATCTCCTGGCGCGTGACTTTGATCTGCATGCCATCCGGGTGAGTCATGGCGTCGGGCTGTTTGCACAGCTCCAGCAGGCAACGGGCCACGCGGCCGGTGACATCAAAGAATGCCAGGTCGCCGACTTTGCGTGTGGTGTCCCGCAGGCGCTGGGCAATCTGGCCGCTCAGCGCGTAGAGGATGTCGGGATCGTGCTGAGTCAGTTCACGAAACTTCGCGTAACTGATCTCCGCCACTTCGCTCTCGATTTTGGTCCGCACCCAGGCGCTGCGCTCCTGCTCTTTGCCGGCTTGTTCAAATAACCCCAGCTCCCCGAAGAAATCGCCGGTATTGAGGTAGGCAATGATCATCTCGCGGCCGTCTTCATCCTCGATCAGGATGGTGACCGAGCCCTTGATAATGAAGAACAGTGTTTCGGAGCGTTCGCCTGCGCAGATGATGTTGTGCTTGGCCGGGTACCGACGACTCTGGCAATGCGTCAGCAGTCTGTCGAGATTCTTGATCTTGGGTATGGGAGTAAAAGCAACCATGGTTGTATCCCGAAAAAGACTGCACAGGGTGGTTGGACTTGTTTTTATATAGCCGTATCTACATTGATACACGTCGCACAAAGGATGGCAATGCGCCACTCATTTGGCGCCAGCTTACCAGACACATTGTGACTCTATTAACCAATTTACCGTGGCACCCTGACGATTGATGACGTTGCGCGGAAAAGCTGTCGGCCGCGGGCCCTGTGCTAAGCTGGCGACCCTTTTTTAGCAGTGGAGTCTGGGCGATGAAGGCACGCATCCAATGGGCGGGCGAAGCCATGTTCCTCGGTGAGTCGGGCAGTGGCCATGTCGTTGTCATGGACGGTCCGCCGGAAGCCGGCGGCCGCAACCTGGGCGTTCGCCCGATGGAAATGCTCCTGCTTGGTGTAGGCGGTTGCAGCAATTTCGACGTGGTCAGCATCCTGAAAAAATCCCGTCAGGCCGTGGAAAGCTGCGAAGCCTTCCTCGAAGCCGAGCGTGCGACTGAAGATCCCAAGGTGTTCACCAAGATCCACATGCATTTCGTGGTCAAGGGCCGGGCGCTGAAAGAAGCCCAGGTCAAGCGCGCCATCGAACTGTCGGCCGAGAAGTATTGCTCGGCGTCGATCATGCTTGGCGCGGCGGGTGTCGCGATTACCCATGATTACGAAATCATTGAGTTGGGCTGATACAGGGAGTTTCCGGCAATAAAGACAGGGCGCTTCGATAGCGCCCTTTTTTGCGGCTTAGATGCGGTAGGTGCTTTTGGTCATGACCTTGGCCATCAGGCTCATGCCAAACCTCACCGGCGCTGGGAAGCGGAAACCGCCGGCATCCAGTGCGCTTTCTGCGTGGTGTTCTTCGTCGATGCGCATCTGCTCAAGAATCGCCCGGGACTTTTCGTCTTCGGCCGGTAACTGTTCCAGGTGCTCATCCAGGTGCTTGCACACTTGCCGTTCCGTGGCGGCGACAAAACCCAGGCTGACTTTGTCGCTGATCAAGCCGGCGGCGGCGCCAATCCCAAACGACAGGCCATAGAACAGCGGGTTCAGCACGCTGGGATGACTGCCCAATTGGCGAATACGTTGCTCGCACCAGGCCAGGTGGTCGATTTCTTCCTCGGCAGCATGCTCCATTGCCGCGCGCACTTGCGGCAGCTTGGCGGTCAACGCCTGGCCCTGGTACAGCGCTTGGGCACAGACTTCACCGGTATGGTTGATACGCATCAGGCCAGCGACGTGGTGGGTGTCGGTCTCGCTCATTTGCGCATCGGGCTGCACGATGGCGGGCGACGGGCGATACGGCTGGCCGCTGAATGGCAACAGCGTGCGCATGGCCGTGTCGGCTTGCAGCAACAGACGGTCAATCGGCGAGTAGTGACGTTGGGTAGTCATGCTGACCTCCGGGAAGAATCTCGGCGGCCAGTTTACCGCAAGAGAGGGCGAAGCGTTTGCGCTGAGTCAAGGGCATGGGGTCGCATGCCGGGGCTGGCGACCCTTGTGTCAGGCGTATCAGCCCGGCGGCCAGTTCATCTGGCGCTGACCCAGCACATGCATATGGATGTGGTAAACGGTCTGTCCACCTTCTTCATTGCAGTTCATCACCACACGGAAGCCTTTCTCGCAGCCCAGTTCCAGCGCAAGGCGCTGGGCGGTGAACAGGATATGTCCGGCCAAGGTTTTGTCGTCCTCGGTCAGGTCGTTCAGGGTGCGGATCGGTTTTTTCGGGATAACCAGAAAATGTACCGGCGCTTGTGGGGCGATATCGTGGAAGGCCAGGACCTGGTCATCTTCATAGATGATCTTCGCGGGTATTTCTCTGTTGATGATTTTGGTGAACAGAGTATCCAAAGCTGTTTCTCCATTGTGAATGTGCAGGGTGAGTGTACTCAGGCCGTCAGCGCGGGCAATAGGCCTTGTTGATCGCGCCGGCGATCTTGCGTGTCAGCCAGCGTGGGCTCAAGCGCGGGCTGAAAGCCAGCCAGCGGTTGCGGCGGCCGGGGATGATGATGGCTTTGTTCTTTTCCAGTGCGCGCACGGTGTAGAGCGCCACTTCTTCCGGGCTCATCAAGTGCGCGCTGCGCTCGAGCTTGGTGGTGTCCATTTGCGCCGTGCCGAAGAACGCCGTGCGCGTCGGGCCGGGGCACAATACCGAGACCTTGATGCCGCAGGTTTTCAATTCTTCGCGCAAGCCTTCGGAGAAGTGCAGTACATAGGCCTTGCTGGCGTAGTAACTGCTCATCCATGGGCCGGGTTGGAATGCGGCGATCGAGGCGACATTCAGGATCTGCCCGCCGCCATGCAGGGCCATGGCATTGCCGAGGGCGTGGCACATACGGGTCAGTGCGAGGATGTTGACTTCGATCAGGTCCTGCTCGGTCATCCAGTCCTGGGCCAGGAACGGCCCGCTGGTGCCCATGCCTGCGCAGTTGATCAGCAAGTCGATCTGTCGCTCGCCTTCCTCAAGTTCCAGCAGGAACCCGGACAAGCGCAGCGGTTCGCCCAGGTCGCAGGCACGGAACAGCACCTCGACGCCGAAGCGTTGCGTCAATTCGATTGCAATGCTTTCCAACTGATCACGCTGGCGGGCCACCAGAATCAAGCTGCGGCCACGCCGGGCCAGCGCTTCGGCCAAGGCCAGGCCGATGCCGCTGGAGGCACCGGTGATCAGAGCGTAACGGGTCATGCCTTTCTCCATCGCAACGCCGCCGGGCCTGTGACAGAGGCATCACAGGCGGCGGGCGTTTCTTCACTGTTCTGGAGAGTCTACAGGTTCGGCCGCGTCGTCAGCACTTTGCACGTCTGCTTCATCGACGATCACGCTTTGATCGACGTCGTCATCCGAGGTGATGGAGCTGCTTTCGTAGCTGCTGTCAACGTTGCTTTCGAGTTGGTCCAGGTAGCCGTTCATCCCCAAAGCCATCACGATGATGAGCATCAACGGAATAAACGCCAGCCACAGGGAGGCCAGGACTTTCACCGCCGTGGAGTTGCGCGGTGGCGGCGCGCCGTACTGGTTGGCGCCTGTGTTACCCGGCAACACCAGCAGCAACAACGGGAAAATGCTGTTCACCAGTGGCACCAGGTTCAGCAGGTACAGCCAGCCCGACCAGCCCAGGTCGTGTAGACGCTGCACGCCGATTTGCACGCTGACCCAGACAATCGCCACGAACAGCGCAAAGCCCAGCAGCGAACCCAGAATGATGCCTGCCGTCGGCGAAGCGGTCGCCACGGCGAAGCCAGCAGTGGCGAGGATGCCCGAGGCGACGAGCATTGCGACGGTGAGGACCAGCGTCCAGGCCAGGTAACGCAGGCGCCCGATGCGGCCATGGATCGTGAAAACCTTGAGCTCGGCATACTCCGGCAAGTCGTCGCCCACCGCTGCACGCGGCGGTGCATATGGCGAGGCGGCGGGGCGGGAGAAGTCAGAGGCGGATTCCGTCTCGTGGGTTTCGGCAAGGCTGAAGGCCACGGGCTGTTCGGCTTCGATGCGTGCGTCGACCCCGGCGTTCTTTAGCGCGGTGAGGTAGGTTTCGGCATCGGGGCGCGACAGGTCGCGCTTGAGGGCAACGGGGCGGCCGGTAAAGAGCTTCTCGATGGCCTCAACGTCGCTTTTGAACAATTCGGCGAGATTCAGTTTAGCGGTGGTGCTTTCGACACCCGGGAGCAAGGCTCCATCAAACACAATCTTGAAACGGTTGTCGCTCATGCGGGCATCCTTGTCACGTTACAGGGGGAAGGGGGGCAGGCCCGCGTCAAAGGCGGGCCGGCAAGTGTATCAGCGCGGCCAGCGCAATTGTGTCGCCTTCTCACGGGCTTCGCGGTATTCGGCATCCAGGCGGACAACGAGTTCATCGACGCCGGGTAAATCATCGATCTCACCGACGCCCTGGCCAGCGGACCATACCGCTTTCCAGGCCTTGGCCTCGTCGCTCAACGGCTTGAGCTTGGAGCCGAAATTGACTTCGCCTTTGCCTTGCAGGGCGGCGAGGTCGAAGCCGGCGTTTTCCAGGCTTTGGCGCATAAAGCTGGCGGGCACGCCAGAGACTGCGGCAGTGTGAACGATGTCGACGGCGCGCGATGTGAGCAGCATCTCTTTGTACGCATCCGGCGCGTGGCTTTCGGTGGTGGCGATAAAGCGTGTGCCGAGATACGCAAGGTCTGCGCCGAGCAACTGGGCGGCAAGGATCTCGTGCCCGTGGTTGAGGCAGCCGGCCAGCAGCAGGGTTTTATCGAAAAACTGGCGAATCTCGGCGATCAGCGCGAACGGGCTCCAGGTGCCGGCATGGCCACCGGCGCCGGCGGACACTGCGATCAGGCCGTCTACTCCGGCTTCGGCGGCTTTCTCGGCGTGACGCCGCGTGGTGACGTCGTGAAAAACCAGACCGCCATAGCTGTGTACGGCATCGACCAACTCCTTCACCGCGCCAAGGCTGGTGATGACGATCGGCACCTTGTGCTCCACGCAGATCGCCAGGTCAGCCTCCAGCCGTGGGTTGCTGTTATGGACGATGAGGTTGACGGCGTAGGGCGCGGGGTTGTCCATCTGCGCCAGGCCCGCTTCGATTTCCTCCAGCCAGGCCTTGAAACCACTGCTTTCGCGCTGGTTCAGCGCCGGGAAGCTCCCGACCACGCCATTGCGGCAGCACGCCAGGACCAGTTGCGGGTTGGAAATCAGGAACATCGGCGCAGCCACGACGGGCAGGCGCAGACGTTGTTCAAGCAAAGCGGGCAGCGACATTGGAGGTACCCCGAGTCATTGACGTTAGAACGGTTTGACCACGACCAAAATTACGATAGCCAGCAATATCAGAACCGGGACTTCATTGAACCAGCGATAAAAGACATGGCTGCGGGTGTTTTCGCCACGGGCGAAGCGTTTTACCTGCGCGCCGCACATATGGTGGTAACCGATCAGCAGAACGACCAGGGTCAGCTTGACGTGGAGCCACGCGCCCATATGGAAGAGGCTGGGGTTGAGGGCGATCATCCAGATGCCGAAGACCAGCGTGGCAAGCATCGACGGGCCCATGATGCCGCGATACAGCTTGCGCTCCATCACGCTGAAACGCTCCTTGCTCACGGTGTCCTCGCTTTGTGCGTGGTAGACGAACAGGCGCGGCAGGTAGAACAGCCCGGCAAACCAGCACACGATGGCGACGATATGAAAGGCTTTGACCCATAGATAGAGCATTTTTAGTTATTCCCAGGTTCACGGTAACCGAAGATAGTAGTGGCTCATGCGTCCTTACGTCACCTTGGCGGTTGTAGCAGGAGAATGCGGCCCCTATTATCGACGGCTTTCCAGTGGGTTCTTTGAGGGCAGGTTTATGGTCAAGGTCGGTATCGTCGGCGGCACGGGTTACACCGGTGTCGAATTGCTGCGTCTGTTGGCACAGCATCCGCAAGCTGAGGTGGTGGTCATCACTTCCCGATCCGAGGCCGGGCTGGCTGTGGCTGATATGTATCCGAACCTGCGAGGCCATTACGACGGCCTGGCGTTCAGCGTGCCGGACATCAAGGCCCTCGGCGCCTGTGACGTGGTGTTCTTTGCCACGCCCCACGGCGTTGCCCATGCGCTGGCCGGTGAGCTGCTGGCCGCCGGCACCAAGGTCATCGATCTGTCGGCGGACTTCCGCCTGCAAGACGCCGACGAGTGGGCCAAATGGTACGGCCAACCACACGGTGCGCCGCAGCTGTTGGAAGAGGCGGTGTACGGCCTGCCGGAAGTCAATCGTGAGCAGATCAAGCAAGCGCGCCTGATCGCCGTGCCGGGTTGCTATCCGACCGCGACGCAGCTGGGTTTCCTGCCATTGCTCGAAGCCGGGCTGGCGGATACTTCGCGCTTGATCGCGGACTGCAAGTCGGGTGTCAGCGGCGCCGGTCGTGGGGCCGCGGTGGGGTCGCTGTACTCCGAAACGTCGGAAAGCATGAAGGCCTATGCGGTAAAAGGGCATCGTCATCTGCCGGAAATCCGCCAGGGGTTGCGTCGCGCCGCCGGTAAGGACGTGGGGCTGACCTTCGTGCCGCACCTGACCCCGATGATCCGTGGCATTCACTCGACGCTGTACGCGACTGTGGTGGATCGCTCGGTCGATCTGCAGGCGCTGTTTGAAAAGCGCTACGCCAACGAGCCGTTCGTCGACGTGATGCCGGCCGGCAGCCATCCGGAAACCCGCAGCGTGCGCGGCGCCAATGTGTGCCGGATTGCCGTGCATCGTCCGCAGGACGGTGACCTGGTGGTGGTGCTGTCGGTGATCGATAATCTGGTCAAGGGCGCGTCGGGGCAGGCGGTGCAGAACATGAACATCCTGTTCGGCCTGGATGAGAAGCTGGGCTTGTCCCACGCGGGCATGCTGCCTTAAGAGCAGTTGTAGGCTTCAAGTTGTAAGCCGCATGCTTGGAGCTGACGACTTGAAGCCCGCCGCTGCTCCCATAATAGTTGACCGCTTTTCTAGGAGAAGCGGATAATGCCGACCATTACGCATATGGCGGCGTTACGCCGGGAGATTATCAGCATGAGCGTTGAATCCTTCACCCCCACGGCTTTGCAATTCACCCACGGTGCTGCGCACAAGGTGAAGAGCCTGGTCGATGAAGAGGGTAATGATCGCTTGAAGCTGCGCGTATTTGTTACGGGCGGCGGATGTTCAGGGTTTCAGTACGGTTTTACCTTCGATGAAGAAGTGGCCGATGACGACACCATCGTTGAGCGCGAGGGCGTGAGCCTGGTTGTGGACCCCATGAGTTTCCAATACTTGGCAGGCGCCGAGGTGGATTACCAGGAAGGTCTTGAGGGCTCGCGTTTCGTGATCAAGAACCCTAATGCCACCACTACGTGTGGTTGCGGGTCTTCGTTCTCGATCTGATCGGTAGCGGATACAAAAACGCCGCTTGGCTTTGATCGGCCAAGCGGCGTTTTGCTGTCTGCGGATTATGGGGGGGCAGTCAGGCGGGGTAGATCCCGCCCAGGACTCGCAGCCCGCGCGCGCCGGTGACGCTGGGGCGGTTGGCGGCGATGCCTTCCAGGCAGCAATGGGCCAGCCAGGCGAAGGCCATGGCTTCGACCCAGTCGGGATCTACGCCGCAGGTGGCGGTGCTGCTGACCTGGGTCGATGGCAGCAGCGTGGCCAGGCGCTTCATCAGTGTGGCGTTATGGGCGCCGCCGCCGCAGACCAGCAATGTCTCTGTGTGGGGTTGGGCGATTTGCAGGGAGTCGACGATGGTCAACGCCGTCAGCTCGAGCAGCGTGGCCTGGATGTCCTGGGGGGCGAATGCGGGCAGGCGTGCCAGGTGCTGTTGCAGCCATTCCAGGTTGAACACTTCGCGCCCGGTGCTTTTTGGGCCCTTGGTCGAGAAGAAGGGGTCGCCGAGCAGCGCGCTGAGCAGTCGAGGTTCAACTTTACCGCTGGCAGCCCACTGACCCTCTCGATCGAAGTGTTCACCGCGCTGTTGGTGAATCCAGGCGTCCAGCAAGACATTGCCCGGGCCGCAGTCGAAGCCGGCTACGGGCTTGCCGGTCTCGATCAGGCTGAGGTTGCTGAAACCTCCGACATTCAACACCGCACGATTCCCGCTGCGCTCGTCAAACAGTGCTTCATGAAAAGCTGGCACCAAGGGCGCGCCCTGGCCACCCGCGGCAACGTCGCGGCTGCGGAAGTCGCTGACCACGGTGATTCCGGTCAGCTCGGTGAGCAGGGCAGGATTACCGATCTGTACGGTGAAGCCGCGTGCCGGTTCATGACGGATGGTCTGCCCATGGCTGCCGATCGCGCGAATGTCCTGGGGCTTGAGGTTGTGCTGGTCCAGCAGGGCATGGATGCCCTGGGCGGCGAGTGTCACCCAGTGCTGCTGGGCAATGGCTGAGCGGGCGATCTCATCCGGGCCGCTGGCGCACAGGCCGAGCAGTTCCTCGCGCAGGTCGTCAGGCATGGGGATGTAGTGAGTGGCGATCAGCTTGATCGCCTCGTCTTGTTCGATCAGTGCGATATCGAGGCCATCGAGGCTGGTCCCTGACATCACACCTATATAGAGCGGCATACCTTAACGCTTCGCCGAAGCCAGCAGGGTGGAGCGCTCCTGATCCATGCGTGCCATCAGCGGCTGGCTTAGTTGCATGAAGCGCGCGCGTTCGGCCTTGGCTATCGGGTCGGCCATCGGCAGTTTCTGGCCCAGTGGATCGACGTGTACGCCATTGACCTGGAACTCATAGTGCAAGTGTGGGCCGGTGGACAGGCCGGTGGTGCCGATGTAGCCGATCACCTGGCCCTGCTTCACGTTGCCCCCAGTCTGTACGCCCTTGGCGAACCCTTGCATGTGGCCATACAGCGTGCGGTAGGTATTGCCGTGCTGGATGATCACCGTGTTGCCGTAACCGCCGCGACGTCCGGCCAGCAGCACCTTGCCGTCACCTGCAGCCTTGATGGGCGTACCGCGCGGAGCGGCATAGTCGACGCCTTTGTGGGCGCGGATTTTGTTCAGAATTGGGTGCTTGCGACCCATGGAGAAGCGCGAGCTAATGCGGGCGAAATCCACAGGTGTCCGGATGAAGGCCTTGCGCATGCTGTTGCCATCAGCGGTGTAGTAGCTGCTGTTGCCTTGTTTGTTGGTGTAACGCACGGCGGTGTATGTCTTGCCGCGGTTGGTAAAGCGCGCGGAAAGGATGTTGCCGGTGCCGACCACTTTGCCGTTGGCGACCTTCTGCTCGTAGATCACGTCGAATTCGTCACCCTGGCGGATGTCCTGGGCGAAGTCGATGTCGTAGCCAAACACGCTGGCCATGTCCATGGTCATGCTGTGGGACAAGCCAGCGCGGGCGGCCGATTGCGACAGCGAGCTGTTGATTACGCCGTGTACATAGGCGGAACGCATCACTGGTTTGGTGGTGATGCGATTGAATGCGAAGCCCTTGGCGCCCTTGGTCAGGGTGATGCTTTCCAGGTCGCTGAGGTCGCTGTGCAGGTTGTTCAACTGGCCGTCGGGGGTCAGTTCGAACTCGAGTTTTTGACCGCGCTTGAGCTGGGTGAATTGCTTGGCTTGTTTATCGCTGGCCAAGACCTCATTAACAGTGGCGGCAGGCAGGCCGACCTTCTCGAACAGCGTGGAAAGCGTGTCGCCCTTGCCGACGATCACCTCGCGATGCTGAGGGTTCTTGGCCAGCGCTGGCGCAGGTGCAGCCTGCTGCTGGGCGGTTTTGTCGGTTTCGTCGGGGGCGCTTTCGATCTGGGCAAACGGCGAATCGACAGGTGCATTTGTGGCTTGTTGCGCGTCGGAAGCGTCTTGATCTTGTGTCAATTGTTCAACTGGACTTTCCAGGTCAAGGCTCAGGGATGTTCGCTTGGCTTCTACGTCACTGGAAGGGAATACCAGGAGTGCCAGGCTCAAAAGGGCGGCGATACCACTTGCAGCGAGCAAGTGGGTCTTTGGGTAAAGCGGCGGCGCTTTAGACGGTTCTGTGGTCATAGGTAATTTTGACTTTGAAGATGAAATGGAAAAGATGAATGACATGATGAAGATGAAATAACTGTATAAAATATAACCAAATCATCTGTGGCGCAAGCTCGCGAGCGTTGGGTTTGCTGAACGGTGTCCGTGCGCAGGGCAAAACTTGTAATTAGTCCCTGATCTTGTATGGTTGGTTCCCTTTTGAATCTGAGCCTTGCGGGTCTGTTATGAAGTCGGTTGAAGAACAGCTAGCGCTGATAAAACGTGGTGCGGAAGAACTGTTGGTCGAGGCGGAGCTGATCGAAAAGCTCAAGCGTGGCCAGCCCCTGCGTATCAAGGCCGGCTTTGACCCGACGGCGCCGGATCTACACCTGGGTCATACCGTGCTTATTAATAAGTTGCGGCAGTTCCAGGACCTGGGGCATCAAGTGATCTTCCTTATAGGGGATTTCACCGGGATGATCGGTGATCCGAGCGGCAAGAGCGCCACGCGTCCGCCGCTGACCCGTGAACAGGTTCTCGATAACGCCGAGACCTACAAGACTCAGGTGTTCAAGATTCTCGATCCGGCCAAGACCGAGGTGGCCTTCAACTCCACCTGGATGGACAAGATGGCGCCGGCGGATTTTATTCGCCTGACATCCCAGTACACCGTAGCGCGCATGCTTGAACGCGATGACTTCGACAAGCGCTATTCCACCAATCAGCCGATCGCGATTCACGAGTTCCTGTACCCGCTGGTCCAGGGGTATGACTCGGTGGCGTTGCGTGCTGACGTTGAGTTGGGTGGCACCGATCAGAAGTTCAACCTTTTGATGGGGCGTGAGCTGCAGCGGGCGTATGGGCAGGAAGCTCAGTGCGTTCTGACCATGCCGTTGCTGGAAGGGTTGGACGGCGTCAAGAAGATGTCCAAGTCCCTGGGTAACTATGTCGGTATCCAGGAAGCGCCGGGCGTGATGTACGGCAAGCTGGTTTCGATTCCGGATGTGCTGATGTGGCGTTACTTCGAGCTGTTGAGCTTCCGCTCGATGGACGAGATCAATGCGCTGCGTGCGGATGTCGAAGCGGGCGCCAATCCTCGTGATGTGAAGATCAAGCTGGCTGAAGAGATTGTTGCGCGTTTCCATGGTGAAGAGGCTGCGGCCAGTGCTCATCGTGCGGCGGGCAACCGGATGAAAGATGGCGAGCTGCCGGATGATCTGCCGGAGATCGAGCTGACTGCTGCAGAGGCGATGCCGATCGCGGCAGTCCTTAATAAGGCTGGCCTGGTGAAGAACTCGGCGGTCGCGCGTGACCTCTTGGGTTCCGGTGGTGTGCGTATAGATGGTGAAGTGGTTGATCGCACCTTTATATACGAACTGGGCGCGACCCATGTTTGTCAGGCTGGGAAGAAGGCATTTGCGCGTATTACGCTCAAATCCGAATAAGTCTGAAATTAACGGTTGACGGCGATTTATATCTGTCTATAATTCGCCCCACTTCCGGCGCAGTCGAAACGGAAAACTCCTTGGCAAACAAAGAGTTATGCGAGATTCGACAGCGGCCTGCTTCAGTTCATCGAAGCCTGGAAGGAGTTGGTAGAGCGGTGTTGTTTGGCTCTATTAACGTTTCGATCTTCTCGGTCGAAAGCGGAGAAAAAGAGGTGTTGACAGCAGCGTGTAACGCTGTAGAATTCGCCTCCCGCTAACGAGAGATCGGAAGCGC
>NZ_JAFCVO010000019.1:0-121729 GCF_049897085.1 Pseudomonas sp. PSPC3-2
GCTCGCCGCCGTCTGCCAGTTGCACGCCGACGCTCATCGGCTTGCCGAGCAACTGGTTGAGGTCGATGTTGGCGTCCAGGGAGGTCAGTTGCAGGTCGTAGGTGAACAGCCTTCCCAACGCTTCGCCGCCGCCCATTTGATTGAGCAGCAGCACGTCCGGCCCGAGGGGGCTGGTGATTTTGGCCAGGCGTGAGGTTTGGTTGAATAGCATCGAAGTACCCTAATAGCTGAAGGAACCCAATCCAAATGTGGGAGGGGGCTTGCCCCCGATAGCAGTGTGTCAGTTGATGCATGTGGTGACTGATTCACCGCCATCGGGGGCAAGCCCCCTCCCACATTTAAACCGCATTCCAACAGTCGTTATTCGGCGTCGCTGAAGGCGTAGTGCAATTCGTTATCCCGGCTACTGATCCGCACACCCGCCTGCGCCTTGCCTTCGAGCATGCGCGTGAGGAATTCATGCCCTTCAGGACCGTTTTATTTATGCCTTTTTGCACTCGATTAAGTGGCCGAAAAAACAAACACTATTAACGGGAAATTTCGTCTCAGTGTACAAATCAGACCTCCATGAAGTCGTCGTACTCCCGATAGTGGTTAATTGCTTGGATCAAAATAATGCTATTGGGAGCTTTAACGTTTTTCTGGATAATTTGTGATATTGCTTGCAAGGTTTGAACTTCAAGCCAAGTTTCGACGTTTTCTCGCTCCAAAGACTTAGGGATGCTCTCACCTGCGGTGTTTTCTACTGTTTCATCATCTTCTTCAAGCTCATCAATCTCATCCTCAGTAATAAGATAAAAAACTGCATTTTCTGGCTGCTGCTCCCATTTTTTTAAATTGGTATATACCCACGCATTCTCGGAAACTGGGTGAATGGTGTCAAAAAGGTTTGCAATACCTTGTATTTTTTTCACAGATAACTCCTATTTTCTACAAGACGAACCGCCGCCCCAGGTTTTTCGTCCGCCTACACGCTTCCCATTAGGACCTTTAGGGTGGTAATCGCCGTGACGATCTTTATGGTCTGCATAACTTACCAACTGTAGATTACCGCCTACGACGGGATGGTGGTGCCAGGTAGAACCCGCCAAGGCTATCGATCTGAATTTGCCATTCTTCTTCGGTGCTACCCACTCTGAAATACCTGGGTGCTTCGTTTCTACGGTGTTTCTCAACACGGGGTCATTCTTCATCGCGTAGTGAAGCTGCCTGTTGGATTCGGCGAAATGCACCATGTCTTTCGAATGCCAAATATCCTTGCTGATATGAGCCTCAAACGACACGTCATACACACCAGGATTTGAGCTAGCCCAACCCCATGGATCAATCCAACTGATAGGGTTTGGAGCATATTGGTAAAGATTGAAGCCCCCCTCCAACCCAATCGGATCCGGCGTCGTAAACCTCCCCACATCCGGATCATAAAACCTAAACGTATTAAAATGCAGCCCCGTCTCCCGATCCAGATACTGCCCCTGAAACCGCAAATTCTGCTCTTCAATGAAGTAAGGCTCCCGCACCTCCTCCAGCGTGTTGCCCCACACCCGATAAGTCGCTCGCCAGACGTCATGGCCGTCGGCCTCGGTGAGTTGCTCCGGCAAGCCGTTCAGGTCGTTGTGGTAATACCGCACGCGTTGGTATTCACCGTTACCGTCGACCCTGGCAAGAGGCTCGTAACTGTCGCCATCGTAGAGATAGAGGCTGGTCTGACTGTGTTTATGCTCCTGCAACAACCGTAGGCCATCCCAGGTGAACCGGGTTTCGCCCAGCGGACAGCCATCGCTGCCGTGTTCAGTTTTTTCAATGCGCCGACCCAGCGGGTCGTAGACCATCCTGACCACGCCGCCGTTTTCATTGCGCACTTCAATCAACCGGCTTTCGGCGTCATAGGCAAAACGCTGCACACCTCGCACAGCGCTACGCTTTTCAACCATTCGCCCCAAAGCGTCGTAGGTATAGCGCTTGTCTTGATACGTCAGCAGCCGGTTATGCCTTACCAGGCCGCCTTGTTGTGGCCCGTCGAGCAGGTTGGCTGCCGCATCGTAGGCATAGGTTTCGATCCGGCCTATTTGTTGGCTGACGAGGATACGTCCGCTACTGTCGTAGGCCAGGTGCTCTTGGCGGTCGGTACGGCGGCGTCCGATCAGGTTGTCGCTGGGATCGTAGCTGTAGTGGGTTTCGACCAATGGCGGCAACTGCCACGGCTGGTCGATGCTGCGCCGCTGGCGTGAGCGGACCCGGCCACTGCGGTCATAGTCGGTATTTGTTCTGAGTTGACCCTGAGTGCGTTGCAGTTCGCGGTGCAGGCGGTCGCGTTCGAAGTCGCTGATGACGTGGCCGTCGAGATTCAGCTGATGCAGGTGGCCGCTGCCGTAGTACAGGCGATTGAGCCAGCGTCCGTCAGGCAAGTGGGTTTGAGTCAGGTTGCCCAATTCGTCGTAATGGTGTTGCAAACACCCCGCCGAGCTGTGCTCTTCGAGCAGTTGCCCCAGCGCGTCATAGCTAAAGCCAAGTGCTTGCTCGCGCCCGTCGAGGGCGGTGAAGGTGACCGCGACCAGTTGGTCGTTCAGGTCGTGCTTATAAACGGTGGTGCCGTCGGCGGTGACTTTGCTGACCAGGCGCCCGAGCGGGTCGCGTTGAAATTGGTGTGTCAGCGCGTCTACCGGCTCGCCTTCGGTGCCCGGCAGGTAACCGACGGCGACGACGTTATCCAGCGGGTCATAGGCATAGCAGCGCCGACTGTGGTCGAGGTCTTGTTGCTGCACCAGGCGATCGGCCGCGTCCCACTCAAAACGATAGCTTTCGCCGTTTTCATTGGTCAGTTTCAGCAGTCGCCCGTAGGCGTCGTGATCGAAGGTGACGCAGCGGTTATGCGCGTCCCAGCGTTGTTTGACCTGGCCACGCCGGTCGTAGGCATAGCGGGAAGTGTTACCGGCGGGGTCGACATAGCCCGTCAGATAACCACTGGCGTTGCGCTGGAAATGCTCAAGGCGCCCGTCCGGAAGTCGGCATTCCAGCAACAACCCTCGCGGGCTGTACTGATAGCGCACCGACTCACCTTCGGCATTGGTTTGCACCAGCACATTGCCGAACGCATCGTACTGGTAGCCGGTGGCGTAGCCCGAGCAATCCACTTCCTCGATCAGTTGGCTCCACTCGTCCCAGTGCAGCTTCCGGGTTTTGTCGGTTGCATCGATGATCTGCACCGGCTGGCCGAAATCGTCATAGACATAGCGGGTGCGGTTGCCCAGCGGATCGATCTCTTCGATGCAGTTGCCATGCCGGTCGTAGCGGTAATGCCAATGGTTACCCGCCGGGTCGGTTTCCACTTCGGGCAATGCCCAATGCGCCAGCCACTGGGTGCTGCTGATCCTGGCCAGTGGATCGGTCACTGCGCTCAGGTTGCCGGATTCGTCGTAACTGAAGCGCCACTCGCCGTTTTGCGGATCAATCGCGCCGAGCAATTGGCGATCTTCGCTCCATTCGAACTGCCAGGCATGGCCCAGGTTATCGACGTAGCGGGTGATCTGGTACTGCGGGTTCCAATAGCGGGTGCTGACCCGTTTCAGGCCATCGGTGACGCGCGTGATACCGGCATCGAGGTCGTAGTCGAAGGTGAATTCATCGCCGGCATCGGTCCAATGCCGGCTGACCCGCCATTCCTCGCCATGCGGGCCGGGCACTGCGCGCCATTGGTAGAAGCAACGCAAGCCACTCGGCAGTTGGTGTTCGACCATGCGCCGCGCGCTGTCGTAAGCAAAACGTCGTTGGCTCGTGCCTTGTGCGTCGAGGACTTCAGCCAGGTCGCCGTGGGTGTCGTAGCGATAGCTGACCAACACGTCGCTGCGCCCAGCAAAATGTTGCTGATGCAGGTAACGGCGCTCGATATGGCTCACGCGCCGCGGATGCTCGGCGGTGTAGCTCACGTCGACGTGCATCAGCGCATGGCTGTCGCGCAGGCGGCACAGGCGACCCTGGGCGTCGTAATCCAGAAAGATGCGCCCTTCGTTACGATCACCCAGCAGATGCAGGCGCATCCGCGAGGGGTTCAGAGGGTCGGGTTCGAAGAGCCGATACAGGCCGTCGATACTTTCGATCAGGATGGCGCCGTCGGCGCTGCGCCGGACCGCAAGGCCTTCGCCGGGGCTGAAGGCGCCGCCTGACAACGGGATGTAGCCGATGTCTATACGGCGCGCCTGCTCATCGATGTAGGTGAGGTGTTCATCTTTATCGATCTCGACGGCGACTTCATAGGCAACGCTCCAGCCGGCGCCGAAAAGGCCGTCGTGGCGTTGGTCAAGGCTGCTGTAGAAGCGCTGCCAGTCGATGGGGAGCAGGCCTGGCAGCACGAAGTCCAGTTCTTCTTCGGCGCCGAGGATTTTGGCCCCGGTCGGGCTATGCACCGGGTTGGGCGAGCCGTTGACCGCGCTGTTGAGTGCCGAGGTGATTTTGCTGGTTCCATAGGCCACGGCTCCGCCCACCGCCGCGCCGCCGACCAGGCACGGCAATGTGCTCCAAAAGCCTTTCACATTGCCGCGTAGCGCAAGCAGCGCGGCAATCGCCAAGCCGACGCCCGGTGTCTTGCCACTGCGAATTTCGCGCACCACGACGGGGTCGCCACCGATACGCACATCGGCAGAAATCAGCCCCTCGACGCTGCCGATCTTGGCGTCACACGTGCTGCGGTCACCGCTGCGTGCGGCCGGTTGCCCGTTGATGAAGACCGAACTGGAACCCTCGGCAATGAATTGCTCGGGCATGGGCGGGTGCTTGGTGCAGGCGACCGTGTCCAGCGGACACGGCACGGTACCGGCAGCGGGTGTGGCGACCGTCGGGCGCCACAGTTGTGAGAAAAATCCCTGTGCCATGTCCAGAAAACTGGGCGCCGGTGGCTCACTGGGCGCGACCGGCAGAGCCATCATCTTTCCGGCCGCCCGGGCGGCCGGTTTGCCATTGATGAAAACGTCGTCTGAGCCGCTGGTGATAAAGGCCTCGATCACCGGTGGAAAAACCCAGTTGGCGGCGGTTTCGCACCAACTGGAGAGCTTCACGTCAGCCCCCGAGAGCCCGGCGGTGATCCCCACCACCGCGCCGACCGCCAGCCCCAGGGCGACGCAGCCAACGCCGCCAGTGGCGATGGTCACGCCGGTCGCTGCAGCGATCAACGCGCCAGCGGCCAGGCAGCCCACGGACGTGATGGCGGCATAGGCCGCGACTTCCAGCACACCGCCGAGAACATCGGCCATCATTGAGGTGTGCAGCAGCGCATCGCCTTCGCGGGCGGCCCAAAACGCGTCAGTCATGCCTGCAATCCCTGCCTGAAAAGGCCGGAATCAAATCACGCAACTAACGCGTTGCTCAGGTGAGACTTTCCGAGAGAGGCGTAAGAATTTTCCCAAAGCAGGCGGAGCGCAGGTGCCTGCGATGCAGACACCTCAGTCCATCAGGTCCACCCAGGCGATGCCATCGCAGGAAAGCCAGCTCCCACAGGTGACCGGATCAAGTCGGCTATACGGCCGCCTCGCTTTGGCTTTTGATCTTGGGCACTCCGAGCCTAGACAAGCCCCACCACCAACACCAAAACGACAGGCCAGCCCAGCACCAGAGCGCGCCAAAACCTGGGGGCATGCCGTAACTCCATGAACCCATCGGCAATCATCCACGCCTTGACCACCGCCAGCAGCAAAACCGCCAGCCATAGCCCGGAGCCGCCGGCCAGCACGGTGCCGACGCTGAGCAACACCAACGTAGCCCAACACACGATCAACCCTTGGGAAGCGGTCATCAGCACCTCATCCAATCACGTAAACCAACGGAAACAGCACCACCCACACCAGATCCACCATGTGCCAATACAGCACCCCCGACTCCAGCCCGCCGACCAACAGCCCGACGCGCCAGCAGCCCAGCGCCAGCCACGCGAGAATCACCATGCCCAGCAGCACATGCAGGAAATGAAACCCGGTCAGTATCCAGTACAAGGTAAAAAACGTGCTGTGCTCCAGGCCGAGTCCCGCAGCGCCCAGGTGGGCGTACTCGGTGAGCTTGATCGCCACATAGACCAGCGCCACCAACAACGCCGCGACGAATAAACCGGCGCCGCGTCGCCAGCGCTGCAATCGCACCTGCTGCAACGCCAGCGCGGCGAGCAACCCGGCGGTCAACAGGCTCAGGGTCATCGCCAGCCCGGTGGAGGTGTCCAACTGCGCGCGTCCTGCGGCAAACACCTCGGGCTTGAGCACCTGGGTCACGGCGAACGCGAGGATCAGAATCGCGAACACCGACAACTCGGCGAGGATGAAAAACCACATCGCCAGGTCGCCCGGCAGGCGGCGGGGTTCAGGCAAAGTACACATCCACCACGTCCATCAAGGCGGCCACGGTGTGCGGGTCGTCCGTCAGCGCTTCGGCCAGGCACGCCAGGCAGGCTTCGCGAATGGGCATGCCGGCGGCGATCAGGCGCGCGGTGAAAATCAGCAGGCGCGTGGAGGCGACTTCTTCCAGGTCGTGTTGATCGAGGCGGCGCAAGGCCTGGCCGAGGCGCACCACCTGGGTCGCCAGGGCAAGGTCCACCTGAGCCTCACGCGCCACGATGCGCGCCTCGCCCTCGACGGCCGGGTAATCGAAGCGCATCGCGACGAAACGCTGGCGGGTGCTGGGCTTCATGCCCTTGAGCAGGTTCTGGTAACCGGGGTTATAGGACACCACCAGCATGAACGACGGCGGCGCCTTGACCACTTCGCCGGTGCGCTCCAGGTACAACTCGCGGCGGTCGTCGGCCACCGGGTGCAGCACCACGGCAGTGTCCTGGCGGGCCTCGACCACTTCGTCCAGGTAGCAGATGCCGCCTTCGCGCACCGCGCGGGTCAGTGGGCCGTCCTGCCACCAGGTGCCCTCGGCGCCGATCAGGTGACGGCCAATCAGGTCGGCGGCACTCAGGTCGTCGTGGCAGGCCACGGTGTACAGCGGCAAGTGCAGACGGTGCGCCATGTGCTGCACGAAGCGAGTCTTGCCGCAGCCCGTAGGGCCCTTGATCAGCACCGGCATGCGGTGGCGCCAGGCGTGTTCGAACAGCAGGTGTTCATTGTCCAGGGGTTGGTAGAAGGGCTCAGTCATGACAGGCATCCACAGCGGGTTTGACGGCCACGCTACGGGCGCCTGCGACAACTTGGCAAGCGTCGCCTGCGGCGAACTTGATCGCGGTCAAGCAGGTATTCCGGCACGGCGCCATAGTCTGTGCCGGCACGAAGAACCTGCGCCCCGCACCGCGTTGCGAGGCACCGCAAAGGTCCCGCCTGAGGAGTAAATGGAATGCTGACTCGCAACAGAAACCCCTTCACCCTGAGCCTCGCCGCACTGAGTTGCGCGCTGGCCTTGGCACTGCCCTTGAGCGCCCATGGCGCACCCCAGCCGACAGAAGTGAAAAGCGCCGGCGCGCCGGACATGAGTCAGGCCGACTTCGACACCTCCAAACAGATTTACTTCGAGCGCTGCGCCGGCTGCCACGGCGTGCTGCGCAAGGGTGCCACCGGCAAACCGCTGACCCCGGACATCACCCAGGCCCGTGGCCAGGCTTACCTGGAAGCCTTGATCACCTATGGCTCCCCCGCCGGCATGCCAAACTGGGGCACCTCCAACGCGTTGACCAAAACCCAGATCACCCACATGGCCAGCTTTATCCAGCACACCGCGCCAACCCCACCGGAATGGGGCATGGCCGAAACCCTCAAGACCTGGAAAGTGCTGGTCAAGCCCGAAGACCGGCCGAAGAAACAGCTGAACAGCCTCAACCTGGAAAACCTGTTCTCCGTGACCCTGCGCGACGACGGCAAGATCGCGTTGATTGATGGCGACAGCAAGAAAATCGTCAAACTGATCGACACCGGCTATGCCGTACACATCTCGCGGATCTCCGCTTCGGGCCGCTACCTGCTGGTGATCGGCCGCGACGCCAAGATCGACATGATCGACCTGTGGCCCGCCGAACCGACCAAGGTCGCCGAGATCAAGGTCGGCATCGAGGCGCGCTCGGTGGAGACCTCGAAGTTCAAGGGCTACGAAGACAAGTACGCCATCGCCGGTTCCTACTGGCCGCCACAGTTCACCATCATGGATGGCGAGACCCTGGAGCCCAAACAGATCGTCTCCACCCGGGGCATGACCGTCGACAAGCAGGAATACCACCCCGAGCCACGTGTCGCGGCGATCATCGCCTCTCACGAATGGCCGGAGTTCATCGTCAACGTCAAGGAAACCGGCAAGGTGATGCTGGTCAATTACCAGGACATCAAGAACCTCACCATCACCACCATCGACGCCGCGCCGTTCCTGCATGACGGCGGCTGGGACAGCACGCACCGCTACTTCATGACGGCGGCCAACAACTCGAACAAGGTCGCGGTGATCGACTCCAAGGAACGCAAGCTCACCGCGCTGGTCGAGGTCGGCAAGACCCCGCACCCAGGCCGTGGCGCCAACTTTGTGCACCCCACCTACGGGCCGGTCTGGGCCACCAGCCACCTGGGCGACGGCGGTATTTCGGTGATCGGCACCGACCCGATCAACCACCCGCAATACGCCTGGAAACAGGTGGAATCGCTCAAGGGCCAGGGCGGCGGCTCGCTGTTTATCAAGACCCATCCCAACTCCCGGCATTTGTATGTCGACACCACCCTCAACCCCGACGCCAAGCTCAGCCAATCGGCGGCGGTGTTTGATATCGACCATCTGGAGAAGGGCTACAGCGTGCTGCCGATCGCCGAATACGCCGGCATCAAGCAAGGCGCGCTGCGGGTGGTGCAGCCGGAATACAACAAGGCCGGCGACGAGGTGTGGTTCTCGGTGTGGAACGGCCAGACCGAGGAATCGGCGCTGGTGGTGATCGACGACCAGACCTTGAAGCTCAAGGCGGTGATCAAGGACAAGCGCCTGATCACCCCGACCGGAAAATTCAATGTCTACAACACCCAACACGACATTTATTGAGCCCCATCAACACAAGGACTTCCAATGAAAAATACTCTCTTCGCGCTGCTGGCCTGCATCGCTGCATTCAGCCTGCAACCGGCCCTTGCACAAGACGGCCAGGCCTTGTTCAACAGCAAACCCTGCGTCGGCTGCCACATGGTTGGCAGCAAGTTGGTGGGGCCGGCCTTGAAGGATGTTGCGGCCAAGAACGCCGGTGTGAAAGACGCCGCCGTGACCCTGGCCAGCCGCATCAAAAACGGCACCCAGGGCAATTGGGGACCGGTTCCGATGCCGCCGAATCAGGTGACGGAAGACGAAGCCAAGGTCTTGGCCGAATGGGTCCTGACCTTGAAATAAGCACAAGGAGCGCGCCATGAATGCATCGACGATCGGTACGGCCATGGCGCTGCTCCTGCTGATTCCCGCGCGGGCGCTGGCCACACCGGACGCCGCCCGCCTCGAACACCTGCTGACCCAGGACTGCGGCGCCTGCCACGGCCTGTACCTCACCGGCGGCCTGGGCCCGCCCCTCACCCCGGCGGCCCTCGCCGGGCACAGCCGCGACAGCCTCAACGCCACCATTACCTATGGCCGCCCTGCCCGCGCGATGCCCGGCTGGGCGCCGTTGCTCAGTGCCGGCGAGATCGCCTGGCTGGTCGAACGCCTCCTGCAAGGAAGCCCCGCACCATGATGCGTCCCACTCTTCTATCGCTGTGCCTGCTGCTCGGCGCCTGTGCCCAACCGCCGCTGCGCGGGACTGGCGACCTGGGCCTGGTGATCGAACGCGCCAGCGCCAGTGTGCAAATCATCGAAACCAGCGGGATGAGCCAGCTGGGGCGGATCGACGGCTTGGGCGACCTGTCCCACGCCTCGGCGGTGTTTTCCCGCGACCAGCGCTATGCCTACATTTTCGGCCGCGACGGCGGCCTGACCAAAGTCGACCTGCTGCGCCAACGCCTTGAAAAACGCATCCTCCAGGGCGGCAACAGCATCGGCGGCGCCATCAGCCAGGACGGACGCCTGATTGCCGTCTCCAACTACCAACCCGGCGGGGTCAAGGTGTTCGATGCGGTGACCCTGGCCCAGGTCGCCGACATTCCCGCCACGCCCCTGGCCGACGGTAAACGCTCGCGGGTGGTGGGCCTGGTGGATGCGCCCGGCCAGCGCTTCGTGTTCAGCCTGTTCGACAGCGGCGAGATCTGGAGCGCCGATTTCAGCCAGGGCAACACCCCGCGGATCACGCGGTACCCGGGCATTGGCGAGCAACCCTATGACGCGCTGATCACCGCCGACGGCCGTTACTACATGGCCGGGCTGTTCGGTGAGGACGGCATGGCCCAACTCGACCTGTGGCATCCGGAGCGCGGCGTAAAGCGCGTGCTCGCGGATTACGGGCGCGGCCAGGCAAAACTGCCGGTGTACAAGATGCCGCACCTCGAAGGCTGGGCCGTGGCCGACAACCAAGCCTTTGTGCCCGCCGTCGGCCATCACCAAGTGCTGGTGATGGATGCGCGCAGTTGGCAGCAGACCGCCGCTATTGAGGTGGCAGGCCAACCGATTTTCGTCACCGCACGCCCCGACGGGCGCCAGTTGTGGGTCAATTTCGCCTACCCGGACAACGACCGCGTGCAGGTGATCGACACCGAGACTCACCGCGTGGTGGCCGACCTGCGCCCCGGCCCCGGCGTGCTGCACATGGAGTTCACCGGACGTGGCGAACAGCTGTGGCTGTCGGTGCGCGACGGCGAGCAGGTGCAGATCTGGGACCCGTACCGCATGACCTTGCTCAAGACCTTGCCGGCCTTGAGTCCCAGTGGAATTTTCTTCAGCAGCCGCGCGCAAAAAATGGGGTATTGAAATGGACCTTGACCTGCTCAGCCGTCAATTGATCGAACGCTACCAGCACGGCATGCCGCTGTGCGCCGAACCTTATCGCGAAATGGCCCAGGTGTTGGGCTGCAGCGAAGCACAGTTGATGAAGTGCCTGCACCGCCTGGAACTGGCCGGCTCGCTGTCGCGGGTCGGCCCGGTGTTCGAACACACCCGCGCCGGTGCCAGCACCCTGGCCGCCCTGGCGGTGCCGGTCGACCGCCTGGAACAGGTGGCGCGACGCGTCAACCAGTACCCGGAAGTCAACCATAACTATGCCCGCGAGCATCACTACAACCTGTGGTTTGTCTTGACTGGCCCGCACCGTCAGCACCTGCAACACATCCTCGACGAACTGGAGCAAGACACCGGCCTCATCCCCCTGGACCTGCCGATGCTCACCGCCTACCGCATCGACCTCGGGTTTTCCCTGGGAGCGCATCCATGATCGTCCCACTGAGCCAAGAGCAAATGCTCGACCTGCGCCAATGCCTGGAACGCGGCTTGCCTCTTGTCTCGCGCCCCTACGACAACCTCGCCGAACAGATCGGCGCGCACCATGACCAAGTGTTGCAACAGATGCAGCAATGGCAGGAACAAGGCCTGTTCCGCCGCGTCGGCCTGGTGCTCAATCACCGCGCCCTGGGCTTTGTCGCCAATGCCATGCTGGTGCTGGACGTGCCCGATGCGCTGGTGGATGAAGTCGGCAACCGCCTGGGCCGCGCGCCCGGCGTCAACCTGTGTTATCAGCGCCCGCGCCGGCTGCCGCAGTGGCGCTACAACTTGTTCTGCATGGTGCATGGCCGCGAGCGCGAGGAGGTCACGGCGCATATCCAGCGGATGCTGGAACAGCAGCAATTGAGTGACCTGCCGCACCAACTGCTGTTCAGCACCCGCGCCTTCAAGCAATGCGGTGGGCGCTTTACGCCGCCGTCGTCGCAGGTGTGGGCCCATGGATGATCTCGACCGGCGCCTGATCAATCGACTGCAACACGGCCTGCCACTGGTGCGCGATCCCTGGCAGCAGGTGGCGCAGGAACTGCACAGCCAGCCGAGTGAAGTGCTCGACCGCCTGCATGACCTGCTCGAAGACGGGGTGCTGACGCGCTTCGGTCCGATGTTCGATGTCGAGCGCCTCGGTGGCGCCTTCACCCTGGCCGCGTTGACTGTCCCCGAGGCGCGGTTTGAGGCGGTCGCCGAACAACTCAACGCATTGCCCCAGGTGGCCCACAACTACCGCCGCGAACACCGCTGGAACATGTGGTTCGTGCTGGCCTGCGGCACCGAGGCGGAACTGGCCGCCACGCTGTCCCGCATCGAGACCCTGACGGGGTTGGCGGTGCTCAATCTGCCGAAGGAGCAAACCTACCATGTCGGTCTGTATTTCCCGGTCTGACGACCGCCTGGCCCTGCGCCTGGTCGCCCTCACCCAGGGTGGCCTGCCGCTGGTGGACGATCCCTGGGGCTGGCTCGCCGAGCAGTTGGGCATCAGCGTCGAGTCGACCCTCGACTTGCTCAAGCGCCTGCAGGCCGAGGGCGCGATCCGGCGTGTCGCCGCCGTGCCCAACCATTACCGCCTGGGTTATCGCCATAACGGCATGACCGTGTGGGATGTGCGCGACGAGCAAATGCCGCGCCTGGGCGAATTGATCGGGGCGCAGCCGTTTGTCAGCCATTGCTACCGCCGCCCGCGCCGTCCCGACTGGCCCTACAACCTGTTCGCCATGGTGCATGGGCGTAGCCGCGAAGAAATCGACAGCTACCGCGAGCACCTGCGCTACCTGCTCGGCGATGCCTGCCGCGCCGACGAGATGCTGGTGAGCAGCCGCATCCTGAAAAAAACCGGCCTGCGCCTGACGCCGGCCCACTAGAAGGAGCGTCCCATGCTGCGGATCAGTCAGTACCTGCGTACCCTGGCCGGACAATGCCCGCCGCCCCGCACCTCGCCGCCCGGCAAAGACCGGCCGCCGGTGGTGATCTGGAACCTGCTGCGGCGCTGCAACCTCACCTGCAAACACTGTTACGCCACCAGCGCCGACAGTGTGTTTCGCGATGAACTGGACACCCCGGCCGCGCTCCAGGTGATCGATGACTTGCACGCGGCCGGGGTGCGCGTGCTGATTCTGTCGGGCGGCGAACCGCTGCTGCGCGCAGACCTGTTCCAGCTCAGCGCCTATGCCCGCGACAAAGGTTTTTTTGTCGCGCTGTCGAGCAACGGCACGCTGATCGACGAACAGAATATCCAGCAGATCGCCGACGCGCGTTTCGATTACGTGGGCATCAGCATCGACGGCCTACAGGCGACCCACGATGCGTTCCGCCAGTTGCAGGGCAGTTTCCAGCGTTCGATGCACGCTATCCGCCTGTGCCGCGAGGCCGGGATTCGCGTGGGCCTGCGCACCACCCTGACCCAGGAAAACCATGGGCAGTTGCCGCAACTGCTGGCGCTGATGCGTGACTACGATGTACAGAAGTTCTACCTGTCGCACCTCAACTATAGCGGGCGCGGCAAGCGCAGCCGCCAGTTGGACGCGCACCGGCAGATGAGCCGCGATGCGATGATGCTGATATTCCAGCAGGCCTGGCATGACATCGAGCACGGCATCGACAGCGATTTTGTCAGCGGCAACAACGACGCCGACGCGGTGCTGTTGCTGCAATGGGTCCACCGGCATCTGCCCGAGCATTACCCGCAACTGGAACACCTGCTGCACAACTGGGGCGGCAATGCCTCGGGCAGCGGCGTCGCCAACATCGACAACACCGGCGAGGTCCACCCCGACACTTACTGGTGGCAGCATTCGGTGGGCAATGTGCGCAACACCACGTTCCGCCAACTCTGGCTCGACCAACCCGACCCGTTGCTGCTGCGCCTGCGCGAACACCCGCGGGCCATCGGCGGGCGATGTGCCGAGTGTCGTTGGCTGCCGATCTGCAACGGCAATACGCGCACCCGCGCCTGGGCCGATGGCGACCTTTGGGGCCCCGACCCCGGTTGCCACCTCAGCGACGCCGAGATCGCCCTGCAGCCTTGCAGCCTGATCCCTTGCTCGACCACCCGGTGACACAACCGGGGGCGGCCCACCTGATGATGTATCAAGGACGTCTCATGCACACTCCGACCGCCTTACCTGCCAGTTTGCACAGCCCCTTCCACCCCGGCGAAGTCGCGTTGGTGGGTGCCGGCCCCGGCGACCCGCGCCTGCTGACCCTGCGCGCCTGGAGCCTGCTGATGCAGGCCGATGCGGTGGTCTTCGACCGGTTGGTCAGCGCCGAGTTGTTGGCGCTGATCCCGCTGACTTGCGCGCGCCATTACGTGGGCAAGGCCAGCGGCTGCCACAGCCTGCCCCAGGATGAGCTCAACGAATTGCTGGTGGAACTGGCCGACCAGGGCCAACGCGTGGTGCGCCTCAAGGGCGGCGACCCGTTTATCTTCGGCCGTGGCGCCGAGGAGCTGGAATACCTGCTGGCCCACGGCGTGCCCTGCCAGGTGGTGCCGGGCATCACCGCCGCGTCCGGGTGCAGCGCCTATGCCGGCATCCCCCTGACCCACCGCGACCTGGTCAACTCCTGCCGCTTCGTCACCGGGCACCTGCAACGCGACGGCGCGTTGAAGCTGCCTTGGGCCAGCCTGGCGGAGCCGAGCCAGACGCTGGTGTTCTACATGGGCCTGTCGAACCTCGCGCTGATCGCCGAACACCTGGTGGCGGCAGGCCTGCCGGCGGATACCCCGGCAGCGCTGATCAGCAACGGCGCGCGTGCCGACCAGCACGTGGCGCGTGGCACCCTGCGCCAGTTGCCGACAATGGCCGCCGACTGCGCACCCGGTGTGCCGACCCTGACGGTAATTGGCCACGTGGTGAACCTGTTCGCCGGGGCCGCCCTGCACTTCCCCGCCAGCCTGTCACCGGCCCGCGAAGCGGTGGCGGTATGAAACGCCTGCTGCTGGTGCCCTTGCTCTGGGCCACCGCCGCACACAGCACGCCGGCCGAGGACTACCAACGTCACTGCGCAAGCTGCCACGGCCTCAACCGCATTGGCGCCAGCGGCCCGGCGCTGCTCCCGGAAAGCCTGGGGCGGATCAAGCCCGAGGAAGTGCGCAAGGTCATCGAGCAAGGGCGCCCGGCCAGTCAGATGGCCGCGTTTGCGCCACAACTGAGTGCCGCGCAGATCGACGGCTTGGCGAATTTCCTGCAGCAACCGCCCGCCACACCGGCAACCTGGAACGAGCAGGACATCCGTAACAGCCACACCCTGCTGGCAGACCTGAGCCGCTTGCCGACCACGCCTTCGCATCACGCCGACCCGCTCAACCTGTTTGTGGTGGTGGAGTCCGGCGACCATCACGTCGACATTCTCGACGGTGACACCTTTGCCGTGCTGGACCGCTTCCCGACCCATTTCGCGGTCCACGGCGGGCCGAAATTTTCCCCCGACGGGCGTTTTGTGTACTTCGCTTCGCGCGACGGCTGGATCAGCCTGTACGACCTGCACAACCTGAAACTGATCGCCGAGACCCGCGTGGCACTCAACACGCGCAACCTCGCGGTGAGCAAGGACGGACGCTGGGTGCTGGTGGGCAATTACCTGCCAGGCAACCTGGTGGTGCTGGATGCCCGCGACCTGTCGCTGGTCAAGACCCTGGACACCGCGTCCCGGGTCAGCGCGGTGTACACCGCACCGCCGCGCAACAGCTTTATCGTGGCGCTCAAGGACGTGAATGAAGTCTGGGAGCTGTCCTATGCCGCCGCCCAGCCGAGCTTCGAACCCCGGCGAATCCAGGCTCAGGACGTGCTCGATGACTTTTCGTTTTCCCCCGACTACCGCCAACTGATCGCCACCTCACGCAAGGCCGGCGGCGGCCAGGTCATCGACCTGGACAGCGGCCACGTGGTCACCGACATCCCGCTGTCCGGCATGCCGCACCTGGGTTCGGGCACGTATTGGCAGCGCAATGGCCAGTGGGTGTTTGCCACGCCGAATATCAGCAAGGGGCAAATCTCGGTGATCGACCTCAAGACCTGGAAACTGATCAAGCAGATCCCCACCCTGGGCCCGGGTTTTTTCATGCGCAGCCATGCGAACTCGCGCTACGTGTGGAGCGATGTATTTTTTGGGCCGGACAACGATGCGATCCACCTGATCGACAAACAAACCCTGGAGATCGCCCACACCCTACGCCCAATGCCAGGCAAGACCGCCGCCCACGTTGAATTCACCCGCGATGGCCGTTACCTGTTGCTGAGCATCTGGGCCACCGACGGGGCATTGATCGTCTACGACAGCCAGACGCTCAAGGAGATCAAGCGCATCCCGATGAACAAACCGTCGGGCAAGTACAACGTGGGCAACAAGGTTGAATTTGCCGAAGGCACATCGCACTGAACATCGCGCCGGACACCTGCTCGCCAGCGATGGAACCCGGTATGGGTTGAAATGAAAATCCCCTGTGGGAGCTGTCGAGCCCCGGCGAGGCTGGGATGGCGCCGGTTCTGCTGACACTTTTGGTGCCTGACAGTCCGCTATCGCAGCCTCGCTGAAGCTCGACAGCTCCCACAAGGGGAACTCGGTGCGGGCGGAAATGGAAATCTACTGTGGGAGCTGTCGAGCCCCGGCGAGGCTGCGAGGGCGCCGGTTCTGCTGACATTTTTGGCGCCTGACAGTCCGCTATCGCAGCCTAGCTGAAGCTCGACAGCGCCCACAAGGGGACCGCGCTTCGGGGGGAAATGGCGATCTACTGTGGGAGCTGTCGAGCCCCGGCGAGGCTGCGAGGGGGCCGGTTCAGCTGACACTTTTGGCGCCTGACAGTCCGCTATCGCAGCCTCGCTGCAGCTCGACAGCGCCCACAAGGGGACCGCGGTGCGGGCGGACTCCCACAGGGCATACAGCCCTATCCACTCAAACCGTGCGGGAAAACTGGCCTTTGTGCGCGCCGCCCAGGTAGGCGTCAAAGGCCATGGCCACGCTGCGCACCATCAGTTGGCCCTTGGGCAACAGTTGCAGCGCATCGGCCTGGATCAGCAATAACCCGTCCGCCACCTGCTCATCCAATTGCACCAATGCCTCGGCGAAATAGTCGTTGAAGCGCACCCCGTGGGTGGCCTCGATCCGTGGGAAGTCGACCCGGCCATCGCACATCAGGCCGTTGATCACTTCACGGCGCAGCACGTCATCCGGGTTGAGCCGATAGCCGCGCTGCACCGGCAGCATCCCCGCGTCGAGCCGGGCGTAGTACTGGGACAGCTCCTTGACGCTCTGGCTGTAGCTGTCACCGACCTTGCCGATGGCCGATACGCCAAGGCCGATCAGGTCACAGTCGGCATGGGTCGAATAACCCTGGAAGTTGCGCTGCAAAGTGCCGTTGGCGCGGGCCAGCGCCAGTTCATCGTCGGGCAAGGCGAAGTGGTCCATGCCGATGTAGACGTAACCGGCCTCGGTCAGGCGGCGGATAGTCAGTTCCAGCAGTTCCAGTTTGCGCGCCGGCGGGGGCATGTCTTCGGGGCGGATCATGCGCTGGGCGCGGATCTGGCTCGGCAAGTGCGCGTAGCTGTAGGCGGCCACACGGTCGGGGCGCAGGGCAATCAGTTTGTTCAAGGTCACGTCGAAGCTGGCCACGGTTTGCAGCGGCAGGCCATAGATCAGGTCGACACTCACCGACTTGAAGCGTGCCTCACGGGCGACGGCCACCAGTTGCAGAATCTGCGCTTCGCTTTGCACGCGATTGACCGCCGCCTGCACGTCGGGGTCGAAGTCCTGCACGCCGAAACTCAGGCGATTGAAGCCCAGGCGGCGCAGCGTGTTGATCCGCTCGACGCTGATGGTGCGCGGGTCAACCTCGATGGAGAACTCATGGGCGTCGCTGTCATCCAGGGTGAAGTGTTCGGCCAGGCAGGCCATCAACTCGGCCAGTTGCGTATCGTCCAGGTAGGTCGGCGTGCCGCCGCCCAGGTGCAACTGGGTCAGGCGCCGGGAACGCTCGAACAACGCCGCCTGCATCTGGATCTCGCGCTTGAGGTAAGCCAGGTACTCCACGGCCCGGTGGGTCTTGCGGGTAATGATCTTGTGGCAACCGCAGTAATAACAAAGGCTCTGGCAAAACGGGATGTGGATGTACACCGACAACGCCTTGGGCGCGGCCACCTGATGGCTGGCGCGGACCGCCTGATGATAGTCATCCAGGGCAAAGGCGCTGTTGAACTGCGGCGCGGTCGGGTACGAGGTGTAGCGCGGTCCCGGTCGGTCGTATTTGTGCACCAGGGCACGGTCGAATTCAAACGCACTCATGGTCGATCACCTCGTCGTTGGCGCTGATCGGGGTGGCAAGCGCTGCCCGTTCAAACAGTGCGCAGATACCATCCACGTGCGGCAGGCCGGCCGGCAGCAACCAGATGAACGTCGCGGACAGCTCGATCAGACCGTCGCGGTGCAGGGCTTCCAGCAGCGGCCACAGGTAGGCGAAATAGCGCGCGAACACCAGTCCGTAGCGCCGTTCCACCGCCTGCACATCCAGTTCCAGGTCACAGGCCAGGCGTTCGGCCACGTGCAGGCGCACCGGGTCAGAAGTCTCGCGAAACCAGCCCCGCTGCGTGGCGAGCTGAGCATTACCCAACTGTTCGCGGTACTCGCGGGCATCGGCCGTGTTCTGCACGCACAGGGTGTCGATCTGGCTGATGGCGCCGAGGCCGAAACCGACATGGTCGCAGTAACCGTGCAGGGTGAAGCCCTCGCAGTTACGGCTCAGGCGCCCGCGTTCCTGGGCTTGCTTGAGGTCATCGTCGGCGCGGGCGAACTGGCCCAGGCCGATGTAGTGATACCCCGCCGCCGCCAGGTGCTGAAAGCAGAGACGGCGCATGGCGCTCTTATCCGACTCGCTGCAGAACGCCTGGGGTTGTTGGGATTGATAGCGCACAGGCGCGTGGGCGTAATCGAATACTTGCAAGCGATCCGGCTCCAGGGCGATCAGGCTGGCCAGTTTCAGCTCGATACTGGCCGGGGTCTGCCAGGCATGCCCGTAGCCGAGGTCGATGTTCACCGAGCGAAACCCGAAGGTGCGGGCCGCATCCACCAGCGACTCGATCGGCGCCGGGTCCTGATACCGCGCCTGGCACAGCGGCCCCTCGCGGTTGGCGTCCGGCACGCCGATGCTTGCATGGTTGAAGCCTTGTTCGCGGAGCAGGCCCATCGTGGCCCAGTCCATGTGCCAGGGGTCGAGGTCGATGCAGTAGTCGCCCCGGTCGTGGTCGAGAAAATTGAAGCGCTCATGCAACAGCGCCATCAACTGCTGCACCTGGGCGAACGCCGGTGTGGTGCCGCGCAGGTGAAAGTGATCGACCGGCTGGCGGCGGCCGAGTTGGCAGCCGATCAGATGGATTTCCTGGGCGAGGCTGTGCCAATAGTCACCGCCAACGTCGCTCGTCGGCCAGTGCAGGTTCAGCGCCAGGGGCCGCTGGCGCAGACGGCTGTCGCGCAAGGCGCGCAACAGGTCGAGGGAGCCGACACCGGCATGGAAGCGGCGGGTGTCTGTTTGGCAAGCCAGGTCCAACACGCCTTGATCGTGACGAAAGCGAGCGGGATGAAGAGGGGTGCGCATGACAGACTCCGGTTCGGGCGGCGGTGGTGCATTGTCCGGTGCGACCCGGCAACGCACCTTGATATGCGTCAAGGTCGCAGCCCCGCCCGTCTACCAGCTCAGGTAAAACATGCCCTTGGCCAGCAGCACAATGGCGACCATGTGCGCGAACAGGCTCAGATGAACCCAGCGCACATAACGCGCACTCACCGAGCCCCAGCGCATCCGCGCCATGGTCAGCAGAAAATGCACGAGCACGCTGGCGGCCAGGATCAGCTTGAGGGTCAGCAAGGTGCCAAACGCAGAGGCCGACGGCGCAGCCAGCACTGGCAGGTATCGTAACCAGACCATGCCCAGGCCCGCGCCGAACAGCACCAGCAACACCCACGGCATCAATACCCGGGCACGCTGGCCGACGCCCTGCTCCACCAAGACCATCACCCGCGCCGGCAATTGCCGGTGCAGGTGCCCCAGGATCAGCACCTCGAAAAACACCGTGCCGATGAAGATCAGCGCGGCGAACAGGTGAGCCACTAGAAACAGGGGGTAAAGCATGGTGGCCTCTCAAGGGGACCGGCCGTTGGGACTTCAGTGTGCGGCCTGGCGCACGGCCAGGCCTTGATACCGATCAAGCCGTTGCGGCTGCGCGGTTTACAGCAGCGGGATGCTGTAGCTGACGATCAGCCGCGTCTCGTCCTTGTCGGCCGTGTCATTCCCGCGCCATACCGCACCGCGCCAGGTCAGGCCCAGGCCCTTGAACGTGCCCGAGGGGATCACGTAATCGACACGCAGGTCGCGCTCCCATTCGCTGTTGTCGCGACGCGCCGCCTGGATGTTGCTGCCGTGGATATAGGTCACGCTCGAGCGCAGGCCCGGAATGCCAAGGCTGCTGAAATCGTAGGCGTAGCTGCCCACCGTGGCCTGCTCCCCGGCATTGACGAACTTCAGCGACTGGGCGTTGGTAATCAGGTACAGCGAACGGCCCTGCCCCTGGTTGATATGGGGAAAGTCACTTTCGCCGGTGGTTTTCTGATAACCGAGACTCACGGAATGGCCGTACAGGCCATAGGTAAACAGCGCACTCCACAGGCGGTTGTCGACCTTGCCGGCGTTGACGCCCGCGCCGTAATACCCGGAGCTGACATAACCTTCGCCACGCCCGGCGGCGCTGGCGTTCTTGCCGTCGGCGGTGCTGTAGAAATAGCGCAGGTCGGTCTTGAGCTGCCCCACCGGCAACTGCCAGTTGTGGACCAGGCCCAAGAAGTGCTGCTGGTAAAAGTTCTCCAGGGTGGCGTAGTAGTACTGCAGTTGCAGTTGCTTGCTGACGGCGTAATCCACCCCGCCGTAGTAGAACTGGTTGCTGGACTTACCCTTGACCGGATCATTCGCACCGGCGATGGACATGCCCTGGCCGTTGCTGGAGTTACGGTCCAATACCTGCTCGATTTTACCGGCGATCAGGTTGAAGCCTTCCAGGTCCTTGGAGTCCACTTGGTAGCCACGGAACGTCTGCGGCAACAGCCGGCCGTCTTCGGTGGTCAGCACGGGCAGCTTGGGCATCAGCGTGCCGGCTTTGAACTGGGTCTGGGCGATGCGCATCTTGCCGGTGGCGCCGGTTTTGCTGAAGTCGTTGGCGGCCTTGCCATCGGACAACGGAAAAACGCTGCCGGGGGTGTAGTCCTCACCGGCCTTGCCTGCGCGCCCCGAGGCGTCCAGGCGCAGGCCGTACATGGCTTGCAGGTCCAGGCCAAAACCGACCAGGCCCTCGGTGAAACCGGACTGGTAGTTGAACATGAACGCCTGGCCCCACTCCTTATCCGTAGGGGCCTTGGCGTTACGAGTGTCCTGGTTGTAGTAGAAATTGCGCAGGTCGAGAGTGGCTTTGCTGTCGTCGATAAAACCCGACGCAGCCACCTGCTGCGCGGCGCCAAGGGAGACGGCGAGCGCCATGCAAGTCTTGTGATTCATGAAGGCTCCTGAAAGTAATTGAGGCGACCCGTCACAGCCCAGCCCTGTTCTTTGTAGGTCGGGTGGTGCTGCATTCAACGGGTGCGCGCACGGTATAGCGTTGGGCGGCCGGGAAACAGTCGCTAAAACCGTCATTCAGTTTTTCATTTCTTGTAACAATCCCACGCGCGCAGCCGCCGCGCCGGGGCTCGCAAGCCCCCACGGGCAGCCGCCTGCGAGCAGGCTGATCAGGAACACGACGGCCACGCTCACTGCTGCGCCCCCCTGTGGCAGAACGTCGCAGATTACGCAGACTGGCCAGGGTTGGTAGACTTGGCGCCCTCCGCGTTTACTCCTTTTCAACGCCTGGTGTATAGATCCAGAGCAAGGCAGGCGCTTCACAGGATGCACAGTTGATGAATACGTTATTCACCCGCCGCAACGTCCTGACCGGCATGGGCCTGTTGGGTCTGGGCCTGCTGGCCGGTTGTGACAACAGCCCCAAGTTGAATTTCAAGTACGGCAAGGACTTGAGCGACAAGATCATGGGCCGCACCTTCAAGCTCAAGAATACCCAGGGTGAAACCGTCACCCTGAGTTCGTTCCGTGGCCTGATGCCGATGGTATTTTTCGGCTTCACCCAATGCCCGGCCGTGTGCCCGACCACCCTCGCCCGCGCCGCCCAGGCCAAGAAACTGATGGGCCGCGACGGCGAAATCATGCAGGTGATTTTTATCACCCTCGACCCCGAGCGCGACACGCCGCAGATTCTCGACAAGTACGTCAAGGCCTTCGACCCCAGCTTCGAAGCGCTGTACGGCACCCCAGAAGAAATCGCCGTGGCTGCCAAGGAGTTCGGGATCTTTTATGAAAAGGTCCCCGCCGGCGACACCTACACCTTGTCTCACACCGCCACCAGTTTCGTGTTCGACACCCGCGGCAACCTGCGCCTGGGCCTGTCGGCATCCCTTACCGCTAAAGAGTGCGCAGAAGACCTGCTCACCGTCATGGAGGTCTGCTAATGACTGCCGTTCAACACCTCAAGCGCACCCTGATCGGCCTGTCCCTGCTGGGTCTCGCCGCGCACGCCAGCGCCCAGGTCCACGTCAGCGACGCGTGGGTGCGCGCCACGGTGCCGGGCCAGCCATCCAGCGGCGCGTTCATGACCGTGACGGCCGACAGCGACAGCAAACTGCTGCGCGTCGCCTCGCCGGTGGCCAAGGACGTACAGATCCATGAAATGAGCATGAAGGACGACGTGATGCGCATGGGCCCAGTGGACTCAATCGCCCTGCCCGCAGGCACAGCGGTCAAGCTCGACCCGAACGGTTATCACGTGATGCTGATGGGCCTGACCGGCCAGATCAAGGAAGGCGACCAGGTGCCGCTGACCTTGACCGTGGAAAATGCCAAGGGCGAGCAGCAGAGCGTCGAGGTCAAGGCGGCTGCCCGCGCGTTGGGTGGCATGGACCCTGGCAAGATGCATTGATCGGTATATCGCACGCAATAGGGCTCAGCGCACCTCACATTTGACGTCAGTCGATTCGCTACCGCTATTCGCCTTAGGCGTAGACGCGGTGAATGAGGGCGGCGAAGTTAACAGCATGCCGGGATTTTTCGGTACCACCACTGGCGCAGTAGTGAAGCCTGGCGTGAATCCGAACTGGCCGGGCGCGAAATTCTGCGTTCCGCCGCCGTTGGTTATGTTGATCACGCCATCTAAAACCTGCACGTATAAACCCGGAGCGAGAACTGGCGACTTTGCCGGCAACTCAGACGAGAACACCGCGAGCGAAGCGCGCCCTTGCTCCGCCCATGACTCGGCCGATGCCAGGACATTGGCCAGGCGATACGCATAACGCGCCGACACCGCAGCGGCGAAGGCGCGGTAAGATGAGTCGGTGTGCCCAGCCGATGATGCCAACCCCACGGCCAGGCTTTTCAGCCGGGTCGAAGCATGCGTCGCGACAACTGCCCCCGGCTGGTAATACACCACCACGCTGGCCGATTGCAGGCCGATACGGCCACCGGGCGTGATCAACGTCGAGCGATCCTGGCTGCGCTTGCCCAGCAACCCGCCATCCGAGCGCAACCCGCCCTGTTTCAGGGTGAACACCACTGCATCGGTCGCAGGCGAAGCCACATCGTAGGCAAACGTGTCCACGCTCAACGTCGTGCGCGGCTGCAACGTCAATAGGCTCTCATCGCGCAGGCGTACTTGCGCATAGCCCTTGCCCTGGGTCGATAACGTATCGCCGACTTCCACCACCGACTGTTCGCCCAGCACGCGCATGCTGCCGTCGAGTTTCTTGACGAACAGCGGCCCGCTCAGATGAATTACGGTACCGGCCGCCGGGGCGGCCTGAACCCATGGCGCCGCACTCACCAGCGCCAGCAACAGCAGCAAGTCAATTGCAGAAGGGTTTTTTAAGAGAGTCATTTTTGACGGCCTGGGAATCATTATTTGGGGTTGTGGTCGACTTGTCGTCGGGCGCCTTGGGCAAATTACTGGCGATCATCCCGGGCGAATCATTGGAACCCGGAAAGCTGGATGTGCCGTGATTCATGATGACGGTCAGTGTTGAGTTCAACGCAACAGAGACCGGTTCCGTCAGCACTGACGCGGGTACTGGCACTGGCTCTGGAACTGGCAGCCGATCAACGTCGGTGATCGTCAAGCGCCCGCCTGCGGTGGGCACGCCCTCGGTGAACACCCGCCCGCTGCCACTGGCCGTGCCCGCGCCGTTATGGTTGGCCGCCAGGGTGATATCCCCGTTGAAATGGATCAGCGAGTTGACGTTGATGTTGTTGCCCGCCTGGGCGGTGAGGCTGACACCGTCGCTGGTGTTGTTAACGCCCGTGTAGAACGTGATGTCGTGGGTGGCTTGCAGCAAAACGTTGGACGTTGCATTGGACAGCAGATCGGCATCGATTTCACTGTCGGCGCCCGGGGCGTTGGCGAAAGCCGACACGTCGCCCAGCGAGGCCGAAGGGCCGGAGAGGAACGAGGTGACGAGGATATTCGCCGGGTCCAACTGCCAGAAGCCGGCCGTCCCGTGGGCCGCGCGCGTATCGACTCGCGCGCCTGCCACATCCAGGAAATGCCCGGACGTCTCGACAAAACCGCCCTTGCCCGAGGCCGCCCCACCGCGTGCCGACAGCGTGCCATAGACTCGCGTCGTGTCATTGCCCCAGACGATGATCTTGCCGCCATCGCCACTGGCCAGCGCATCGGCGGAAATCCGGGCATCCTTGCTCACATAACTTTGCTTGGCATTCAGCACCGCCGAGTTCTTGCCCTGGTAGTCACCGCCCACCAACACCCGGCCACCGCCGCGCTGGCCACTGGCGTCGATGCGCGCATTGCCCATCACACCGACCTGCTCGCCCAACACCTGGATATCACCGCCGTAATCAACGCCCGTGGCGGTGGTGGTGCTGCCGGCTTCGAGCAAGGTGCTGCCGCTGGCCTTGAGCACTACCTTGCCGCCGGCTCCGACTACGGCGCTGTTGGCATTCAGCGTGCCGCGCTGGTTGACCAGGGCGCCATAGATGCCAATGTTGCCGCCCTGGGCGATCACCGTGCCCAGGTTCAGCGCCTGGTCTTTCTGCGCCGACACCACCACATGCATGCCAGGGTTGCTGGAGTCGACCAATTGCACCGAGTGCCCCGCCGCCAACACCGTTTCGCCTTGAGGTGTGGTGATGATGCCGCTGTTGTTCACATCCGGCGCAATCAAATACACCTGGCCACCCGACGGCGTCGTGATCGCGCCCTGGTTGCTCACCTGGCCGGCCGCCCCGTCGGCGGCAAAGCGCCGGTTACCGGCGAGAAAGTCGGCGTTGGAAATCGCCAGGCTCGACGCGACCAGGCCACCGACATTGATCTGGGAACCGCCACCGAACACGATGCCGTTCGGGTTGATCAGGTACACCCGCCCGTTGGACTGTAACGTGCCGAGGATCACGCTGGGGTCTTGGCCGGTGATGCGGTTGAGCACGCTGCTACTGCTGCTCTGCTGCTGAAAACGCACCAGCTCGCCCTGGGCGATGGAAAAACTCGACCAGTTGATGATTGCATTAGGGCTGTTGGTGACGGTCAGGGCGTTGCCGTCCTGGGTGAAGGTCACGTGGCCGTTGACAACCACCGGGTTGACCGGTGCCGCCAGGGCACTCGTTGCCGCAGCCAGGGACAGCGCCATTAAGGTAAGTTTGATGTTCATGGCACCCTCAAAAGGCCAGGCTGAGACGGACATGCAGGCGATCATCGCCACGCTGGGTTTCGCTGGCCTGGGCATGCAACACATGGCCGTAGTCCATTTGCAGGTTGAGGTTGCGCCGGTAGATGAGGCGCAGGCCCAGGCCGGTACTGCTCAGGTTGACGTGCTCGAACTCGCCCGGCAGTGCGTCGTTGCGTGTCAGGTAGCCGACGTCGTAGAACGCCAGGGCGCGGCACTGCCAGCTCCCTCCCCCCAGGCACAGCGGCGGCGTGTAGGCTTCCAGGTTGCCGACCACACCCGAGTCGTTACTCACTTCGCGCTCACGGAAGCCCCGCACCGACGACGCCCCGCCCGCCCCAAACTGCTCGCCCGGCACCAGGGCATCCTTGGTGTACTGACCGTTCAACGCGGCGCGTAACTGCCAGGCAGCCGGCAGGATTTGGGTGATGCTCGTCGCGAACCGCAACGCGGTGTAGTCATCCCTGGCATGGGCGCGCGCCAGGTCGAAATCGCGCTGCTGGCCCTTGGGCCCACCGGGAATGTTGTGCAGCAGCGACAGCCCGACGTTCGCGTCTCCATCCACGCGCACCCAAGTGCCCTGGTAGCCGAGGCTGACGGGATGCACGGTGATGTCGTTACCCAGTTGTACATCGAACAGTTCCAGGCTGCTTTTATAGGCCCGATAGTCGACACCGTAGATCAACTTGGACTGGTAATTGCCCACCGTCGCCAGGTTTTGGTTGTAGCGCGAGCCGAAGACCGTACCCCGTCCGCTGACCGCCAGGTCAAAGATGCCCGCCGTCACAGTCCCGCTGTCGACGTCCGAATAGCTGGTGAAAAAGTCCAGGGAATCGCCCAGCGCATACAGCGGCAGGTGGTAGCCAAGTCCGTAGACGCTGACGCGCTCGGGCTTCTCCAGCGTGGTGGTGTATTGCAGGCTCATCACCTGATCGCGGCCGAACAGATTGGCGTTTTGCAGCACCGCGCCCACGTAGGTGCGCCCGGTTTCCTTCGCGCCGCCGTTATCCAGGTTGAGCGCGGCGCTCCACGGCGACTCGTCGTTCACCTGAACATCGGCGTCGACGCTGTTGCCGGCAGGGCTGCTCTTGAGTTTCATCACGGTCTGCTTGGCCGGGTTTTCGTTGGCCAGCTTCAGGCTCTTGGACACCGCCGTCAGGTCGGGCGAGCCACCTTCCTGCAAGCCCGGCAAGGACTGGCGCACATTCGCCTCGCTGAAATGCTGATTGCCGGTCACCGTCACCGTGCCCACACGCACCTGCACCACCTCCAGCACCACCACCCCGCCGTTCAACTCCTGCTCAGGCAGATTGACGCGCACCAGTTGATAGCCGTGCCGATGGAAGACGTCTTCGAGCGCCTCCTGGGCCTTGGCCACATCGCTGAAATCGCGCTGGGTGCCGACGAACGGCGCCACACTCTGCTCCAGCTCAAGGGCTGGCAACAGCGTATTACCGCGGACTTCAAAGCGGGTGATGTCAAAGCGTGGAGACAGCGGTTCGCTATCAGCGGCCACCGCGAAAGAAGTGCAGAGCGCCAATGACGCAGGCACCAGCAACTGCATGAAACGATCGATCATGGATTGGCCCTTGGGCAGCGTGAGGTTTAAACGGCTTACGCTGCGTGAAGAGCCAGCAGGGGCGAGTCCCCCGTGGCGCGGATTGTAGCCACTATATTGCCATTTCGAAATATATTTCCCTCGCATCCATAAGGGTTTGCGCGCATCACCCCGCCACGGGCGGCCGCAACCGAGCGCTCTGTATCCGATGCCTTCGCGCCGAAAGAGCGCGTGGTGGCGACGACCGGGCCGTTCCAGACGTCGGTAATTCCGGCGATTGCACCGACCGACACCGCACTAGTTGGCGCAGCGTGATGAGATGTTGCAAAAAATGCTGAACTCGCTGCGTTGACCGCCCCTCGGCGGTGCGGGCGACATAACCTGCATCAATCGCCGCCCGTGCCTGACGGAACCGTATTTGAAGGCTGCCCACATAGGGAAACGGCTAATAGCCGTTTTCACTTCAACAGCCTTTGAGTATTGACCATGATAGGAATTCCACCGCACTCGCCGTTGAACAGCCCGCTCAACGCTGCACCGCCCGAAGAGTTGCGTATGCGCCCCCAAGCAGGCGCGCCTGACAGGGAAACCATACGCATGGGCGTAAGAGAAGAGGATGCATACCGCACGCTGGATACCTTTTTTGACGTGGCAGAAGCTAACGGCATCAAGGATCTGAACCCACACCACGGCAAGCCCTACTTCGATAACAACTTGAACCCGCCGGGCAACGTGGTGCCGCTGTCCGTCCACTTCCGCCCGGACCGTCCGGATGACACCTACAGCCCGGGACACTTGAAGGCGGTCAACAACTTCGGCACGCAACTCGACGCACGGCTGCAGCAACTGAACATCCAAAACGTCGGACCCAGCGAGTAATCCCATCGCTGATCAGGGGTAACGCCTGCGTGACTCAGCACAGCCAGGCCGATGCGTTGTCGGCCCTGGCTTGAGCGCGGCGATCAGGCGGAGTCCGCCTGCGTCTCGCTTTATGGCGGCTGTGCGTGGGAGACCTTCGGGTCTGCCGGGGGTGATTCTTCCTGGTCTGCGAACCCGCGCACAGTTGCCACCCAATCTGTTTCGCAGCAGCAAGGTGGTCATTCTTTTTTCCCAAATAGAATCGAACCTTATGACCCATCAAAATCCGCCCCGCCGCTTCACCCCTATGTCCCAAACCGCAACCGACTACCCGGCCCCGCTCAGCGAGTTGCACGCCTGCGCCAGCGAGCGCCTCAATGCCGCGCTCGCCTACCTGCACCTGATGGCCTGTTCCAATGTGTCCAACTATGCCGAGCACGACATCAATACCGCCGCCAATACCGCCCGGATCATGGTCCAGGATGTGGCGGATGTGTTTACGGTGATGGAACGACGCGGGTTTGATTCGCCTGCGGTGAGTTGATGTGATTTGAGTTATGAGGAAACCCGCTGTGGCGGGTTTTCTGGTTTTTGGTGAACTGAAAGTTGGGGGGAAATTGGATTTGACGGTGTTTGTGCCGCCGCCATCGCAGCCTCGCGGGGGCTCGACAGCTCCCACAGTTGACCGAGTCCGGCCACCAGAATCAGGTCGGCCACCAGACCACCTCACTTGGCTGCGTAATAGCACTGATTTGACCAGCAACCAACGTAGTGAAGACGGGCCGAGTGCAGTCTGAATCAGGCGTTCTAAAGCAGCATGACATGAGTGGCGTGCACGTCATCTGAACGCCTGAAGCCGCAATGCAGATAAAACGCGTTTCCCTCAGAGGTATCGGTAGAAAGACGCAATATCTCGAACCGAAGAGCCGCATGTTCAACAAGTGCTTTCACCAGCGTCTGTCCGACGTGTTTCCCCCTTGACGAAGCTGCGACGTACACGCGTCGCAGTCTAGCCGTATTGTTCTCAGCATATGGATCAACCGACAGGCCTCCGATGCCTATCAGTTGCTGGTTCAAATATGCCGCCATCAGACATTCGCCGGGCGCATCGAAGCGATTTGCCCTGGAGTGCCATTCGGCAATCAGGCGAGTGAGAAACCTGAAACCCTCCCCAATCGCTTCTTTTTCCAAGGTAAGAATCTGTGGTGGCAGATGTGCGATCTGTTGAATCTCGACATATTTCATTCATCGCCCCTGATTTGGAGTGAGCCATTTTCACCGAAAGAGAATATTCGTGCGGACAGGTTGAGCGATGCAAGAGGCACCAATCCACTCAACGCCGTCAGTCAACCTTAGGGCCGGGGTGGGATGGTGTGTACCAGGGGGCAGCGGTATCGACATGAACGTGTTTCTGCTTTTGAGGCACGTAGCGCGTGTCGAGTGTGCCCAGTGCTATCAAAACCCAGTTCGCAAACTCACCTTGTGATCGTGAGCAGAAAAGGATCGAACCACACTCCGCGCAGAACTTGCGTAAAACAGTCTCGGAAGACGCATAGGTTTTGATGCTGATGGAGCCGCCAAGTATTCGAAGCGCGCGACGGGGAACGCTCCCGTAAGAGGCGAATGCTGCCCCGGAAAACGTTTCATCAGGTCGTTCTGGATCTTTTTAGGACCTGGAATCGTTTCGCCAACCGAACGAAGCTCAATAATTGCCTGCCTCACAACCAGCGGCACCACATAGGTTTGGTGGTGCCTTCGGCGACTACGTTCGTCGAGCCCACTGGGTCCCTCCAGTTCATAGCGCTCGACCCATTTATCGCCAGTCTTTCGGCTGATCGGGTAGTCCTGGCACAGCCGGCTAAAGCTGTGCTTTTCAGATAGATACTCAACGATGAACATCACGTTGAGGTCCATAGGTTTGAGCTCTCTCCAGGGCATGGTCAGATCCTCGCGAAATCGACCCTGCCAGTTAAAAACTGTTATCTATGTGTGTGAACTGATTGGTAACCCATGTGGATGAGTCATACCGGCAAGAGCGTTTTTCTTACTTTTGCGCTTTTCAAAAGTGAGCCGCCGCAAGAGCGGAACCATCAGTGGCCGTTACCGAAGAAACGGATATGTACGGGCGTTTAGCGTCTAACATCCAGTTCAATAAAAACGCATAAAAAGAGGGCCATGACCATCGTTAATACCTGATGGTCACGCGCCCCCCCGATTTATACTTTTCGATTAACGTACACCTCTGATTTTTTTCAAGCGCCTAACACCCCCTCACGCCGCAACATATATTGTTCATTCTCCATCGTCAGACCAACTACGTCTTCCGGGCTGATTAAACGCGTGCTCTTGATAAGAAAGTCGGTTTTACCATCGCCGGTCAGGTCCACCGCCAACAGATAGCGCGCGGTGGTGGGGTTGAATGTGATCATGGTGTCACCTGCCTTGCCGGTGAATTTATCGACATAGTTCAGCGTGATGCCTTCACCCTGTCCGACGGCGGACAGATCAATCTTGTCCATGCCAGTGGCGAAGTCCAGCAGCAGGTCTGGCCTGTTACGCGCAGAGTCGGAAGCAGCGTTGTATTTGAAGGTGTTCCAGCCACCACCGCCCAGCAGGTGATCAGCCCCGGCGCCACCCACCAGGACATTATCAGCCTTGTTTCCGATAATCCGGTCATTGCCACTTCCGCCGATGGCATTTTCAACGACCGTTTTCTTCGTGATAAAAATAGTGTCCTTCATTCCACCTACGCTGGAGTGTGTACCGCCGCGCAGGCTGATGGTCTGATCCTGGCTGAAGCCGGAAAAGTCGACAGTGTCATTGCCGGTCTTGTCATGCACGACGAATTCGGGTCTGTCGTTGGCAGACACCAGCGTCATGTGCGGCTTGCCAGTGTTGGAGTTGAAGCCGTAGATGGTGTCTTCAGTTTTTTCCGGCTTCGGATCAGGCTTCGAATCGGGCTTCGAATCGGGCTCCTTTTCATCATGCGCCACCAAGTCACTTGGCTTGATCTCACCCAACGCAGTCACCAACAGGTCAACCTTACCGTCCCCCGCCAGGTCAATGCCAAGGCGACTCAAGCCAGTTTCGCCGTTGAACCTCAGGACAGCGTCGCCGGCGCTCCCCGATAGTGTATTCACAACGTTCAACTTTTTAACGCCAGCATCGCGCATAAGCCTGGACACATCGATCTTGTCCTCGCCCGACGCAAAGTCCATCAACAGGTCAGGGCTATCGGGTGCGGAGTCACTGATCTTGTCGTACACGTAGATGTCTGCGCCACCTCCCCCCCATAACTTGTCGGCGCCACCGCCCCCGTTAAGTCGATTCCCCGCGTGGTTACCGATCAACAGGTCGTTGCCTGTGCCTCCTATCGCGTTTTCAAGGGTGGACGACGCGTCAATCGACACGCTGCCCTTCATCCCGCCTACGTCAGACAACGACCCGGCATGCAGATCGATGATCTGATTCTGGGTGAATCCCGAAAAATCCAGGGTATCGATTCCGCCATCGTCCTTGACCTTGAACCGAGGTTGGTCTGACGACGAGGTGAGGGTGGACTCAGCCTGACCACTGGTCGAGTTGAACCCATAAATGGTGTCCTGGCTACGCGGCTTGGGTTTGGGCGTGGGGTCATCCGGTTTACCGTCGTATCCCAGCACATCACCCGACTTGATTTCACCCTTGCTGTTGACCAACAGATCTGACTTGCCATTACCCGTCAGATCGATGGCAAGACTTCCCATTCCACTTTTATGGTCGAAGCTCAGCAGTGCATCACCAGGCCGTCCGTTCAGACCACCAAAATTGAGCGCTTTAATTCCCGACTTTTTGAGTAGCCCAGAGACATCGATCTTGTCTACGCCAGAGGTGAAGTCGGCAAGCATATCGGGCGCCTCGGGCGTAGAGTCGCTCGCCTGCGCGTAGATGAACGTATCTGCGCCACTACCGCCCGTCAACGTATCCGCCCCGCCGCCGCCCTTCAGGCGATTGTTCGCCTGATTACCGGTCAAGTTGTCATTGCCGTTGCCACCAATGGCGTTCTCCACGGTCACGCCTTTGGCAATCGAGACATTCCCCTTGAGCCCCCCTACATCAGAGAACGCTTCGGCATTGAGGTTGATGACCTGATGTTGGACGAAGTTGGAAAAGTCCAGAGTGTCTTCTCCACCACCGTCCCACACACAGAAAATCGGCTTGTCGTCAGCACTTTTCAGACTGTAAGCATCACGCTCGCTGTTGGAGTTGAAGCCATACGTTGTATCGGTATTTCGGGTTTTGGTATTTACGCCATAAACACGCTGGATCGCCGCGATATCATCCATCATTGGCGCGGAAGGCAAGAGGTGATTGAAATCATAACCCGGCCGATGAAGTTCGGAAAAATAACTCATCACAGAGCGCGCCCGGGTATCCTCGGTGTAATCGGCGTTGTCATCGTAACTGCCACCACCGTTGTAACCGCCAGGGTGTTCAAGGCCAATGGCATGGCCCAATTCATGCACCGCGACAAATGGAAAATCACTGCCCAGCGTTGGATAACTCTCTGCGTCCTCAGTACCAATATCTGCCGATACATTGGCGAAGTTTTTCAACGGGAATGTCGCCACACCGCCGCGAGCATCGGGTATATCCTTTATAGTTATTAATCCGTCCGCGTTCTGGGCATTTTCCTCAAAGGTCACATTGGCCAGATCCGCCCAGGAGCGCAACGCCTGCAGGGCTCTCTCTTTTTGCCCTGGGGTCAGATTGCCCTCAAAACGATAAGAGATCACGACCTGTCCATCGCTGTTTCTATCGTGAAACTTATAACTACCACGCGTGATATGTTTTGCAGCTTCGTCCGTGCTGAAGTTTGGCTTCTTGCCCCCCCCGTAGAAAATCGAGTGATCAGGCTTATCAGGCAGCGCACTCAGTAAGCCAGGGTCTATACAGCATGGAAAGGAGGGTGAAACAGAAAGCGTCATAAATAAACCTTAGATTAGTTTTTCTGGACAACCACAAACAGAACTACAAACGACCGACCTCCTCAGTCGTTAGTTACCCTATCCTCCCATAGAAATCCAAAGCCTATTTAACACATGGAAATAAAAGTACCATCCTGACAAACAATCAAACTTTCACTCATGCCCAAAAAACGCAGAATATACAACACACCGTTCCAACCCAATGTTTTAACAACAAAAAATAAAGAAACACACTACAATCGAGAGCAAAGGAACCAAATCCTACAGCACTCAGAAACACTCTAACTCATCAACCACTCACGTTCTTACAACCATTATCAGTTGCCGTGTAAGACGTTAACAAACTTGCATTTTCACCGGGACGACCTCCTACTACCAGCAAATACATCGCTGACAAGTTCCACGCTTTTATTATCAATATACGAACCCCAGCGAGGCCGCGATGGCGACGCTATTGACACCCCGCTATGATGTGGCCCTTCGCTTAACACCCCAGGAAACCGCATGCCCGCCCTCTCCTTCCGCAACGCCCTCCCCACCGACGCCGCCCGTTGCTTTGACATTGAAATCAGCGCCTACGAAGGCGACGAAGCCGCAACCTTGGAAAAAATCGCCACGCGCATTGCGTTGTACCCGCAAGGCTTTTTGATCCTGGAGGCAGATGGCGAGGTGGTGGGCTTCATCAACAGCGGCTGCGCGCACAAGGTGGTGATGTCAGACGAGGCGTTCAAGGAGTTGGTCGGCCATTCGGCCGAGGCGCCGAATGCGGTGATCATGTCGGTGGTGGTCGCCCCGGCGCACCAGGGCAAGGGCTATTCCAGCGCGTTGATGCGCGAGTTCGTGCAGCGCATGCGCGCGATGGGTAAGCAGACCCTTCACTTGATGTGCAAAGACCGCCATGTCGAGTTGTACACACGCATGGGCTACCGCTATGTGCAACCGTCTGCGTCGGATCATGGCGGGATGGCGTGGCACGAGATGGTGATGGACCTTTAGGTCGGCGCCGCATGGGGCGCATTTATGTGTCGAAACGTCTAACCGTCATCGACTGCCCAATCAGCAAATGTATTTCAACCCGCAAAACCCGTATCGGCATGCCCAACATCTGACGCCACGCCTGACGCGGCGCAGGATGACGCGGACACGCCCTACAGCCACCTCGCGCATTCTGTGGATGCGCCCAGCGCCGGTTTTAACCGGTTACATCCGCCCGAATTCACCTTATTGAGCGCCCCTTGATGACTCGGTAGCCTGCCGATGCGATCAACCAGACCGGGGTCTGGCGGATCTTTTCATTCCCCATCAACGAGGTGTACTCATGTCTTCCATCGGCGGTTCCAACCTATACCCCGCGCTTTACCCAGTGTCAGGCGCAAGCGGGTTCACTAACGACAATTCAAGCCACAACTCACGGGGCCCTGCGAAAGGGGATGATGCCCTGATCGCCAAACCGGGCGGCTACGATAACGGCGTGCAGGACAGCATCGATAACGACTCTCCACGCCATAACCCCTTGGATAGCACCGCCGGGGACGATGCCGAGGTCTTCGATCCGAATACCCAAAGCTGGCAACCCACCCAGGCAGCCGGCAACGGCCAATACGCCCCGCTTGGCGATCCTTACCGCGAGGCCATCGATTTCGAGATCACGCCCGATAACATGGTCGGCTGGCAGCGGGCGTAAGGCAACTGGCGGGCTGGGGCGGATTCATCCTCCCCAGTAGCACCCCGCCAGCACGCCATAGGGCTGGCGCGCGGTACTACCCTCGGCGTCGGATCACAGCGGGATGGCGTGGCACGCAAGGGTGATGGCCTTTTAATGGCCACCCTGGGAACTTATCCTTTTTGCAGCCTCCAACAAGGCACCACGAATCGACACGGAATGCCTTGATGTCCGGGACGCATATCAGCCGCTTGCTAACCTCCTCTTTGATCGCTGCAACGATGATGGCGATGGTGCCGGTTTCATTCGGGGCCACGGCTCAAGACATCGAGCACATCAGAAACTCATCCGCCGACCAGTTACGCCGGGAGGCCGACCAACGCGCCGAGGAGCAGGCGCGCCAGTCCAGGGAGCAGTTACGTCAACTCGAAGAACGTAATCGCCAGCAGGCCAAGGACCTTGAGGCGTTGATGCAGCGCCACGAACAGGAACGTATCGAGGCCGATCGTAAGGCGCGCCTGGAAGCCAGGGAAAAGCAATTGGGGCAGGAGCAGCGGTCGAAAGCTGACGCTGCTGCGCTGGAGGAGCCCCCTGTCGACACCGAACAAAAGGCTCAGTAACAATCAGCGCCGCTCATTTTAAGTCCTGGGAAGGAACTGCCACGTGATCACCGCAAGACCGCTCACCTTTCAACAAGCGTTGAAAAAGAACCTCAAACAGGTGCTGACCTTCTGGGCGCCGCTCAGCGTTATTTTTACCGGGCTGGGCGCCCTGCTGGGGTTTTATACGTTGTCGAGCTAGGCGACTGCGATAGGTCGTCTCGACGTGATGGCCGCCGCACTCGAGGCCAAAGGAACAATCGGCCGACTGCGTGCTCACCCAAAACAGCAACGCGATTCGCGCCCCCAAAAAGTCGCAGCCGGCAACCGCCACGGTAACGACACCTGCAAACACCCCAGGAATTCGCGTAGGAAATCCTGCGGCAGACGCAGCGAAAAAAGCATAAAGTCTGCCCCCAGGGACAGAGTCAAGGCTCAGCACAACAAGGAATCCGGCGCGATGCAGCACCCCCTCATTGAAATCAGCGATCAAGCCAACCCCGATGCCGAACGCATCCTCGCCAACGGCCTGGCGGCGTTCAACGAACAAGCCACCGGCTACCATGACCGACGCCCGCTGACGGTGCTGGTCAAAGACCCGCACACCAAGCAAGTGCTCGGCGGCATCACCGGCCGGAGCGCATTCGGCATGGCCTTCCTCGACCTCTTCCACTTGCCCGCCACGTTGCGCGGTGCAGGCATCGGCAGCCAATTGCTGCACGCATTCGAAGACGAAGCCCGACGCCGGGGCTGTCGCAATGCCGTGCTCTACACCATCAGCTTCCAGGCGCCGGGGTTCTATGAGAAGAACGGTTGGGTGCGGTTTGGCGAAATACCCTGTGAACCCGAGGGCAGCAGCCGGGTGTTTCTGTCTAAACAGCTGTGAGCTTCAGGCGTTTACTCGTTGGAGATCAACGTGCCGGTACCGACAGGCGGATAGATGATTTCCTGGGTATCCAGGTTCTTGATGCTCGAATAGGTGTGGTATTGGGTGCTGTAGTTCGGCCCGATGCCCTTGGTGCTGGCGGTCAGGCGGTAGGTCACCACGTAACGCTGGCCGGCCTTGAACTCCACGTCGTCCGCGCCGTTGTTGCAGAACGCACCACCGGTGCCGAGGGCATTCATCGACACGTTGCACCAGCGTAGCGAATGTTTGCCGGGGGCCAGTTTCAGGGCTTGTTCGCCGGTGACGTTGAGAATCGAGTGGCGACCCGCGCCGGGCAATGGCACACCGTCGACTTCCATCGCCAGGGCCAGGCGGTGAAACGGCACGCCCAGCTCACGTTCACGCCAAGTGTCGAAGTACACCAGCGCGGCGTCGGGCGCGCCATTGGAGAGGTCGACAGGCTGGAGTTTTTCCGGGGCCCAGTCGCCCTGATAGTTTTTGTAGTGGTAGTCGGAGCAGGCGCCAAGCAGTGGCAAGGTGAGTACGGCAGTGAGTTTCAGCCATTTCATCGGGTAACGGTCCTTGTGGGCGATGACAGCCTATCGACGTCACCACTGATTTCTTTAAGCAATCGATACGCCATCCTGAAGCAGACCTTGCGCCCGACACCCTGCTGACCTTCGGTCATCGACCAGCAAGGCACCGGGTTCCACGGCATACCACGCAGCCTGCAACTGGCGACTAAATCGGACTTCCAGGCTGACGGTCCCAGCCGTCTGTGCAATGATCCTCCCTCGATCTCTCGAGGGATGGAGCCACCGCCATGTCGCTGAACACTGCCACTCACCCCGCACAAGCGCCGCGCTTCTGGCGCGACGAGCGCTTGCCGTTCATCGAAGCACGGACCATCGCCGATGGGCGTAAGGTCACGTACACCCGCCACTCCCACGAGCATTTCTCCATCGGCGCGATCACCACCGGGTGCAGCGACTACCACCACGGTGCGGACACCTTCCAGATCAGTGCCGGCACGGTGGTATTGATGAACCCCGGCGATGTGCATGCGTGCAACCCGATCCGCGACCAGCCTTGGTCGTATCACATGCTCTACCTCGACACGCCCTGGCTGACGGACCTGCAACACCAGTTGGGTTTCAGCACCGACCTGGGTTATCGACCGTTCAATACGCCCTATACCCGCGATCCGGTGCTGTACAACGGCCTGATCGAACTGTACCGGGTGCTGCTGGATGAGCAGGCCGAACTGCTGCAAAAACAGAGCGTGCTGGTGAGTTACTTCAGTGAGGTGCAGCAGCGCCTGAACCCTTCGAACACGCCGGTGCGGGAGGTCAACCACAAGCTGGAACGCGCCGCTGAGTACATCCGCGAACACTGCACTCAGGCCTTGAAACTCGAAGACATTTGCTTGGCGGCCGAGCTGTCGCCTTCGTATTTGATCCGCGCGTTCAAGCTGTATTACGGCCTGACGCCCCATGCGTTTCTGGTGAACCGGCGCATCCAGTTTGCCCGCACTCAATTGCGCAACGGCGAACTGATCGCCGACGTGGCCCTGGCCGCCGGCTTTGCCGACCAGGCGCACTTCCAGCGCACCTTCAAGCAACACTTCGCCGCCACGCCGGGGCAATACCGCGACTTGCTCAAGCCATCAGCAAATAACCCACACTGGCCACCAGCAACGCGGCCATCGAACGGTTGAACACCCGCACGCCCTGCGGGTTGCCGAGGTAACGCCGCAAAAACGTGCCGGCGTAGGCCCAGCAGGCCACCGACAGGTAGCAGATCACCAGGTAGAGCGCCGCAAACAGCCATACTTGCCTGGCGTCGCCATCGGCGACAAACAACCCCATCCCCGCCACGCAGGCCAGCCAGGCTTTGGGGTTAAGCCATTGCATGATCGCCCCGTACAACATCGACGGCGCCGTTGCGGTGCCTTCGGCGTCCAGCCGGCCATCGTCCACCGCGAGCTTCCAGGCCATGTACAACAAGAAGGCGACCCCGCCCCACTGGATCAACTGGGTCAGGATGGGCCAGCGCACCAGCACTTCATGCAGCCCCAGGCCGATCAACACCAGCAACAGCGTGAAGCCGGCGGCGGCGCCGAACACGTGTTTCTGGCTGGCGGCAAACCCGAAGCGTGCGCCGGAACTGAGGGCGACCACATTCACCGGCCCCGGTGTGATGGAAGTGGCCAACGCGAAGGCGGCCATGGAAAGGATCAAGCTCATTGCGGTTCCTTGTTGTAGTGATGAACAAGGGCCACGGTAAACACCCCGGCGAGCCGGGTATTGAAGAAAATACCCCTGCTACTCGCCGGTCATGCGTTCCAGGCTGTTGCTCAGGTGCAACCACATGGCGGCGCGGGCGGCGTCGGGGTCCTGGCGGCGGATCGCCTTGAGGATCGCCTCGTGTTCCAGGTTGGCCAACTGGCCCAGCTTCATCAGGTCGATATCGCCGCGCTCCTGGGCATTGATGCGCGTGCGCGGGATCACCGAGTTACCCAAGTGATAAATCACATCGGTGAAGTAGCTGTTGCCAGTGGCCTGGGCAATCAACTGATGGAAGCGCACGTCGGGTTCGACGCTGCTGTCGTTGTTGGCCAGCGAGGCCTGGTAGTCGTCGAGGGCCTGGCGCATGAGCTGCAACTGCGCCTCGCTGCGACGCAACGCGGCCAGGGCAGCGGCCTGGGTTTCCAGGCCAAGGCGCAACTCAAGGATGCCGCGCACGCTGACGGCGGTGTCGTGGTTCAGTTGCAGGCCCTGGCGCTGGTCCCGCTCAAGCACAAAGGTGCCCACCCCATGCCGGGTTTCCACCAGTCCCGCCGCCTGCAACTTCGACAACGCCTCACGCACCACCGTGCGACTGACGCCGTACTCGCCAACGATGGCCGACTCGGAGGGCAACTTCTCGCCCGGCGCCATTTGGCCGAGGAGAATGCGCTGGGTCAACGTAGTGACGATGTCATGGGCAAGGCCCTGGGAGCGCTTGCGGGGGGCGTCGTTGTGCATCGGTCATTCCATGGGTTGGGCCCGGCCAATACTAACATCTCCATCCGCCATCAACTTGTATGACAACAAACAAATTCCACTATGTCTGGCCATGATTTTTGTGAGAGTAGGCTTGCCTTGGATTGCGTCGACGTGGTTGAAATAAAGCACAACGAAGCCTAATTCTTAGGAAACAAAGCTCCAACGGCGCGCTCATACCGCCGAAATTTACGTTGCCACATGGAAAAAAGCAGTTGTATGATGTCTATCAAGTTGTCAGACATCTCCGGCAGCCCTGAACCCATCCCCGCACAACAATAATCCGTGGGAGTTCTACCCCGTGACCTCTTCCAGCCCTGCGACAGCTGCGCCCGCCCTCGACCCCGTCCTGGCCCGCGCGATCAAGAAAGTGAAGCAGCACGTGCTGCCATTGTTCGTGATCATGTTCATCGTCAACTACATCGACCGCGTCAACATCGGCTTTGTGCGCACCCACATGGAACACGACCTGGGCATCGGTGCGGCCGCCTATGGTTTCGGTGCCGGTTTGTTCTTTATCGGCTATGCCTTGTTCGAAGTGCCCTCCAACCTGCTGCTGCAAAAAGTCGGCGCGCGTATCTGGCTGACCCGCATCATGTTCACCTGGGGCATCACCGCAACGCTGATGGCCTTTATCCAGAACGAAACCCACTTCTACATCCTGCGTTTTCTGCTGGGCGTGGCCGAGGCCGGGTTCTTTCCGGGCGTGATCTACTACTTCACCCGCTGGCTGCCTGGGGTGGAACGCGGCAAGGCGATTGCGATCTTCCTCAGCGGCTCGGCCCTGGCCTCGCTGATCTCCGGCCCACTGTCCGGCGTGCTGCTGCAAATCAACGGGCTGGGCCTGCACGGCTGGCAATGGATGTACATCATCGAAGGCATGGCCTCGGTGCTGCTGTGCTTTTTTGTGTGGTTCTGGCTCGACTCCAAACCCCACGATGCCAAATGGCTCAGCCGCGCAGAACAGGACGCGCTGGTGGGCGAGATCGAGCGCGAACAACGCGAGCGTGACGCCGCCACCACGGTCAAGCCGAGCCTGGGCACGCTGCTCAAGGACCGCCAGATCATGCTGTTCTGCGCCCTGTATTTCTGCATCCAACTGACCATCTATGCCGCCACATTCTGGCTGCCGAGCATCATCAAGAAGATGGGCGACCTGAGTGACATCCAGGTGGGCTTCTACAACTCCATCCCCTGGCTGATTTCGATCATCGCCATGTACTCGTTCGCGGCCCTGGCCGGCAAGTACAAGCACCAGCAGGCGTGGGTGGCCACGGCGCTGTTGATTGCCGCCGCGGGGATGTTTTTCTCCACCACCGGTGGGCCGGTCTTTGCCTTTGTCGCCATCTGTTTTGCTGCGATTGGGTTCAAGTCGGCGTCGTCACTGTTCTGGCCGATTCCCCAGGGCTACCTGGATGCGCGCATCGCGGCGGCAGTGATCGCGCTGATCAATTCCATCGGCAACCTCGGTGGGTTTGTCGCGCCCACCACCTTCGGGTTTCTGGAGCAGACCACCGGGTCGATCCAGGGTGGTTTGTATGGGCTGGCCGGCACCTCGATCCTCGCGGCGATCCTGGTGTTCTTCGCCAAGACCCGGCCCGGCGCCCAAAGCCCGAGCGTGCTGCACCCCGCCCCCGTCTTGAGCAAATAAGGAAGCGTTTTCATGAACACAGAACACCAGCACCACGCCAGTCACGCCCCAATCGTCACCCACCTGCAAGTGATCCCGGTGGCCGGCCACGACAGCATGCTGCTCAACCTCAGCGGCGCCCACGGGCCGTTTTTCACGCGCAACATCGTGATCCTCAAAGACAGCGCCGGGCACATCGGCGTGGGCGAAGTACCGGGCGGCGAACGCATCCGCGAAACCCTGGAAGACGCGCGCAGCCTGGTGATCGGCAAACCGATCGGCGAGTACCAGAGCATCCTCAATGCCATGCGCCGCACCTTCGCCGCCCGCGACAGCGCCGGGCGCGGCCTGCAGACGTTTGACCTGCGCATCACCATCCACGCCGTCACCGCCATGGAAGCGGCGCTGCTCGACCTGCTCGGCCAATTCCTCGAAGTGCCAGTGGCCGCCCTGCTCGGCGAAGGCCAGCAGCGCGACGCGGTAAAGATGCTCGGCTACCTGTTCTATATCGGCGACCGCCAGCAGACCGACCTGGCCTACCGCAGCGAAGCCGATGGAGACGATTGGTTTCGCCTGCGCCATGAACCGGCCCTGACCCCGGACGCTATCGTGCGCCTGGCCGAAGCCGCCCAGGCCAAGTACGGTTTCAACGACTTCAAGCTCAAGGGCGGCGTGTTGCGCGGCGCCGAAGAAATCGAAGCGGTCACCGCCCTGGCCGAGCGCTTCCCCGACGCACGCATCACCCTGGACCCAAACGGCGCCTGGTCACTCAAGGAGGCCATCGCCCTGTGCCGCGACCAACATCACGTATTGGCCTACGCCGAAGACCCGTGCGGCGCGGAAAACGGCTATTCGGGCCGCGAAGTCATGGCTGAATTCCGCCGCGCCACCGGCCTGCCTACCGCCACCAACATGATCGCCACCGACTGGCGCGAATTGGGCCACGCGATCCAGCTGCAATCGGTGGACATTCCCCTCGCCGACCCGCACTTCTGGACGATGCAAGGCTCGGTGCGCGTCGCGCAGATGTGCCATGAATGGGGCCTGACCTGGGGCTCGCACTCCAACAACCACTTCGATATTTCCCTGGCGATGTTTACCCAGGTGGCGGCCGCCGCACCGGGCGCTATCACCGCGATCGACACCCACTGGATCTGGCAGGACGGCCAGCGCCTGACCAAGGCGCCGTTGCCGATTGTCGACGGTCACATCCAGGTGCCGGCCAAACCGGGCCTGGGCGTGGAGATCGACATGGACGCCGTGGCCCAGGCCCACGAACGCTACAAGGGCATGGGCCTGGGCGCGCGCAATGACAGCGTGGCCATGCAGTTCCTGATTCCCGGCTGGAGCTTCGATAACAAGCGCCCGTGCCTGGTGCGCTGAACGCGTATTTGACGGACAACGCTGCGGGTGCCTGGGGGACGATATCGTCAACGCCCAGCACCCGACCATCCTCGGGCATCAGGCCGGCGCCACCGAGCAGGCGGCGAGGGAGGCGTTTGCCTGATCGTTTTACAACCCGCGCTTGCGCAACCACTGCAGGAAGCCCTTCTTCACCGGTACCACCGGCGCTTCCTGGGTCAGGGTCTGCGCCGTATGTACGCGAAAATCCAGCAGTGCTTTCATCGCTTCGCCGATGTCATGCCGCGCATCCAGGCACGGCTTGAGGTATTCCTTCTCGACGCGGTAGAGCGTGCAGTAGGTCTTGGCGCAGAAGTCCGCCAGCGTGGCCTCGTCGGACAAGATCCCGGCCTCGCCGATCACTTCCCCCGGCCCCATGCGCCCGGCTTCGAACGTGTGCCCGCTCTTGTTCAGCATCACCGAGACCACGCCGGTTTCGACGATAAACAAATGATCGCTGACTTCCCCCGCCGGCAGGATCATCTCGCCAGCACGGTAGCTGTGCAGGGTCATATTCTGGCTGAAGGTGTCCTTCTCTTCCTGGCGCAACGTGGAGAAAATCGACGAGCGCTCCAGCAACGCCCGCGCACCTGACAGCGCGAGCGGCGTGCTGCTTTCGGTGGCCGACAGCAAACCGACGCCCGCCGCCTGCAGGTGCCGGAAAGCCAGGTCGTATAGCTGATTGCGCACTTCGCGCTTGAGTAGCATCGCCGGTACAAAACCGCTGATTTCATACTCGACGCCGCCACTGGACGAGGTTTTGAACGCCACGTTCGGCGCCGGTTTGGCCAGCAGCGGCCGGCAACCTTGCATCGCCCGCTCCAACGCCTCGATCACGGTTTGCGGACGTGCGTGAGGGCTGACTTGCAGGCAGACCGACAGGCCGAACATATCCGCCGGGCGCGAGAAATTGATGATCTTGGCCTTGGCCGCCAACGAATTGGGGATCACCGCCATGCTGCCCTGGGACGTCTGCAACCGCGTGGCGCGCCAGTCGATATCGGTGACGCGGCCTTCAGTGCCGTCGATGGAAATCCAGTCACCGAGCTGGTACGGCTTGGTGGTGTTGAGCACGATCCCGGAAAACACATCGCTGAGGGTACTTTGCAACGCCAGGCCGACGATGATCGCCACCGCGCCGGAGGTGGCAAGCACGCCCTTGACCGGCAGGTCGAGCACGTAGGCCATGGCGGCGATGATCGCAATCAGGAAAATCACCGCGCCCAGCAGGTCTTGCAACAGCCGACCGGTATGGCCGACGCGCTGCATCATCAGCGCACCGAACAACACCGTCAGGGTCCGCGCCGCGAACAGCCACCAACCGATCTGCAACGCGGTAGCGGCCAGGTGCAACGCGGTGTTGTCGGCATACGGCGCGACGAGCATCGGGTTCATGCCGTCGTTGAACAACACGGCGCTGAACACCGCAAAAATCACCAGCCGCGCCGCCAGCTTCCAGTTAGCCAGGTCAGCGGAAATCAGGCGCCACACACCGATGTCGATAAAGATCAGCGCCAGGGCGCACAACATGGGGTGATCAGCGATAAATGAGGGCATCCAGACGACTCCAGGGTGAATGCCGAGAAGATCGCATGAAATGGGGATGTGGGGGTATAGCGCGGAGCGAAATGCGGGTGGGAAATTGCACCGTATCTGACCACCTGATTGCATCAGCACTGACCAGGCATTTGAATCGCCCCGGATTATCTAGACACCTTGTAAACTCATACTGATGTTTCTTCAGACCGCTATGCCACGTTGCTTACACAAAGGAGTTCCCTATGCGTAAGGATTACCTCGCTTTTTTATCTCGCTCTTTCTATCGAGGCTGGCGGATCTGCTCCTGGCGCAGCCCAACCGCGACATAAGCGTTTCAGCCTCCTCATTCGGGTTACCTAGGCGAACTCAACCGAGCCATATCCAGCGCGGAGGAAAACGTCAGCGTCGTGACGGGATCCGCGTTCTGTTGTGAGGACAGACTCCTTCACCGCCGTTCCGGACACCTTCACATTCGCCGCCCGCAACTGGACGTAGACAATCGCCACAGCGGCAAGAAAGCCTCATTGCTGTAAGGTTGCGTGTGAACATTGCCGAATCCATGGCTGCAAGGTGCAGTCGTTCCCACGGTCCACCCGCAGTGCAAACATGAGACAAGCAAGGCATTGCCGTCATTCGAGGCGGTACGGCCAACTTGCAAGCGAGAAATGGATTCGCTAAGCCGGAAATCTCCATTTCAGACCAAGACGAATTCCGCTATAGGCTCTCGGGTCCGCAAGATAAATCAACACTCGGTTGGCCTCAAGTAGGCGGGACGCCTCTGCACAAGAGTCGGCCACGAATCTAACGTCGTCCAATCGATGCCTTTTTCTAGTTCAAATCGACAGACAGGCCCGCGAGTCAATAGCTGCGTCTGGATGGCCTGCTCAGCGGCGGCGGTATACCCCCACGGAACCGCGTCCAAGTCCCGTAGTAGAGCCGCCAATATATCCTGATCAAGACGGTCGCCGAATCGAGCGACCAAAAAATGTTTCGCGCGGCGAAATCGAATTCCGGTGCCGACCAGTTGCTCAGCCAGGGGCAATGCGCCACGGCCCGCCACAGCAATCTCGGGGGCATGCCGCACGATCATCCCCGGCATTCCCGATAGCGTTGACGATCTCACCGCCACGACGTGCCGGAGATCATCCGCCAGGTCCGAGCGTTTGAACAGGCAGGCTGCGATCAGGTCATCGCCGACATTGTAGACGGCCCGCCCGGCGAGTTCCGAAAGCGCCTTGCTTGGCCACTTGGCCGCCAGGAAAAGGCTGGCCTGCCGGAGCGACTCATAGCGTTCGTACCACCGCCCGTCGTCCTCGGCCGCCACATTCAGCCAACGCGCATACCCGTCAATTAAGCCCCAGCAATAATCGAACCCCCTGCGCTGACAACGTAAGAGCAGACCACGAACGACTCGGCTCCGCGCTATAGCTGCGACCGTCGATGACATCGGCAGGGCGTGCAAGGCGACGTACTGCGACGCGTCCTCAAGCACCGCCCGATGCCGTATTAGCGTGGTGAGCATCGTCTTCCATTCCAACCCGTCGAAATGTTCGACGAAGGCATCGACGGCTTCGTTGGCGACATACGAGAAATCGTAAGAGGCGTCGAATAGCAAACGCGTGGCGACCAAAAAGTGCCAGAGATGCTCGTAATCCCAGGGATCTGATCCTTGCGCGTTGAGGCGGATGAACAGTGTCCAGGTACCCAGCACTTGCTCGCGCCGGATCGTCAGTGCTGGGAACATCCAAGTGCGGAATCGATCTAGGAATATCTCAAACGCCAGGATCCGCGCGATTTCGCCCTCGGGGCAATCAGGCGGCTCCGTCCACTCTACCGAGATCTGCCGCGGCGTGAACACGTAGCTCGCCTTGTGCGTTCCCATCGGAATCTGAATCTCGAGCAACTCTCGCTCGAAACGCAGAACCTTCGTCGAGCGACTACTAAACGTCGAGCAGAAGTGTTCGAGCGCTTGTACGCGTCGTGGTAGCCCCAGCGTATCAAGCCGTAGTCCCGCTAGGGAGTATTGGTGGAGGAGATTGTGTAGAACGTGCGGATTCTCGTACCGCTGCGGAGTCTCGCGGAAAACCACAATGACGTCAAACTCGAACTGCCAGTTACGATCCTGTATCTCGAATGACTCAGGGATCGCTTCATCAGTCCACTGACACAGCCAAATTTGAAAACGCTGAAGCACTACGGCATCGCGCTCAGACAGCGATCCGATGCTCAAGAATTCGATCCACCATTGCATCACTTTGAGGTAGCGGCGGTAGCTGCTAGCGTCGCCCTCCTCCACCGCGCGCACTAGCAACCCTTTCAATGAGGCGTCGTAAGTTTCGACTAGCGATCCTCTGATCTGCTCGGCGACATTTTCCAGACCGACCTCGTGCAGCGTGCCCCGGAGCGTCAAATAAGTATCGTTGAGTTGCTGAGGAAGCCTTGCCGTCGCATCGCCACCCGACACAATGCATCTAAACGACGCTACTGACTGCCGGAATGCATCCACCGGATCAAGGATTGCTGGATTATCGAGAGCCTGTCGCATAAGCAGGACTCCACTTGGGATCGGCAATTCCAATGAGCGGATGGATACCATCGCTTCGACAAACAAGCCCTCTTCAAGATCGTGCGCCAATGCGTCGAGATAGGAGATGGTATCGTCCAGCACATAAACCGGCAGTCGCGCGCACTCCGCCCTGACGAACGCGACGCTTTCAAGAATCAACACGGCGTTGTCTCGCCGAAGCGCCGTCAATTGCACAGCGGCCGAATCAAGCAGGCGCCGCAATGTTTGCGGCGGTACCCATGACGTTGATGCCTCACAGTCGAGCAGGGCCATGACGATTCGAAGGTCACCACTCGCCACCAACGTGCGTGTCACGGACGACAGTGCGAACAGCGTGCGCAGTTCGCGCTGCGGCGCATCCTGTAACACCTGGACGGCGCGTTCGTAGTCTCTCGCAAATTCAGTAAGCGCACAGCATTCGCCGGCATACCCTGGGTGCATTGACCGCCAGATTGCCGCGAGTAGAGAGGGGGACTCCACTACGCCGTCGGCGCGGTGCATCCACCTCGCTGACATCGGCTGTTCGCTACGTGCGAACAGCCGTTCCCTGACTTCTCGTGCGACCGGCAGACGACGCAACTGGGAAAGGACATCGATGCAGTCTCGCTTCAGCTCGCCGCCAGGTACCAGCACCTCAGCGGTGAAGACAAGAGCACAGTCGTCGGGCAACACCAACTCTCGGCGAAGCTCACTTTGAATTGATCGCAGCATCGTCGAGTCGCCGAGAATGCAGGCGCCGCGATCAAATACAACGCAGTCTGCTCCGGCTGGCATGCGTCGAGTGTCCATCCTGACGCAGGTAGTTCCCTGCTGGCGGAACATGATACCCGCGTGTTCCTCCGCACTGCCTTCGTCCACTATCACCACCGCCACGTCGATCTGCTCCCCTGCGCTGAGCGCAAGATACCGGCGCCAGGCGCTCATAAGATCCGGTGCCACCAGTGCGCGGCCCGAGGATTGTGCGCCCAGCATTAACAAGCTTGCTTCCACGACATCGTAGCGCCCGATCAACGCTTCACGGCATACATCGGTCAACACATAACGATCGCGAAATGCATCATCAGAATACGCCGGCCGCGCCTGCAGCAGATGCAACCGCCGCACCGCCGTCTCGCGCAGATGGCGTCCGCGCCATAGCCTAAGGTCTGAGCAAGCCGGACGCAGGACCAAGGCCGTCGCCAGCGAGCCGGTATTCTGAGCGCTGGCGAAACCGAAACCAATCGTATGCACGACGTTCATCAGCTGTGGGTTTCTCGGCATGACGGTGGTCACGGACACAAAACCAAGTGTCGTCTCGAGGCCCCATTCGCAATCGATCGCTATGAAGTCAAACGTCCGCATCAGCTCGTTACATACCGCCTCCATGTGATCAAGAACTGCCGTGTCCAAATACGGCGAATGATTGTGACCGACATCGCTGGAGACATCGATCTTCAGCAGCGGCTGCACAAAGCATGGAATTGCCTCGACAGGATCGTAACGCCCTGAAAGCGCAAGCTGGCGTCGAGCGTGCTCGGTCGATCCACTCATGGCCACAGCGGCAATGCACTGTATCAGCGCTTGTGGCTCGGGACATATCAGGCTTTCGTAGCCGCCGGCATTAACGTGATTCGTCAGGTCCTCGTTACCCGCACTACGCACGATCCAGGGCGCTGGACCACAAACGTCCTCCACGCTTCGCATCAGACGCGGAAAAGCCTCCTCAAAAGCGGCTGCGTAAATCGATACCGCATCATCCGCATGTGTCAGGTTGCCCGACACTGTGGTCGGCAATGGGGCGATTGGAAAGACGGGCAGGACAAGATTCCCCAGGGATTCGATCTTCCGAATGCGCAGTAGTCGATCTACCTTGGGTCCGTAGAGCTGTTCTTCGTCTGTAGTCATGGTTTAGCACCCAAAATTCGATGAGTGGGGTGGTGGTGCGAGGAGATGGGGGATATCAACCTCGCTACACTGTCGGTGCCGGCGCGTCTTCAATGGTCCGCGTACTTTCATTTTGGGTCGCCCAGGAATCCGCCACTCTGGTGAGCCCACAAACTCGCGTAAAGACCTCCTTGAGCAAGCAGCGTCGGATGGTCGCCCTGTTCGACAACACATCCCTCATCAAGCACGATCAAACGGTCCATCGCCGCGATGGTCGACAGCCGGTGCGCGATCGCAATCACGGTCTTGCCTGCCATTAACCGGTAAAGGCTTTGCTGGATTACGGCTTCGACTTCAGAATCAAGTGCACTGGTGGCCTCGTCGAGCAGCAGGATCGGTGCGTCCTTCAGCATCACGCGCGCAATGGCGATACGCTGACGCTGCCCGCCCGAGAGCTTGACGCCGCGCTCGCCCACATGCGCCTCGTAACCACAGCACTTGCCCGCATCGCCGAGATTTTGGATAAATGTATGTGCCTCTGCGCGCCGGGCCGCCACTTCTATCTGCGCCAGCGTCGCATCGGGTCTGCCGTAGGAAATATTGTCGGCTACCGACCGATGCAGCAGCGAGATGTCCTGCGTGACCATACCGATTTGGCTGCGCAACGAGTCCTGCGTAGCGTGTGCAATGTTATGCCCATCGATCAAGATGCGACCGCATTCCAGATCATGGAAGCGCAGCAGCAAGTTCAATAGCGTCGACTTGCCGGCCCCCGAGCGGCCGACCAGACCAATCTTTTCGCCAGGCCTGACCGTGAGGTCCAGATCGTCGATCACGCGGCGACCAGTTTCAGCGTAACGGAAGCTCACTCGTTCGAAGCATATCTCGCCGCGCGTTACTGCAAACTCGATGGCGTCAGGCGCCTCGAGAACGGAAGGAGGGATCGACAGCGTCTTGATGCCGTCCTGCACTATGCCAACGTTCTCAAATAGACCGGTCATCTCCCACATGAGCCATTGCGACATGCCCTGCAGCCGCAACGCCATAGCACAGCCGGCTGCAACGGCACCCACTCCTACTGCACCTTGTGACCACAGCCACAATGCAGTACCCGTCGCGCCAATCGTGAGCCCGATGCTCAGGACATGGTTGACGATCTCAAAGGCGCTCACTAGCCGCATCTCGCCGTAGCCAGTGCGCATGAAGTCGCGCATGGCCTCGCGCGCGAACCCTGCCTCGCGCTGCGTATGCGAGAACAGTTTGACAGTGGCGATGTTGGTATAGGCGTCGGTCACACGCCCCGTCAACAGCGCGCGCGCGTCAGCCTGCTCCTTGCCGAACTTGCCAAGTCGAGGCACGAAATAGAACAACGCGGCGACGTAGAGGACGAGCCAGCTCACAAAGGGCCATACCAATTGCGCATCGAGCGTGCCAGCCAGGATGATCATTGTCGTTACGTATACACTCGTAGTGACCATGACGTCGGCCAGCACGAAAATGGTTTCGCGCACTGCAAGTGAGGTTTGCATCACCTTGGCCGTGATACGACCCGCGAACTCATCCTGATAGAAGGCCATGCTCTGCCCCAGCATCAGCCTGTGGAAGTTCCACCGCAGCCGCATGGGCAAGTTCACGGTGAGGGCTTGATGCTTGACGACAGTCTGCAGGGACACTACGGCGATGCTGGCCACCATCGCGGCGACCAACCAAAGCAATGTCTCGCCGCGCTCGGCCCACAGGCGCGACGGCACCTGGACGCTGAGCCAGTCGACAATGTGTCCGAGCATGGCAATCAGCATCACTTCTAAGGCCGACATTATCATCGTGAGTACCGCCATGGCTGTGATCTTGCCGCGTACGCCCTGTGTGCAAGCCCAAAGAAAGGCGAAGAACCCCCGAGGCAGCGGCGATGGCTCGGTGGAAGGGAACGGGTAGACGAGTTTTTCAAAGAAACCGAGCAAAATATAGCCTCCCCGCGACAGATGACACACGTCCTACCGGATGTCGGGCAATGCTTTGACATACCAAGACAATGCGATAAATGCGCCGTTTGCGCGTCCGCTTAAGCACGCCGATTGTTAATCAACCTGGCTACCTTTTCGAAGGCGGCGGCCACATGCTCTATCGCGCTCGTATCGGCCAATAGCATGCGGTGAGGCAGAGCGATGCAGGACCTGGAAAACTCCTGCGCTATAGGCAATTGATAACAAGATGGATCGACTGCATCGGTGAATGCCTTGCCCAGTTCGAACCGGTTTCGCGAGGAGGGGTTGTAGAGACGATTCTGGTTAAGTGCGCTGTACATCGTCTTGCAGGGCAACCGGATTTCCGCGGATAACGCCGCAGCGAACCGCTCAGAACCCTGCGTATCCACAATTGACTGAGGCAACCGCACCACGTAGGTGTAGTGCGCCCGCTCCGTGGTGCGAGGGGAAGTAGCCTGTGGCAGGAAACCAAGAGAAACCAGAAAGCTATCCAGAACGGCGGCATTACGACGCCTATGCGCCAGTTGCTCGTCCAAGACCTCCAGTTGTGCCACCAAGATAGCGGCATGAAACTCCGAGAGGCAGTGGTTGTTACCCATGATCTCCGCGGTCTCAACCAGCGCCATCTCGTCTATTCCAGGCGGCTGTTCGCAGAGCGTTCGGCCGTCGGCCCTCAGATGCGCCAGACGGCGTGCGAGGCCCTCGTTGTTAGTAATCACCGCCCCACCCTCGCCGCTCGTCAGCAGCTTACTGTGCTGCATAGAAAAGGTGCCTGCCGCGCCGAAGCAACCAACATGCCGGCCGGCGTATCGGGCGCCATGTGCTTGGGCGCAATCTTCAATCAATGGAATGGAGTGCGCTTGGGCGATCGCCACCAAGCGATCCAGGTTGGCAACAGCCGATCCAAGATGGACCACAGTGATGGCTCGTGTACGCGATGTGATTGCGCGCTCAAGTGCCACTGGATCAAGGCAGCCGGTCTCGGGTTCCACATCGGTCAGGACGGGAATAGCATTGATCCCGAGTACCGCGGACGCTGATGCAACCCAGCTCACTCCTGGCACGATCACCTCGTCGTACGCCGCGACCTCGCAGGCCTCCAAGGCCATGCTCAAGCTGGCGGTGCCTGTCGAGGACGGCACGCAATACCCGGCGCCAGTGTAAACGGCAAACGCCTGTCCGAAACGCTCTTCCCAAGACGGCTGCCCACGGTATTGACCACTGATGGACCATCGGTGGCTCCCTAGCACGGCATTGATATTACGTCGAGTGTTCTCATTGCTCTGGGGCCAATTGGGCCAATTCCCGTCGTGGACCGTAGCCCCTCCGTAAATTGCTAGCTTTTCCAACATGGATGCCTCCGTCAATCAGGGTTAATTCGGTCTGCCCATGGCAGCCACGGGATCAGGCCAGCGGTAGTTCCAGATCAATTCTTTCGCTAGAGCGGATTCAATTTAAGCGGCGCCATAGACGCTCCGCATATCGTGCGGAGCCTGTGCCGACACGGCGGGCATGTAGCAGCATCTCAGAAAGGGTGTATGCACTGGTTTGTGAACGGTAGCCCCACATATCTTCGCATTTGCTTTCCAACACAACTTCGATGTCGACCGTCATGGCGGGTGTTAGGCCTTGAACGGCAAGCTGCCTTTCAAGTTCTGGGAGCGGCAAGCTCGAGCTGTAGGGAACGTCTTCGTAGTAGAGGACTTCGATGTGATGCAGCTCATCTGCGGCAATTCGTACAATCTGATGATCGACATGCCCGCCAAGGCCGCACGGAGCAAGCACGACCTGAGGCCCCCGACACGCCACGGCCTTATGGATCAAGTTCACGACGTCCTCGGTCCTAGGATCATCGGGGGCGGCGATGCTAAGTTCCGTCGCCTTGTCATATCCCATCACAAAGCTGTCCGGACACGACAGGAGGTCGTAATCGATCCGCCGTCGCGCGCAATACGCACGATCCTCCCGCTCCCGTTCTGCCGATATCGCATCTGCGGAGTTCTCGCACGAAGCCTGCGGCAGTGCCCATCCGCTGTAGCCGAAGATTGTCATGAGACGTAGATCCGCTCGCATGGAAAGCCGCGCAACGATGCCTCCTATGGAGTAGGCAACATCGTCCGCGTGCGGTGATAGCAGCAGGATGCGCCTGCCCGTCATCGACTCCAGGGATGATGGGGTCATCGCTCCTCCTTGATCCAGCGAATCGCTTCCTCGACAGGAACGACATCGTTGGCTCCGTCCATCATGCGAAAGGCTGCCTGGAAGCGCCGCTGCGAGCTGATCGACGCGGGGTCGCCTCTTCCGAACCGTTGCGAAGTGGCAGTGAGTCCTTTCTCGAAACATTCGAGCAATTCGTCAAGCACGTCGCCGGTCGCGAGCGAGACCGCTTGATTGTCCCCTTCGTATAGAAGTAGGCCCGCCGTGGCGCAGTTCGCGTACAGGGCCTGATCCAATGCCTCGGTGGCACCCACGATTTGCAGCAGTGGACCATCGCCGTATATCTCGATCGGCAGCTCCCTGCGTTGCACGAGATTACGCATTTCCGCAGCCAGGGTGGCTCCACATTGGACCAATCGCTGGTAACCGTCGTGGCTGTCCATGTAGTCCAGTGTGGCCAACGCCGCCACGATTGGGATCGTGTCAAAATAGGCGGTATAGGTAAATTCCTTCGCCGCAGCCATCACATCGGATCGGCCCACCAGGCATGACAGTCGGTGGCCATTCGCCAACCCTTTGGCGAAGGTGTACAGATCGGCATGGAAGCCGACCGTCCCTGGAAATTGGGAGGCGCACACCGAGCGGTAGCCTTGCTTGACATCATCGCAGCACAGCAGCACCCCCTCATGCCGAGCGATCTGCGCCAGCCGACGAAGTGTATCCGGTTGCAGGTGGACGTAGTCGGGCGACAAAATCACCAAGGCCGTTTGTCCGCGATGCCGTTCGAGCACCTGCTCCAGTAGTTCCGGCACAAAGTAGAAGTCAATGACTCCACTCGCATTGGCTTCCAGCAAGTAGTCGCTGCTGGCCCAGTAGTCGCCCCAGCCGTGATAACCCGCACTCACTATGACGTGCCGGCCCGTGAATTGCCGCGCGACCTGAACGGCGGCCCGGCAGGCTTCCGTCCCCGTGCTGAATAGGGCGAGCCGTGCTTCGTCCATTCCGACGTCGTCGATGATCTGGTTTGTGAGCGCCTCATGCAGGTTGCTCCAGCAGGTCGCCGATGCCAGCCCGCGGTGTAAATGGCGCGTAATCGCTGAATTCACTGCTGGGTGGTGGTGCCCGAGCGTGACGCTGCCTTTGCCATTCATCAGATCGATATACTGCTTGCCGTCCGAGAGCGTCACCGTGGCTCCCCTGGAGCTGACGGCGCGCAGCCTGGGCTGTGCGGTGTAGATGTCGGTAACGATGTGGTGAGGTCTGTCCATGTCATTCCCAGGAAAGTGTACTGATTTCGGCCAACTCGGAAGTTGTCCTGATCAATTGATGGAAATCTTCGTAGAGCGTGATGCGTCCACTGTCGCTGGGTATTCTCACGCTGCGGACCCTAGACTCGACGATCATCAGCGCAGCTAGTGACAAGCTCTCCCGGACACTCGACCAGGCAAGACCGCACAGTGATGCGAGCTGCCCAGCGTCTTCGATTGCCAGGCGATTTTCGAGAATGAAAGCTGCCAATTCCAGCTCGGGAAAGCTGATGTCACCCCAGTTCGCTTCCAGTTGAAAACGATGAAGCCTTCCGTGTTGGTCAACCTGCCAATGCCAACCGCCACTGCCATAACGCAACGACGAACGGAACGTCCTGCCCGCCCGTCCCGGCCAAGGTACCGGCTCCGCTAGAAACGCGCTTAGTGGCTCAGATATCTCCTGCAGCGGATCGCAACCGCAGCGCTCTCGCATCGTATCTGCCATTGCCGACCAGCGCGGATCAAGGGCCATGACCATAGGGCTGTGGTATGTATGGGCAATGGTTTGCCGTGCAGGGACAGTCAGCCAGTTCGCCGCTTGAAGCAGTAAGTCGGCTCGTCCCGGCTGGTTCGCGGTATGAAACTGCTCCTGGAATGATCGCGTGGCCCCGATGTCGACCGTAATGGCATAACCGTCAACTAGCCAGGCTGCCCCCATAGCGCTCATCTTCCGCACGCGCTCGAACTCCGCGCGACCGAACACGCCTTCACCGATGAAACGCAGATGTAACAGCGCCTCCCCATCAGGTCCGAGAATTTCGATCGGCGTCTTGCGCGGGTTCACCAAAGGCCGATGGCCGTTCAGAACCCGTGGATCGTTCCACGGAAGCCAGGCGCGACTTTGCCCGTAACGCACCTCACCTTGTGGGCACCGGAAGTGCAGTCGCACCCGGGCGGGGAGCGGAGGTATGCCTGCTGTGTCCCGCAGTCGTGCGATGAATTCAGGTTGTTCATCAGGTCGCAAGCATTCCCAAAGCCGTGGTGCACGCGAGTCGCGCATCACGTACGCCGGGGAGTGTGACGGTATCGGATGCGCCGTCGGGCCGTGCCAAAGCTTTCCGACGCTCGAGAACCATAGATCGACGCCGGGCTCGCGCAACTGCGCAGCTACACGTTCCATGGTGGCCCCGGTATCCGGCCGATCGTCCACCACCACGATCACGGGGGCGAATTGGTGCTCCAACCAGGCCCGAACAGTTTCTAAGCCATCAGACGTCGCGCCCCCTTCTCGTAGCCGCACCGTACACCAATGCACATCAGCGACACCCAATCCGGTCAGCACTGCCTTCCAGAGTGGAGCAAGATATGTCCCACCGGTGCGGATCCCGACAATCAGGAAGGCCCGATCAAGGCGCACCTGCGCGGTCAATCGGTCGACGTCGCCAGCAATCAACGCGAGATCGGCAAGGTCGTAGCCGCAGCACTCCGGCATCGGCAAGTGGAGCACTTTGCTCAGGGAATCGGGCGATGAGTTTTCATGGAGTGCGACACTCGCAGACGCGAGGTGATCGATGTCTTCGGACGCAGCCGCTCGCCGCCCCAGCATCACCTGTGCGGCGCGATCAGCTTCGCATTCGGCGCGGCGAAGTTGCTCTTCGAGTTCATCCATCGTGGTATCGACGAGCACGCCGTTTAGTTTTCCCACTGCGAGCAGGTCGGCCCAAAATTGCACCCCGGCACAGGCCACCAGATATTGATCCAGGCTTCCTGGGGCAGCCGCGGCACGCAAGTGGTTCAGTACTCGCCCAATATCGATGTGCATGAGTCCCACAGGGCCCGCCGGGGCAGGCCGGCTCACAAGAAGGTCGATCATAGTTATTGCACGTACCGAGAGCCGTGGTCGCGTCGAGCGCGAAACACCGACGTAGTTAGAGATCGATGACCCGCCATTGGCCAGCGCATGAAAAGCGCACTTGTCACTGACAACTTTCCTCGACGGCGATATCCTTGATCCCCGTTAAACAATCCTCAATGCAAGACTGAATTAGCGAGGCGTCGACCAGTGTCAGGGGGCTGCCAACCGGTCCGGCCGGAACCCCCAGGCCATCCAGCAGGATCATGACAACCTGGTCAGTACGAGCGTTGAGATAACCTCGCTTATTGTCCGTGCGTAGCAGGGCCATCACTACGGCGACAGTAACCCCGACAGGCAACCGAACCATCAGTCCATTACGTCTGAGTAGCTGATGATGAAGATTCCGGTCTGCTTCGCTCAGCCGCCCTAGACGACTGGCAACTTCCGCCGCCACGATCATTCCAAGGCCGACGGCTTCTCCATGCGGTACTCGCCCCTCCGCTGCTAGTTCGATTGCGTGGCCGACCGTGTGGCCATACTCGAACACAAGAGCCTCTTTCCGTTCGTATTTGTCGCCTTTCATCACATTCTGCTTTGCAAGCAAACCTGCCTCGACAATAGCCATGAGTTCCGTATCGGAATAATTTGCGTCCGACTTCAATCCACTTTCGAGCAGAGGGATGTTCTCGGTGGCCACGGTCAATGCGTTCTTGATGATCTCGTACATGCCGGACCGAATTTGCATCGCCGGTAACGTCCGCAGAAAGTTAAGATCAATCAGGACGGCTGTGGGCTTGTGAAAACAGCCCAGCAGATTTTTACCTAGAGAAAGATTCACTGCTTGCTTGAGCGAGGCGACTGAATCCGCCGCTGCAATCAATGTCGTCGGCACATGTACGAGGCGAATGCCGCGAAACAGCAATGCGGCTATTAATCCCGCGAGATTTCCGATCACCCCGCCACCCACAGCGACGATGACGCTGCCCCGGTCAATGCCAGCGTGTACCATTTTTTGAGCAAGATGCTCGACAGTTCCCAAGCATTTGCATGATTCGCCGTTATCGACGACCCAAAGGCTGGCAATAGCTTGAGCCGAAAGCTGCTCGCACAATACGCCCGCATGCAACTGACTGACCGTTCTATCGGTAATCACGTGATAGCTCGACGCACTGAGCTCACGTAAATTCGATATGATTTCCTCTAGGCATCGAACGCCAATCCATACCGGAAAGCACTCGTCTTCGAATTGAAGTCGCAAGTTACGCATAAGACTCTCTCCGTTATACAAGAGCGCTGTTAGCAACCTGGTGCTCATTGCCACCGCGCTAATCAACACAGCTATCGGCCTCCGCATTGCAGGTCAACAAAATATATGACATCACGAAGCGTCGACTCACCAATCGCACCCATGCAGGAACACATCACGCATAAGAAAACCAAACTTATTTTGTCCTTCGATCATGTGCATCACGCCGAACAAATAGAGATAATTTGAAATATTGATACACGCGAGACTACTGCGCCATCAATAACCAGAGACACTAAGTTACATATCTAATTAGCAGGAGCTTCAGCTTTCGTATGAAGACTCTTACAAGGTTTTAGGAAGGATATTACGGAGTCGTCCCAATAAAATAAAATTTTGCATTTTGCAAGTTTCTACTATCGATTTCTCTGCTAATTTAATTTAACTTTCACGAAATGGGGTGAGTTTCTTCAAAGGCGTCAGTGATAGGCCAAGTGTAGTGTTACTCCATAGCCTGACAGTTGCGCGCTACAAATTTATTGTAAAGATCGGATCATTCATTCGATAGGCTCGACAGGAATATCAGACATTTTTATTGCTTGCTGCGCGCCTCCATGTAACCACGTTAGAGGACCACCCATAATGATGACTTCTTCATTAAAGCAGCACGTCGAAGACCGTCCGCTCGGTACGTCCCATCTGCATGGGCTGCGGTCAAACACCCTGTTAGATGATCCTTTTGACGTGGTGATCATTGGTAGTGGGGCCGCTGGTGCGGTTGCTGCAGACACCTTCGTTCGAGCAGGGCTTCGCACCCTCTTGCTGGAGGAAGGAGCAAGACTTAAGGCCAGTGCGAACAATGCAGACGTTGACGCGCAGGCAGAGCACGCATTGGCTGGAAATTCCGCGCAAGGATGGAGTCCGCGGGGATGGCCATGGAGCACGCGCAATCTTGGTGGTGGCACGGTTTTCTACGGCGGTGCCTCGTTTCGGTATACCGAGTTCGATTTCGATCCCAGTGAACTCATCCGTGTCGAGGGATTACCGGTGAAATGGCCCATCGGCGCTTCCGATCTCGCTCCTTTTTACAACGAGATAGAGTCGATTCTTTCCATCGACCACGCTGGGTTTGAGTGTAGGCAAAGACAGGCTCCAAATACGCTGAGCCTGCCCGCGGAACATCTTTGGGAAGGTGCGCTCCGGCTCGGCCTGTCCCCCCGCCCGACTCCTGTAGCGATCGACCGCAGCCGGTGCGACCACTGCTCCTTATGTATCTCGGCACAGTGCATGCGCGGCGCCAAGCGAGATGTGGTGAACGCCCTACTCGGTCCCTTGGCCGATATGCCCAACCTGCTACTGCTGACCGGCGTGAAAGCCATGACACTAACGCAGGAACAGGGCAATCGTGCCAGCGCAGTGCGATGCATGGACACCGTAACTGGTAAGGTTCGTTCAATCCGTGGTCACCGTTTTGTACTGGCCTGCAACGCAATTCAAACAGCCGCGCTACTGCTCCGTTCGATTACACCTTATGCGCCAAGGGGGCTTGGCAACGACCACGATATGGTCGGTCGGGGTCTTTGCATGAAACTCAGCGAATATTCGCAGGGCGTAGTGCCTACAAACCAGCAACAAATCGATGATCATCCGATAGGTTATCGGGGTCCGTTCTCGACGGTTTGCACGCTTGACCATTATTTGGACGAGCGCTGTCCGACCGGAGTCGGCGGGCTGATCTACGAAGCCAAGCACGACGACTGGAGTCTTCTACAGGGCGATGGTTTAGTGCTACGTGTGGAAACCGTTCTTGCTGACCATCCGTCTCTCGGGAATCGGATCCGTCTATCCAGTAGTACAGACTCATGGGGCTTTCCGCGGTTGATGATCGACTACACGACGAATCCAAAGGATCTGACACGCCTGGCTTATATGGTGGAACGCTCAGCCGACTGGCTCAAGGCCGCCGGCGCGCGGGATATCCAACATGAAGCCTCAAACTTCGCAATGGGCAGCACTCACCTACACGGCACCTGCCGCGCAGGTGACGATCCGCGAACGTCCGTGGTGGATCAGGATGGCAAGCTCCATTCGCTGGATAATGTCTATGTTGCGGACGGTAGCTACATGCCCTACCCCGGTGGAGTGAATCCCACTCTGACGATCCAGGCCAATGCATTGAGAATTGCTCGCAAGATCGCTCGCGATGCAACGGGTCATCTGAGCGCCTCGCTAGCGCCGCAGCCTTTTGCTAACTGAAGATCAATCATAAAGTGGCCACACTCATGACTCCCCACTTCATTCGCCAACTCGTCATTCACACGATCTGCAATGTGACCGGCGCGTCCCCTAAAGAGGTTATGGCCATCGACTGGGTTGAATTGAATACCCGAGACTGGGAGCAGGTCTTCAGCCGGCTGGAAGCAACGCTCGACATCCAGACCGGTATGTTGACCTCGGTCGAGCGATCGTTCTCCATCGAGGCATTGATGCATATGCTGCACGCAAGGCTTACAGACAACATCGTCACCTGACCGATACATGATCGGAAACACCCTGAGTCTTGACGTGCGGCTTGACCTCACCCATGCGGATGGCCGAGGACGTCAAACGATGTGTTACTTACGCATCTCACCGGGCAGTCGCGACGGGCACGCTTATCGCTCGCCCCAGCACTCTCGAACCGCTCGACCCTAATTCATTTACCAAAGGCCTGATTCGTATGAAAGTCTTGAAGCTGACGCCTTTTTTCCATCATCCGGATGCTGACTCGTGGCCGGCGGCGTACGACTCGGTAGGTGGCATGCAGATTCAGACTTGGCGACAAGCAGTTTGGCTTGCTCAGGAAGGTATCCATCAACATGTCATGACCATCGGTTTCCCCGGACTGCCCAAGCTGCGACAGTTGCTTCCGTTTCTGTGGGTCGAGCGCATGCTACTACCTATGCCGCGGATACGGTCCGAATTCAGCGGCTTGATAGGTTTAACGCAGTCGTGGGCGGTAGCAACACTGTTTGCGCTGCTCCAAAAAGGGCGCAAGCATGATTTCGATGTCGTTCATACGCATCTCGACGGACAAATTCCGGCGCTGCTGGTCGCTTGTTTGGCGCCTCGATTGCTACGATGCCCGTTGATCCTGACGGTGCATTGCTCTCGTCTCGCGGTCTACACGCCGCATTCCTGGCTGGACATGCTTCAGCACCGTCTGGCCAGGTGGCTGGAACGCAAAGCCGTGGGCACGGCCTTCGCGGTAGTCGCCCTGACCCAACGAACCGCATCGCAACTCACACGCGATGCGCGTCATGTTGAGATCGTTCCTGACGTGGTCGACACCACGCAATTCGCGCCGCCCCAGCAAGAAGTCGTAACTGCGTTCCGCGAACATCATAATCTGCGGCGGCAAACGGTGGGCTTTGTCGGCCGCATCGCGAAAGAAAAGGGATGGCAACATCTCATCCCGCTCGCTCAAGCGCTTCGCGAGCAAGAGTGCGAGCTGCTGATCGTCGGCGACGGGACACAACGGGACCGGCTGCGGCACGCCATTAACAAGGCCGGACTGCAGGACTGGGTGACGATTACGGGCTTCATCCCCAATCATGAAGTACCCCTGGCGATAGCGGCCTGCCGTCTGATCGTGATGCCGTCAGCGTATGAAGAGTTCGGGGGCGTCAGCATTGAAGCACTGGCTACCGGCGTCCCGGTACTGGCGTTTGCCGTTGGCGGCCTTTCGGAAATTCTGCGCGGTATAACTCCCGAGCTGCTGATCGCACCGGAGGATACGCCCGCTCTGATTGCAAAAGTCAAGGCGGTGTTAGCCGGGCACCATTCGCAGAGTATCGAATCGGCTCGGTTGCGTGCCTACGTTGAACAACGTTATGCCCCATCCGCCATGGGCGCCCGAATTCTGGATCTATATCGATTGGCGCTGATCAACTCTACGAAACCTGTCAGACCATGAGTACCGCGGCGCAGCAACTACGCGGCATCGACAAAAACTCGCCCACCGGAAAACGACCCGCCACGGAGTATTTTCTATGTCGCTGATTCACCTTCCCAACACGGTTTCTGCATCAGAAGTGGTGCAGTGCTTGCGCGAGCACGGCTACGCGATCATTGACAAACTCGTGCCCGGCACCGCTATGGATCGCATCGCCGAAGAACTCGAACCCTACACGGCGGTGACGTCCTTTGGGCCAGACGGCATTCTCGGTAGGCGGACCAAACGCACCGGCGGCCTAATTGCGCGATCTATAGGGGCGCGTGAGTTGATCCTCAATCCTACTATTCTCGAGACTACACGGCGCTTTCTCTCTCACGCTACGACGTTTCAGATCCATTGCACTCAGATCGTATCCATTCATCCGGGTGCAAGAGCACAGACGCTGCATCAAGACGAAGTAGCCTGGGATATGTTCCCCTTTCCCAACGACTATCACGTGCAATGCAACACCCTATGGGCCATGACCGACTACTCCGAGAAGATGGGCGCCACGCGCATCGTACCGGGCAGTCACCGAGCGGGGCGCAGCGTCGAGTTTGAGATTGCGGCCAGCCTCCCTGCCGAGATGGAAAAGGGATCGGTGCTCGTCTACGACGGAAAGGTGTACCACGGCGGCGGAGCCAATCGTTCCAGCCAAGTCCGGTCGGCCATCAACCTGACTTATGCGCTCGGCTGGCTTCGGCAAGAGGAGAACCAGTTCCTGTCCTGTCCGCTCGAAATTGCCCGTACGCTGCCGGACGAATTGCTGCGTCTTATGGGCTATCAGTGCGGAGCGTTCGCCTTGGGCTATGTCCACGGGTTCGAGGATCCGATGACTGTGTTGGGACGGGGTCAACCTGGCAAACTCGTGGGCGCGGAGTTGATGCTGAAAGCCGAGCAGAACGAAGATCGCAGGTCTTTCCTGCGGGAAGCAAAATTCGATTGAGGAATGTTTAGGAAGCCAGAATGGATGTCCTTGGTTAGATTATTCGATTCAAAGTCAATCTTAGTGAACAATTATACGTCTTTAAGACTGCCGTCAGGCTGAGCTATACCCTAACCTGATGTCAGGCTTCCAGAGCTCAGTCTGGCAGGTTAGAGTTTCAAGTGAAATTTATTGAAACCTGCTAACAAAAATCACAGATTTCAGCCTGACACAATTGACGTATCTTGATCTATCCCTGACGACGCAACCTCAGCTTTGTGCGTTGGTTGGTCTCTCGGCAGCAGCACACACTTCAGAGTGAGCGTCTTCATCAAAAAAGAACACATATGCCATCGATCAAATCAACACTTATCGCCGGTGCCGAGCCGTAGGCTGGAACTCTATATTGCAGGTCCAGGAAAAAATGGGGACACGCCCCGGATAGTCGCTGAAGTTTATGGTTTTTGAGGTCGAATACGACCGAAAGAAATATTACGGCTACTGGACGGAGGTAGAGATAAAGGGAGGTGAGCCGCATATGACCTTGGTCGGCCAGACAGCCGTTGAAGCACTGTCCAATCTGCCGTTAGGCCATAATGACTCGCTGATCTTCCAGGAGTTAAAGCTTGGTTCTACACCACTCCGGAACAAGGTCAAAGCGACGCTTAAACGTCCACCGGCCAATTCAAAAACCTGGTTTACCGGTGATATGCAAAGTGAGCTGGATGGCCATCTGGCCCAGCAAACCGACAGAGGCTTGTTACTGGCCGGACAGGCTCTGGAGAGTCTGCGTCAACAACGGCGGATCTTACCAACACTGATCGTGGTTGATCGGGCCTGTTCCGAAGCCGTGGCGCGAGCCAACAGGAGGGTCTACCGTGCCTTGATCGAGCCGCGGAATCAACAAGCTGAGGCGGCAACAGCACTTGGTTGACCTGACTAGATCAGTCACCGTTGAAACCGAATTCGCGGCATATGATGGAGCAATCTTCCAACTGGTGGCCTTGCCAGGGCTTCAGGCGGCGGATGCGGTGACAACAATCGTGATCCTGTTTCTTCTCGCTCGGGTGGTGCTGCCTCTGCGGGTCCTCGGGGGTGTCGGATATTCAATGATCGCAACGGGGGCATTCATCAGCGCCCTAAGTCCGAGTCTGCTCGGCTATGTGCTGGGTTTCCTGTTGATCGCAGGCTTCGACAAAATGTTCAACGTCTACATACGCACTATCCGGCAGCGGGTGATACCGCCTCAGGACTTCGGCAAGACGGTAGGTGTGATCACGCTGCTGAACAACATGTCCCAGCCTCTGGCAGGTTTACTGGTGGCTTTGTTAGCTGCGCCCTTGGGCACCCAGACCGTAATCCTGATTTTGGCCGTGTTAACGACTATTCTTGGGGCATTTGCTATGTGGTGGTTCGCAAAGGCTCGCAGCCCATCCCCGAGCTTGATTCTCGAAGCTGACCAAGAAGCCGGAAAATAGAAAGTTGCGTCGGCAGGCTTGTAAGCATATTCCAAGGAAGCATACGGATCATGTCCGCAAAGAAGAGTCTGCCGGTTCGAACTCATGATCGCCGCCGAACGTTTACAGCATAACGACCACTCTCGGCCTCACTGGTCAAGTCCATGCAATTACGCATGTGGGGGCTTGCCCGCTCCCACATTAGGCTTGGCGTCAACCTTTCAGCGCTGCATCTGCCCGAAATGACCGGAGTGAAAATCAGCAAACGCCTGATGGATTTCCTGCTCGGTATTCATCACGAACGGCCCATGGCCGACGATCGGCTCGTCGATCGGCTCACCGCTGAGCAGCAGCACCCTGGCGTCGTCGCTGGGCTCCAGGGACAGTTGCGTGCCGTCGCGCTCAAACAGTGCCAATTGCCCCTGGCGCGCGATTTCTGCGCCATTGACCAGCACCGTACCGCGCAAGATCACCAGCGCGGTGTTGCGTCCGGCGTGCAAATCCAGGGTCAGCGCCTTGCCGGCGTTGAGGCGCAGGTCCCACACGTCGATCGGCGTGAAGGTGCGTGCCGGGCCTTTTGTGCCCGCGAACTCACCGGCAATCAGGCGCAGCTGGCCGGCCTCATTGGCCAGCGGCAGCAACGGAATATCGCCGTCGACAATCGTCTGGTAGCCGGCGTCGGCCATTTTGTCCTTGGCCGGCAGGTTGACCCACAGTTGCACCATCTCCAGCACTCCGCCGCGACGGGCGAAGGCTTCGGAGTGGAACTCTTCGTGGAGGATGCCCTTGGCGGCGGTCATCCATTGCACGTCGCCGGGGCCGATTGTGCCGCCGGCCCCGGTGGAGTCGCGGTGTTCGACTTCGCCGTCGTAGACGATGGTCACGGTTTCAAAGCCACGATGCGGGTGCTGGCCGACGCCGCGACGTTGTGCAGTCGGGGTGAAATCGGCCGGGCCGGCGTGATCCAACAACAAAAATGGGCTGATGTGCTTGCCCAGGGAGTCGTAGGAAAACAGCGTGCGCACCGGAAAACCGTCGCCGACCCAATGGGCGCTGGGGCTGGTGTAGATGCCGATGAGTTTCTTCATGGTGTACCTCCAAAGTGCCTACACCCTAAGCCCCTCGATCCCGGGGTACTAGCCGGTAAACGCGACCTTGTTCGTTCTATGCATAGGACAATCAGCAGGTCCTCACAGAACGTTCCCTGGGAACCTCAAGTCAGCGCTTCGCCAACTCCATGATCATACGGCTCAACAAATAAATGCGCGGCGCCACACTCCCCACCTCCGCATATTCCTCGGGCGTGTGGATATTCCCACCGACAATCCCAAACCCATCCAGGGTCGGCGTTCCTACCCCGGCCGACAAACTCGCATCCGCCGCGCCGCCACTGCCTTCAATGGTCAGCGTGCGCCCCAGCTCGCCATAAATGCCTTGGGCAATCGCCACCAATTTGTCCGATTCCGGCGTCTGTGGCATCGGCGGCAGACCGCGCAGCAGGCTGGTCGTCACTTGCGTCTCGGGGATCAACTTGTTGGCCGATACCCGCGCCAGGTCTTTCTCGATGCGGTCGAACTCTTCCGGCAACGCCGCACGCACATCGGCCTTGGCCGTCGCCTGGTCAGGAATCACGTTGACGCGATCACCGGCCTGAAGCACGGTGAAGTTGATGGTGGTTTTCTTTTCTGCATCGCCCAGTTGGCCCAGTTGCAGGATCTGGTGGGCAGCTTCCATCGCGGCGTTGCGCCCCAGTTCCGGGGCGACGCCGGCGTGAGCGGCTTTGCCTTTGACTTCGACCACCGCAGTGGCGCTGCCTTTGCGCCAGACCACCAGGCCATCCGCCGGGCGACCGGGCTCGAGATTCAAGGTCACGTCGTGGGCCTTGGCGGTTTTGCGGATCAGCGCTGAGGCGGCGTCGGAACCGGTTTCTTCGCTGGCGTCGAGCAGGAAGGTGATCTGCGCGTAGTCCGTGAAGCCCTGGTTTTTCAGGACTTTCAGCGCATAGAGACCGGCGACGATACCGCCCTTGTCATCCATCACACCGGGGCCGTAGGCGCGACCGTCCTTGATGTGGAACGGACGTGCGGCGGCCGAGCCTTCTTTGAATACGGTGTCCATGTGGGCCATCAACAGGATGTTGGCCTTGCCGGTGCCTTTGAGGGTGGCGATCACATGGCTGCTGTTGGCCGCAGCATCCGGCACGCGTTCGATGCTGAAGCCCAGCTGTTTGAGCTCATCGACGGCGATGTCGCTGACCTGGGTCAGGCCCGGCCCGTAGCCGGAACCCGAGTCGATGTTGACCAGGCGCTCGAGCAATTTCAGCGCGTCGGCCTGGTACTGTTCGGCAGCCGCCTGGATCTGTGTGTGGGGTTCGGCGCTGTAGGCCGGGAGCGCGAAGGACACGGCCAGGGTCGCGGCCAAAAGAGTACGGGGGAAGGTGAAGAGCATCAATCGATCCTTGTTTTTATTGGAAGGGAACGCCACACCCTACCCCACTAGACCGACCTCAACCAAGGGCCCTGCACCGCGCTGACCCGGTTGCGCCCGCTGCTCTTGGCTTCGTATAACGCCTGGTCGGCATCGTTGAGCCAACTGGTGGCATCGGCATGCCCGGGCTGATAAGGCGCCAGGCCGATGCTCAAGCTGGCACGCAGGGTCGGGTCCTCGGCATAGGCCAGCGCATTGAAGCGATCACGCAGGGCATCCATGACTTCCGTGGCCCGATTGAGCGGCACGCCCGGCAGGATCACGCGGAACTCATCACCGCCGTAGCGCCCGGCCAGGTCAGTGGCGCGCAGGTTCTGGCGCAGTACTTTACTGAGCTGGCGCAGGACGATATCGCCAGTGACATGGCCGTAGGTGTCGTTGATCACTTTGAAGTGATCGATGTCGATCAGGGCAATGACCGCGCCCAGTGGCTCGCGGTGACAGCGTTGGAACTCGATGTCCAGATGGTCCTTCCACGCGCCATGGTTGAGCAGGCCGGACAAGCTGTCGGTGCGACTCAGGGCCAGTAGCTCGCGCTTGTGCCCGGCCAGGCTCACGGCCTGGCGATAGCAAATCCAGCCCAGGGCCAGCGGATACAGCATCAGGATCGGCAAACAGGCGTACAGCTGCGCCTGGGTGGTCATGCTGATGAACGCCGGGGTGAAGATCAGCAGCGACACGCCGACGCCCAACGCCTGCGCCACCCAGCCCGCCAGCATGAAACGGGTACCCCCGATGGCCACATTATTCATGGTCATCATCGACAGGGTGGTGACGCTGGGCAGTGGGTTGAAGTGCATGGCGCCGACCCAGAAGCCGCCGCAAAACGAATCGAACAGCAGGTTGCGCCGCTCACAACGCAATGTGTTGGCGTTACGGCGCGACCATTGATAAGCCAGATGCGGCCAGACAAAGCCGTTGATCACCATCAAAACCCACACCCACGACGGTGGGTTGAGCGGATACATGCCGAACGCCACGCAGGCAAAGCCAAGCATCAGCCCCAACGTGCGGGATTTGTACAAGCGGGTAGCGAGCGGAACTCCATTTCCTCCGGAGGCTGGCATGGTGGAGTGCGATCCTGAGTGAGTGCCTGGAGTCTATCAGGGCAACGTCATATCGCCACTACCGCTCATACACTCTCCGTCGTCAGTCGGAAAAGCCCCGTGCCAGCATCCCGGCGACGCCCAGTAGCAGCAGCGCCGTAATTCGTTGTAGCCATACCCGCCGCCGAGGGTTTTCCAGTACAGGTTTGATGCGCTGGCCGAAATAGCCATACAGGCAGCCGCTGGCAAATTGCAGCACCAGGAAGGTCAGCCCGAGGATGGCGATGTCCGTCATCGAGTTGTGCTCCCCGGCCCCAGCGAATTGTGGGAACACGGCGCTGAACATAACGATCGCCTTGGGGTTGGAAAACCCGGTCAGCAAGCCCTTGCCGAACAGGCTGCGCCCGCCTTCCACGGCAACGACCGCGCCGCTGGACACGCCGCTGCCGGTCCACTGTTTGTAGGCCAAGTAGAGGATGTAGGCGACGCCGACCATCTGGATACTCTGGGTGATCGCGAGGTTGCCTTTGATCAATTCCGAGAAGCCCACGGCAAAGATCAGGATGGAGATCAGGTACGCCACACTGGCGCCGATCTGCGCCGGGATCGAGCTGCGCAGGCCGTCCTTCAAGCCCAGGCTCAGCAGCAGCAAGGTCATGGGGCCGGGGCTGAACGTCACGGTGGCGCAAAACAACAGAAAGTAGAGGAACGAAGAGAGGGTCAGCGCGGTTGTCATGGCCTTGGACCTTGGGAAGACAGCCAGAAAGTGGCCAGATGGTCGGCAGTCTAGGGCAGCGGCATTGCACAAGGCAGGTAAAGTCGTGCCTAATCCAGCCCTACTTCACCGGTAAAATCACCAGCAAAGACAAGGATGCCGCATGTTTGTATCCGCCATCGCCTTTCGGGCAGGCTCACCCAAGGTGCAGCAAATCGTCGAGGCGTTCAGCCAGGCGATCGAGAACGGCGAATGGGCGCCCGGCAGCAAGTTGCCGTCGGTGCGTGAACTGGCCCAGACCCTGGGCGTCAGCAAGTTCACCCTCAACGAAGCCCTGGACCGCCTGCGCGGACGCAACCTGCTGACGTCGAGCCAGGGTCGCGGCTACTTTGTGGCGACGGACACCGCCCGCCCCGCGTCGTCGAGCTGGGTCGACCTGTTGCCCCAGGACCTGCTCAGTGTCCTGCGCCGGCCCTTGGTCAGCGTCAATGGCGAATGGCGCCCCGGTGGCGGGCATTTACCGGAGCAATGGCTGGACAGCGAAACGCTGCGCCAAGCCATGCGCAGCGTGGTGCGCGCGCCGTCGCTGCGCCTTGCCGGGATGGGCACGCCGGCCGGGTTATTGCCCTTGCGCCAGGCGTTGCAACATAAGCTGCATGCCGAAGGGCTGTCGGTGCCCGTAGAGCAAATCATCACCACCCCCAACACCCTGCAAGGCCTGGACATGCTCATGCGCCTGCTCGCCCGCCCGGGCGACACGGTGCTGCTCGACGCGCCCTGCTACTTCAACTTCCACGCCAACCTGGCCCTGCACGGGGTCAAGGTGGTGACGATCGAGCGTCGCCCCGATGGCTTCGATTTCGCCGCACTCGAGCAGTTACTGGCTGAACATCGCCCCAGCCTGTACCTCACCACCAGCGTGTTGCATAACCCGACCGGGCATTCTTTCAGCCCCAACCAGGCGTTTCGCCTGCTGCAACTGACCCGGCAGTACCACTGCCATATCATCGAGGATGACCTCTACGGCGACCTGCACCCCAACCCGCCACCGCGCTTGGCCGCCGTCGCAGGGCTGGACCAGGTCACCTACCTGTCGGGCTTCTCGAAAATCCTCAGCGCCAACACCCGCGTCAGCTACGTGGTGGCCGCGCCGCAACTGGCGGCCAACCTGACCCATATGAAGTTGATGAGCGGCGGCGTGACCTCGGAGCTGTTCGAGCAGATCGTCTATCGCCTGCTCAGCGAAGGCAGTTACGCCCGGCACCGCAAACGCATGGTGCAGCACTTGCTGGAGGCCGGCGGGCGTGTCGAACAATGGCTCAAGCGCTGCGGCTGCCAATTGCCGATGGCGTATGAAGGCGGCATGTTCATCTGGGCCCGCCTGCCGCCGGGGGTGAACGGTGAGCAGTTGGCCCAGGAGGCTTTGAAGCAAAGCATGGTGCTAGCGCCGGGGGCGTTGTTCGGCTACGACCCGGCACTGCGTGACTCGATGCGTTTCAACGTGGCCCACAGTGATGGGCCAGGGGTACAGCAAGCCTTCGAAACGCTGCTGCTCAAGGCCGTGCGCGACCGTTGAGCATGCCGTGATCAACATTAAGCGTCTATCGACGATGCGCCAACGACCTCACGCAGCGATCCCCCAGGCTTTGCACGCCCTGCACGAGCACCACTAACACCACCACCGTCACCACCATGATCTGGTTGTTGAAACGCTGGTAGCCGTAACGAATCGCCAAGTCGCCCAAACCACCGCCACCGATCACCCCGGCCATGGATGAAAAGCCGATCAGCATCACCAGGGTCAGCGTGACCCCGGCCACCAGCGCCGGCAAGGCTTCGGGCAGCAGCACCTTGAAAATCACATGCCGGATATCGCCGCCCATCGCCACGATCGCCTCGATGCGGCCCGTGTCCACTTCGTCCAGGGCGGCCTCGACAATGCGTGCGAAAAATGGAAAAGCGCCAATGGTGATCGGCACCACGGCGGCCGTGCTGCCCAAGGTGGTGCCGACAATCAGGCGGGTCAGCGGAATCAACGCGATCAACATCACCACAAACGGCAACGAACGCCCCAGGTTGATCACCGCGCCCAACGCACGGTTGAGCCGTGGCAGCGGGAACAGCCCACCCGCGCGGCTGATAAACAGCAACACGCCCAGCGGCAGGCCGATCAATAAGGTGAACAGCCCCGCCAGCAGCACCATGTAGAGGGTTTCGCCGGTGGCGTTGAGCAGCAGTTGGAGCACCTCATTCCAGTCGGTTTTCATACAGCCCTCACCCCTTGCAGGCTGGGCGCCAGCGAGCGGCCCAGGCGCGATGACGGGTCGGCCTGCAGTTGCAGCAGCGTGCCGCTTTCCACCACACGCCCCGCCGCCAGGGATACCGCGCTGTCGCAGATCGCCTTGACCACCTCCAGCTCATGGGTGATCAACACGATGGTCACCCCGAGTTGCCGGTTGATGTCGCGCAACAGCGCCAGGATCGAGGCGGTGGTTTCCGGGTCTAGGGCGCTGGTGGCTTCATCCGACAGCAGATACGCCGGGCGCGCGGCCAGTGCGCGGGCGATGCCGACGCGCTGCTTTTGCCCACCGGAAAGTTGCGCAGGAAACGCCACCGCCTTGTCGCTCAAGCCAACCAACGCCAGCAACTCCGCCACCCGCACGGCACGCTCGGCCTTGGGCAGCCCGGCAATCTCCAACGGCACCGCAACGTTATCCGCCACATTGCGCGAGTGCAGCAGGTTGAACCCCTGAAAGATCATGCCGATGCGCTGGCGTTGCTGGCGCAGCGCCTTATCCGTTAACCGGGTCAAGTCCTGGCCATCGATGAGGATGCGCCCGGACGTCGGCCGCTCCAACAGGTTAAGGCAGCGCAGCAAGGTGCTTTTACCCGCGCCGCTGCGGCCGACGATGCCGAAGATCGAGCCGTCGGCGATCTGCAGCGACACGTTATCCAGCGCCGCCGGCTGGCCGTCGGCGTAGGTTTTGCTAACGCCCTCGACGACGATCATTCGAGCGCCACCGGGATCACCGAACCGGCATAGTTCTCGCTGATGAACTTGGCCACCGCCGGCGAGCGCAGGTCCTTGGCCAGTTGCTGGATGCGTGGGTCCTGCGCCAGTTTGGGCGTGGTCACCAGAATATTCGCGTAAGGGTTGCCCTGGGCCTTTTCCAGCCCCAGCGCATCCTTGGCCGGTTGCAGCCCGGCTTCAAGGGCGAAGTTGCCATTGATCACCGCCAGGTCGACATCCTCCAGCGCCCGGGGAATTTGCGGCGATTCGATTTCCAGGATCTTCAGGTGCTTGGGGTTCTCGGCAATGTCCTTGGGCGTGGCCTGGTCCTTGGACGCATCGTTGAAGCCCGGCTTTAGGGTGATCAGGCCATTGGCTTGCAACAGGTACAGGGCGCGGCTGAGGTTGGTGACGTTATTCGGCACGGCGACGGTGCCGTTGTCGGGCACCTGGTCGAAACGGGTGTGGCGGTGCGAATAGATCCCCAACGGTTCGATATGCACGGTGGCCGCCACGACGAACTTCTGGCCGAGCGCCTGTTCCTGGGACTTGAGATACGGCAGGTGCTGGAAATAATTGGCGTCGACATCGCCATGGGCCAACAACTCATTGGAGTTCACGCCGCTGGGGATCTCGATAATGTTCAGCTTCAGGCTCGGGTCGAGCTTCTGCACGTATTCGAGGATTTGCGCGTGGGGAATCGGGTCGGCGGCGACGCGCAAGGCATCGGCGGCCGACACATTGAAAGCGGCCAGCAAGGCCGCCAGGGTAAGTGCGGATGTCTTCAACAGAGTGATCTCCTGCTCAGGCGGACAGAGCGTGGGGCAACGTGGCGTCGGCGTAGAAGCGCTGGGCGACATCCGGGTGGGAGCGCAGGCGGCCCTTGAGGTAGTTCCAGCCGACGTCGCGCAGCAACGGGTTGCGCGGATCGCTGGTGGGGCCGTGGGCATCGCGCAGCAGTTGGGGCGCGAGTTGGTACACCGGCACCACCGCATCCAGTTGCGCACCGAGGAAAAATGCCAGGGACAAGCGTTCGCTGCCCACCGGCGGCGACACTACGCGGTGGACCGTGGCACGCAGATAGCCGTTACTGGCCAGCTCCAGCAATTCGCCGATATTCACCACCAGCGTATCGGCGCGCGGCGCGGCATCGATCCAGCGGCCCTCCTCCACTTCTACCTGCAAACCGGCCTGCTGGTCTTGCAGCAGGAAACTCAGGAAGCCGGAGTCCTTGTGCGCGCCGACACCCTGGCGACTTTGCCCGGCATGGCGGCCGGGATAGAGGATCAGCTTGATATGTTCGTTGGGCGTGTCGCCGTAGAGCGCGTCGAACGCGTTCTCAGGCAGGGACAAGGCCTGGGCGAATGCACGTAGCAGGCGCAACGACATCTGGGTCATCGCGTGCTGCCAGGCCAACACCAAGGGCTTGAGCTCGGGCAACGCCGCCGGCCATTGATTGGGGCCTTGCAGGCGTGCCCAGGCCGCAGGGTGCTGATCGACGGCCAAGGGTTCGCGCTCAGCACCGACGTCGAACTGCTCACGCAGGTCCGGCCGGCCGCGGGTGATTTCCGAAGCTGCGCGGTTATAGCCGCGAAAGTGCGCGGAGTTGATCATGCCGACGGCCAGTTTTTCTGCCTCGGGCAAGGCGAAAAAGGCCCGCGCCTGCTGTTGCACCTGCGCCAGCAACGCCGGGGCGATACCGTGACCCGTAAGGTAGAAGAAGCCGATGTGCCGCGCGGCAAAACGCAGCTCATCAAGAAACGCGCCGCGCTGCGCCGGGCTGCCATCGAGCAGCGACAGGTCCAGCAGCGGCAAGGCGGTAATAGATTGCAGCATCGGCGGCTCACTCCATGAACGTCTTGTGGGAGCAACCAAGCTAAACGATCTTAAAAAACCTCAATAAATATCTTTTTTGCATTAGCTTAAGCAGTCGCTTCACCTGCGGGAGCGCTCACACAAGCGCGGAATCGACGGCACCGGGCAGGGGGTGGCGGAGCGGAGCCGTAGCGACATGGCGCTGGCTTCCCAGGTAAAACCCTGGAGTTTCAAGGGAATTAGGCGAGCCATCACCGGGCCACATTTATAGAGAAAACTAAATCACCTGATGCAAAAAAACCATTTGCCCTAAGATACTTATCGCACACTAACAATCTGTACTAGCATACGTGTACCTCCGCGCAACACCCCCCGCAACACCCCCCTCCCACCCCGCTATCGCCTTTAAAATCAAGTGATGAATGTTAAAATTTGTCACGTTTTGGCGTAGTCAATTCGATTAGTATCTAAACGCTAGCAGCGATTGAACTGTCGGCATTGCATGCCAGAAAAGGGAGTAGGTGATGCACTTTTCCAACGTCCTCGCTATTTCACGGACCGCGTCTAAAACCGAGGATTTTAGAGCGCTTATAGTTCGCACGGTACCAAATGATTTAAAAGTCGACACATGCAGCTACAGCCAACTAATCGACCACCAGGAAGACCACGCCGATTATCGCGCCATCATTATAGAAATCGATACTCCCTCTGCCAGCGGCCAAGCCCTGGACATCATAAAGAAGATCAGGACTAAAAATCCGGCCTGCCTCATAGTTGTTTTCGTTACCTTTGCCTCAACCCAAAGCAAAACCAAATATTATTTGGCCGGTGCGGATTACTGCCTAAAAGTCACACACACCGCGCCTGAGGAAAAATTTTGTTTAGTCGATGCGTTTCTCAATGAGACGTATCGTTTGAACTACTGCAAACTCATTCTGGACCAGGATCGGATGTGCATTTTCGGCAATGGCGAAAAACTCGAAATCTCCTTCGTCGAAATGAAAGTCCTCGAAGCCCTGATCCATAGTCGACTGCTCAGTCACGATGAGATCGCCGGGGTCATGGGGCTCAATACCAAATTCTACGATTCTCGAGCCCTGGAAAAATCCATCAGCCGTCTGCGCAGCAAAATAAAGGCTCGCTATGGCGAAAATGTCATTCAGAACATCCGTGGCTACGGCTACAAATTGAGCCGCGGGATTATTTCCGCCAATCATCTTCAGCCTCTCCAGGAGCGTGCGCATCGTGACTAGCGAAAAGACATCACCTGCTGAAATAGCTGAACTAAAGCTTTTCAGGCAAGCGATAGTTGAACGAAGTTACGCACTTTGGGGTAATGAGATCCGCATAACCAGCGAACGCAATCTGCTCAACCTTCCGGAGCACTTGCACCCGCTATATCGCATTCAACTTAAATGCGCCTACAGTGATGCCTTGTCGCGTTTCGAACGACGCACGACTACCAATATCCGTCATCTAGCACCCGCCTCTGCGCAGCCGGCGACTCATAAATTCCTGCAAATCGAGCAGTCGGCGCTTATGTACGAAGACACGCTCAAGGAACTTATCCAGGCCGCGCACACCCTGGAGACATATAAGCAACAACTCGTTATCAGTGTAGAAAATCCGTTGGATGCGCTCCCTGGCCCCACAGAACGCCGCGCGATGGTGCGTCAGCTTTATACCCTGAAAGACCGAAGTGGTATCAAGCTTGCCTACAATAACTACACACTCGATACAAAGCAGGCTGACCTGCTGATCGAATTAAAGCTCTATGACTACATAAAAATGCCGTTTCCGGATTCGGCCCTGCGATTGAGTCTGAACACGCGCTCCGATCTGTTCGACCGACTCTACGACCGCATGCTAGAGCTGATCAGCGCCACCCGAGTCTCGTTCATTGCGGATATGGTTGAGTTTTCTGACAGTGCGACGCTCGCTAAACGCTTACCTTTCAATTACTTTCAGGGCGGCTATTACTCGCCCGCTGAAAATCTGTAAAGTTCTACTCCCCTGACCACGGTGAACACTATGAGCGCACTTAAGAAACACCTGTCCACAGCAACGACTGCATTTATCGTGCTGCCCGACTTTGCGTCGAATACGGAGTTACTGTATGACGACATCGCTTGCCCGTCACGAGCGAACCCAGAAGAGCATCCCTCTACATCACCGGCAACAAGCACGCCATCGCTTGCCAAGCATTATTTCAATCAACGCTGCGCTAATTATCCGGCAATTGAAAAGTTCAACAACCCTCATATTGTATCGACGCCCGAGCCTTATAATAAATTGCAACCCTATAACAACCTTGACTTCAAGGTTCAGCTTCGCAGCGTCGACCGGCATCAAAAAACACTGAATACCTACACCGAAAAACCCGCGGCACACGCGCCCGACTTCTGGACACTGACACACCATGATCGAATGTTGGTCAAAGGTGGCCTACGCATTTCCTTGACCACGATTGAATCAGCACTTATCAAAAAAATGTTACACCATGAAGAACGCGTGGTAAGTAAAGAAGAACTTATTCGCAATATTGGTCGCGAACCTGAATTATACCGAGGCCTGGAAATGTGCCTCAGTCGACTTCAGGATAAATTCAGGCGCGTCAACGATGGCGAGCGTTTGTTCCGTTCGGTGAGAAACCGTGGCTATTGCTTGACACAGAAAATAAAAAACACCGTCGAGCTTTCTCAGCAATGCCGCTAAAAAACCAATAATAATCCGACACTCGATATTCTTGGCGTTAATGACGCCCTTATATCTGCCTTTTTATAACAATCTGCCCTCATCCAACAACGACTCAACTATTGCCATGCTCCTGTTATAAGTCGTCAGCTACTGCCCCCTGCCGTTGATTAATATCAATCTGTGCGCGCTTACGTGTGCCTGTCATTTGGCCGCTTTAACGCCACGTCTCGCTTAAGCCTGCCACCGCGAGTGGTCACCACTGGGAGCAGTAGTATGCTAAATAACCGAAGAATGCATCGTAACCTAACCCCCAAAGGTCTGACCTTTTGGGGACAGTGGACGCTGGCCTCAAGTTTGGTCGTCGCGCTGTTATTTGCATTGGTTATTTTAAAGACCGGCCAGCTCGAATATCACTATCGGGTATTGGCCGCCTTTAGTATATTGGCCTCGATCCCTGCCTATATGTTGTGTGATGTCTACAGTAAGAAAGATGATTACGCGGTGGGATTGGGCAGACTCTTCATGGGCTGGTTACTTACCCTGCTGATACTGATTGCCGTGGGCATCGCCTGCAATGCCAATGCGTTGTTCCCCATCGAAATCCTGCTGCTGTGGGCGGCAATCAGTTATGCCGTGCTGGCGCTCTGTTACATCCCCATCCACAGTCTTTCCCGCTATTACCACGGGCAACTTCACGAGCGGCATAAGTCGCTAATCATTGGCACCGGCAAACTTGCCGCCGACCTTGCGAACACACTGTCCCGGCAAAAACGCTCGCCGCTGGTCGGCCTCGTCGGTGCCACGGCAACCGCCTTCCCAGGCGTGCAATCGCAGATACTCGGCGAGCTGCCGGACCTGCCGCAGTTGATCAGGCAGCACGGTATCCGCAGGCTGTACATCACCCATTCGCTGCAGGAAGCCACCCACATCGAGGCGCTGTACATCAACCTGCTGGAGATCAGCGTGGACGTCATTTGGGTCCCCGACCTCAATAACATGCTGCTGCTCAATCACTGCGTGGCCGAGGTGGATGGCCTGCCGGCGATTTTCCTCAATGAAAGCCCGCTGACCAGCCGCCCGACCGCCGCACTGAGCAAGTCGCTGCTGGACAAAAGCCTGGCCTTGCTCGCGATCATCCTGCTGAGCCCACTGCTGTTGCTGTTCGCCGTGCTGATCAAACTGACCTCCCCCGGCCCGGTGATCTTCAAGCAGGACCGCCACGGCTGGAACGGTCAGGTGATCAAGGTGTGGAAATTCCGCTCGATGCGTGTGCATGACGACCAGGAGGTACGCCAGGCCAGCCGCCACGACTCGCGCATCACCCCCGTGGGGCGGTTCATGCGCCGCACGTCCATCGATGAACTGCCGCAGTTGTTCAATGTGCTGCAAGGGCACATGGCCCTGGTCGGTCCAAGGCCCCATGCGGTTGCGCACAACGACTACTACTCGGGGAAGATTCACGCGTACATGGCGCGCCACCGTATCAAGCCCGGCATCACAGGCCTGGCGCAGATCAACGGGTGCCGGGGCGAGACCGAGACCCTGGAGAAGATGCAAAAGCGCGTCGACATCGACCTGCGCTACATCAACACCTGGTCACTGTGGCTGGACATCAAGATCCTGCTAAAAACGCCGTTCACCCTGCTGTCCAAAGACATTTACTAAGACAAAAAAAGGGGGACTTCACGTCCCCCTTCCATGCCTATTCAGTGACTTTCTCGAAGTTCCGGTAGAACAGGTCACTGTCGCGGCCGTCGGTCATCGTATGCAGCGAATACGCGCGATTGAGCCGCGCACCACCATCGCGGGTCAGCGGCGCCCACACCAGGTTGGCGCGGCGCATCGTCGACAGGCTCATCAACTCATCGAACGGAATCGACAGGTAAAGGCCTTTGTCGAAGCTGCCTTCGCCAAAGGCTTCTTTTGACGCGGTGGTGCGGGTGACCCACGCGCCAATCCGCACGCCATTGTTGAATTCGCGCGACAGGTCCAGGGTGGCGCCCCAATCGCGGGCCAGGTAACGACCGACACTCAGCGCCCCCTGTGTATTGAACGGCAAGTCGGTGTAGCCGGTGATATGCCCCGTGACCGTGCGGTAGTCGCGCAGGCTGAAGTCCTGCTCGAATCCGCGCTGGCGCACGTAGTTCAGATCAGCGCCAAGCGCCCAGCGCTGGCCCATCGGCCGGTACAGCACTTCACTGCCGACACCGGCATACATCGACTCCAGTAATCCGCCATAGACCATGCCGTATAGATCCTGATCCAGTCGCACCGCATGGTTGAGCTGGAACGTCGGCAAGGTCACATCGGAGCTGGTCATGTACTTGCGCAGATCGGTACGCACGCGCGGCAAGCCGCTGGGGGCGTCGTAGGTGAAGCCATCGTAATTGTTCAGCAGGTTGACGCTGAGCAGGCCGCTCCACCAGGTGTTGCGGTTGAAGCGGTATTCGGCGTCGAGGTCGGCGGAAATCTGATACAGCAGGCCATCGGGCCCGCCGACGTTCTGCTTGTATCCCAGGCCGACGCCGTAGCTCAAGGGCTTGGGCGGTTGGGTGTAGAGCAGCGTTTGCGCCTGGGCGCTAGGCGGGTTGACTTCGGTCTGGCGACGCAGGGTCTGCAGTGTCTCGCGCTGGTTGACCACCTCGCGGAACGTCTCGCGGGGCACGCTGGTTTCTTCGATCGGCATGGCGTACCGCTCGCTCACCAGGGTGAACCAACTGATCTGGTCATTGACACTGTCGTCCAGGATACGGCTGGCGCGGCCCACGGCCTTGGCACTGTAGAGATAGCGTTGCTGCTCGCCATACACCAATAACTCTGGGCCGCGCTGGGCAATCCGTTCGACGTTATAGCCAGCGTTGTCCTGCAAACGCTTGGACACCGCGGCCCAATCCACCTGATCCATGGCGACGGTCGGCGCCTGGGCGGGCAGCGTGGGGGCTGGCGGGTCGTAGGTTTTGACCGGTGCCTTGCGGCTGACGAAATTGGTGTGCAGGGTGATACCGAACATCGCCGTGTTGCCGCGTTCCCAGGCGGCACTCACGTCGACGGCGTCGGCCACCGTGTAGACGAGCCCGAGGTTGAGCGGCGAGTCCTGGCGCTGGTTGTTGTTTCGGGGCTCGCGTTGGTAGTCGTTGCCCTCGTATTCCAGCTTGAGGCTCAACGGCGCCCAGGGGGTCTGGTAGGCGACGCCGCCAAACAGCGCGGGGCGGCCGCGGAAGTAGCCGTTGGAAAAGTTGCCGGAACCTTCGGCGGTAGGCCGCTCGTTGAACCGATCACTCAGCGCGCCCAACGGGTTGCCGAAATCGCCACGACTGCCCAGGTAGCCCCAGGCGATGCCCGCACTGAAATCGAATTCGCCATACCGCTTGTTGGCCACCAGGTACTCGCTGGAAAACAGCCCGGTGCCCCCCAGGTCGAGCATCCCCACTGCGACCTGGGGCAACCAGTGGCTTTCCTCGTAGAGGCGCACTTTGGCGTCGACGGCCTTGTCCTTGTAGCTCTGGCTGCCACTGAACGATTCGGCGCCATAAGGGCGGTTGGTGATGGCGGTGTAGCGAAAGGTGCCTTCGAGCCAGTCCAGCGGCTGCACGGAAAAACTGTAGCGACTGTAAGGTTCGGTGCGGTTGGCATTGACGCTGAGTTCGCCGGCCGGGGCCATGCGTGCGGTCGGGGTTTGCAACAGCCCGACCCCGCCAAAATCACTCTGGGTGTAACGCGGATCGCCATGCGCGACGCCACAGGGCACCAGCAGCACGGCTGCAATACATAATTTCAAGGCGTGACCTCAGCCAGGGGTTGGGTGGCAAGAAACTCGGCCAGTTGTTGGTTCAGTTCAGGCGTGGGCGGTTCCAGGTCGTCGCTGCGCAGCGGCACCAGCAATGTGCTGCCCGGTGCAGGCGCGGCAGCTGTCTCGCGGTTCCACGGGGCAATGCCCAGGCGCGTGACCTGGCCGTCGGGCTGGATCAGCCACACGTAGTCGAGATCGGCACCCGCCACCGCCGGGCATTCGTCGAGGTAGTCGCGCGCCGCCCGCATCGCTTGGAACGCCAAGGTGCAAGGGGCCGCGACGGCGCCCAGGACGCGCACGCTAGCGGGCCTGGCCGGGTAGATCAGTTGATCACCCTCGCTGACCCGCAGGTTGGGCGCAAAGCCGACCTCCACGGCCACCGGGTCCAGCACCGCGCGTTGCCGGCCGGTCACCGGCAAGGCCTGCACCTGTCGATAGACGCGCGCCGCGACGTCGGCCCTGCCGTCGCGCCCGGCGGCCAATGCGGCCTGACGCAACGTATCCAGGTCAAACAGCACGCCGGCTTTGAGCCGGGTCTGGGGCTCGATCAATGGCCGGTGCAGCCAGGCCGCCGCCAGCCAATAGCCCTGGGCATCCGGTTGTGACGCGGTGATCGCGTCGAGCAAGCGCGCCTCGGGTGGCAGGGTGATCGGCCCGGGGTGCAGGACTTGACCGCTCACCGTCATGGCGGCCTGGCAGGCACTGGCGCCGCTCCACAACAGCGCCAGCACCCAGCGTTTGCGAGCGGTCATCGGGCCTCCTGGCGGGCGGGTTGCAGTTGGGTGATTTTCAACGTGAGGCGGGGGCTGAGGTGCTGTTCGCTTTGCACGATGAAGCCGTCAGTGAGGTCGACCCAATAACGGTTGCGCGCACGAAAACCCAGGGCCTCGGCTTCGATGTCTTCATCGACGCGCAGCAAGGCGTAAGGCTTGTCGAGGATCTCGAGCGTCTCCATGCCCTCGCGGGTCAGGCGGCTGGTGACGGTGATGCCGACGCGATAGCCCTCCACCAGGTCGATCTGCCGGCTGCTGCGGTAGCCGTCCGGCACGCGGTGCAGCCCCAGCTGGAACGGCGACTGCCCCTGCCAGCGCGTGCCATCCAGATCAGTACCGAGCCCGACGGTGCGCACTACCAGGCCATCGCGCATCAACAGCACCTGTTTGCCGGAGGCGACCCAGAACTGCAGGTCATCGCGCTGGCGAATCATCGCCATCACCCCTTCGCTGGACACCGTGGTCACTTTGATCTGGGGAAACGGCACGGCGTCCACCTGGGCCTGGCTCAGCGCCAATGGCGCAGGCCCGACGACGGCCGCCTTGAAGGTATCGAGCGAGGCCTGCATCAGTGGATTGCAGCCGCACAACAGCCATGCAAGACACACGTAAATACCGATTTTCACACTGTTCACGCAGGTTCCACCCTTATCGGCTGTTGGCTTCGCTCAGGTTGTTTTGGGTGGAAGCACCGGTGCCGATGATCGAGGCGGAAGGTAACAACTGACTGATGACCCGGTTCCAGCGAGTGATATTGGCGGGACCGACGAACACCACGTCCTGGGGCTGCACATCGAAGCGCGTGGCCAGGGCCATGGCCGCTGCGGAACCGGCTTGCAGATGGAAGACCTTGGCCGGTTGCGTGTCCAGGTTCTGCGCACCACGGATCACGTAGATCGCATCGGCGTTCGAGGTGTTCTGGTTGATGCCGCCCACCGAGCCCAACACGTCCGTGAGGTTCATGCTGCGTGTCTTGAAACTCAACGCGCGAGGCTGCATGACCTCGCCCATCACATAGATGCGCTTGCGGTCGTTGTAGGGCAGGTACAACTGGTCACCGTCCTTGAGGTAGATGTCGTTCAAGCGCGACGGGTTGAGATTCAACGTGTCGAGGTCGAGTGTGTAACGCTTGCCGTCGCGGGTCAGCGTCAGGTTCGAGAGGTCGGCATTGAGCGGATCGACGCCGGACACACCGATGGCCTCCATGACGCTCATTGGGATGGTGGTGATCGGTACAGGCCCGGCCTTGAGCACTGCCCCGGTGATCACCACTCGCTGGCTGGCAAACCGCAGCACACTGATATCGACCTGGGGGCTGTCGATGTACTGACGCAGCTTGTCGGTGATTTCGCTGCGCAGCGCCGCGAGGGTGCGGCCCTTGGCAACCACTTCGCCCACATAGGGGTAGAACAGATTGCCGTCGGGGTGGACCAGACGCCCGTTGGCATCGATTTGCTGCTGCGGGCCGGAAGGTGCGGTCAATTCCGGATGATCCCAAACCGTGATGTACAACGCGTCATTTGGGCCGATCAAATAGGGCGCGGGTTTATAATCGAGTAGTTCTTTGGGAAGCGCATAAGACACTTGAGTCGCCGCGTCCATGGCCAGCAACTTTGGCGTAATCGGGATCAACTCCACGCGACTGCTTTCTGCACCGTCGTCTTTGGTCATTGCGTCGATGTCCATGTATTGGCCGGGCGCAAACATGCAGCCTTGTAACAATGCGGAGGCCACGACCACCACAGAAAAAATACGCATCATAGTACTAAGACACTCACGATAAACGACAAGAAAAAAAGACTACTTGGGCGGGGTTTCCAAGCAGTCTTATAAAGCGGAAGGCGTTCTGTTAGTTGCCGGTACCGGTGGTACCCGTGGTGCCTGTAGTGCCTGTGGTAGTACCACCGTTGGAGCTGCCACCGCTGCTGGACGCGGCGGCAACGCCCGCGACCAGGGCCGCGCCGATCAGCAGGGTTTCCCCCACCGTCACAGAGCCGACCACCGCGGTACTCAGACCAAGCGGCAACTCGGCAGCCATGGCAGAAGTACTCAAGAGACTGAGCACAATAATAGCCAGTTGTTTTCTCATATCAGACTCCTTATCGATAGTGAGTATTCAGCAAACGAGCGTGTGCCACTGAAGTACGCCTTGATAGTGCCACTCAAGTAAACAGCGCACCAGCCATACTCCAGCCCGGCCATTACCCAGCAAGTTGAACGTATGCATTCGAAAATAACATTTCTCGACGCCAGCCCCCGTGTATCAACACATTGAGGTCGCGAAACTAACAAGGCTGGCAATTTAACACGGGGGAAAATGTTATTAATTGTCGGAAAGCCTCAGGCCCTGCCGTACTTGTCTTCAAAGCGCACAATATCGTCCTCGCCCAGATAGGAACCCGATTGCACCTCGATCAACTCCAACGCAATCACACCCGGGTTTTCCAGCGCATGCACCTGGCCAATCGGGATATAGGTCGACTGGTTTTCCGAGACCAGATACGTCTGCTCGCCATTGGTGACCTTGGCCGTACCGCTGACCACAATCCAGTGCTCTGCACGGTGATGATGCATCTGCACCGAGAGCTTGGCGCCGGGCTTCACGGTGATGCGCTTGACCTGGTAGCGGTGGCCGCTGTCGATGGCGTCATACATGCCCCAGGGCCGATAGACCTCACGATGATTGAGGTGTTCATGACGCCCGTCGCGCTTGAGTTGGTCGACAATGCCCTTGACCTGCTGCACCTGGTCCTTGTGCGCCACCAGCACCGCGTCCTTGGTTTCGACAATGATCAGGTCCTGCACGCCCACCGTGGCGACCAGGCGGCTGTCGGCGTTCACGTAGGTATCGCGGGTATCCAGTTGCAGCACATCGCCCTGCAGCACGTTGCCGCCGTCGGTCTTCTCGCTGGCTTCCCATAACGCCGACCAGGAGCCGATATCACTCCAACCGGCCTGCAACGGCACCATGATCGCGTCGCTGGTTTTTTCCATCACGGCATAATCGATGGAGTCGTCCGGGCAGGCGGCGAATAGCGCCTCATCGACCCGGGTGAACAACTGATCCTGGCTACCCGCAGCCAACGCCGCGCGACAGGCCGCGAGAATCGCCGGCTGAAAACGTGCCAAGGCGTCCAGGTAACGGCTGGCACGGAACATGAACATGCCGCTGTTCCAGTAATGATCGCCCCGCGCCACGTAGTCGGCAGCGGTGGCGGCGTCCGGCTTCTCGACGAAACGCTTCACGGCATAACCGCCCTCGCCCACCGCCGCGCCCTGTTCGATATAGCCATATCCGGTGTGCGCGCTGGTCGGCGTGATGCCGAACGTCACCAACTTGCCGGCCTCGGCCAGGGGCAGCGCCACCGCGAGGCTGGCATGAAACGCGGGAACATCTTCAATCAGATGATCCGCCGCCAGTACCAACAGGATCGGGTCATGGCACTCGTCGACCGCCTTGCAGGCCGCCAGCGCAATCGCCGGCGCCGTATTGCGCCCCATGGGTTCGAGCAGAATGCTCGCCTGCTCCATGCCCAGTTGACGCAATTGCTCGGCCACCAGAAAACGGTGCTGCTCATTGCAGATCACGTGCGGCAAGGCAACATCCGCGCCCTCCAGGCGGCCAATGGTCTGCTGCAACATCGACAGGCTTTTATGGGTCAGGCGCAAGAACTGCTTGGGGTTGAGTTGCCGCGAGAGCGGCCACAGGCGCGAACCCGAACCTCCCGCCAAGATCACCGGTAATAACATGAAGGCGTCCTTCGATAGAGGGTCAGAAATAGGCACGGGTGTTCTCGTGTACACGGGGGCTGTAGCGCAGCTCATCGAGCGACCACCAGCGGTAGTGCCGATGCTGCTCGGTGGGCGGTTCCAGCACCTGATCCTCGGCGAGGGTCAGGCAATAACTCAGCACCACATAGTGGGTGTCCGGGCCGCTCCCGGCGTTGGCGAAGACGCTGTCGTCGTAGAAGTGCTCGAACACGCCCAGCAGCTGCGCATCGGCGCGTTCAAAGGTACAGCCCAGTTCTTCGCGGGTCAGGCGGCGGAAGGCGTTGTCCAGGGTTTCGTTTTTCTGGATACGCCCACCAGGGACGAACCAGAAGCCATAGGCCGGCCGGTTGATCCGCAAGCCCAGCAGCGTATCGCCGCTGGGTTTGCTCACGACCAAGTCGATGGACACCAACGGCGTCGATGCCACGACCGTATTGAAGGTCGGTAAATCAAGCCACATAAGCGTCAAACCTGTGCCAGGAAGCGTTGGAGAATGCGTTCTTTATCGAGAAATTCTGCGGCGTAGTTCAACGCCACCGCGTTGTACGCAGGCAATGCCAACACCCGCTCGATCCCTTCATTCAGGGCGGTGACCGATTCGGGCTCGACCCGCACGGCAATGCCCGGATGCTCATCGCACAAGCGACCAAGGGTGGTGTCGGGGTCGGCGGTGATGATTGCATGGCCGCCGACGGCCAGAATGTTGGTCAGCTTGGAGGGCAATACCGAATCCGCCGCGCCGCGTTTCTGGATCACTAAATGGACGTCCGCCGAGGCCAGTAGCGCAGGCAAGTCTTCATAGGCCTGTAACGGGGCGAAGACCACGTTGTGCAAGCCCTCGCGCTCTACGCGCTGCTGCAGACGGGCCTTGCCGGCGCCCTGGCCGACGATCAGAAACACCAGCTCCGGGCGATGGGCGTGGGCCTGGGCGGCATCGAGGATCAGTTCGAGCCCCTGCTTCTCGCCGATGTTGCCCGAGTACAACAGCACCCGCTTTCCCGCCGGCACGCCGAGCCGCTCCAGCAGCCTGCCGTTGCGCGGCACATCGAGAAACCGCTCGGTCTCCGACCAGTTGGGAAAGAACAGTAGGCGCTGAGCCTCGACGCCCTTGCCGGCGGCCTTATCGAGCATGCCGCTGGATATCGTCGAGACCCGATCAAAGCGCCGCAGCAACCCGCGCTCCACACCCCACGCCAGTCGCCGCAGTAAAGGGCTGCCGCCCAGGCCCAGGCCAAACATCGCATCGACTTCATAATCCTGGATATGCAGCACCGACTTGGCACCACACAGCCTGGCCAACAGCAACGCCTGGGGCGCGCAGAACAAGGTGGGCACCACCAGGATGACCAGGTCCGGCTTCCAGCGCAGTTGCCCCAATACCGCCAGGCACGAGCTGGCGGAAAAGCTCGCCAGGTGCAGCAAGCGTTTCAGCGCCGTGGGCTTGCGCGGCACGTACAACGGGCAGCGCACCACGGTCACGCCGTCGACCTGCTCGGTGCGAAAACGCCACGCCGAGTAGCCCTCGCTGACCTGCCATTGCGGGTAATACGGCGGCGCCGTGACCACCCGCACCTCGTGGCCCTTGCTGGCGAGCCAACGCGCCAGTTCACCGCTGTACTTGCCGATGCCAGTCAGCTCGGGGCTGTAGTTGATGCCATACAAGAGGATCTTCATCACTGGCCCCGAGGCTGTTCGAGGGCTGCGAGATAGGCGTTGTAGGCATCGCGCAGGCCCTCTTCCAACGGCACGTAGGCTTCCCAGCCGAGGGCGTTGATACGGCTGACATCAAGCAACTTGCGCGGCGCCCCGTCGGGCTTGCTGGTATCAAAACGCAAACGCCCCTTGAAGCCCGTGACCCGCGCCAGCGCCTCCGCCAGTTCGCGGATGGTGCAATCCACGCCGGTGCCGACGTTGACGTGGGAGCGCATGGGCTCGGTGTGTTCGCCATAGCGCGCCTGACTGAGCTCCATCACATGCACGCTGGCGGCCGCCATGTCATCCACATGCAGAAACTCGCGCCGTGGCGCGCCGCTGCCCCAGATCAGCACGTCTTCATCACCGCGCTGCACCGCCTCATGGAAACGGCGCAGCAAGCCGGCGATCACATGACTGTTGTGCGGGTGGTAGTTGTCGCCCGGGCCGTACAGGTTGGTCGGCATCACACTGCGGTAATCGCGCCCGTGCTGGCGGCTGTAGCTTTCGCACAGTTTGATGCCGGCGATCTTGGCCACGGCGTAGGGTTCGTTGGTCGGCTCCAGCGAGCCCGAGAGCAGCGCTTGCTCGGTCATCGGCTGGGCGGCGAGCACCGGGTAAATGCACGATGAGCCGAGGAACAACAACTTGAACACCCCATGCGTGTGCGCGGCGTGGATCACATTGGCCTGGATCATCAGGTTCTGGTAGATGAAATCGGCAGGGTACGTGGCGTTGGCATGAATCCCCCCGACCTTGGCCGCTGCCAGGTACACCTGGTCGACCCGTTGTTCGGCGAAATACGCCTGCACCGCTACCGGGTCCAACAGGTCCAGTTCATCACGGCAGGCGGTGAGGATCTGGGTATAACCCAAGGCCCAGAGGCGGCGCACGATGGCCGAGCCGACCATGCCGCGATGGCCGGCGACAAAGATCCGCGCGTTCAGATCACGTGCCATGCTCAGTTCTCCACGGCAATCGGCGCATCGTGGCCGTGCAGGCGCAGCAACGCATGGCGCCGCGCGATTTTCAGGTCTTCACGCACCATCTCCGCACACATCTGCTGGGCGCTGATTTCCGGCACCCAGCCCAGTTTCTGCTTGGCCTTGGAGGGGTCGCCCAGCAGCGTCTCGACTTCCGCCGGGCGGAAGTAGCGCGGGTCCACCCGCACAATCACGTCGCCCACCAGCATGCCGGGCGCCAGGTCGCCGTCGATGTGCTCGACCACCCCGACTTCCTCCAAGCCCGCCCCGACAAAGCGCAAGCGCAGCCCCAACTCCGCCGCCGACCAGCGAATGAAGTCGCGCACCGAATACTGCACGCCGGTGGCGATCACGAAGTCCTCAGGGCTGTCCTGTTGCAGCATCATCCACTGCATGCGCACGTAGTCCTTGGCGTGGCCCCAGTCGCGCAAGGCGTCCATGTTGCCCATGTACAGGCATTGCTCCAGGCCCAGGGCGATGTTGGTCAAGGCGCGGGTGATCTTGCGCGTGACGAAGGTTTCGCCACGACGCGGCGACTCGTGGTTGAACAGGATGCCGTTGCAGGCATACAGCCCGTAGGCTTCGCGGAAATTCACGGTGATCCAGTAGGCATACAGCTTGGCCACGGCATAGGGCGAGCGCGGGTAGAACGGCGTGGTTTCCTTTTGCGGGGTTTCCTGCACCAGCCCGTACAACTCGGACGTGGAGGCCTGGTAGAAACGGGTCTTCTTTTCCAGGCCGAGCAGGCGGATGGCCTCGAGGATGCGCAAGGTGCCGAGGGCATCCACGTCGGCGGTGTATTCCGGCGAATCGAAGCTGACGGCCACGTGGGATTGGGCACCGAGGTTATAGATCTCGTCCGGCTGGATCTGCTGGATGATGCGCGTCAGGTTGGACGCATCCGCCAGGTCGCCATAGTGCAGGATCAGGTTTTTATGCGGGGCTTGGGGGTCTTGGTAAATGTGATCGATGCGCTGGGTATTGAACGACGAAGAGCGGCGTTTCAAGCCATGCACGACGTAGCCTTTTTCCAGCAGAAGTTCCGCCAGGTAAGAGCCATCCTGCCCGGTTATCCCGGTAATAAGCGCGACTTTTTTCATGTCTATCTCCCAAATAATAGGCGAACGAAGGCCGACACCCGAACTTGGGTGTTTGTTAAAAATGGTCAGTTACTTCGGTGTGGGCAGCGTCAAGTTATGTCCGGTCAACGTTGAAAGTTCGCGGATAATTGCGTCCTTGTCGTGTAAGTGAGCAATCGCGGTTTCCAGTTCAAGCACCTTGGCGCCCACCAGAAAGCGGTACCAGTAACCTTGGAGCACGTGATAAACCAGGCCGCTGCGGCCATCGAGAAAACCCAGTTGAATGATGTAGCGCCAGAGGAAGTACGCGGTCGAACTCAAGGTAAACGGCACGCGGTTATACACACGGTTTTTAACCAGGCGCTTGAGCCTGGCCTGGAACGAACTGTGCCCCTCATTCAATTCATGGCGCACCGCAAATAACCCCCGGCGCGAGTTGATGATCTCGATCGCTTCCCGGGTCGCGTACTGGTTGTGCTTGTGGGTGAAGAACGTCAAGTCATGCAGGTTGTGATCGGCAAACCCGCCTTCCAGGGTGATGGTGCGGCCCTCGGCCACTGAGATGTGCTCGTCCATCCAACGATCTTCGATGCGCCCCTGCCCCGTGCGCCATAGCCGCAGCATCTGCAACGGGTAGCGGCCGCCATGGCGCACCCAGCGGCCCATGAAAATATGCTTGCGCTTGAAGTTGATGCCGGTGATGTCCTGGTCCAGCGTCGGTAGCCGCGTGTTGATTTGCGCCGCCAGGTCGGCCTCGATGATTTCATCGGCATCCAGGCGCATCGTCCAGTTACCGGTGACCGGCAAGTTATCCAGCGCCCACTGGAACTGCTTGGCCTGGTTGACGAACGCATGCTGCACCACCAGGGCACCGTGGCGCCGGGCGATCTCGCAGGTGTCGTCGCTGGAGAACGAGTCGACCACCAGCACTTCGTCGCTGAAGGCGCGCACCGATTCGATCGCGCGGGCGATATGCAGGCTTTCGTTGTAGGTGAGGATGATCACACTGACGGTTTCGCGGTTCATGTCAGCCACCGTGCAGGTGAGGCAGGTTAAACGGTGCGGTCATCAGGCTTGACTCCCTTGTCGTGGCGCAGGCGCTTGCAGATGCCGGGTCCGCTGACCGATCTGCCGGGTCGGATGCCCGGCATGCACGGTCCACGGTTGCGCGATGTTTTTGATGACGAGCGCGCGGGCGCCCACTACGACGCCATCGGCAATACACACGCCCAGCGTGATAAAGGCCTCGGCGCACACCCACACGTGCTCTCCGAGCACGATAGGTTTGGCGTAAAGTTGAAAGTTGCGGCTGTTGTAGTCATGCGACCCGCCGCACAAGTGCGCGCCCTGGGAAATCACGCTGTAGCGCCCGATAGAAATCAGCGCCATGTTGTAAATGTTGGTGTCATCGGCAATGCCGACATGGTCACCCAGCTCGAGATTCCACGGCGCCCACACTTTGGCGCGCGGATAAACATGCACACCTTTGCCAAGACGGGCACCGAACAGCCGCAACAGAAACGCCCTCCACCCATGAAAGGGGCGCGGGCTGGTGCGGAATAACAGCACATAGACCATGTTCCACAGTTGCCGCCGCAACCGATGGGACAATGAAAATGAAGCAGCACGATAAGGGTCATTGCCTTGGAGGATCATGCAAGGCACTCCCGCACGATCTCCAGCAAACGCTGCGCACCGCGCTGGATATGAAAGCGCTCGGTGAAACAGCGGCGGGCGCGCCCGGACATGTCCGCATACTGCTGCGGGTCGAGCTGCAACCAGCGCCGCAGGTTATGCACGGCGCCCGCCACCGTGTCGTCGCTCACAAAGCCGACCGCATCGGCTTCAATTTCGCGCCATATGTTGACCTTATTGCTGATCAGCACCGGTTTGCCGCAGGCCAGCGCCTCCGCCACGACCACGCCGAAATTCTCCTGATGGGAAGGCAGGCAAAACACCTCGGCGGCATAAAAGGCGCCCCATTTCGCTGCGCCCTGCAACATGCCGGGCCACGTCACGCGGTGGGCAATCCCCAATTGCACGGCCTGCGCTTGCAGCGTCTGCACCCAGCCGCCTTGATCGGGCCCGGCCATGACCAGGTGCAAGCGTTCGTCTTCGCCAGCCACTTGGGCAAAGGCGTGCAGCAGGTGGTCGCAACCCTTTTTTTCGTGGATGCGGCTCAGGAACAACAGCACCCGTTTACCCGTCAACTCGCGATGCTCATCAACAAAGCGCTGCGCCAGCACTGCACCGCCCGCGGGCGGACTGGCGGTGCCATAGGCGGTGACCGTCTCTTTGGCGCGATACAGCCAAAATGACTCGCGCGCACGGATTTTCTCTTCCTCACTGGTAAACACCACACGCTGGGCGTCCCTCAGCACGCGGTATTCACCCCACGGCCAGTACAACCACTTTTTCAAATGTTTGAGCGGATATGCGTGCTTGAACCAGGGGTCGAGCATGCCATGGGTATAAACGATGTAAGGCCGACCCAACTTGTGCAGGACCTGGCGCGCAATAAACCCGTGGTACTGCCACAAACCGTTGACGATGAAAAAGTCGTAGTCACTGGCGTGCTGTTCCAGCCATTCGCGGATCTTGGCGTTTACGCCATACCCAAACAGGCTCGGCCCCATGAAGTGAACGGTGCCCGGGTAGTCGACGGCAAAGTCTGCATCCAGCGTCAAGACATCCACGAGATGCCCGTTCTGCAGCAGAATCTTGTCAATTTCGCGGGCAGCGTTGATGGGGCCGCCCTTTTCCGGTTTAACCGAAGAGATGATTCTTAATAACTTCAAGTGCTGTCCGCTCATCCGTTGAATTGATTCAAGTCTTCTTGCAGGCGGCAAGAATCAGGCAGGCGTAGAACACGCCAAAGGCCAGGAATGTGCCCTGCATGGTCATGACCCCATTGAATAAAATCGGCGCCAGGAAACCGCACAGCAGTAATGGAACGCCCGTGCCCTGCCTGATCAGCGCCTTATAGGCTTTCAGAAGTAACCAGATCAGTAAGAAGATCCTGAACAGGATAAAGAGCGCCCCGACGGGAAGGCCCAACTCCAGGATGATCCGCGACCATTCATCTTCGGCCAGCAAAAACCCCGCACCTTGCTCACGCCCCGCGCGTAATAGCGCCGAGGCGGCATTCGTACCCGAGCCGATGCCGTGCCCCCAGAGGGGCGCATCGTCGACTACGCGGGTGAACGCATACAGGCTGGAGAACGCCCGGGTAACCGGCGAACCTTCACTGGCGACGGCACTCCGGTTGCGTTCGACGAGGATCTGATAACTGTCGGACGACATGAAAATCAGCAAGCTGACAAACAGTGCGGCCACCAGGAAAAACAGCGACAACAGGTTTCTTTGCGACTTCTTGATCAAGGCAACCATCAACGCCGCCAGCAGCACAATGGCGGCATACGCATAGATGGCCCTCGATCCCGTCAAGAAACACATCACCGCCACCGAGGCTGCCGACACCGGGAACAACAGGTATCGTTTCGCGAACACCGCGCGAAACAAGGCCCGGTCGAAAATCGCCGCCACCAGGAAGGCAAAGCAGGCGGACACGTAAACAACGTGCCCTGCGGTGAATGTGAACGTTCCATACGGCCGGACAACGCCGTCGGCGATCATGAAAATGAAGTCATCGTCGCCAATGCCTTTGTTGACGTAGGCTTGCGGTCCAGACGAATACTGCATGACCACCAGCACGCTGATGGGAATCGCCGCGAACAGCGTGATCCGGGCGAAACGGTAGACATCCGCCAGTTGCAGGGTTTTTCCAGCAACGAATATCAGCGGGAAGTACAGCAAGTAGTTCCTGACGCCATAGCCGTAGATGACCAGCCCTTCAGGGCTGCTCAACAAAAACGCGGAGACCAGGACAAAGAACACCACCAGCAACATCACGAAGTACGCCGACAGCAGGTTCTTTGAAAAAAAACCGAACCTGAACGCGTACCAGTAGATATAGAGAACAATCGGGTCTTTGATGAAATAGATCGCCGAGCTCAGACCCGGCAGCAGCCACTTGCGCAAAACCCCTTCAAACAAAATAAACAGATAGATCAGTACAAACGCGCTGACTACGCGTTTTCTGTAGCGTTCCTTCAGGCTGGACGGCTCAGGGTTGGCCAAGGATTGCATCCAGCACCTCCTTGGCGTAGGTGTCCCAGGTCGTTCTACCCGCCGAGAACACCGCGTTGTGCTTCAGCGCACTGAGCTTTTCACTGTCACCGGCCAGCTCAACCAGGCGGGCAGCAATGGCCTCGGCGGAACGGATCGGCACCACGTACCCATTGAAACCGTCGACAATCAAATCCGCCGCGCCACAATTTTGCGAAACGATGACCGCTGTCCCCGTGGACAGTGCCTCACCCACCACCAGGCCGAATGCCTCGGCGAGTGAAGGCAAGACCAGCACGTCGGCCGCCAGCAACTGGCGGATGACCTGATCGTGGGGCGCCGAGCTGAACCAGCGATACTTCTTCAGCTCGGTATTGAGCGCCTGGTTGCGCCCATTCGCATAGTCGGCACCGATTACGGTGACATCCAGGGCAACGCTGTCTGACGCAATCTTCAGCGCCTCGAAAAAATACGAGATGCCCTTCTGCTGGGTCAGCGCGCCCACAAAAACCACTTTCAGCGGCCCCCCGGCCCGCACATCCACCTCTTTGTGGACCATCGGCGCAGGCGCGCCATAGGGGGTCACCGCTACTTTGTGATGGGCGATACCGGACTCACCCAAGGTGCGTTTGGCAAACGTGCTTGCCACGATGATCCGATCCGCCAACGCCAATTCGGCGGTCTGCTTGCGAATGGTATTTTCACTGATGTTCGGAACGCTCGCCCGCCACGCGGGGTTCGCTTCGCGCTCATGGTCCAGCATCATGCACGCGTAGGAAATGGAGCCGAAGGCCGCCTCATAATTCAGCGTGATCCCGCCAACCGCCCTGGCGGCGGTGAACAAGGCCTTGCACTTACCGTCATAGCCGTACACCTGCCTGGGTTTGCGCGCGGTTTTGTACAAGAAATCCGCGCTGGCCTGATCAATATGCGCGTACACATTTTCCGGGCAGAACATCCCGATGTTGCGTTGCGTCAGGCTGTACCACTTCAACTTGTCACAGAGCACGCGCGGCACATCGTAGCGCGGGTAGCTGTGCAGCAACGCGCCGTCGACCATGTCGAACGTGCGCCGCAGGCACTCCTTGCCGACGACGGGAAGACGGCAAAGCCATGAATCTTTATGCAACGCCAGCGAGCTATGAAACGAGTGCAGCAAGCGCCGTTGATTCAACGCGCCCAACAGAGCGCGAACGTTTTGATTACCCACCGGGTGAGAGACCAGGATCATCTTATTTACCCATCCAGGCTTCAACCACGGCACTCGATCTGACCGGGCTGTAGGTGAACGCGCACGCGGCGCGACGTTTGATCACGACCGCCGGGTTACCCGCCACGATAGTGAAAGGCGCTACATCGCGAACAACGACACTGCCCGCACCGACCACGGCGCCTTCACCGATGGTCACCCCCGGCAAGATGATCGCGCCCGTGGCAATCCACGCGTAATCGCCAATCACCACCGGCGCGACCTTCAACCGCCAAGCGGGATCGTCCACGCCATGCGTGCCCGTGAGGATTCGCACACCGTCATTGATCGCAACCTGCCCGCCAACCTTCACGGGTGCGTGCAATTGGATAAACGCGCGCTTGCCGATAAAGCTGCCCGCGCCGATGCTGAAACGGCCGACGGCACCTTCAAACTGCGCATCGTTGATCATCACCAGCGCACCGATAGTCGCGCCCTGTCGACGCAGCCGGCACTGGCGGCGGTTGGCCTGGATCAAGCGGCTGAGCAGCAGCACTCGCTTGGCCAGGTATTTCAACCCGGCAAGCGTGAACGGGCTCACCCTGACTCGATGCTGGAACAGGTAGTTAATTAACACGGGCCATCCTCTGTTCAAGACGAAAGAACCCGCGTTTGGCAAAGCAGAACAACACCACTTCGGTGACCACCAGCACATAACAGACACCCAGCAGACCGAAGTCTTGAGCCAGGCAAAAAACCGCCAGAACGCTGGCCATCGACACCAGCATGAAGACCACTGCAAACGACGAGTAGGAAGCGGTTGCCATCATGGCCACCCAATACACCTGCCATGCCACATGCGTCAGTGCGCCGACAATCAGTACCAGCATGACGGTCGCCGAGTAATCCGCCTTTCTTCCCGACCAGACATCGAATATCGATCCGCCGAATACCACGATCAGCGCGCCCATCACACAGGCGATGGGCAGTGAAAACCTCAGCGCATACCGAATCATTTTCCTGACCAACTGGTTGTCACCGACGGAAAATGCATAAGAGATTTCCGGCCAGATCGACTGATTCACCACCGTGGAAAACTGCACCAGCACCCTTGAGATCGTTCGGTACAGACCGAATATCGCGGCATGGGCCGGTGACAGCAGTATCGACAACAAAATCGTCAGGCCTTGAACATTCAGCGCCAGCCCGATGGGAAAGGCCAAAGAGGCCAGCGAGGGTTTTATCAAGGTGATAAATGCCCTCTTCCCAACCGCCGAGGGATGGAAACACAAGCTGATGCCCAGTCGATCGGCAAGCAGATTCTTGACGACAATGCCGCTCAAACGGACGATCAACAGCGCCAGGCTCGTGGCAACCAGGCTATGGGTGAGATACGCGCACAGTAAGGCGGTGGACCATTCCAGCATCCTGATCACATTCATGATGAAGGACGACAAAGGCAACGCCTTGTATGCCCGGTAACGTATCGAAACCATGTTGGTCAGCAGGCACAGCAACGAGTACCCGGTCAACGCCGAGAGGATCAACACCCCATCGCCGCTCCTGATGGACTTGAGATTGAGCAGACTGAAAAGGTCAAAAAACGCCAGTGAACCAACCGCCAGCAATAACACGCTAACCCCCGCCAACAGCAAAAACGCAAAGCTGGTGCTGTAGACCGCACTGGCAACCTTCAACCGGCCTCGCTCATGCCAAATCACCACCTTGCTCGAGGCGGCGGTCGTGACCCCAAGATCGGATAACGCCAGGTAGGTGGGGATCGCTGACAGCACGACCCATTCGCTGTAGGCGCCAAACCCCCAGCTGGCGATCAGGACCGGAACACTCACCAGTTGAATCAGCAGATTGACCACCTGACCAAACGAGTTGGCGCCAATGCCGTTGACGACTCTTTTAAGCACACTCATGGGAGGACCTATACCGTGTTGAGAGGTCGCCCAATGGAAATGTACTCAATGCCTTTCCTCAGCACGCTGCCGGGGTCGAACAAGTTACGCCCGTCAAATATCAACGGCTGTTTGAGTTGCTGTTTGATCGCGTTGAAATCCGGCGCCTTGAATGCCTGCCACTCGGTGACAATCATCAACGCATCCGCGCCTTTGAGGCAGGCTTCCTTGGTGCCGCACAACCGCAAGTCGTCCCGGTCGCCATAAATGCGCTGGGTTTCTTCCATGGCTTCCGGATCATAGGCCTGCACCCTGGCCCCCGCGCGCCACAACGCCTCCATCAGCACGCGGCTGGGAGCTTCGCGCATATCATCGGTATTGGGTTTGAAACTCAGCCCCCAGAGCGCAAAGGTCTTACCCGCCAGCTCGCCATTGAAGTGGCTGGATATTTTGTTGAACAGGGTATGTTTCTGTTCGGCGTTACGCCGCTCCACCGCCTTGAGCAGCGTGGCATCGAAGTCGATGCTGTCGGCGGTCTGAATCAACGCCTGCACGTCTTTGGGGAAGCACGACCCGCCGTAACCGACGCCGGCGTAAAGAAACTGATAGCCGATGCGCGGATCGGAGCCGATCCCTTGGCGAACCATCTCGATATCGGCCCCCAACCGCTCGGCCAGGTTGGCCATCTCGTTCATGAAACTGATCTTGGTGGCGAGCAGGCAGTTGGCCGCATACTTCGTCAGCTCGGCGCTGCGTACATCCATCACGATGATTCTGTCGTGATTGCGATTGAACGGCGCATAGAGCTCGCGCATGACCGCTTCGGCCCGTGGGCTGGCCGTGCCAATGACAATGCGGTCCGGCCTTGTGCAATCGGCGACCGCACACCCTTCCTTGAGAAATTCCGGGTTGGACACCACATCGAAGGTCAAGTCGCTACGCTCGCGCTGAGCCAGCATGGCCGCGACACGCGCGCTGACCTTATCGGCCGTCCCTACAGGGACCGTGGATTTGTCGATGATCGTCAGCGGCGCGTCCATATGCAGGCCGATGGTTTCGGCGACCGCCAGCACGTACTTGAGGTCCGCAGAACCATCTTCGTCGGGAGGCGTACCCACGGCGATAAACTGCACTTCGCCATGTTTGACCGCGGCCACGGCATCGGCGGTAAAGTTCAGGCGACCGCCCGCATGGTTGTCCCTGACCAGGGCCTCAAGGCCAGGTTCATAGATCGGAATATGACCCTGATTGAGACGCTCGACCTTCGAAACGTCGATGTCGATGCAAAGCACGTCGTGACCGACGTCAGCAAGTACCGCGGCCTGGACCAGGCCGACATAACCGATGCCAAAAACTGTAACTTTCATAGCGTTTCTCTTTGAACCTGCGGCCAGTGGTGAAAAGGCTGCTCGTTGGACGTCGATTGCCGGTAGCGCAAGATCAAACGCTGTCTGACTTGTAGTCGTAGTTGTAATAGCTGTAGGCGCCATAGCCGTATTTGGCGGATGAGCGTTTTTCGATGCCATTGAAGATCGCGCCTTTGAGCTCGATACCGCTCTGCCGGTAACGGCGCATCGTCAACTCCACTTCACGCACGGAGTTCACCTCGAAGCGAGCCACGATCAGGTTGGTGCCCGACTGACGACCCACGATGGTTGCGTCAGTCACCGCGAGAAACGGTGGCGTATCCAGAATCACTAGGTCATACAGCGCACTGACCTGTTCGAGGAACGCGCTGAAATTGGCGTGCATCAGTAATTCAGAGGGGTTCGGTGGGACTTGCCCGCGCCCGAGGAAGTCGAGGTTTTCCACTGCCGTGTGGTGGATGGCTGCGGTGAGTTCGCAGTGTTTGGCCAGCACGTCAGACAAGCCATTTTCAACCGACACGCCGAAGACCTTGTGCAAGTAGCCTTTGCGCATGTCCACGTCGACCAACAACACCCGCTGCCCTGAATGGGCAACCACCGCCGCCAGGTTCGCCGATACAAACGTCTTGCCGACCTGCGGGCTGGGCCCGGAGATCATCAGGCGATTGTTAGCGGCTTCCAGCATGGCGAAATGCAAACTGGTACGCAGGCTGCGCAACCCTTCAATCGCGGGGTCAGACGGATGACTCATGGCCAACAGTCGTGCCTCACCGACCCGGTCTTTACGATAGTTTTTTTGATCCAGCTCTTTTTGGATCGTACTGAACGGGATCGCGGCGTAGACCGGAAGGCCGAGCTTTTCCAGGTCATTGGGGTTGGTAACGCCGCGGTTGAGCGCTTTGCGAAACATCACCAATGCGATTGCGACAAAGGCCCCAAGCAGTGTGGCAATCACGATGATCAGCGCCTTCTGCGGCCTGACCGGATTTCTCAAATCAACATCGGCGGTGTCAATGAGCCGCACATTGCCCACGGTGCCGGCGCGCATCACGTCCAACTCTTGATACTTGTTCAGCAGCAGCGTGTAGATCTCGGTGCTGACCTTCAAATCGCGGGTCAGGCTCAGCAGCTCCTGCTGGGTGGTGGGCAGGCTCTCGACCTTCTTGGCCAACTCATCCTGGCGCGCGGTCAACTCTGCCAATTGAGTCAGTAACGCTTTGTACACGGGATGCTGAGGGGTGAACTTACGTTCTATTTCCGCCTGCTGCATCTTGAGTTCGGAGATGCTGGCGTCCAACGCGACGATCTGATCCAGGATCGCTTTCGCTTCCAGGCTGATATCGATGGTCTTGTTGCGGATCTGAAATTGATTTAACGCCGCTTCCGCCTGTTCGACATCCTTGCGCACTTGCGGCAGTTGGCCCTTAAGAAACGCCAGGCTTTGCGCGGCTTCTGCCGAAGTACGGTCAATATTTTGCCGCACATAGATGCGTGCGACCTCATTGAGTACTTGAATCGCATCGCCAGGGCGCGCGCTTTCCAGCGCCAGCCCGATAATGCCCGACTCCTTACCGCGTTCTGCCACGTCGAGCAATTTCTGATAGCGCAAAATGCTGCTCAGGCGCGGTGAGCGGACAACGCTGAAAGACGTGCCTGGATTGGCGCGAAGCTGTTCGACACGTAGCTTGATGCCGTTGCTGTCGTAGAAACGACCCACTTGGCCCTCAAGCAAAATAGCCTCGTCCTGGTCCGACAGCGTGAAGCTGCCGGCGCTGCCGGCGGTCAGCGTCAGCTCCTGGCCCAGCAGATTGGCGGGAAGGCGCAACTCGGAAAACTTCAGTTCCTCCCCACCCCAGGCGAAGCTGCTCAATCCCAACCAGGGTGCAGCCACAGCATCCTGTCCAGCGGGCTTGAAACGACGGGCGACAAAGTCCCCCACCAACGGGAAACGCTTGGGTTTGACCTCAAGGTCCAGGTTCAGATTATCAACGGCGGTCCCGATGGTGATCCGGGAGCGGATGAGTTCGACTTCCGTCACCGTCGGCGATTCTTTGCCCAGTAGGCTGCCAACATCCGAGAAGCCCAGCATGTCGCCCTTCTTCGGCTCGACCTGAACTAACGCGGTCGCCTGATAGATCGGCGGCGTCAACACCGAATAGGCTGCGCCAAGGGCCATAAAGGCAATACTGATTCCACCGATCAACCATTTATGATCCAGCAGCGTACCCACCAGGGCCATAAAGTCCAAATCGGTGTCATCAGAATGCTGTGAAGTTACCGCAGTTGCTGATTGCATAAGTCAGTTCTTTTTCTTACAAATAGTCTAGGAATGGCACAGGGTGCAAGACGCCCGGCTCCATGCACGTACAACGGCTACACTCGATACACACACGCTAACTAGCACCTGACAACACAACCGCCCCAACACTTGACGCTCAACTCACGAACCACTTTCCCAATATTCCAGTAGAGGCTTCAAGCGATCATCTCAGACTTTAAATAACCTCTAGACAACATCAACCAGCCAACAATTGCGCCCACGCATCAGTTGCTTGCTCGATCAATACATAAGCCTGTATAAAAGCGGGTTTGCCTTGCCGGTAAGGGTCTTTGATCTCTCTATTACACTGCCACTTCCCCAGCAGGAAAACCTTGCCTCGAGCGACGGGCGCGAGTTTGAGCACCTCCTCGATTTGCCACTGTTCCATTACAAGAATCAGGTCCGCATCGCTCACCACCGCGCTCGTCAATTGGCGCGCCTGATGCGGTTGAGAAGTATGCCCATGCTCTTCCAGCACCCGTGAAGCCGTGGCCTCCAGCGGGTGTTGATGCAGCGCCGCCAGCCCAGCCGAACTTACCTGTATATCGCTCGAAGCGAGTGCGGCACGCAGCAAGTTTTCAGCCATAGGGCTGCGACAAATATTGCCGACGCACACAATCAAAACCTTATTAAACAATGCCATCTCCCACACACCGCAAAGTACTGATCAGCCAAAGCAAAGAATAGAAAACATCAACGCCAGCACACAGCACTCTGAAACAAGCCCGGCAATTATGTTCACAGGCGACAAGATCCGACCATCGATTGAGACAGACAATAAATAACATAACCGCCTACTGGCTGACTAAAAATAACATTCGCTTACTTTTGTTCTTCTTCAGAATAAAGTGCCCACTGAACATAGCGACGGGGCACGGCCATGAAAAGTTCAAAGTTACTCGTAGAGCGTATTGGCCTATTCCCTTCTTCGGGAAACATTCATCTCAACGTCGATAACTCGACAACGGTAGTAGAGCGTATGCAGGTGTTATATGCCGGCAACTCTTTAGACTTCGACGAGTCCGGCTCCGGACTGTCCATGGTCTTCGCTGACTGGCGCTTCAAGTTGCAAGTCAGTAATGCCCTGTCCGTATGCCTGTGCGTAGAAAGCCGTGGCGACCGCCATTTCATGCAAGCCAAGACCGACGAGTTACTGGCGAACATCTTCAGCGCCGAGGGGCACTCGTGAACCTGTACGGCCAGTCAAGGCGCGCCTATGCCTTGAAACAGCGAGGGTGGCGCCTTATTCGGCCTTGATCGGCCCGGAACCGACACGCCACGCGGGCTCCTGGTGGGCGTGTTGCGCCCCCGAGACGCTGACGGCTAAATGGTTAAGCAGGCGCTCGGCGTTGTACTTGGGCGCCAGCGCACTCAATAGCACGACCACTACCCCAGCGCCGATCAGCGACGGCGGCACATTGACCGGCGCGACGTCTATTCGCCACAAGAAAGCCAGCGCAGCCACAGCGCCCAATAACCCGCCCGCCAGCGCCTCGTTCAGAGGGTGAATATACGGCGCGACACAATAAGCACTGAACCAGCCGGTAGCGATTAATCCGGCGATCGCCGCCGGCCAGCGAAAGGCCGGGTTGAACCGGCGTGCAATCAAACTCATTGCCACCGTGACCATCAGGCACGTGTTCATGGCATGCCCACTGAGCACGGCAATATCAAGGTGTTGAAACGAAACGCCCCACCCCTTGAACAGCAACTTGCTGAACGCCACGATTGAATAGGTGCACGTGACGGTGACTACCCACCACCTGAGCGCCAGCGGCGACGAATAGCGCAGCCACACAGCGATGACCAGCGCGGCCGGAATCATGACGGTAATACCGCCATAGTGTGCGAGTTCTGCGCGCATGAGTGACCAACCTGACCCACCAATTTTCCGCGCCCATCTGACCGCAGGCCTGGGAAAAATACAACGTTATCTACGGTCAGACTAAAGCCCTTGCAACGCCGCACGCTGCACCTATGTGCGTCTGCGGGAGGTCAGCCGCCTGCTGGATTGAAGCCTTGCGGGCATGCCATACGGTTTGTCAGCGAAGCGGGTGAAAGGGCTGCGTCGCAACCCCCACTCAGGCCGCGCCCGCCTTGAACGCTTGGTTCGATAATCGAACGGGTTTCCACTTCTGCCATTTAAGTTCCGGGGATGAATGCGGATAGTTCGATCAATATCAATCAAGTGGTCCGCGGAGTACTCCCATGTTTGCCCATCTAAAAATTCGCACCGGCATGATCGGGGTGCTACTGCTGTTCGCCATTGCACTGTTGTTTTCGACCCTTAACGGCTGGCGGTCGGCGGTACTCAGCTACGATCAGATTGACGAGTTGGGGCGTACCTCGCGACAAATCGACGGCATCAACAATGCGTTGCTGCTGGCAATCCGTACCAGCGCCAACGTGTCCTCGGCGTTCATCGAGACCGTCGGCGGGCGTTTCGATGACGCTGAAGCCAGGCTGGTTCGCAGCGAGGCGATCTGGAGTGAAGCCATCGCCAAGGTCAATGCCTCTACCACAGACTTGCGTGACCCGAAGTTGAAGGCCCTCGCTGAAGATCTCAAGCGTGCGTTCGCCGAATACGGCACGGCCATCGTCGGTCAGCGCGCGGCCGCTCGCGCGCGCTCCGCCGAACAGTATTTTCAAGTCAACATCGATGCCGGCAACAGCATGACCAAGCTCCAGGACATTCGCATGAAGCTGGTCGGCGCATTGGATGCGCGTGCTCAGGAGATCAACACGCAGGCGGCTGCGCGGCTACAGACTTCGCAAACCCTGGCCATTGCCTTGATCCTGCTGACCCTGGCGCTTGCTGTCGTCTGCTGGATATTCATCTCGGGCACCGTCCTGCGCCCATTGCGCGCGGCCGGCGAGCACTTCAAGCGCATTGCCGGGGGCGATTTGACCCGCGAGGTCGTCTCGCCTGGCCGCAACGAAATTGGCGAGTTGTTCCTTGAGCTGCAACGCATGCAGGCCAGCCAGCGTGAAACACTGATCCAGATCGCTGACTCAGCCACGCAGTTGGCCTCGGCCGCTGAAGAACTCAACGCCGTCACCGAAGAAAGCAACCGCGGCCTCCAGCAGCAGGACATGCAGCTGGAACAGGCTGCGACCGCCGTTAACCAGATGACCAGTGCGGTCGAAGAAGTGGCGCGCAACGCGGTGTCTACTTCGCAAGCGGCCACCGCCTCCAATACGCTGTCAGAAAAAAGCCGTCAGCAGGTACGCGAGAACATCAGCGGTACGCAATCGATGACCGCCGAGATTCAGGGCAGCGCCGAACGTATCCAGCACCTCGCCGATGAAGTGCGCAACATCGGCAAGGTGCTGGACGTGATCCGAGCCGTCTCGGAGCAGACCAACCTGCTGGCCCTCAACGCAGCGATCGAAGCTGCCCGGGCGGGTGAAGCCGGTCGGGGGTTTGCGGTCGTGGCCGACGAGGTGCGCACCCTCGCCTACCGCACTCAGGAGTCGACCCGCGAGATTGAGCAGATGATTGCGAGCGTGCAGAGCACTGCCGAACAGGCGGTGGATTCGATGCGCAGCAGCACAGCGCGGGCGCAAGGCACGCTGGAGATCACGCAGGCGTCGGGGGTAGTGCTGGAGGATATCTTCGCCGCCATCGGCCAGATCAATGAGCGCAACTTGGTGATTGCCAGTGCAGCCGAAGAGCAAGCCCAGGTTGCCCGTGAGGTGGACAGCAACCTCGTGGCGATCCGCGACCTGTCGGCGCAATCGGCAGCGGGCGCCTTGCAGACCAACGCGGCAAGCCATGCACTGTCGAAGTTGGCCGCCGAACTGAGCGGGCTGGTGGGGCGCTTTCGTACCTGATCCTGCGGGCTCGCCAAGACAGACCGACACGCCACCCAATGCAATGGACATAACGTGAACGCCGCACCTCCCCTTCTCCAGGCGGAGGTAAGCGAACCCTTTCACGATCTCCGGCCGCTGAGCTGCAACCGCTGCGGGAGGCTAATCATCAGTCCACGATCAAGGCCCGGGCCGGCGACGGCCCCTACTGAATGCGGTAGTGAAAGGTATTACGCACCGCCGGCACCGCAACCGCCCTGCCTTCAACGATCCTCGGCGGGTAGCGGAACGTATTCGCCGCCGCCAGTGACGGCCGGATAAACAGCGGGTGACAGCCGTCCAGCACCTTGGGGTCAGCAGCCGCTAGCCAGGCGCTCGCGCAGAAAGTCCACCAGCGCCTGCACCGGCCGCGAACTCTGCCGGTGCTGCGGGTACAACGCCGACAGGGTCAGGGCGTCGGGGGCGAAGTCTTCCAGCAGCGTCACCAGGCGCCCATCCTTCAAGGCCTCGGCGATGATAAAGGTTGGCAGGTAGGTGATGCCCAGGCCGGCGATAGCGGTGTCGCGCAGCAGCTCGCCGTTGTTCACGCGCATGCGCCCGCTGACGTTCAGCGACTGCAGCTTGCCCTTGCTCTGGAACCGCCATTGCACTTGGCGGCCGTGGCCGTAGGGCAGGCAATCGTGGTCGGCCAGGTCGTCAGGTTTGCGCGGTGTACCGTGCAACGCGAGGTACTCGGGGCTGGCGCAATACACGCGCTGCACGCTGGCGATACGCCGGGCGATCAGGGTGGAGTCTTCGAGAATGCCAATGCGCAACACCAGGTCGTAGCCTTCGCCGATCAAGTCCACGGGACGGTCGCTCAGATCGACTTCTACCGATACCTGCCGATAGCGCTGCAAAAACGCCGGCAGCAGGCAGCCCAGGTGGGCCATGGCAAACGACAACGGCGCACTCAGGCGAATTGTGCCGCGTGGCTCGCTGTTCTGGCCGGCGATGCCCTGCTCCACTTGCTCGACTTCACCGAGCAGGCGCAAGGCCGATTCGTAGTAACTCTGCCCCAGGGGCGTGACATCCAGGCGGCGGGTGGAGCGGTTGAGCAAGCGCACGCCGAGGCGGTCTTCGAGCTGGATCAGACGACGGCTGACAAATTGCTTGGACAGCCCCAGTTGTTCGGCGGCGGCGGTGAAGCTGCCGGATTCCATGACCTGGCAAAACAGGCGCATGTCTTCGAAGGGATTCATTGTCGCTTCTCGGTGGACGATGGGCTGATTTATAGCCTGTCAGTGGCCACACCACAAACCCAATGTGTGAACACCATCAAATGTGGGAAGGGGCTTGCCCCCGATAGCAGGGTGTCAGCCAATGCATGCGTGACTGACCCACCGCCATCGGGGGCAAGCCCCCTCCCACATTGATTACCTACATTCGTGAGGTCGGGTTACTTGGCGGTGAACGCCGAGGAGCGGTTCATCAGGTTGCGGTAGTGGGGAATGCGCGCAGCCTGTTGCACAGTTTCGCTGAAAGTGCCGGAGCATCGGTGACCACAAACCTAATGTGTGTACACAATCAAATGTGGGAGGGGGCTTGCCCCCGATAGCAGGGTGTCAGCCAATGCATGCGTGACTGACCCACCGCCATCGGGGGCAAGCCCCCTCCCACATTGATTACCTACATTCGTGAGGTCGGGTTATTTGGCGGTGAACGCCGAGTAGCTGTTCATCAGGTTGCGGTAGTGGGGAATGCGCGCAGCCTGTTGCACAGTTTCGCTGAAGGTGCCGGAAGCATCGGTGACCACAAACCTAATGTGCCAACACCATCAAATGTGGGAGGGGGCCTCCGATAGCAGGGTGTCAGCCAATGCATGCGTGACTGACCCACCGCCATCGGGAGCAAGCCCCCTCCCACATTGATTACCTACATTCGTGAGGTCGGGTTACTTGGCGGTGAACGCCGAGTAGCTGTTCATCAGGTTGCGGTAGTTGGGGATGCGCGGCGACAGCAGGTTGGCCAGGCCTTCCATGTCGTTGCGCCAGTCAACTTGCAGCTCGCAGGCGACGGAGAACCAGTTCACCAGTTGCGCACCGGCAGCGGTCATACGGGCCCAGGCAGCCTGTTGCACGGTTTCGTTGAAGGTGCCGGAAGCATCGGTGACCACGAACACCTCAAAGCCTTCGGCGAGGGCGCACAGGGTCGGGAACGCGACGCACACATCCGTCACCACACCGGCAATGATGATCTGCTTGCGGCCGGTGGCCTTCACCGCTTTGACGAAGTCTTCGTTGTCCCAGGCGTTGATCTGGCCAGGGCGCGGGATGTACGGCGCGTCCGGGAACAGGGCTTTGAGCTCGGGTACCAACGGGCCGTTGGGGCCGCTTTCAAAGCTGGTGGTGAGAATGGTCGGCAAGTTGAAGAACTTCGCCACGTCGGCCAGGGCCAGCACGTTGTTCTTGAATTCGTTGGGGGAGAAATCCTGCACCAGGGAGATCAGACCGGTCTGGTGATCCACCAACAGCACCACTGCGTCATCTTTATTCAGGCGTTTGTAAGTCATGGGAGTAGCTCCTGTTTGTGAAAAGAGGTGGGTTGATTAAAACGCAAAGCACGAGCAGCCAAACGCGCCCCAGAAACCCTGGAAGTCGCTGACCGGCACGCTGCAAAGGCGTGCTTTTTCATGGCGATGGGAATGCACGCCGCACGGGCCGCTGCACTGGTGAACCTGGGCTTGCAACGCCGAAGTCGGACGCCAGTGCCCCGGCACCTTGACCACCGGCGACCAGTCCGGCAGCACCGGCACGCGCGGCGGTGCGTAATCTTCGAAGTCGCCGGCGCCGTACACCACCTTGCCGCCGACCACGGTCAGCACCGACTCGATCCACTTGATGGCCTCTTCATCGACGCTGAAAAAATCCGCCGACAGCGCGGCGACATCCGCCAACTGGCCGACCTTGATCTGGCCCTTCTTGCCCTGTTCGGACGAGAACCAGGCGCTGCCATGGGTGAACAGTTCCAGCGCGGTCAGGCGCGGCAGGCCTTCGGCGTGCAGCTCCAGGCCACCCACGGTGCGGCCGCTGACCATCCAGTACAGCGAGGTCCACGGGTTGTAGCTCGAGACCCGCGTGGCATCGGTGCCCGCGCCGACCGGCACGCCTTCGGCGAGCATGCGCTTGATCGGCGGCGTGGCTTCGGCGGCCTTGGCGCCGTAGCGCTCGACAAAGTACTCACCCTGGAACGCCATGCGGTCCTGGATCGCAATCCCGCCGCCGAGGGCGCGCACGCGCTCGATGTTGTGTGGGGTGATGGTTTCGGCGTGGTCGAAAAACCACGGCAAGCCATTGAACGGGATATCGCGGTTGACCTTCTCGAACACGTCGAGCATGCGCGAGATCGATTCGTTATAGGTGGCGTGCAGGCGGAACGGCCAGCGCTGCTCCACCAGGTGGCGTACCACCGGCTCCAACTCCTGCTCCATGCTCAGCGGCAGGTCCGGGCGCGGTTCGAGGAAGTCTTCGAAATCCGCCGCCGAGAACACCAGCATCTCGCCGGCGCCGTTGTGGCGCAGGTAGTCGTCGCCCTGGTGCAGGGTGACGCTGCCGGTCCAGTGTTTGAAGTCGCTGAGTTCTTCCTTGGGCTTCTGGGTGAACAGGTTGTAGGCGATACGCACCGTCAGCTGTTCGTCCTTGGCCAGTTGCTCGATCACCGCGTAGTCATCGGGGTAGTTCTGGAAACCGCCGCCGGCGTCGATCGCGCTGGTGAGGCCGAGGCGATTGAGTTCGCGCATGAACTGGCGGGTCGAGTTGACCTGGTATTCCAGCGGCAGTTTCGGCCCCTTGGCCAGGGTCGAGTAGAGAATCATTGCGTTGGGCCGCGCTACCAGCATGCCGGTGGGGTTGCCGTGGCTGTCGCGCATGATCTCGCCGCCCGGCGGGTTGGGCGTGTCCTTGGTGTAGCCGGCCACGCGCAAGGCGGCGCGGTTGAGCAAGGCGCGGTCGTACAGGTGCAGCACGAACACCGGGGTGTCTGGCGCCGCCTGGTTGAGTTCTTCCAGGGTCGGCATGCGCTTTTCGGCGAACTGGAATTCGTTCCAGCCGCCCACCACGCGTACCCATTGCGGCGTGGGGGTGCGGTCGGCCTGATCCTTGAGCATGCGCAGCGCGTCAGCCAGGGACGGCACGCCTTCCCAGCGCAGTTCGAGGTTGTAGTTCAAGCCGCCACGGATCAGGTGCAGGTGCGAGTCGTTAAGGCCGGGGATCACCGTGCGGCCTTTGAGGTCGATGACCTGGGTGGCGCTGCCACGCAGGGCCATGGCTTCACCGTCGGTGCCCACGGCCACGAAGCGCCCCTGGCGAATGGCGACGGCGGTGGCGCGCGGGTTTTCACGGTCCACGGTGTGGAACTGGCCATTGAACAGAATCAGATCGGCGTTCATAGGGTTTCCTTTACAGAGGCTTCAAGCCAGGGAGCGAACAAGCGGGTAGCCGCCGGCATCAGCAGGTACACCACCAGCACCACAATGGTCACCGTCACCAGAAAGGTGGCGACCAGGTAGTTGGACAGCAACGGGTGCAGGCGCAATATCGGCCCCCACACGATCGGCACCAGCAGGGTCAGCGGCAGGATCACACACAGGGTGACCACGGCCTGTTTCCAGCGCGGCGGTTTGGCGACGCTGTCGGTTTGCGGCGTGAACCAGAACTCGTTGACCGCACCGATTTCGGTTTGGTCGCCGTCGGCCAACATCGGCGCGGCTTCTTCGATCAGGGTGTGCCGCTGGGGGGAGTCGAGCCAGCGTTGCAGGTCGTCGATGGAGCGGTAGCGCAACACGCAGGTGAACAGCGCCAGGCCACCTTGTTTACCGCGCACGACGTCGACACCGAGATGGCCGGGACGCTCGCCAGCGATGCGCACGATGCGCCGTAGCCAGGCTTCGTAGTCAGCCTCGCTGCCGGATTTGATCCGGTGTTTGACGATCAGGGTGACGACTTCGTCGGGGCTGGTTTCGGGTGTTGGGTTCATGGTGTGTTCTTCCCCCCTGGAGAGCTGAGCGATGGGGGGAGTTTGGCGGCGACGGGCGATTCGGAATTGGATGTTTGTGCTGTTTGGCGGGGCGACCTTTCAGGGGGCGCCTACACAGGGAAAGTGGACATGTGCGCGCTGATCCGGCTCCTCAACCAACGCTCCGCCGGGTCGTTGTCATGCACCCCGCTCCACACCATCGATAACTCCGCTGCGTCGATTGCAAACGGCGGGGCTTGCGCGCGCAACGTGGTGCCTTCGGTCAAGGCACACGCCGCGTAGTCCGGCACCGTCGCGATGATCTGCGTGCCCGCCAGTAACGCACGCAATCCGCTGAATTGCGGCACCGCCAGCACCACCCGGCGCGCTCGGCCGATACGCGCCAGGTCGAGGTCGATATTGCCGCTCAAGTCCCCCGAGAACGACACCATGGCATGGGGCCGCGCGCAGTATTCGTCCAGGGTCAGCGGTGCTATGCCGCCATCGCCGCGCAGTACCTTGCACGGTATGTCGCGCAGTTTCTTGCGCTTGGCATTGGCCGGCAGATCCGTGGTGTAGCTGACGCCAACAGTGATCTCGCCACTGGCCAACAGCGACGACATCAACAAGTAATTGGCGCGGCGCACCACCAGGATAATCCCCGGTGCCTCGTCACGCAGTTGGCTGAGCAACGGCGGGAACAGGCCGAACTCGGCGTCATCGGACAGGCCGATGCGGAACACCGCACAGCTGGTGGAAGGGTCGAAATCCTTGGCGCGGCTGACGGCGCTTGAGATGGTGTCCATGGCCGGTTGCAGCTCCTTGAGTATCGCCATTGCACGTGGCGTGGGCTCCATGCCGCGCCCGTTGCGCAGCAGCAACGGGTCGTCGAACAAATCACGTAAACGGCCCAGGGCCGCACTCACCGCCGGTTGCCCTATGAAGAGTTTTTCAGCGACCCGAGTCAGGTTCTTCTCGAACATCAGCGCTTCGAAAATCACCAGCAGGTTCATGTCGACACGGCGCAGGTCGTTGCGGTTCATGGCGGTATCCAAACAGTTAGCAGAGCACTAGCTAAGCACGCGGCAGGCGAGCGCGATTGCACACCTGTGCTGTCTTTTTTTCACCCGCACCGGGCGAAATTAACAACGATTAACTCGTCAGCCGGACGGCCCTGTACCAAGAATGAGGCCGTCTACACTGCATCCATTCACCGGGAACGCTCCCATCGACCACGGATATTCGTCATGGCCCGACTTGAGCATTGTGCTCCAAGCATTTGCGCGACCGGCGGCCTCTGCTCCCGGCGCGAGCGTATCGCCAAGCAACTGATCCTCGCCAACCTCGGCGAAAGCCTGACGATTGCCGACCTGGCCCAGGCCTGCGCACTGTCGCGCAGCCATTTTTCCCGCGCCTTCAAATGCACCACCGGGCTGTCGCCGCAGGAATGGATTCGCCAACAGCGTATCCAGCGCGCCAAGGAGCTGATCACCGGTTCCTCCTTGAGCCTGACGCAAATCAGCCTGGAATGTGGCTTCTGCGACCAGGCGCACTTCTGCCATATGTTCACCCGCAGCGAAGGCGTCAACCCGATGACCTGGCGCAATCACCAACTGCGCCACAAGCAGGTCATTGCGGCCTAGTGCTCGCTGCACGCGTGGAATATGCTGGGCGGCCCCTTGTCTCAGAGCATGCGCAGGCATGAGCGACCTCAGCGAACAGGCCGTGCACTTCGGCCCGTACCGGATCCACCCGCGTCAACGCCTGGTGCTGGAGGCGGGCCGGCCGCTGCGCCTGGGACGGCGGGCGGTGGAGATCCTGCTGATCCTGCTGGAACAGGCCGGCAATGTGGTGAGCAAGCAGGAACTGATCGCGCGGGTCTGGCCCACAAGCGTGGTCGAAGACGGCAACCTGCGGGTGCATATGGCGGCGTTGCGCAAGGCCCTCGGCGATGGCCAGGCCGGGCAGCGCTATATCGTCACCGTGGCCCAGCGCGGTTACAGTTTTGTGGCGCCACTGAGCATCGAACCGATGACGATTCCAGCCGACGGCATTCCCCAAAGCCAGGCCCATAACCTGCCGCTGCGCCGCACGCGGATGATCGGCCGCCAGGCGCTGATCGATGCGCTGGTGCAGCAATTGCCGCAACAACGTTTTATCACCCTGACCGGCGCGGGGGGCATCGGCAAGACCACGGTGGCGCTGCGCGTCGCCGAATTGTTGATCGGGCATTACCGCGACGGTATTCGCCTGCTGGACCTGGCGCCCCTCAGCGCGCCGTCGATGATCCTGCCCAACCTCGCCGCCCTGCTCGACCTCACACCCGCCGAACACGCGCCGCTGCTCACCCTGGCGCGCAGCCTGCAGGCGCGCCAGTTGCTGTTGGTGATCGACAACTGCGAACACCTGCTCGACGACATCGCGCTGATCAGCGAAACCCTGCTGCGCCGTGCGCCCGACCTGCACATCCTCACCACCAGCCGTGAAGCACTGCGTGCCGAGGGTGAATATGTGCAGCGCCTGGAGCCGCTGGCCTGCCCGCCCGCCACCGGCAACCGTGCCCAGGCCCTGGGCTATCCGGCCCTGCAACTGTTGATCGAACGGGCCATGTCCCATCAGGACAGCTTCGCGCTCAGCGAAGCCGAACTGCCGCTGGCGATTGATATCTGCCAGCGCCTCGACGGTCTCCCGCTGGCCATCGAGCTGGTGGCGGCGCAGATCGAACGCTTCGGCCTGCCAGGCCTGCTGGTGCAGATGGAAGACAACTTTCGCCTGCTGACCCGTGGCCGCCGCAGCGCCCTGCCCCGCCAGCAGACCTTGCGCGCCACGTTGGACTGGAGTTTCGACCTGCTCTCGCCCTGCGAACAGATCTGCCTGCGCCGCCTGGCGGTGTTTCGCGGCGGCTTCAGCCTGGCCAGCGCGGCGGCGGTGATCGCCGGGGAGCAGATCGCACCGGCCGAGGTGCTGGGTTCGATCACCCAACTGGTGGCCAAGTCCTTGCTCAATGTCGAGCCCGGAGATGACGAGATGGTCTACCGCCTGCTCGACATCACCCGCACCTACGCCCTGGAAAAGCTCAGCGTGGCCGCTGAACTCGACACCACCCGCGAACGCCACGCCGCACGCTGCCTGGCCTTGATGGAACAGGCACGGGAAGATTGGGAACGGACCGCGACCCAGCACTGGATCGACCGCTATGCGCCCCTGCGCGAAGACATCCGCACCGCACTGGATTGGGGCCTGAGCGACCAGGGCGCGCACCTGTTGGGGATTCGCCTGACGGTCAGCGCGATGCCGTTGTGGCAGGAGCTGTCACTGCTGAGGGAGCACGGGCTGTACGTGGGCAAGGCGCTCGCGCGGCTGGCGCAATCGCCGGCGCCGAACCCGCACCTGCACATGGCGTTGCAACTGGCGCTGGGCAGTTTTTCGTATCACACCCAGGGCGGTACGCCGCAGACCATTGACGCCTTTGCCTGCGCGCGGCGCCTGGCCGAAACGAACAATGACCTGAGCGGCCAGTTGCGTGCGGTGTCGGGCCACATGGCGGTCAACCTGTGTTGCGGCAACTATCGCCAGGCGCTTGCGCAAAGCCTGCACTTTGATCAACTCAGCCCCCAGGCCGCTCCCTTGCTCGACCTCAGCGCCCAACGCCTGCGGGTACTGGCCCAGCACTTTGCGGGTGACCAGGCATTGGCCCAGCACAATGGCGAACAGGTGATCCAGCGCATGGCCCACAGCGGCCATCTGAACCGGTTCACCCATGGCTTCGGCGTGCAGTACGACCAGAGCGTGGCCTCACTGACGATCCTCGCCCGCATCCTGTGGCTGCGGGGCTTCCCGGAGCGCGCCTGGCGCACCGCGAACCAGGCCCTGGAACTGGCGCTGCAAATCAACCATGGCACCTCGATCTGCTACACCCTGGCCCTGGCCGGGGTGGTCATCGCCCGCTACAACGGCGACGCGACCACGGCGCGTTCACTGCTGGACCTGTTGATGCAACAAGCGCAAAAACACGCGGTGCAGCTGTTTCACACCTGGGCCCGACACTACGCCGGCACGGCGCCAGAGCAAGACATGCACGGGCTCGGCCTGGTCGCAGACACCCTGGTGACCTTCAACGCGCGCGCGGTGGACGCGGCGATGTTCGAGCGCGCCAGAAACGGCGCGGCCGGCTGGTGTACTGCGGAAGTTTTGCGGGTGCGCGCCGAGCACATCGACGATCCCCAGGCGGCAGAAGCACTGCTGCTCGACGCGTTGGGCCTGGCGCACCAGCAAGGTGCCCTGGCCTGGGAGTTACGCAGCGCGACCGCACTGGCGCGGCTGTGGCAGCGCCAAGACCGCCGGCAAGCGGCCCGCGAGTTGCTGAACGCGGTCTACGCGCGATTCACCGAAGGGTTCGCCACCCAGGACCTAATCGGCGTGCGCCGCCTGCTCGACGAGTTGCAAGACAAACGGCCGGCCTGAAAACGCGCCCAGATAATGCCCATACCCTTGCTGCAAACGCGCCACCTGCAGCGGGTCGCGCAGTTGCGCCAGGGCGTAGCTGCGCACGCTGTTGAGCAGGCGATAACGCTCGGGACCGAGACCGGGTTCCACGCTCAGCAGCGAGGTGTCGACCAGTCGCCGCAGCAGGTAAGCCAGATCGGCGTGGGCCAACTCGGTGCCGGCGATCAACTGAGTCAGCGCGGGCAAGCTCACCGCCATCTTGAACAGCCCCAGTTGCAGGAACAGCCAGCGCTCCGGCAGGCTCAGGCGCTCGTATGACCAATCCAGGGCCGCCGCCAGGGATCGGTGCCGTTCCACCGCCGTGCGCCGACCGCGCGCCAGTACCTGTAGGCTGCTGCGCAATTGCACCTGCAAGCCCTGCACGCCGAGGGCGTCGACCTGGGCTGCTGCCAGTTCGAGGGCCAAAGGGATACCGTCGAGCCGGCGGCAGATATCGCGCAGCGCCGGCAAGTCCTGGGAGCGCAGGGCAAACCCTTGCTGACTGGCGCGTACACGCGCAACGAACACCTGCACCGCCGAGTAGGCCATCGCCTGCTCGACACTGCCCCAGGCGGACGGCATCGGCAGCGCCAATCGAGGCACGCGCTGCACCCATTCACCGGGCACCCGCAAGGCTTCGCGGCTGCTCAACAACAGCGTCACTCCGGGCGCGCTGGCCTGCAGCGCGCGCGCCAGATGACGGCAGGCACCGAGCAATACGTCGGCACCATCGAGCACCAACAGTAACTGGCGCGAGGCCAATTGACGGGATAACGCCGAGGCACTGTCACACGCCTCGAGCCCAAGGGTCTGGGCCACGTGGCGCAGGATTGCCGTGGGCGCGTCGACGCTGGCCAGATCCAGCCACCACACGCCGTCGCGATAACGCGGCAACACGCGCTCGGCCAACGCCAGGGCCAGGCTGCTCTTGCCGACGCCGGCGCCTCCGGTCAAGGTCATCAGGCGTTGCCCGCACAGGCGCCGGACCAGCGCACCCAAGAGTTCGTCGCGGCCGATCAACGGGCTGAGTCGGGTCGCCAGGTTGTGCCGCGCTGGCACGTGGCGGGCGGCATCCTGCAGCGGTGCGACGCAGCAATAGCCGCGCTGGGGGTCATTGAGAATGTAGCGACGGCCGCCCAATGCGCGGCGCAGGGCGGCGATATGCACCCGCAGGTTGTTCTCTTCCACCACGCTGCACGGCCAGACGCGGGCGATCAGGGTGTCCTTGCGAACAAATTGCCCAGGCGCTTCGAGCAGCACCGCCAGGATATCCAACGCGCGCCCGCCCAACGGCACAGGCATGCCCGCCTTGCTGACCAGGCGCTGCTGGCGGTGAAAGGTGTAAGGGCCAAAGCGCATCGCATGGTCGTTGTTCATCTGCGTAAAAGCGCTGAAACACCCGGGCTTGGGCGCCTGCGCATCCTTCTTCCATGGGCCTGCCGTTATCTTGCCAGCTCGCCGTGACAGGGCAATGCTGGTACGGGGAGCGATACGGACAATCGGGTGCGCGAGACGGACATCCTGTCGTTAACTGAACTGCTGTCGGTATTGGGTGGGGTTAAGGCCCAGTTTTTCACTGAACAGAAAGCGCATATGTCGCACGCTGCCGAAGCCTGCGTAAAAGGCCGCGGTCTTGAGCGGCAGGTCGGTGGTTTCCAGCAGGTGCCGGGCGCGGTCGATGCGCGCGCCTTGCAGGAACGCCATGGGCGTCATCTGCACTTCTTTGGCGAACAATCGCGCAAAGTGCCGCGCACTCATGCCCGCCAGCGCCGCCATGGATTCGATGGTGAATGACTGGTCCAGATGCGCCAGCACCTGGTTCTGCACCCGCGTGATCGCGGTTTCCTGGGGCGCCACGGCGGCGGTCATCGGGCTGAACTGGGCCTGCCCGCCCTGGCGTTTCATCACCACAAGCAGCACTTTGGCCACGTCCACCGCCACCTGCTTACCGTGGTCCTGAGCGACGACCGACAGCGCCAGGTCGATGCCCGCCGTCACCCCACCCGAAGTGATCAGGCGACCGTCCTGCAAGTAGATGCGGTCGGTTTCAACGATGGCCTGGGGGAAGGCCTTGATCAGCCGCTCGGTGTAATGCCAGTGGGTGGTCACGCGGTGGCCGTCGAGCAACCCGGCATGCCCGAGCACAAAGGCGCCGGTGCAGATCGAGCCGAAGCGCCGCGCGCGCGGGGCGGCGGCCATGAGCCAGGGCAACAGGTCGGGGTGGCATTCGTTATAGGCACCGGGGCCACCCGGCACCAGCAGCAGGTCATAGGCCTCGTGCGCCTGGGCCAGCAGCAGGTCGGGCTGGACGACCACGCCATTGGACGCACGCAGCGGGCCGGGCTCGGTGCCGACGGTCAGGATCTGATAGTGCTGCGCCGCCGGCAGGTAGCGGTTGGCAATCGAAAACACTTCAAGCGGCCCGGCCATGTCGAGCAGGAGAAAGTCTGGAAACAGCGCCATGGCCACGGTGTTCATAGAGAGAGACGTCCATCAGGAAGGAAGGCAGCGGCCATTATGCCACGCCTGAGACTGTCAACTTCAGCATGACAGTTATTCAAATATCAGCTTCTTAATGAATATTTAAGTAACCAGTAACCTTCTTCTCAACGCAAGCGCCCTGCATTTCGCAGCCCGCTCAGACGTGAGGACACCACCATGCTGACCCTTCGCAAAGCCTCCGATCGCGGCGCCGCCAATCACGGTTGGTTGAAGTCGTTCCACACCTTCTCATTCGCCAACTACTGGAACCCCGCCGAACAGGGTTTTTCCGACCTGCTGGTGATCAACGATGACCGCGTCGCGGCAGGCCGTGGCTTCGGCCAGCACCCGCACCGCGACATGGAGATTTTCTCCTATGTGCTCGAAGGTGCCCTGGAACACAAGGACACCCTGGGCACCGGTTCGGTGATCCGTCCCGGCGATGTGCAACTGATGAGCGCCGGCAGCGGCGTAGCCCACAGCGAGTTCAACCATAGCCAAAGCCGTGGCGTGCACTTCCTGCAAATCTGGATCGTGCCGAATGTGGCCGGCGCAGAACCGCGCTATCAGCAAGAGCACTTCAGCGAAGCGCAGAAACGTGGCCGCTTGCAGTTGATCATCGCGCCGGATGGCGCCGACGGCTCCCTGCACGTGCGTCAGGATGCACGGGTGTACGCCGGGCTGTTCAACGCCGACGAAAGCGCACGCCTGGACGTGGCGCCGGACCGCCACGCGTACATCCATGTGGCCCGTGGCAGCGTCGAGATCAACGGCCAGCGCCTGCAGGAAGGCGACGGTGCCCGCGTGCGCGATGAGCGCCAGATCCACCTGAGCCACGGTGAAGATGCCGAAGTACTGGTGTTTGACCTGCGCCCCCTGGAACTGCCGCAGATGCCGTGACCGCTGCGCGATAGCCCGCCCACACGGGCTATCGCTGGCGTCGATAGTCACCATCAACCCAATGAAGTTCTCTTAAAAATGGCAACGCGTAACATCAAACCCACACCAGGCAACACCCTAATCAAACACTCGGAGCACACTCTCATGAAACGCCAACTCTTGCTTAGCCTCGCTTTCTCGGTACTTGCAGCAAACGCTTTTGCCCACCCTGTCGTCGCTGAAGGGGGCGCTGATCGCCTCAACGAAAATCGCGTCGCCGAAGGCGGTGCGGATCGCTTGCAAGGCAACCGTGTTGCTGAAGGTGGTGCTGAACGGCTGTTGGAACGTCGTGTCGCCGAAGGCGGTGCTGATCGCCTGCAAGAACGCGGTCTGGCCGAAGGCGGTGCTGATCGCCTGCAAGAACGCGGTCTGGCCGAAGGCGGTGCTGATCGCCTGCAAGAACGCGGTCTGGCCGAAGGCGGCGCTGATCGCCTGCAAGAACGCGGTCTGGCCGAAGGCGGCGCTGATCGCCTGCAAGAACGCGGTCTGGCCGAAGGCGGCGCTGATCGCCTGCACAGCAACAACGCCTGACCCCGCGCTGTTTGCGCAGCACCCCAAACCGGCCTGATCAGCCGGTTTTTTTTCGTCTGCTCATCGGTTGTTGGCTTGAAATCGCTTGCGATACGCCGCCGGCAGCATCCCCACCCGCTGCTGAAACAGGCGCCGAAACGAGTTGCTGTCTTCATAGCCCACCGCGTAGGTGATGCTTTCGAGCGTCATGCGCGTCGACTCCAGCATCTGCTTGGCGCGCTCCAGGCGCAGGGTCTGCACATAGGCGATCGGCGTATAGCCGGTGGCGTCCTTGAAGCGCCGCTTGAAATTGCGCACACCAAAACCAAAGCGCCGGGCCACGTCGTCAATCACCAGCGCCTGGGCGCAGTGCTGCTCCAGCCAATGCTGCACGCGCAGTATCTCTGCGTCGCCATGGCCCTTGGGCAACGACCACATGGCGTACACCGACTGCACCGTGCGCACCGTGTCGATCAGTAGATATTTGCCACAGGTGTGAGCCAGTTCCGGCGAGCCGAAGCGGCGGATCAGGTGGAGCATCAAGTCCATCGCCGCACTGGCACCACCACCGGTAATCACGCGATTTTCTTCGCAGAGCATCTGTGCGTCATCGAGGATCACGTCCGCGTAGCGTCGCCGGAAAAGCTCGGCAAAGGCCCAGTGAGTGGTGGCATGCAAACCTTGCAGTACACCGGCTTCAGCCAACACAAAGGCGGCAGTACACATCGAAGCCAGCACAGCGCCGCGCCCATGCTGTTCGCGCAGCCAGGGGCCAAAGGCGGCAAACGTCGGCAAAGCCTCTTTTAAGGTGAAGAGAAAGCCGGGGATCAACACCAGGTCGGTCTGCGCGATCTGTGCAGTCGAACAGTCCACTTGCAGACGCTGCCCGCCCCAGGCGTTCACGGCCTGGCCGTCCAGGGACGCGACCACGATCTCGAAGGGCGGGCTGTCGGCAAACAGGTTGGCGGCGCTGAGCATTTCCAGGGCCAGGGTGGCGCTGGCGGTAGAACAGTGATCGGCCAGGAGCAAGGTAATGTGCATTCATGGACCTTTTTTGCGCTTTTGGCATGTAATAAGTCATTTGCGCACCTACCTTAGCCGATTTCGCGCCCTTACAGTGCTGCCACTGATTAACTGTTTGGCGTCTCTATGAATCTCTGGTTTCGATTGCTGTACATGCTCTGCCGTCGCCCCTGGCGCAAACCTGCCGATGGCCTCGCTACCACCGTGGTGCGCATGCGGGTGTGGCCGCTGGACCTGGATATCAACCGGCATGTCACCAATGGCCGCTACTTTTCCCTGGCGGACGTTGCGCGGATGGATTTTGTCTTGCGCACCGGCGCGTTTCGCGTGGCTCTGCGCAACAAGGCGCTGCCGATCGTGGGCGATACCTGGGGCAAGTTTCGCCGCGAGCTCAAGTTATTCGAGGTGTTCGAGGTACACACCCGCATGCTCGGCTGGGACCACAAGTGGAGCCTGATGGAGCACCGTTTCGTCAGCAAGGGTCGGGTGGTCGGCGTGGTGGTGATGCGCGGGCTGTTCCGCTCAGCCAAGGGCACCCTGCCCCCGGCGGATTTTGTGCGTGAGCTGGGGTTGGACGAAGCCTCGCCGCCCATGCCGCAGTGGCTGAGCGACTGGGCGCAGAGTTGCGATGCGATGAGCGTGCAGTTGCGCGGCGAAGAACAGGCGTGAACCGGCGGATGCCAGCGTCTTCAAGTGGGCGCCAGCGTCGTCTCTCGCTACGTGCCGGGCCCCGTTAGCAGGGGGAATACGCTTGATTCCCCCCTTTCTCGATTCAAGCCGGGCTGCGCTCCTCCAACCCACGCGCCGCCAACGCACCCAACACCCCACCGGCAATTGGCGCCAGCCAGAACGCCCAGAGTTGCGCCAGGTACTCGACGCCAGCGAACAACGCCGGCCCGGTGCTGCGCGCGGGGTTGACCGAAGTGTTGGTGACGGGGATCAGGATCAGGTGAATCAAGGTCAGCGCCAGGCCGATGGCAATCGGCGCAAAACCGGCAACCGCGCCCGGCGCAGTCACGCGCATGATGATCAGCACAAAGAAGAACGTAGCGATCAGTTCGGCCAGCAACGCCGCCTTCATGTCGAACTGGCCGGGGCTCAGCGGGCCATAGCCGTTGGCGGCAAAACCACCCACTTCAAAGCCTGGCTGCCCGCTGGCAATCACAAACAGGGCGGCGGCGGCGACAATCGCACCCGCGACCTGAGCGGCTATGTAGGGCAGCACATCGACGCTGGGAATGCGGCGCCCGGCCCATAGGCCAATGGTCACCGCCGGGTTGAAATGCCCGCCCGAGACGCCGCCGACCGCGTAGGCCATGGTCAGTACGGTGAGCCCGAACGCCAGGGACACCCCCAGAAAACCGATCCCCAGTTCCGGGAATGCCGCCGCCAGAATGGCACTGCCACACCCGCCGAACGTCAACCAGAAGGTACCTGCAAACTCTGCGGTCAAACGCTTTTGCACAATCAACTCCATTGCTTTTCAAACGCCACGGCCCTGCTCGAAGGGCGTGGCAATCGCCGTCACCACAGGATGTGGGAGGTCCTGGGTGACGGTAGCAACAGGCGCCAAGGCGCCTTGTAAGATTTGTCTGGTTTTAGTCGCGCGCGACACCCTGCCCAAACCGCCGGATCGCCAGGCAATAGCCGATCAACGCCAGCGCCGCCAACACGCCGCCCGCCGCGCCGATCCAGGCGAAGCCGAAGTGGCTGCCGACCCAACTGCCCATCAGCGCACCGCCGCCGATACCGACGTTGTAGATACCGGAGAACATCGCCATGGCCACGTCGGTGGCGTCCGGCGCGAGCACCAGGACTTTGGACTGCATGGCCAGGCCGAAGCCCATGATCGCCATGCCCCAAAACACGCTCAGGCCGACGAGGTAGGATTCGGCCCCGCTCAACGGCAGCATCAGTGCCAGGCACGCGGCCAGCAGGAACACCGCGCCGACCACGAACAGATGCGGGCTGAACCGGTGTACCAGGCTGAACAACAGCGAGCCGATGATGCCCGCACCGCCGAACACCAGCAGGAACAGGGTCACGACATTACCGCTCAGGCCGGCGACACGTTCGACAAAGGGTTCGATGTAGCTGTAGGCGGTGAATTGCGCGGTGATCACCAGGGCGGTGAGCACGTAGAGCGCCACCAGTGCCGGGCGCTTGAACAGCAGCGGCAAGCTGCGCAGGGAGCCGGAGTTCTGGCTCGGCAACAGCGGTAAGGTCCGCGCTAGCCAGAACACCAGGGCCGCAGCGAATGCCGCAATCACCAGGAACGTGGTGCGCCAGCCCATCGCTTCGCCGAGCAGGCGGCCAAGGGGAATGCCCAACACCATCGCCAGCGACGTGCCGGTGGCCAGCAGGCCGAGGGCTTGTACTTGTTTGCCGGCCGGCGCCAGGCGTACCGCGAGGGACGCGGTGATCGACCAGAACAACGCGTGGGATAAGGCGATGCCGATCCGGCTGACCATCAGCAGGCCAAAGCTGTTGGCGACGCTGGAGAGGATGTGACTGGCGATGAACAGGCCGAACAACACGATCAGCAGCTTGCGCCGTTCGATGTTGCGCGTCAGCAGCATCACCGGTAGCGAGGTCAGCGACACGATCCAGGCATAGATCGTGAGCATCAGGCCGACGCTGGCAATCGGCATGTCGAAGCTGGCGCCGATGGCGCTGAGCAGGCCAACGGGCACAAATTCAGTGGTATTGAACACAAAGGCGGCCAGCGCGAGGGCGATGACCGGTTGCCAGTTGGCACGGGGCGTTGCGGTTGAAAGGCTCATTGAAGGGCGAGGTACTCTGACGATGATCGAACGGCCACCCAGGACAAGCGCCGCCGCCGAGCATTCTATAGGTTTCTCGCTCGGCTGTTGACGCTCATCCGGGGTAAATCGCCCTCGGCAGGATCAGCGTAGCCCCCTCACGGGTCGACCTGCCCCATCAGTTCCGGAATGCTTTCCGGGCGCTGGGCATAACGCTGCGCCAACGCCGCACACACCATCAGCTGGATCTGGTGAAACAGCATCAACGGCAGGATCAACACGCCCATGGTCGCCCCGGCGAACAGCACCTGAGCCATCGGCACCCCGGTGGCCAGGCTTTTCTTCGAACCGCAGAACAGGATGGTGATGCGGTCCTCCTGGTTAAAGCCGAAGGCCTTGCCCAACAGCGTGGACGCCACCAATACCAGGGCGAGCAACACGCAGCAGGCCACCACCAGGCCGCCCAGTTCCCACAGCGGAATCTGCTGCCAGATGCCTTGGATGACCGCTTCGCTGAACGCGCCGTAGACCACCAGCAGGATCGAGCCCTGGTCGACGAACTTCAGCCAGGCCTTGTTGCGACCGACCCACTCGCCGATCCAACGGCGGGCGATCTGCCCGGCGATGAACGGCAGCAGCAGTTGCACGCTGATTTTCAGCATGGCGTCGACGGTCGAACCGCTCTCGCCGTGGACATTCAGCAGCAGCGTCACCAGCAACGGCGTGAGGAAGATCCCGAACAGGCTCGACGCCGCCGCGCTGCAAATCGCCGCCGGGATATTGCCGCGCGCCAGCGACGTAAAGGCAATCGCCGACTGCACCGTGGCCGGTAACGCGCACAGATAGAGCATGCCCATGTACAGGTCTTTGCCGATCAGCGGCGACAGCAGTGGCTTGAGCGCCAGGCCCAACAGCGGGAACAGCACAAAGGTCAGGCTGAACACCAGCAGGTGCAGGCGCCAGTGACCGGCCCCGGCAACGATGGCCTGGCGCGACAGCTTGGCGCCGTGCAGGAAAAACAGCAGCGCGATGGCCAGGTTAGTCACCCAGCCGAAGGCCACGGCGGTCTGGCCGCTGGCGGGCAGCAAGGACGCGAGGACCACCGTGGCGATCAGGGTCAGGGTGAAATTGTCGGGCAGAAAGCGCGGGCGAGTCATAAGCAGGATCTTCCGGGGTTGCCAAGAGCGTCATCACGACTCTAACGTAACGCTTTATTACCGACTAACGCCAATGAGCCAGTAAATGCCGCCTAAAGGACATGACAAGACCGTCCGCCGCAGCGTGCCCGGGCTTTCCAGCCTGCCACGCCCGGTGTACGGGCGCACCGAATCCTTGCCCAACCGCGCCCTGACCCGTCGGCACAGCCACCCGTGGGTGCAGTTGTCCTACGCGATTTCCGGGGTGCTGGAGATCCAGACCAGCGTCGGCCGCTTCGTCGCGCCGCCGCAGCGCGCGGTGTGGATTCCGGCGGGCATGCCGCATCGGGTCTACAGCTCGCCGCACACGGAGATGCGCAGCCTGTACCTGGATTGCAGCGTCACCGGGTGGGCGGACGAACGTTGCCAGGTGTTGGCGGTGAGCAGTTTGTTGCGCGAGTTGATCCGCCGCTTCAGTGAACTGCCGGTGGAATATGCCGAAGCGGGACCGGACGGCAGGCTCGCCCAGGTGATACTGGACCAACTGGCGGCGGCGCCCCAGGTCGATTTGATGCTGCCGTTGCCCCTGGACCCGCGCTTGCGGCAGATCTATCGCAGCTTGAACCTGCACCCGGAGCAACCCACCACCCTGGCGGATTGGAGCCGCAAGCTGGCAGTCAGTGAGAAAACCCTCAGCCGCCTGTTTTTGCGTGATACCGGGCTGACCTTCCGCGCCTGGCGCCAGCGCTTGCGCCTGCTCAGCGCCCTGCCCGCCCTGGAGCAAGGCGAGCGGGTGACGGATGTGGCGTTGGCGTGTGGGTATGAATCCACGTCGGCGTTTATCAACGCGTTCCGCCAACAATTCGACGCCACTCCCGGCGAGTTCTTCCGCTAATGCAGAGGAAGCTGCTCAGCGTTGCTTCATGCGGTCGATCACCACCGCCAGCAGCAGGATCGAACCGCGGATCACATACTGGTAGAAGGTGTCGATGTTCTTCAGGTTCATCGCATTCTCGATGATCGCCAGAATCAGCACCCCAGCGATCACATGACGGATCATGCCGATACCGCCACTGAGCGACACCCCGCCTAGCACGCAGGCGGAAATCACCGTCAGCTCAAAGCCCTGGCCGATCATCGGCTGGCCGGAAGTCATGCGTGACGCGAGGATCACCCCGGCCAACGCGCCGATCAGGCCATGCACGGCAAAGATCAGGATTTTCGTGCGGTCCACGTTGACCCCGGCCAACAACGCGGCTTCCGGGTTGCCACCGATGGCCATGGTGTTGCGCCCGTAAGTCGTGTAGTTGAGCAGCCAGCCGAAGAACAGGAAGCAGACGATGGTGATCAGGATCGGCACCGGCACGCCCAATAGCTGGCCGTTGCCGAACACGAAGAACTGATCCTGGGACACGCCCACCGCCTTGCCGTCGGCAAAGATATAGGCCAGGCCGCGCACGATCTGCATGGTCGCCAACGTGGTGATCAGCGCATTGACCCGCAGCTTGGCGATGACGATGCCGTTGATCAGCCCGACGATCAGGCCCATCAGCAGCGCCGCGCCGATGCCGAGCATGACGCTGTCGGTGTCGCGCATCACAATTGCCGCGACCACGCCGGCGCAGGCGATCACCGAGCCCACCGACAAGTCGAAGTGCCCCGACGCCAGGCAGAACAGCATGGTGCAGGCCGCAATGCCCACCGTGGAAATCGCCAGGCCCAGCCCGCGCATGTTCAGCGGCGAGAGGAAGTTGTCGATCAGCAAGGCACACAGCAGAAAAATCCCCAGCGCCGCGAGCAACATCGC
>NZ_JAFCVO010000020.1:0-119478 GCF_049897085.1 Pseudomonas sp. PSPC3-2
TACGCGCGCGACACCATGCCACGCGGAGTACTCGGCATGAACGCGGCGATGATGGAGGACTACCTCAAGTTCATCGCTAACCGTCGTCTGTCGCAGATTGGCTTGAAGGAAGAGTATCCAGGGACGACCAACCCGTTCCCATGGATGAGCGAGATTATGGATTTGAAGAAAGAGAAGAATTTCTTTGAGACTCGTGTGATCGAGTATCAGACTGGCGGCGCGTTGAGCTGGGACTGATTGAAAAAACGGCCCCTGCAGGGGCCGTGTTGTTTCACCTGCCGATGTTTTTTATGCCCAATCAAACCATCAAGACCCCCTGCGTCGGCCTGTGCTCCACCGTTTACGGTGACCTGGTCTGCCGCGGGTGCAAGCGTTATCACCATGAAGTCATCCAGTGGAATGGTTACAACGCCGAGGAAAAGCACGCCGTGTGGTTGCGCCTTGAGCAACTGCTGGTGCAGGTGATGACCTCCAAGCTGGACGTGTTCGACCCTCAGCGCCTACGCCAGCAACTGGAAAGCCGCAAGATTCGCTTTATGCCGCACCAGTCGCCGTATTGCTGGGCCTACCAGTTGATTGCCCGGGGTGCGCGGGTGATTACCAAGCTTGATGCATATGGCCTGGTGTTGCTGCCGGAGTTTCGCGAGCACAGCCTGGCGGATTTGCGCGATGGGATTGACCGCGAGTTTTTCCTGCTGTCCGAGGCGCATTACCAGCGGTATATCGCCCCCGTGTTCTTGAAAGAGGCCTTTGGGCCAGCCCTGGTCGCCACGTTCTAAAACACACCACAACACTAAAATGCGGGAGGGGGCTTGCCCCCGATAGAAGTGTGTCAGTCAGCTTATGGGGCACTGACCCACCGCAATCGGGGGCAAGCCCCCTCCCACATTTAGACCCAGGAAGCTGCAGGCTCCGCCTGGAGGCCATAGCTCTCAATCGCCGCCCGCGTATCACTGCGACCGAAGCCGTCAGCGCCGCCATTCGTCCCGCTCGACTTGATCACCAGCGAGCTGATCCGTTGTGGTGTGATTCACTGCACTCGCGAAACCATTCATGGGCACCTCCAGGCTTTTTTTTCAGTTTATGTCGATGGCTGAGGATTTTTTGCCTGATGTAAGGCGCGACAAAGCGTATTTTGAGCATGAATCGCTGCCAATCAGACGTTTCCCAGCACGTTGTGCTCCAACCCCCCGAAACCCCGCCATTGTGTTTAAAATGCCGCCCGCTCAATGAACGACGCTCAACGATGAACCCAGACTCCCTCGCCACACTGCACGCCCACCTGCTGACCGCCCTGGCCAACGCACCAACTGAAACCCGGCGCCTGTTCCACGGGCGCGGCCGTTGCTGGCCGGGCCTGGAGCAACTGACCGTGGACTGGTTGCAGGGCGTGGTACTGGTCGCGCTGTTCAAGGAACCGGAGGCAGCGCAACTGGAAGCGTTGAAACAGCTGCTGGTTCAGTTCGAATGGGCGCAGTACGGCGCCCACACGGTGGCCCTGCAACACCGCTACCTGCCACAAAGCACCACCGAGTGGCTGGTGGGCGACGCCATCGATGAGCTGACCATTACCGAAGGTGGCCTGCGCTACCTGATCGACCTCGGTAAAAAACAGAACAGCGGGCTGTTTCTCGACATGCGCTACGGCCGCAACTGGGTGCGCGAACAGGCCAACGGGCTGCGGGTACTCAACCTGTTCGCCTACACCTGTGGTTTTTCCGTGGCGGCCATCGAAGGCGGCGCCGAGCATGTGTTGAACCTGGACATGGCCCGTGGTGCCCTGAGCCGCGGTCGCGACAATCATCGCCTGAATGGTCATGATCTGAGCCGCGTGACCTTTCTTGGCCACGATTTATTCAAGTCCTGGGCCAAGGTCATTCACAGCGGCCCTTATGATCTGGTGATCATCGATCCGCCGTCCTTCCAGAAAGGCAGTTTCCTGCTGACCAAGGACTACCAGCGCGTGCTGCGCCGCCTGCCGGAGTTGCTCACGCCACAAGGCACAGTGCTGGCGTGCATGAATGACCCGGCGTTTGGCGAGGACTTCCTGATCGACGGCGTCACCCGCGAAGCACCGGGCCTGCGCTTTGTCGAACGGCTGGAAAACCCGCCGGAATTCCCGGATATCGATCGGCAAAGTGGCTTGAAAGCCTTGGTATTCCGCCAGGGCTGATGCCGAAACGTCCCACGCTTGCTACGCTAAGCAATTACCGGGATGGTGAACCTTATCCCCCCCTTCCCGGTCGATACCTGCATTCCCTGGCCAGACTCGACGCTGTCACAGCGTCGGCTGGCCCGTTTCACCCTTTGGAGAACCGCCCGTGATATCGACCCTGCATGTAGCCAGACTGAAAGCCTGGGGCGCCCACGGCTTTACTGCCACCGGTGTGGTATTGGCCTTCCTCGCCACACTGGCGCTGCTGGAAAACTCGCCCAAGGCTTGCCTGCTGTGGCTGGGCCTGGCGCTGGTGGTCGATGGCGTCGACGGTTCCCTGGCCCGCCGCGTGAATGTCAGCACGGTGCTGCCTAGCTTTGACGGCTCGGTGCTGGACCTGGTGATCGATTACCTGACCTACGTGTTTATTCCGGCACTGTTTATCTACCGCTATATCGACCTGCCGGACTTTACCCACCTGTTCACGGTGTCGGTGATCCTGGTGTCGTCGCTGTTCTGCTTCTGCAATGTGAATATGAAAAGCAAGGACAACTACTTCGTCGGCTTCCCTGCCGCCTGGAACGTGGTTGCCCTCTGCGTGTATATCATCCAGCCCACCGCGTGGGTGACATTGCTGACGGTGATTGGCCTGGCGCTGCTGACCGTGACGCCGATGAAGTTCCTGCACCCGTTCCGGGTCAAGCGCTTCATGCCGATCAACATCGCGGTGACCACGATCTGGTTGCTGTGCAGCTTTTTGATGGTGGTGGATTACCCGAACACCAACCCGTGGACGTTTGGGTTGTGGTCGATGATGTCGGCGTACTTCCTCGGGATCTGCATCTGGCGCACCGCGCTGGAGTGGCTGGGCACCCAAAAATAGCCAGGCCGGCACCGTTTGAATGTGGGAGGGGGCTTGCTCCCGGTAGCAGTGTGTCAGTCAGCTAATGTGTAACTGACCCACCGCCATCGGGAGCAAGCCCCCTCCCACATTTGGATCTGCATACATCAGGCAGTAAGATGGCGGCCTCTCGCATAGCGCCCTGCCAACTATAAGCCCTGCCAAATGCCCTTCGAACTCAGCGTAGACCTCACCACCCTCGCCATCCTGGCCGTCGTCGCGTTCATCGCCGGTTTCATCGACGCCATCGCCGGCGGTGGTGGCTTGCTCACCACCCCGGCCCTGCTCACGGCCGGCATGCCGCCCCACCTGGTGCTGGGTACCAACAAACTCAGCTCCACCTTCGGCTCGGCCACCGCCAGCTTCACGTTCTACCGGCGCAAGCTGTTCCACCCGCGCCAGTGGGTACATGCCATCGTCGGTACGTTTGTCGGCGCCCTGGCCGGCGCCATCGTCGCCCACTACCTGCCTGCCGAAACCCTGAACAAGATGCTCCCGGTGATCGTCTTCGGTTGTGGCCTGTACCTGTTGTTCGGCGGCACGCCCAAGGCGCCGCTGGAGGGCGACGCACCGATCAAGAAGAAATGGCAAGCCACCCAAGGCTTCGGCCTGGGCTTCTACGATGGCGTGGCCGGCCCCGGCACCGGCGCGTTCTGGACGGTCAGCACGATGCTGCTGCACCCCATCGACCTGGTCAAAGCAAGCGGCGTGGCGCGCAGCATGAACTTCGTCAGCAACGCGGCGGCGCTGTCGGTGTTTATCATCAACGGCTCGGTGGACTGGATCGTCGGGCTGGCCATGGGCGTTTCGGTGATGGGCGGCGCGTTCTTTGGCGCACGCAGCGCAATCAGCGGCGGCGCCAAATTCATTCGCCCGGTGTTTATCACCGTGGTCCTCGGCCTGACGGTGCGCCTAGCCTGGCAGCACTGGTTCAGCGTGGCCTAAGCGGCGGGCCACGTAGAGGTCGATCAGGTAACGCGCAATCGAGCGTGACGCCGGCAGCGGCGGCAGGTCGTGGATGTTGAACCACTGCGCGTCCTCGATCTCATCGGCCTGGGGCACGATATCGCCACCGGCGTACTCGGCATGGAAGCCCAGCATCATCGAATGCGGAAACGGCCAACATTGGCTGCCCATGTACTGGATATTCCTGACCTCCACCTGCACTTCTTCGCGCACCTCGCGAATCAGGCAGTCTTCGGCCGACTCGCCCGGCTCGGCAAACCCCGCCAGCGTGCTATAGACCCCGGCGACAAAGCGCGGCGAACGCGCCAGCAGGACCTCATCGCCACGGGTAACCAGCACAATCATGCTCGGCGAGATGCGCGGGTAGCTGCGCAGGTCACAGGCCTCGCAGAACATCGCCCGCTCCCGGGGCACCTGGACCATGGCCTGGCCGCAACTGCCGCAAAAACGATGCTCCCGCGCCCAGGTGCCGATCTGCGCGGCGTAGCCCAGCACTTTGTACACGGTGTGATCACCTTGCAGCAGAAAGCCGCGCAGGCCCTGCCAACTGCAACCAGACACGTCACTGGCGGCGTTGAGTTCCAGCAGGTACACCGGCTCGCCGTCGAGATGGCCAATGCCGTGTTCGGCGAACACGGCCAGGTCCTGGCGCTTGAGCCATTCGCGGGGGAACAGCGGGCCGTTGGCGTCGTGTAAAAAGCCGTCGCGGCTACGGGCGACGGCCAAGCCGCCGGGAGTGTCGGTGTCCAGCAGTGTGGTGGTAATCCAGCCTGGGGTCATGTCAGTCAATCCACGAATTCGGGTTTCTGCTTGCTCATATGGGCCGCGATGGCCACGCGCAGGTCGTTGGATTGCAACATAGCTGCGTTCCAGGTGGCAACGTATTCCAGACCATCATTGACTGTATGGTCACGCATGTAGCTGATCATAGCCTTGGTGCCGGTCACGGCAATCGGCGACTTGGCGGCGATTTCCTGCGCGATTTCCAGTACACCGGCCAACAGGCTTTCCTGATCGGGGTACACGCGATTGACCAGGCCGATGCTGCGCGCTTGCTCGGCGCCGAACTGGCGGCCGGTGTAGGCCAGCTCGCGCAGCATGCCATCGCCGATGATGCGCGGCAGGCGCTGCAGGGTGCCGACGTCGGCGGCCATGCCGATGTCGACTTCCTTAATGGAAAACTGTGCGTCTTCGGCGGCGTAGCGCATGTCGCAGGCGCTGATCAGGTCGATGGCGCCGCCGATGCAGTAGCCCTGGATCGCCGCCAGCACCGGTTTGCGGCAGTTGTCGACGGCGTTGAACGAGGCTTGCAGTTCGAGGATCTTGCGCCGCAGCAGGCGCGCGTTGCGGCCCACGTCCTTACCTAAATCGTTGGCCACCGAGGCCAGCAGCATCAGGTCGATGCCGGACGAGAAATGCTTACCGGCACCGCTGAGCACCACGGCACGCACAGCGTCGGTGTCGTCGACCCACTGGAAGATATCGATGATCTCGGTCCAGAACGCCGCGTTCATGGCGTTGATCTTCTCCGGGCGGTTGATCTGCACATGGGCAACGTTGCCAATGAGTTCGACGACGAAGGCTTGGTATTCGGACATGGCAGTGATCCCTGACTGGCGACTGATAAGGCCCGAACTATAACAAGGGTGAGCAACGGCGCATCAGCCAAAAACGGGACTGGCAACAATCCTGCGCGGCGGGGTGCCGGCCTTGAAAACGCTGGATAAAAACCGCTTCAGGCGCCATCCTTCGCGCTTTAAGCCGCTGCAGCAGCGGCGCTCGACGTTTAAAGGATACGCCCCATGCTCACCCAACCTCTGGCCCCCGCCGATTTCGACCTGATCGAAGAAACCCTGCTCAAGTACGGTGACGACCACTCGGTACTGAACCTCGCCGAACTCGACGGCTACTTCTGCGCACTGGTGTCCAGCCCGGCACAAGTGGATATCGCCGAGTGGTTCCCGGCCATCTGGGGTGGGCAGAACCCGCAGTGGGAAAGTGCCGAGGAGGCCGAACAGTTCCTCGACCTGTGCGTTCGCCATATGAACAGCCGTGCCGCCCAACTGGCCACCGATGCCGAGGGTTTCCGGGCGCGCTTCGACGACACTGAACATCAGGGCCAGGCCCTGACCCTCGCTGAAGAATGGTGCTTTGGCTATATCCGTGGCGCCGCGATTGGCAAATGGCCTGAACTGCCCGCCGAACAGGCCGCACAGCTGGAGAAAATCTCCTGGTGCGCCGAACAGGACAACTTCGAATTGCCGGCGGACCTCGACGTGCAGGCGCATCAGCAGCGCGTCAGCGAAATCGAACCGGCGGCGCGCGCGCTGCATGATTACTGGCTCGCCAAGCGCTAAGCCTCGACAAGCCTGGCGTATATGCCCGATTATTCGGGTCCGCCCGTCGGCCACTCCGTACCACCTTGCCTTGAATCAGGAGCCTTGTACCTTGAGTTCGCAGAAAACCGTGACCGTTACACCGCCCACTTTCCCCCTCAATGGCAAGGTCGCGCCCCCCGGCTCCAAATCCATCACCAACCGCGCCCTGTTGCTCGCCGCCCTGGCCAAGGGCACCAGCCGCCTCAGCGGCGCACTGAAGAGCGATGACACCCGGCATATGTCGGTGGCCCTGCGCCAGATGGGCGTGACCATCGATGAGCCGGACGACACCACCTTCGTGGTCACGGGCCAAGGCAAGCTGCAATTGCCCGCGCAGCCGCTGTTCCTCGGCAACGCCGGCACCGCGATGCGCTTCCTCACGGCCGCCGTGGCCACCGTGCAAGGCACCGTGGTGCTGGACGGCGACGAGTACATGCGCAAACGCCCGATCGGCCCGCTGCTCGCCACACTCGGCCAGAACGGCATCCAGGTCGACAGCCCGACCGGTTGCCCGCCGGTCACCGTGCACGGTACGGGCAAGGTCCAGGCCAAGCGCTTTGAGATCGACGGCGGTTTGTCCAGCCAATACGTATCGGCCTTGCTGATGCTCGCGGCCTGCGGCGAAGCGCCGATTGAGGTGGCGCTGACCGGCAAGGACATCGGCGCCCGCGGCTATGTGGACCTGACCCTTGATTGCATGCGGGCATTCGGCGCGCAGGTCGACGTGGTCGACGACACCACTTGGCGCGTCGCCCCAAGCGGCTACACCGCCCATGACTACCTGATCGAACCGGACGCCTCCGCCGCCACCTACCTGTGGGCGGCTGAAGTGCTGACCGGCGGCCACATCGATATCGGCGTCGCCGCGCAACACTTCACCCAGCCGGACGCCAAGGCCCAGGCAGTGATCGCGCAGTTCCCGAACATGCAAGCCAAGGTGGTGGGTTCGCAAATGCAGGACGCGATCCCAACGCTCGCCGTTCTGGCCGCGTTTAACAACAGCCCGGTGCGCTTCACCGAACTGGCCAACCTGCGGGTCAAGGAATGTGACCGCGTGCAGGCACTGCACGACGGCCTCAACCAGATCCGCCCAGGCCTGGCCCGCATCGAAGGCGACGACCTGCTGGTGGCCAGCGATCCAGCATTGGCAGGCACCGCGTGCAATGCCCTGATCGACACCCACGCCGACCACCGCATCGCCATGTGCTTCGCCCTGGCTGGGCTGAAGGTCTCGGGTATTCGTATTCAGGACCCGGACTGCGTGGCCAAGACCTATCCTGACTACTGGAAGGCACTGGGCAGCCTGGGTGTTGCCCTGACCTACTGAGTCCACGGCGTCGAGATGGGGAGGGCTTGATTATGACCATTCGCCAACCCTGCCCACCCGGCGCCTGTGTCTGTGATCGCGAACAATTGCTGCAAACCCCAGGCGCGGACCTGCGCATCCTCAACCTGACGCGCCAGGAAGAAAAACGCCTGATCGAACGCCTCGAAGACCTGCAAAGCCTGCAGGATCTGGAACGCATGCAACAGCGGATGTATGCACTATTGGGTATCCGCGTGCATGTCGCGCCGGGGCACACCGAGGTCAAGAGCATGCGCGGGATTCAGATCGTCATCGACGAACTGCCCGGCCTGTGCCGCAAGACCCGGCAATCGATCCCGGCGGCAATTCGCCGAGGCCTGGAGAAACGGCCGGAGATTGCGTATCGCTTGCTCGATGCCCATGACCTGTTTCGCGAAGGGTGAATCACCCGGCGACCGCCGCCCTCTCGAACAACCCCTGCCCCAAGGCATTCGCCGTGCCCAAATGGGCCTGCGCGCCGCCACTCTCCGACTCCAGCAGCAACGCTGACGTCAGCACCTTCGCCCCACAGTAATCAAAGATCCCGTAGTCGATCTGCGTGTGCATGGCCTTGGCATAGCCATGGCGTTCAAACGCGCTTTGATCGGCGGCACCGAGTGCCAATAGGTGGACCTGCAAGTGCCGCAGTTTTTTCACCACCGGAGTGTCAGGGCCGTAGTCGATCGCCCAGCCGTTGACGAACACGCGGTCAACCCAGCCCTTGAGCAGGCCCGGCAGCGACCACCAGTAAATGGGGAACACCAATACCAGGGCGTCGGCGCGGTCGATGCGGGCTTGCTCGGCGAGGACGTCGGCCGGTGGTGCAGCGCGGGTACGGTGTACGCGCTGGTCGGCGGCGCTGTAGCGCGGGTCGAAGCCTTCGGCGGCGAGGTCGGCGATTTCGCACGTATGGCCGGACGCGCTCAGCCCTGCGGCGACTTGCGCGGCCAGGCCGTGGGTGAGGGATTGCGGGTCGTGATGAGCTACAACGATCAGTGCGTGCATGACAGTGACTCCCATTGGGTTTATGCTGGGCTTAAGTTACCTTTGGTAAGTTACTTTTGGTATATAAGCATGTCAAGCAGTCAATCCCCTGCCCCACGTCGCCGCCTGTCGCGTGAAGATCGTCTGCGTCAATTGTTGGACGTGGCCTGGCAACTGGTGCGTGAAGCAGGCACCGAAGCCCTGACCCTCGGCCACCTGGCGGAACGGGCGGGCGTGACCAAGCCGGTGGTCTATGACCATTTCGTTACCCGCGCAGGGTTGCTGGCGGCGCTGTATGAGGATTTCGACGGGCGCCAGAACCAGGTGTTTGCCGACGCGATCGAAGCCAGCAGCCCGACCCTGGAGAATCGCGCGTGGGTGATCGCCTCGTCCTATGTCGATTGCGTGTTACTGCAAGGTCGGGAAATTCCGGGGGTCATTGCAGCGCTGAGCAGTTCGCCGGAGTTGGAAACCCTCAAGCGCAAGTACGAAGCGATCTTTCTCGATAAGTGCCGCAATGCACTGGCCCCGTTTAGCTCCAGCGGTAGCGTGTCCCAGGCAGGTCTGCGGGCCATGCTGGGGGCGGCAGAAGCCCTGTCCCACGCGGCGGCCAGCGGTGAGCTCAGCCGTGAAGAGGCGCAGCAGGAGTTGCTGGCGACCATTCTGGCGATGGTCAATCGTGGGGCACGCAGCGGCAGGTGAAAGGCTTTTTTCAGCCTCGCCCCTGCACAAACAGCCGGACCTTATGCGCCAGTTGATCCAAGTGCCGGTCGCGCTGCTTCTCGGCATCCACCATGGCGCGTTTGCCGTGTTTTTGCAGCAGGTAGGTGTGAATCTGCCGCACTTCCAATGAGCTATAGATGGAGGCCACGTCCAGCACGCCCATCAAACCATCGGTGCCGTAGTCGCGGGTGTTCATCAGCACCTGCGTGCCGCGTGCGCCGCGCACCTGAAAGCCCATCGCCGCGAAGGCCGGGACTTTTTCCACGGCGCACGCCAATTCGGCGTGAGGGTAACGCGCCAATAGGTCTTGCATCATTCCCCGCGCCACGCCCTGGCGCCTGAAGCCTGCCTGTACGGCCATGAACGCCACACCACAGGCTTCAGGGTCGTCCTTGACCGGCAAGTACAGCAAAAAGCCAATGACGTGGTCCGGGTCTTGCGCAGACGTCGCGACGATCAGTTCGACCGCGATCCCCTTCGACCCGTCCAGCGCCTGCAGGTACAAATGCACCTCAAAGCCGATGGCATATTGGTAGACGTTGTAGAGCAGGTTACTCGGCGGCAAAGCGACGCTGCTGATGTCGGTGAGGTTGTCCACCACCATCTGCAGGATCTGGCTGTTGATCGGCTCGGGGCACGGCGTGGTGTAGCGGGTAAGGCTGAACATGCAAATTCCTGGGGTTTCGCGTCAAGACAGGCGCGATTGTACCTGTTGCAGCAGGTTCGGGATCGATAGGCTGCCATCCACCCGCACAGACGGCGGTCGCAACTGTGCAAACCACGCTTCATGGCGCGGCCGGCTGCGCCCGGCAAATGCGGCTGTTTCATAACCGGCGACCCATGCCATAAACGCCTGGTGGGTCGCATACATATCGCCCTGAGGCAGAATGCGCGCACCAAAGCGCTGGGTTTCCCGCGCCTTGACCCGCGCGAGCCGCACAGCGGTGGCGGTGTCGACAAACACCACCAACCCAACGTCTTTAATCACGTCATCGCCCCAGCCATCCAAAGACCCCGACACCACCCAGGGTCCTGCGGCCAACGCCTGGTTGAGCCGGCTGACACGCTCGTTCGGCGGACGTGCTTGCGTATACGGCGGATCGCTGGGGTACCAGTAATAGTCGTCGACATCAAAATGCGGCAGTTGCAGGGCAGACGCCAGCGCCCTACCCAAGGTGGTGACACCCGCGCCTGCTGCGCCGGTCAGATAGATTCGCAACGTCATTGCCCACAGACCTCGCGCAAACAGCCGCGCAGCCAACGATGGGCCAGATCGGCGTCCAACCGTGGGTGCCAGAGCATTGCCACGGTGAATGCGGGTAACGACACCGGCAGCGCAAAACAGAACAGATCGTGCCGGTCTGGGGTATAGCGTTCGGGCACTGAGGCAATCAGGTCGGTGTTGCGGGCCAAGGCGATGGCGGTGGAAAAGCTCGCGACGATGCTGCCGATCTGCCGCGTCAGGCCTTGGGCTTCGAGGGCGTCGTCGATCTGACCACGGTCCTGGCCGCGACGGGACACGTAGAGGTGTCGGCCCTCGGCAAACCGTGCAGCGCTGACGTCGCCCTGGCTCAGGGGATGGTCGCTGCGCACTACGCCGATCAGGCGATCGCGAAACAGCGCCTGGGTCAGCACTTCGGGGCTGGCCGCGGGGTCGACCACGCCGACTTCCAGGTCGACGCTGCCTTCGCGCAGCGGCGCATTGTCTTTGTCGGTCTTATTGACGAAACGCAGGCGCACGCCGGGGGCGTCCTTGGCAATACGGTCGAGCAGCGCCGGGCCGAAGCGTTCAACGAATTCGTCGCTGGTGCGCAGGGTGAAGGTACGCAACACCTGGGCCATCGCCAGAGCTTGCGCCGGGCGCAACACGGCCTGGGCGTCCTGCACCAGCCGACTGACCTGTTTGCGCAACTCCAACGCCCGTGGCGTCGGCACCAGGCCACGGCCAGCGCGTACCAGCAACGGGTCGCCGGTGGTGTCACGCAAGCGCGCCAGCGCCCGGCTCATGGCCGAAGGGCTCAACCGCAAGCGCTTGGCCGCGCGGGCGACGCTGCCTTCGGCGAGTAATACATCCAGGGTAATCAGCAAGTTGAGGTCGGGCATCAGCGCTCCATATAAGGCGTCACATGCAGGTATTTAGTGCAACTCATGCGCCTTCCGCCATGTTAGGCGACACCGTAGATTTGTGACAGTTGCGTTCATTCAAGGAATCTCCATGCACACATCCTCACGCGGCGGTCTTGTCAGCCTGTCCCTGTCCATGCTGCTGGCCGCCCTTGGCACCAGCATCGCCAATGTCGGCCTGCCTAGCCTCACGCAGACATTCAATGCGTCCTTTCACGCGACGCAATGGGTGGTGCTGGCCTACCTGCTGGCGATCACGGCGGTCATTGTCAGTGCGGGGCGCTTGGGCGATCGGCTGGGGCGACGGCGGCTGTTGATTGCCGGGTTGCTGCTGTTTGCGTTGGCCTGTGGGTTATGCGGTGCCGCGCCGTCCCTGCCTTGGCTGATTGCAGCGCGCACCCTGCAAGGCCTGGGTGCAGCGATCATGATGGCGATGACATTGGCGATGGTGGGCGACACCGTCACCCGAGCGCGTACCGCACGCGTGATGGGTTTGCTCGGCACGATGTCGGCCGTCGGCACCGCCATGGGCCCCGGCGTGGGCGGCCTGCTGCTCAGTGCGTGGGGCTGGCGGGCGCTGTTTCTGGTGGGTGCGCCTTTGGGGTTGCTGGCGGCCGCCCTCGCCTGTCGTTACTTACCCGTTGATCAGCCACCGGTACCGTTAGCCACCGGCGCGCGCTTTTGGCGGTCATTGCAGTCGGCATCATTGCGCGCCGGCCTGGCGATGAGCGCGTTGGTGTCTGCGGTCATCATGGCCACCTTTGTGGTCGGGCCGTTCTACTTGTCCCGTGGATTGGATCTCGATCCGGCCGCGATGGGCCTGGCAATGGCCGTCGGCCCCGGTGTGGCGGCGGTCACAGGCATTCCGGCGGGGCGCCTGACTGAGCGGCTTGGCAGCCAACCCGCGACGCTCACGGGGCTGGCCGTCATGGCCAGCGGCGCCCTGTCGCTGTGCCTGACATCCGGGCTGGTCACTTACCTTGGCTCACTGATCACGCTGACGGCGGGCTACAGCCTCTTCCAGGCCGCCAACAACACGGCGGTGATGAGCGCGGTCGATGCAGCACACCGAGGCACGGTCTCGGGCGTGTTGAACCTGTCACGCAACCTTGGCCTGATTTTCGGAGCGTCGGTATTGGGCGCGATGTTCGCCTGGACAACCCCCGATCTCACCCAGGCCACGCCTCAATCCGTGGCTGATGGCCTGCACGCCACCTTTGCCCTGGCATTCGGTTTGATCCTGCTTGCCACCGCCATGGCGTGGCAGCGACAGAACCGGTGTCGGCCGACGTGAACCGAACATCGTCGGCTATGGCACGGTGATCATCTTCACCTTATCCGCGCGGCAGTGGGTGGCCTTCGCCTTGTGCGACCAGGTCCGTAAACATTCGCCATTCATGAACTGAGGAAAAAAGTTCGGACCAACGGGTGCATGGACGCACCTACATCGCGCATCATGGGCGCTTTCAAGCTCAAGGGTAACGTCCATGCGCGTGCTGTCACTGATGATGAGTCTGACGACGCTGGCCGCCAGCCTGGTGTACTGCGCCAGCGCAATGGCGAATGAAGAAAGTCAGTTGGTGCAACAGATCAACACTTACCGCAGCCAGGTACAACGCTGCGGCGACCAAGGCTCTCAGGAACTGCCACCGCTGGCCAGCGATACGCGCCTGGTGCTGCCGGCCAGCAACGTCGGCGACTTGCAGCAGGCCTTGGCACGGGCGGCGTACCCGATGGTCAACGTACAGGCAATCAGCCTGTCCGGCCCCAAGGATGCGCTGGCCGCCATGAAAGCCGTGCGCGAGAGTTTCTGCCGCGTGGTGCTGGACCCGCAATTCGTCGATATCGGCGTGAGCAACAGCGGCCAGGACTGGCGCATCGTGCTCGCCCGCCCGCTGTTATCCAGCGGCCTGGGCGATTGGCAGACCGAAGGCAAGCAACTGCTGAACCTGATCAACGCCGCCCGTACACAACCGCGCCAGTGTGGGCCCCAGGCGTTTACCGCCACCACGCCACTGTCGTGGAGCGACACCTTGGCCAGCGCCGCCAACAGCCACACACGCAACATGGCCAATGGCAATTTCTTCGACCATCTGGACCACGACGGGCGCACCCCAGGTGACCGCGCCGAGCTGGCCGGGTACAGCGCGAAGAACATCGGCGAAAACATCGCGGCCGGCCTCGACACCCCGCGCAAGGTGGTGGACGGCTGGCTCGCCAGCCCCGGCCATTGCGCCAACCTGATGAACCCGCAGTTTCGTGAATTGGGCGCCGCCTATGCCATGGACCCGAAAAGCGATGCCGGCATTTATTGGACGGGGGTCTTCGGCACACAACAATAAGTGGACACCGGCGATGGATATCTATCCAGATGGATGGAGCATCAAAATGCCATCTCAGGGATAATTGCGCTGAACTGGGAGCAATCATTCCGGTCTGTAGCTTGTTAGCTTGACCGCTTCAGGTATCCAAAACAGACCGTGGCAAACAAGGTGTTCACCCGATGATGAATTGGCTGCAAAGCAGCAGCGACATGGCCGAGCGGGTACGCCAGCACGATTGGGCCAATACGCCCCTGGGGCCGCTGGAACACTGGCCGGATGTGCTCAAGACCACCGTGGCGCTGTGCTTTGCCTCAAGTTTCCCCCAGGCCATCGTGTGGGGGCCTCAACTGACGACCCTCTATAACGACGCGTTCATCCCGATCCTGGGCAATAAACCCAATGCCCTGGGCCGTCCGTTCAGCGAGATCTGGAGCGAAGTATGGGACGCCATCAGCCCCATCGCCGATGCGGCCTTCCAGGGCCATGCGACCTACATCGAACACTTCCCCCTGATAATCGAACGTGGCGCGGCGCCGGAACAGGCGTACTTCACGTTCTGCTATAGCCCGATCCGCGACCCGCAGGGCCAGGTCGTCGGTCTGCTCGACACCGTGACCGAAACCACGGCCACGGTGTTCCTTTCGCGCCGCCTTGCCGTGCTGGATACCATCAGCAGCACGGTGGCGAACGCCGCCGATGCCGAAGCCATCATGACCGCCACCACCCGCCTGCTGGCGCAGCATCTGCAGGTGTCCATCTGCGCTTACGCCGATATGGACGCCGATGAAGACGGCTTTACCATCCGTGACAACTGGACGGCCCCCGGCTCCCCCAGCATCGTGGGCCACTACCACCTGCAAGCCTTCGGGCAAACCGCAGTCAACTGCCTGCGAGCAGGTGAGCCGCTGGTGATCGGCAACAACCTGCTCGAACTGCCTCCGCAAGAAGCCATGACGTTCCAAGCCCTGGGCGCCACCGCCACGATCTGCATGCCGCTGATCAAAGACGGTCGCCTCACCGCACTGATGACGGTTCACAGCAAAACGCAGCGGACCTGGTCGCCGTATGACCTGGCACTGTTGGGTGAAGTCACCGAACGGTCCTGGGCCCACATCGAACGGGTGCGCGCCAACGCCGCCGTGCGCGAGGGGTTGGCGGCCTTTACCGAATTGAACGCCACCCTCGAGCAGCGCGTGGAGGAACGCACCACGGCGCTGGCCCAGGCCGAAGCGGCACTGCGTCAATCGCAGAAACTCGAAGCCATCGGCCAATTGACCGGCGGCGTGGCCCATGACTTCAACAACCTGCTGACCATCATTCGTTCGTCGGTGGATTTTTTGCGCCAACCCGGGCTGTCCGAAGAGCGGCGCCAACGCTACATGTGCGCGGTGTCCGACACCGTCGAGCGCGCCAGCAAGTTGACCAGCCAGTTACTCGCGTTTGCGCGCCGCCAACCGCTGAACCCGGAAGTCTTCGATGTGGCGCAGCGGGTCAAAAACATTGGCGAGATGCTCGACAGTGTCACCGGCGCACGCATTCAGGTGCAGGTCCAATTGCCCGAGCGGCCGTGCCACGTCCGGGTCGACTCAGGCCAGTTCGAAACCGCGCTGATCAATATCGCGCTCAACGCCCGCGATGCCATGGACGGCCAGGGCACCCTGACCCTGCGCGTCGCCACGGCGGACGCGCTGCCGCGTATCCGTGGTGATGCCGAAGCTCGCCAGCCGTTTGTCACGGTGGTCCTGGCCGACACCGGCAGCGGTATTGCGGCTGAGACGTTCGAACGCATTTTCGAGCCCTTCTTCACCACCAAGGCCATGGGCAAAGGTACCGGCCTGGGGTTGTCGCAGGTGTTCGGCTTCGCCAAGCAGTCCGGCGGCAACGTCGACGTGGCCAGCCGTCTTGGCCAGGGCACGGTGTTTACCCTGTACCTGCCCGAGGTTGAACCGCAGGACACCCGGTGCGAGCCCTGCCCCAGGGACCAGGCACCTGTTCACGGTACGAGCCTGCACAACATCCTTGTCGTGGAAGACAACCTGGAGGTAGGCCGTTTCGCCAACCAGATTCTCCAGGACCTCGGTTACCAGACCACCTGGGCGACCGATGCCGAACAGGCACTGGCGCTGGTCGGTCCGGACGCCACGGGGTTCGACGCGATTTTCTCAGACGTGGTGATGCCGGGCATGACGGGCGTGGCGATGGCCAAGGTTCTACGCCAACGTCGCGCCGACCTGCCGGTGGTGCTCACTTCAGGCTATAGCGAAGAACTGGCGGAAAGCGGCTACGAGGGGTTCGAGTTCCTGGCCAAGCCCTACTCCGCCGACCAGGTGGCGCGGGCGCTGGCGAAGGTCTTGTTGAGGGACTGAGCCTTACTGCGCCACGGCCACTTGATTGCGGCCAAGGGCCTTGGCGCGATAGAGCGCCTTGTCGGCGCTATTCATCAGCGCGTGCAAGTCCTCATCCTGAGTATGCGTCGACGCCACGCCGAGGCTGGCGGTCAGGCCCTGTACAGGTTCGAACACCATACCGGAGATAGCCTTGATCAGTTCCTCAGCGATACTCCGAGCGGTTTCCAGCGACGTATTGGGCAGCAACACCGCAAACTCCTCGCCCCCCAAGCGGCCAAACACATCGGCCTGGCGAAACGACGCGCAGATCACTCCGCCGATCTGCCGCAGCACCTGGTCACCGGCCTGATGACCGTAGGTATCGTTGATTTGCTTGAAGTGATCCATGTCCATCATCAACGCGCACAGCGGTTGTTGGTTGAGGCGACACTGGGTGTACAACGACTGCGCATGCTCGAAAAACGCACGGCGGTTCATCAGCCCGGTGAGTTCATCGGTCTGTGCGGCATGCGTTGAAATAGTGTGGGCGCGTTCCATTTGCCGAGTCAGGCGGAAGGCTGTTTCCAGGGCATCGGATAACTTGCGCGTGGCGCTGACCACAAACGAAGAAAACACCAGCACTGCAATCGCCACCCCGCCCAGCATCGACGACGGCTGAAACAGCAGCCACAGCGTGCACGGCAGCAGCACCAGGCCCATGGACACCATCGTCATGTAGCGATAGGCCGAATAGCACGACACAGCGCTGACAGACATGCCCACGGTAAACAGTATCACCAGCACTTGGGACATCCGGTCGTCACTGGGCATCACCGCAAACGCACCAGCGCCCCAGATGCTGGCGGACAGCATCAAGGTGATCCAGTAACGGCGCTCCCAGCGTTCCGGCGTGCGCTCGCTGTTGGGGCTGCGAAACCACTCCAGGAACATTTTCACCCGCAGCAGCGATGATGCACCCAGCAGCACCAGCCATACCTGCATGACGTGGTGGTCAAAACGATCCCAGCACAGCCAGCAGAGCATGGCCGCCGCAAAAAAGCTGCCGAGAATGGCGGCAAATGACTGACGAAACAACTGGTGCAAACGGTCGGTTCGCACCTGCTCTTCTATAACGCAATCCTGGTCTTGCTTGTGCCCAAGGCCATTCATGAAATCCGCCTGATTCGACTGCCGCGACAAAGGCGCCATTGTGGCACCCTGCCACTAGCGCGGACAATAGAATCCAGCACCTTAGCGCGCTTAACTGTCTTGGGGACGTAAAATCAGCACGCCCAATGGCGGCAAATTCAACGACAGCGACACCGGCTGCCCATGACGCGGCTCATCTTCGGTGAACACCCCCCCGCCATTGCCATAGTTGGAACCGGCATACGTGTCCGCATCACTGTTGATCACCTCGCTCCAACGCCCGGCAAACGGCACGCCGACCTTGTAGGCTTCACGGGGCACCGGCGTGAAGTTGGCCACCACCAGCACCGGCCGGCCGTCCTTGCTCCAGCGCAGCCAGGCATAGACGCTGTTGATCGCATCGTCGCCGATCAGCCACTGGAAACCCTGGGGCGCGTCGTCCTGCTCATACAGCGCCGGTTCCTCGCGGTACAGGCGATTCAAGTCACCGACCAGCTTCTGTACCCCACGGTGTTCGGGGTATTGCAGCAGGTACCAGTCCAGTTGCTGGTCGTGGTTCCATTCGCGCCATTGGCCGAACTCGCAGCCCATAAACAGCAGCTTCTTGCCCGGGTGCATCCACATGAAACTCAGATAGGCACGCAGGTTGGCGAATTTCTGCCAGCGGTCGCCGGGCATCTTGTCGATCAGCGAGTGCTTGCCATGGACCACTTCATCGTGGGAGATCGGCAGGATGAAGCGCTCGGACCAGGCATACACCAGGCCGAAACTCAGTTCATTGTGGTGGTGGGCGCGGTAGACCGGGTCTTGCTGGATGTAATGCAGGGAATCGTGCATCCAGCCCATGTTCCACTTGTAGTTGAAGCCCAGGCCCCCCTGTTGGGTCGGCTGGCTGACGCCCGGCCAGGCCGTGGATTCTTCGGCGATCACCAGCGCGCCGGGTGCTTCCAGGGCGACCACGTCGTTCAAGTGCCGCAGGAAGTCGATGGCTTCCAGGTTCTCGCGGCCGCCATAGCGGTTGGGCACCCATTCGCCGGCCTTGCGCGAATAATCGCGGTACAGCATCGAGGCCACGGCATCCACGCGCAGGCCATCGACATGGAAGTGTTTGAGCCAGTGCAGCGCCGAGGCCAGCATAAAGCCATGCACTTCGGTGCGGCCCAGGTTGTAGATCAACGTGTCCCAATCCTGATGGAAGCCTTCCAGCGGGTTGGCGTATTCGTACAACGCTGTGCCATCGAATTGCGCGAGACCGTGGGTATCGGTGGGAAAATGCGCCGGCACCCAGTCGAGGATCACGCCGATGTCGGCCTGGTGACAGGCATTGACGAACTCGGCGAATTCTTGCGGCGAACCGAAGCGCGCAGTCGGCGCGAACTGGGACAACGCTTGATAGCCCCAGGAGCCGCCGAACGGGTGCTCCATGATCGGCATCAGCTCGATATGGGTGAAACCCAGTTGCTGCACATACGGAATCAGCCGCTCGGCCAGTTCGCGCCAGCCGTACTGGCGCGCAACCTCACCGGCCTCGTCCAGCTCGCACTGCCAGGAGCCGACGTGCAGTTCATAAATCGACAGCGGCGCGGTGGGCTTCTGCTTTTCGGTGCGCGCCTGCATCCACGCGTGGTCCTGCCAGTCGACCTGCAGCGGCGCAGCGACTTTCGACGCGGTGTCGGGTGGCATCTGGGTGGCCAGGGCCATCGGGTCGGCCTTGAGCGGCAAGATGCCGTTGGCGCCGAGGATTTCGTACTTGTAGGCCGCGCCCGGTTGCAGGCGCGGGATAAAGATCTCCCACACGCCGGATGGATGCCGCAGGCGCATCGGGTGGCGCCGGCCATCCCAGATATTGAAGTCGCCCACCACCGAAACACGCCGGGCGTTGGGCGCCCATACGGCGAAGCGCACGCCCTGCACGCCATCGACCGTGGTCACCTGGGCACCCAGGCAGTTGCTGAGGTCGCGGTGATTGCCTTCGGCAAACAGGTACAGGTCCATTTCCCCCAGCAGCAATTGCTGGAAGCTGTAAGGGTCTTCCGTGATCTGTTCGCCACCGGCCCATTGGATCTTCAACACGTAGGCCTGGCGACTGCTGAAATGCCCGATAAACAAGCCCGGCACCGAGGTCGCATCGAGGCTGCCGATCGGCTCGCCACCGTCGCGACTCAGCACCTGGACGCTCAAGGCCTCCGGCAGGAACGCACGGATAAACTGGCCGCCGTGCTCATCATCATGGGGCCCGAGAATCGAGAACGGATCATGGTGCTCGGCGCGCACCAGCGCTTCGACGTCCTTGGACGCCGGCATTGCAGTCAGTTTTGGCTGCAGCGGTTCTTTATTTGTAAAGCTCATGACGTCTCCCCACCGCGTACAGATTTCGATCCAGGTATGAGCCCGCTCAGCAAACCGTGTAAACCCTGCAAGGGCACCGGCAGCCAGGTCGGGCGGTTTTCCGCTTCATAGGCCACTTCGTACGCGGCCTTCTCCAGGCTGAACAACGTCAGCGCTGCGTCTTGGCCTTTGGCATCCTGCCAGTCATGCGCCAGTGTAGCCGTCGTCGCGTGATAACCCTTGATAAATGCCAGACGCGCCTCACTTAGGTAGCGCTCGGTCACACGCTGACGTGCGGCGTGCGCTGCGGGTGATTGGTCCACGCCCTGCACATTCAAGGCCATGGCCGCCGCGTAATCAAAGGAACGCAGCACACCGCTGACATCTTTATACGGGCTGTGCTTGCCGCGCCGTTCGTGCAGCGGCCGCGCCGGTTCCCCTTCAAAGTCGATCAGGTAGGCGTCGCCTTTCACCACCAGCACCTGGCCCAGGTGCAAATCACCATGGACGCGAATGCGCAGCCCGCCCAACGTGGCGTTCGCCAATGCCTGAACATGACTGGCGATGGCTTTTTTCTGATCCAGCAATTCACTGACCCGCGCCTGATCGGCCGGGTTCAATTGGTTTTGATGCAGTTTGAGCAATTGGAGGGCGCGTTCGATCTGCGCACCGACATCCTTGGCCCAGGCCTGGGCATCCTTGGCCGTGGTGACTTCGGGGTTGAAATCCTGGTTGGCCGTTGACGCCGCCAGCACGCCGTGCATTTCACCCAGGCGCTGCCCGAGCAAACCGGCGAAGTCCGCCAGCTCGCCCAAGGCGTTGTAGTGCTGCTCCTGTTCGGAGATGGCTTCGGCCAGTTCGTCGCGTATGGCGCGTTCCAGGTTGTTCTGGGTCCAGCCCCAGGCGTCGCCCTGGTTGCTCAGGTAGCCCTGGGCAATCATCAACAGGTTGTCCTGACCTTCGGCGTCACGCCGAATCATCGAACCGAGCAACGGCGAAATGTTCGGGTAACCGGCTGCGGTCAGGTAGGCACTCATCTCAAGCTCCGGGTGTACCCCGGCGCTGACTTTACGGATCAGCTTGAGCACCAGGCTCTCGCCCACCACCACCGAGCTGTTGGACTGCTCGGCGGCCAGGTAACGCACTGCCGATTCATCGCTCAGTTGCAGGTTGGCCAGGTGCGGCGTGGCTTCAAAACGCAACTCGCCTTGGCTGGTGGTCAAGACTGTGCCCACCTGCAAGGCCTGGATCACTGCACGGATGAAGTGTTCCAGGCTGAACGCATCGGTCACCAACCCAACCTGGCGCACGCGTCGCACACGGGCCAGGGCCAGTTGTTGCGGCAAGGCGCTGGTGAACTGGTCTTCGCCGAGGAAGCCGAACGGCAGTTGATAGCGGCTGACCTGGCCACCGGCGCTCACGTCGATTTCGCTGAGCAGCACCGGGTGTTGCGGGTCGCCGAACCGTACACCATAGGCAATATGCACGCTGTCGATGGCCGTGTCCTTGCCGGCGAACCAGCGGCGCTTGGGCAGCCAGCTCGGCAGCGACGTGTGCTCCAGGGCGTTGCGACACGGTTCGTCGAGCAGCTCTTCCATGCGCTTTTTCAATACCAGGGTGGTGAAGTCCGGCATGCTTTGCGCCGGTTCCACATGCCAGCTGGGCATCTGGTTTTCCGCCGCCAGCACAAACCAATAGAAGCCATACGGCGCCAGGGTCAGCAGGAAATTCAACTGACCGATGGGCGGGAACGCATTACCGCCGAGCATCTCCACCGGCACCATCCCGGCGAAGGCCGAGAGGTCCAACTCGGCCGCCTGGGCGCTGCGCGAGACGTTGGCCACGCACAGGATGATTTCAGTGCGGCCATCGTCCCCGGTGTATTCGCGGGTATAGGCGAGGATGCGGCGGTTGCTCGGCGAAAGCATTTTTAAACTGCCCCGGCCAAACGCCTTGGACTGCTTACGCACCGCGAGCATGCGGCGGGTCCAGTTCAGCAGCGAATGCGGGTCCTGGGCCTGGGTTTCGACGTTGACCGACTGGTAGCCGTATTGCGGGTCCATGATCGGCGGCAGCACCAGGCTGGCCGGGTCGGCGCGGGAAAAGCCGCCGTTGCGGTCGATGGACCACTGCATCGGCGTGCGCACGCCGTCGCGGTCGCCGAGGTAAATGTTGTCGCCCATGCCGATTTCATCGCCGTAATACAGGGTCGGCGTACCGGGCATCGACAGCAGCAGGCTATTGAGCAGCTCGATGCGACGGCGGTCACGCTCCATCAACGGCGCCAAGCGCCGGCGAATGCCCAGGTTGATGCGCGCGCGCCGGTCAGCGGCGTAGTAGTTCCACAGGTAGTCGCGCTCTTTGTCGGTGACCATTTCCAGGGTCAGTTCATCGTGGTTGCGCAGGAAGATCGCCCATTGGCAATTGGCCGGAATTTCCGGGGTCTGGCGCAGGATGTCGGTGATCGGGAAACGGTCTTCCTGGGCCAGCGCCATGTACATGCGCGGCATCAGCGGGAAGTGAAAGGCCATGTGGCATTCATCGCCGTCGTCGCCCTTTTTGTCGCCGAAGTACAACTGCGTGTCTTCCGGCCACTGGTTGGCTTCGGCCAGCAACATGCGGTCGGGGTAGTGGGCGTCGATCTCGGCGCGGATCTGCTTGAGGACGTCGTGGGTCTCCGGCAGGTTTTCGTTGTTGGTGCCGTCGCGCTCGATCAGGTAAGGGATCGCGTCCAGGCGCAGGCCGTCGATGCCCATGTCCAGCCAGTAGCGCATCACCGACAGCACGGCTTTCATCACTTGCGGGTTGTCGAAGTTGAGGTCGGGCTGGTGCGAATAGAAACGGTGCCAGAAGTACTGGCCGGCCACCGGGTCCCAGGTCCAGTTGGACTTCTCGGTATCGAGGAAGATGATGCGGGTGCCGTCGTATTTCTGCTCGTCATCGGACCACACGTAGAAGTCCCGCGCCGCCGAACCGGGCTTGGCCTTGCGCGCCCGCTGAAACCACGGGTGCTGGTCGGAGGTGTGGTTGATCACCAGTTCGGTGATCACCCGCAGCCCGCGTTTATGGGCTTCGGCGATAAAGCGCCTGGCGTCGGCCATGGTCCCGTAGTCGCTGTGTACGCCGCGGTACTCGGAGATGTCGTAGCCGTCGTCGCGACGTGGCGAGGGGTAGAACGGCAGGACCCAGATGGTGTTCACACCAAGGTCGGCGATGTAGTCGAGTTTGGCGATCAGCCCGGGAAAGTCACCGATGCCGTCGTTGTTGGAGTCGAAATAGGATTTGACGTGAACCTGGTAGATCACCGCGTCCTTGTACCAGAGCGGGTCTTTGATAAAGGTGGCAGCCTTGGGTTTCTTCGCCATTGGAAGCTCCTGAAAACTCGAAAATCTTGCAGACTGAACCGGGTCAATGTGGGAGGGCGCTTGCCCCCTCCCCCATGTCGATCCCCACTACGCTTAGGATGCAGTGATCCGCCAAATCCCAAACGGCATCTGCGGTTCCAGCCGCATCCATTGGGTCTTGCCGTACCAGGTCCAGCGATGGCCGTTCATCAAATCTTCGCCCTGGGTGTGGGCGTCGTCAGGCAGGCCCAGCTCCCACAGCGGCAATTCAAAGTGGGCTTCCTGGGCATTGAACGGGTCGAGGTTGACCGCCACCAGGATGAAATTGCTGCCGTCCACGCTGCGCTTGCCGAAGTACAGAATGTTGTCGTTCCATGCGTTGTAGAGCGTCAACCCCAGGTGTGTCTGCAACGCCGGGTTTTGCCGGCGGATGCGGTTGAGTTGGGCGATCTCGGCAATGATGTTGCCGGGCGCGGTGAAGTCCCGTGGGCGGATCTCGTATTTCTCCGAGTCCAGGTACTCTTCCTTGCCCGGCACCGCCGCGGCTTCGCACAGTTCAAAGCCCGAATACATGCCCCACAAGCCTGAACCCATGGTCGCTAGCGCGGCGCGGATCAAAAAGCCAGGGCGCCCGGATTGATGCAAGAAGCCGGGATTGATGTCCGGGGTATTGACGAAGAAGTTCGGTCGGAAGCACTCGCGCCACGGCGACTCGTTCAATTGCGTCAGGTACTCGCCCAGCTCGGCCTTGGTGTTGCGCCAGGTGAAATAGGTGTAGCTCTGGGAGTAACCGACCTTGCCCAAGCGCGCCATCATCGCTGGCGTGGTGAACGCTTCGGCGAGGAAGATCACTTCCGGGTACTTGGACCGCACGTCGCCGATCAGCCATTGCCAGAATGGCAGCGGCTTGGTGTGCGGGTTATCGACGCGGAATGTCTTCACGCCCTCTTCCACCCAGCCCACCACAACGTCACGCAACTCGGTCCACAGGCTGGGGATCGCATCGGCGGCATAGAAATCGACGTTGACGATGTCCTGGTACTTCTTCGGCGGGTTTTCCGCGTATTTGATCGTGCCGTCAGGGCGCCAGTTGAACCATCCCGGGTGCTGCCTGAGCCACGGATGGTCCTGGGAACACTGAATGGCGAAGTCCAGCGCGATTTCCAGGCCGTGCTCGGCGGCGGCCTTGATCAGGCGGCGAAAGTCGTCGCGGCTGCCCAGTTGCGGATGAATCGCGTCGTGGCCACCCTCCTCGCTGCCGATCGCGTAGGGGCTGCCCGGATCGTCCGGGCCGGCGTTCAACGCATTGTTCTTGCCTTTGCGGTGGCTGCGGCCGATCGGATGGATCGGCGGGAAGTACAGCACGTCAAAGCCCATGTCATGGATCATCGGCAAGCGCGCGTGCACGTCGTTGAACGTCCCGTGACGCGCGGGATCGTCGGTGATCGAGCGGGGAAACAGCTCGTACCAACTGGCAAACTGCGCCCGCTCGCGCTCCACGTCGATCGGGTAGACGGTGCTGATGCTCAAGTAGGCGTGGTGATCGGCCTGGGTCATCAAGTGTGCACTGTCGTCGTGCAAGAACAGGGCAACCTGCTCGGTTTCCAGCAGGCCGGAAAGCTCGTGGTGCAACAGCATCAGGCGCTCGCGCAACGGATTATCACTGCGCTCGGCGGCCTGCAGCACCAGGCTGCGGCCTTCCTGCAACTCGAGGCTGACCGGTACGCCGGCCTCATGTTTCTTGCGCAGTTCGTAGCAGAAGCTGGCAAAGGTATCGATCCAGGCTTCGATGCAATATTCATGGGGGCCTTGGGCGGTAACGGTAAACGCGCCCTCCCAGCCGTTGTTGCCGACATCCGCCATGACCACGCGGTGCCAGCTTTCATCTTGCAAGGCGCGCCAGCGGATCACCACCGCGAGCGTGTCGTGGCCATCGGCGAACACCTTGCTGGTGACGCTGATGCGCTGGCCGACCACGGCCTTGACGGCAAATTCGCCGCCGTCGATCACCGGCATGGTGCTTTCAATGGCTATGCGAGGCAGCAACAAAGCCTGGGACAGCGGCAGTACGCGATCGTCTGGAGTCAGTGTTTCAGCAGTCATCGAGCATCTTCCCCTTACGCCCTGTGGACGCTCTTTGCTTGATCCGAATTCTGATACGGCACCGCTCTCCCTGAGCAGGGCCACATAAGGTCCGAGCCCGGGTGAAGGTGAAAAGTTCAGGTGGATGTGCCGCCATCGGCGGGGGAATCAATTCCCCCAGGCGGCTGTCCACCGATAGAGCAAAGCACAAAGGAGGCCACACCGATGAATATCCCGATCCCCGCTGAAACCCCCGACCCGAATATCGACAAGCCAACCCTGCCGCCCACCGAACCAAACCCGGCGCCGCCTCCCGAGGAAGAACCGCCGCAAGACCCGCCCGTGCGGGTGGAGGAGCCGCTGGCCGGAGGCTACCCCCCAACCATCACCAAACGATGACAAGGAACTCACCATGCCTGTACGTATCGAAAACCACACCTGCTACTTCAAGGTCGATGACAACGGCCAGGAACAAAGCCTGGCCGCGACTCAAGTCACCCTCAGCACCGACAGCGAAAAATCCATGTCTTTCGTGGCGCTGAACGGCGACCGGATCTACATCACCGAAGTCGAGGCCGACGCACTGACCGTCGCCGGCGCCAAGGACGGCCGTAAACACCTGAGGGCGAGCGACAGTGATTCGGTGATTTGATTGATCTGTATCAGCACATGCTGAACCGAGCTGCGCCCCACGCGCCACGGGGTGCAGCACATTGTCGCAGGCGCGCTTGAATGGCGCATCTGATCCGCTTTTTATCGCCACACCTGAGTCTGTTATGCAAACAGCACGGCGAGCATAGTTCGTCGGCCTGATGGAGGCTGATGAGCGAACGACCATGAGCGAAATAATCCCCGTCCGAACCGTGGAAATCCACGAGCCTGCACACCCGAAGAAGGTGAAGGCCCAATCCAGCGACAACCTGATCCATACCCGTAGTTTTACCGGCCTGTTCCGCACCTTGCGCGTCGCCGGTGCAGGCTTTCTGTTCCTGGCGTTTTTCGGCACCGTGTGGCTGAACTGGGGCGGTCGCCAGGCCGTACTGTGGGACTTGGCCGAAAGCAAGTTCCACATTTTCGGTGCGACCTTCTGGCCGCAGGACTTCATCCTGCTGTCGGCGCTGCTGATCATCTGTGCCTTCGGCCTGTTTGCGATCACCGTGTTCGCCGGCCGGGTGTGGTGCGGTTACACCTGCCCGCAAAGCTCGTTTACCTGGCTGTTCATGTGGTGTGAAAAAGTCACCGAAGGAGAGCGCAACCAGCGCATCAAGCTGCAAGCGGCGCCCTGGAGCCTGAACAAACTGGCGCGGCGCTCGGCCAAACATACGCTGTGGTTGGGCATCAGCGTGCTGACCGGGCTGACCTTTGTCGGTTACTTCACGCCCATACGCCCGCTGGCCGCCGAACTGCTGACCTGGCAACTGGGTGGCGTAAGCCTGTTCTGGGTGGTGTTTTTCACCGCAGCCACTTACATCAATGCTGGCTGGCTGCGCGAAGCGGTGTGCATGCACATGTGCCCGTATGCGCGGTTCCAGAGCGTGATGTTCGACAAGGACACCCTGACCATCTCCTACGATGCGGCCCGTGGCGAACACCGTGGCCCGCGCAAGCGTGAGGCCAAACCGGCGGACGTCGGCCTGGGCGACTGCATCGATTGCCACGTGTGCGTGCAGGTGTGTCCCACCGGCATCGACATCCGCGATGGCCTGCAAATGGAATGTATCGGCTGCGCGGCGTGCATCGATGCCTGCGATTCGATCATGGACAAAATGGGCTACGCCCGCGGCCTGGTGAGCTATACCAGCGAACATCAACTACAAGGCGGCAAGACCCACCTGCTCAGGCCACGCCTGATCGGCTACAGTGCGGTGCTGCTGCTGATGATCGCCGCGCTGGTCGTGGCGCTGGTGCAGCGGCCAATGGTGTCGCTGGACGTGACCAAGGACCGTGGCATGTTCCGCGAGAACAACCAGGGCCAGATCGAAAACATCTACAGCCTCAAGGTCATCAACAAGACCCAGCAACGCCAGGACTACCGCCTGGAGCTGGTGGATGCCGAGGGCTTCCAGTTGCAAGGCAAGACCCAGATCAGCCTGGCACCGGGGGAAATCAGCGATGTGCCGGTGTCGGTGGCCTTACTGGCGGACAAGCCGGCGAGCAGTTCGCAGACCCTGCGTTTCAAGGTCACGGACGTCGACGAACCGTGGGTCTATAGCGCTGCCGACAGCCGTTTCGTGGCGCCGTTGAACCGCTGAGGGTTCGCCTGAATAAGCGATAAAATGTGGCCGCTGGCTTGCCGGCTGCCACATGTCGCCCTGCGTACATCCCGAGAAGATTAATTTGGCCACCCTGAAACGCTACGAAAAATTCGCCGACGACATTGCCGAACTGATCCGCTCCGGCGTGCTCGGCCCTGGCCAGCGAGTGCCCTCGGTGCGCTATGCCAGCCAGACCTACGGCGTCAGCCCGTCCACGGTGTTCCAGGCGTATTACTTGCTGGAACGCCGCGGCCTGATCCGGGCGCGGCCGCGTTCCGGCTATTTCGTCAACACCCATGCGCCGAGCCCGTTTTCCGAGCCGGTGGTGAGTGAACATGTACATGCGTCCACCGAAGTCGATGTGAGCGAATTAGTGTTCTCGGTCCTCGACTCCATCAAAGACCCGAATACCGTGCCGTTCGGTTCGGCCTTCCCCAGCCCGATGCTGTTCCCGCTGCCCCGCCTGGCCCGCTCCCTGGCCAGTGCCGGCCGTGAAATGGACCCGCGCCTGGTGGTGACCGACATGTCGCCGGGTAACCCGCAACTGCGCCGGCAGATTGCCCTGCGTTATATGGTCGGCGGCCTGATGCTGCCGATGGAGGAGCTGCTGATCACCAACGGCGCCCTCGAAGCGTTGAACCTGTGCCTGCAGGCCGTCACCGAGCCGGGCGACTTGGTGGCCATTGAAGCGCCGGCGTTTTATGCCTGCCTGCAAGTACTGGAACGCCTGAAACTCAAAGCGGTGGAAATTCCCGTGCATCCGCGTGACGGCATCGACCTCAACGCCCTGGCGCAAAGCCTGGAGCGCTACCCGATCAAAGCCTGCTGGACCATGACCAGCTTTCAGAACCCCATCGGCGCCACGCTGCCGGAAGCGAAGAAACAGGCACTGGTGGAACTGCTGCGCCGCCACCAGGTGCCGTTGATCGAGGACGACGTCTACGCAGAGTTGTACTACGGGCAACAGGCGCCGAAACCCGCCAAGGCCTTCGACACCGAGGGCCTGGTGATGCACTGCGGCTCATTCGCCAAGAGCCTGGCACCGGGCTATCGCATTGGCTGGGTGGCGGCCGGGCGCTATGCGCAAAAGGTCGAGCGCCTCAAGCTGATGACCTCGCTATGCCCATCGATGCCTGCTCAGGCTGCGATTGCCGACTACCTGCAACACGGCGGCTATGACCGGCACTTGCGCAAGTTACGCTATGCACTGGAAGAACAGCAAAGCGCGATGCTCGCGGCCATTGCCCGATATTTTCCGGCGCAGACGCGGGTCAGCCAGCCAGCCGGCGGGTATTTCCTCTGGCTGGAACTGCCGGAACAAACGGACTCGCTCAAGTTGTTCCAGATGGCGTTGGCCCAAGGCATCAGCATCGCGCCGGGGCCGATTTTCTCGGCGACCCAGCGTTTCAGGAACTGTATCCGCTTGAACTACGGCAGCCCGTGGTCCGACGCATCGGAAAAAGCGATGGAGACCTTGGGACGGATTGTGCGGTCGTTTTGAACCGGAACCAGACGGCCGAACGGACCACATAGGAGGCGCCTTTCCTGGTTCGAATCGGAGATTCCTTATGCGCGTTGCTTTACCCGCAGGGCTTACACCCTTGCCCATTCCACCCAACTACATGCAGGCGGCCGAACAAAAACAGGTCCGCGCAATGCGCGGTCCGACAGGCCGACCGGCCGGCGACCATCGCTCGGCAGAGCAAATCATCGAACAGAGCGCGGTCATGAGGCGTTTCCTGCAGGGCCGCGACAGTTACGCGATCGCTGATGACCTTAAGACGCAGATCGGTGATTGGACCCCATCCAACGCAGCCCCGGATGCACGCGCTGACGCGGCCCACAACATGGAAAAAGTGCTGCGGTTTCTCGATAACCTGAACGACAGCACCTTGAACGGCAGCCATGCCCGCAACGGGCGTATCGATGGGTTCTTCAACGACGGCTACAGCACTCTGGATAACTCCGAAGCCAGCCTGCTCAAGGCGTTCTCGCTTAAAGGCTATGACGTGCTGCGCCCTCTGCCAACCTGATGGCCGGGGGTCTCAACGACCGCCGCCCAGGTCAACGAACGTCCCGGTGGCATAGGAGGCCTTGTCTGACAACAGCCAGACAATCGCCTCCGCCACTTCATCCGGTCGGCCGCCACGCGCCATCGGAATCCCGGACTCCAGCTTGCTGACCCGGTCCGGGTCACCGCTCAGGGCGTGGAAGTCGGTGAAGATATAGCCGGGGCGCACCGCGTTGACACGAATGCCCTCGCCCGCCACTTCCTTCGCCAACCCCACGGTAAAGCTGTCCAGCGCGCCCTTGGAGGCGGCGTAGTCGACATATTCACCCGGCGAACCGAGACGCGCCGCCACCGACGACACATTGACGATACTCCCGCCCTGCCCACCATGCCGGGGCGACATACGCAGCACCGCGTGCTTGGCGCACAAAATCGGCCCGAGTACGTTGGTCTTCAGGACCTTCAGGATGCGGAACTCGGACATCTCATCAACGCGAGATTTATGCCCCACCGTGCCTGCATTGTTGACCAACGCCGTAACGCGACCCAGTTCAGTGTCAACGCGGTGGAACAATGCGATCACTTCATCCTCGATGCTCACATCGGCGCGCACCGCAATGGCTTGGGCGCCTAGCGCGCGGACCTGTTCGAGAACGCGGTGAGCGGCTTCTTCATCCGACTGGAAGTTGATGCAAATGCGATAGCCCTGGCGAGCGGCCAGCAATGCCGTCGCCGCGCCAATCCCGCGACCGCCCCCGGTGATGATGAGGACTTTGTCCATGCCTACAGTCTCCTGAATCAACCAAATGTTTAGCGTTGGCGCCAAGAATACCCGTCAAGTGCTGTGCTTGTCAGGCGTCAGCGCTGCTTCTGCGCGATGGATGTCCGCCATGAAGCCATCCGCCGGTAACGGATGCCGGCATCATGCGCATCGCGGCCATGCCGGTGTAATGCATGCTGCTGATGCCCACGCCCATGATCAACGCGGTAATGTCCAAGTCAAAGCCGAGGGTGGGCGGCAGCCTGAGCGCCAACATGCCGACAAAAGTGCTTGGGCCACACGCCCTCTCCCATCGCCAATACCCCGCCCAGCATCCACAAACAGATGGCGCGGCCCTTGGCCTTGGCAATGCGTCCAGCGAGGAGAAGTCACTACCGATAAGCATGGGCCGACGCTAGACCGACTGGCTGAAAAAGCCCGTGCCAGATGGAAAAGTCGCGGATTGTAGCGAGACTGCTTCTTGAACAGGTGATTATTTATCCTAGGACCATCACCGGCATTTTGACGCCAATCCACCGTCTCAAAACAGGCCCGGCGTCACTCCTTTTCAACCGCCTGAGTCTGCCCATCCCAACCGCCACCCAACGCGGCGATCAGTTGCACACTGGCCACCAATCGTGTCTGCAGCAAGGTCAGCACGGTGCGTTCGTTGCTCAGGGCGGTGGCTTGTACGGTCACCACATCCAGATAAGCGATCAGCCCCGCCTTGTACTGGTTCTGGGTCAAGCGCAGCGACTCGCGCGCGGCCTCCAGCGCTTCATTGCTGACCACGGCTTCGTCTTCCAGCACCTTGAGCTGGACCATGTAGTTTTCCACTTCGCGGAAGCCATCCAGTACGGTCTGGCGGTACTTGGCCACGGTTTCATCGTAACTGGCCACGGTGCGGTCGACTTCCGCCGAGCGCTGGCCGCCGTCGAACAGGGTCATCGCCAGCTTCGGCCCGACCGACCAGAAGCGGTTCGGCAGGCTGATCCAGTCGGCGTAGGTGCTGCTGGAATAACCACCGGCCAGGCTCAGGCTCAGGTCCGGGTAATAGGCCGCCTTGGCCACGCCGATATCGGCGTTGGCGGCGATCACCGAGCGCTCGGCGGACGCGATGTCGGGGCGGCGTTCGAGCAATTGCGACGGTAGGCTCACCGGGATCTGCGGCAAGGCCGGGATGTCCTTACTAACGGCCAGGTTGAAGTTGGCTGGCGCCTCGCCGATCAACACGGCGATGGCGTTTTCCAGTTGCGCGCGCTGCCAGATCAGGTCGATCAGGCTGGCCTGGGTGGACTTGAGCTGGGTTTGCGCCTGGGCCACGGCGTCCTTGCCGGAAACGCCGGCGCGGTATTGGTTCTCGGTCATCTGCAGGGAGCGCTGGTACGTGTCCAGCGTGGCTTGCAGCAACCGGGTCTGCTCATCCATGACGCGCAGTTGCAGGTAGCTCTGCACCAACTCCGACTGCTGGCTCAAACGCATCGCGGCCAGGTCCGCCGAGCTGGCTTCGGCGCTGGCTTCTTTGGCTTCCAGGCCCCGGCGCAACTTGCCCCAGACATCAGCTTCCCAGCTCACGCCCAACTGCGCGTTAAGGGTATCGCGGATGCCACTGCTGGAACTGCTGAGGCTGGCACTGCTGCTGCCGGTGCCCTGACTGGCGCGGGTTTTCCCGACACTCAGGTCCACCGTCGGGTAAAACGCCCCACGGGAACTGCTCACCAGCGCCTGGGCCTGACGGAAGCGCGCTTCGGCCTGGGCCACGGTCTGGTTGGCGTTGTTCAGCCGGAGCACCAGGTCATTGAGCTGACGGTCGCCGTACAGTTCCCACCAGGCGCCACGGGCCAGGGCATCGCTCGGCGTGGCCTGGCGCCAGCCCTCGGCTTGTTTGAACTGCGCAGGCTCGATGACGGCCGGACGTGTGTAGTCGGGGCCGACGGCGCAGGCGCTGAGCAACACCCCGCAGAGCAGCAAGCTGGCGACGCGGGAACCACGGGTCATGGCCAATGTGGCAAAGGTCGAATCGGTCATAGCGCAGAGTCCAGGGCAGCATCGGTACGCACGCCGCGCCAAGCGTTGAAACGATGGCGCGCGCGGTCGAGATAGAGGTAAACCACCGGGGTGGTGTAAAGGGTCAGGATCTGGCTGAAGATCAGCCCGCCGATAATGGTCAGGCCCAGGGGCTGGCGCATTTCCGCGCCTTCGGCTCTGCCGAGCAACAACGGCAAGGCGCCGAGAATCGCCGCCAGCGTGGTCATCAGGATCGGGCGCAACCGCAACAGGCAGGCGCTGCGAATCGATTCCAGCGGGCTCAGGCCGTCATTGCGCTCCAGTTGCAACGCCAGGTCGATCATCAGGATCGCGTTTTTCTTCACCACCCCGATCAACAGGAACAACCCGAGCAAGGAGATCAGGCTGAACTCACCGCCCAGCAGGTAGATGGAGAGCAAGGCCCCGACGCCAGCCGACGGTAAGGTCGAGAGGATCGTCAGCGGGTGGATGTAACTTTCATACAGAATGCCCAACACCAGGTACACCGCCACCAGTGCGCCAAGGATCATGAACGGCTGGCCCTTCTGGGTCGCCGCGAAGGCATCGGCGGTGCCGGCCATCTTGGCGATCACGTCCTCCGGCAAGCCCACCTTGGCAATCGCCCGCTCGATGGCTGCAGTGCCCTGTTCCACCGTCACGCCGGGCGCCATGTCGAAGGCGATGTTTTCCGAGGCGAACTGGCCTTCGTGGCTGACGCGGTCGTCTGCCAGGCTGCTCTCATAATGGGCAATGGTCGACAACGGCACCCGCGCGCCCGTGGAGGTGATCACCTGCATCTGCTTCAGGGTGATTGGGTCCTGGGCGTATTTCGGGTCGACCTCCATCACTACCTGATACTGGTTGAGGCTGTCATAGATCGTGGAGATCTGCCGCTGGCTGTAGGCGTTGTTCAGCACGGCGGTGACCATGTTCATGTCGATGCCCAGACGCTTGGCCTGGTCGCGGTCGACGATCAGCGTAACCTGGGCCGCGCCCCGGCCTTCGCGGGCGTCGATGGCGGTGAGTTCGGGTAACGCGCGCAGAGCGGCCACGACCTTCGGGTACCACAGGCGCAGCGCAGCCAGATCACCGCTTTGCAGGATGTAGGAATACTGCGCACTGGTCTGGTCACGGCCACCACCGAATTGCAGGTCCTGGTCAGCCATCAGGAACAGTCGCCCGCCCGGCACCAGTGGCACGCTCTTGCGCAGACGCTCGATCACCGCCTGAGCGGAGACCTTGCGTTCGCTGATGGGTTTGAGTCGAACCAGCATCACCGCGTTGTTGGTGCCGCTGTTGCCGCCGATGAAACCGGCCACGCTGAGCACCGCTGGGTCTTGCAACACGGCTTTGCGGAAAATTTCCATCTTCGGCTGCATCACGCTGAACGACAGCCCGTCGTCGCCGCGCACAAAGCCAATCAATTGCCCGGTGTCCTGCTGGGGCATGAAGGTTTTTGGTACCACCACATACAGCGCAACATTCACCCCTACCGTGATCAGCAGGCTGAGCAAGGTCAGGCGCCGATGGCGCAGCACCCAGTCCAGGCTGGTGGCGTAGGCCGATACCATGCGGTCATTGACGTTCTGGCTCCAACGCTGCAAACCGCTCAGTTGCCCTTTGATATGAGGCTTGAGCCAACGGGCGCAGAGCATCGGGGTGAGGGTCAGCGAGACCACCAGCGACACGATGATCGCCGCCGACAACGTGATCGAGAACTCACGGAACAGGCTGGTGACGATCCCGCCCATGAACAGGATGGACAGGAACACCGCCACCAGCGACACGTTCATCGACAGCAAGGTAAAGCCGACTTCCTGGGCCCCCAGGTACGCTGCCTTCATCGGCGGCACGCCCTCGTCGATATGCCGGGAAATGTTCTCCAGCACCACGATGGCATCGTCCACCACCAGGCCGGTGGCGAGGATCAGCGCCATCAGCGAGAAGTTGTTCAACGAGAAGCCGAACAGGTACATCACCGCGAAGGTGCCCACCAGCGACACCGGCACCGCCAGGGTTGGAATCAGCGAAGCGCGGAAGTTACCGAGGAACAGGTACACCACCAGGATCACCAGCCCTACGGCAATCAGCAAGGTCATTTCGGCCTCGTGCAAGGTGGCGGTGATCACCGGCGAGCGATCCATCGCCAGGCTCAGCTTGACGCTGGACGGCAGCACCGCCTGCAACGCCGGCAACTGCGCCTTGATCTGCTTGACAGTCTCGATGATGTTGGCGCCGGACTGGCGGTTGATCACCAGCAGCACGGCTGAATCATTGTTGAAGAAACCGCTGTTGTAGCGGTCTTCGACGCCGTCGCTGATCTTGGCCACATCGCCCAGGCGCAGGGCCGCGCCGTTCTGGTAGCGAATCAGCAGCGGCTCATAGTCCTCGGCTTTTTCCAACTGATCGTTGGCCTGGATCTGCCAGTTGCGCTCGGCGTCTTCCAGGGAGCCCTTGGGCCGACGCTGGTTGGCATTGGCGATGGTGTTGCGCACATCGTCGAGGGCAATGCCGTACTGGTCGAGAGCCTTGGGTTCAAGTTCGATGCGCACCGCCGGCAGGGAACTGCCGCCGATCTGCACTTCGCCCACGCCCGGCACCTGGGACAGGCTTTGCGACAGGATGGTCGAGGCCAGATCGTACAACTGGCCCTTCTGCAACACGTCCGAGGTCAGCGACAGCACCATGATCGGCGCCTGGGACGGGTTGATCTTCTTGTAGGTCGGCATACTGCGCATGCCGCTGGGCAACAGGTTGCGCGAGGCGTTGATTGCCGCCTGCACTTCCCGCGCCGCACCGTTGATATCACGGTCGGAATCGAACGCCAGGATCACCCGGGTCGAACCCTGGCTGGACGAACTGCTCATGGTGGTAATACCGGCAATCGCGCCGAATGAGCGCTCCAGCGGCGTGGCCACGGTAGACGCCATCACCTCCGGGCTGGCGCCGGGCAAGCTGGCCGACACCACGATCACCGGGAAGTCGATCTGCGGCAGCGGCGACACCGGCAGCAGATTGAAGCTGACGCCGCCCAGCAGCATGATCGCCAGGCTCAGCAGCATGGTCGCGACCGGCCGGCGAATGAAAGGTCCGGACAGGTTCATGACTCAACCGGCTCCAGGCGTTGCGGCTCTTTGCGCCAGCGCCGACCCAAGCGATCGAAGTACAGGTAGATCACCGGTGTGGTGAACAGGGTCAATACCTGGCTCACCAGCAAACCGCCGACCATCACCAGGCCCAGGGGTTGACGCAGCTCCGCACCGGAACCGGTGGCCAGCATCAACGGCACCGCGCCGAACAGTGCGGCCAGGGTGGTCATCAGGATCGGCCGGAAGCGCAACAGCGCCGCCTGGTAGATCGCGGTCTGCGGGTCGAGGCCCTGGTTGCGTTCGGCGTCGAGGGCGAAGTCGATCATCATGATCGCGTTTTTCTTGACGATACCGATCAGCAAAATGATGCCGATGATCGCGATCATGCCCAGGTCATTGCCGCTGAGCAGCAACGCCAGCAACGCCCCCACCGCCGCCGAAGGCAGGGTCGAGAGGATGGTGACGGGGTGGATGTAGCTCTCGTAGAGCACGCCGAGCACGATGTACATGGTGACCACCGCCGCCAGGATCAGCAGCAAGGTGCTCGACAGCGAGGCTTCGAACGCCTGGGCCGCGCCCTGGAACTGAGTCTGCACGCCCACCGGCATGCCGATGTCTTTCTGGGTCTGGTTGATCAACTCCACGCCTTTGCCCAGCGCGACACCCGGGGCCAGGTTGAACGACATCATCACCGCCGGAAACTGGCCGATATGCGCAATCGCCAACTGCGCCTGGCGCTGTTCCACGCGGGCCAGGCTCGACAGGCGCACCTGGCCGCCGGCGGTGGTCTTGACGTGGATCTGGTTCAGCGCATCCGGCCCCAAGGTCTCGCCCGACTGGGCCTGCAACACCACGCGGTATTGGCTGGCCTGGGTGTAGATGGTGGAAATCTGCCGCTGACCGAAGGCGTCGTACAACGCATCAGTGATAGTCGACACGTTGACGCCCAGGCGCGAGGCGGCATCGCGGTCGATCACCAGGTACACCTGCAGGCCCTTGTCCTGCAGGTCGCTGGCGACGTCGGTGAGCTGCGGCAACTGGCTCAAGGCATGCACCAGCTTTTCGCTCCACAAGGCCAGTAACTCGGCGTCGGGTGACGACATGCTGAACTGGTACTGGGTGCGGCTGACGCGGTCTTCGATGGTCAGGTCTTGCACCGGCTGCATGTACAGGCGAATGCCCACCAGCTTGTCGATTTCCGGCTGCAGGCGGGTGATCACCTGGGCTGCGCTCAAATCCCGCTGCCCGTGAGCCTTGAGGTTGATCAGCAAGCGACCGCTGTTGAGGGTGGCGTTATCGCCATCCACACCGATGTAGGACGACAGGCTTTCCACCGCCGGGTCGGCCAGGATGATCTTCGCCAGTTCCTGCTGACGCTGGCTCATTGCAGCGAAGGAAATCGACTGCGGTGCCTCGGAAATGCCCTGGATCACCCCGGTGTCCTGCACCGGGAAAAAGCCCTTGGGCACCACCAGGTACAGCACCACGGTGAGGCCCAGGGTAGCGATGGCCACCAACAAGGTCAGCGGCTGGTGCTTGAGCACCCACTGCAACTTGCGCCCGTAGGCTGCGATCAACCAATCGATCCAGGCCCCGCTGGCCTTGTAGAAGCGGCTCTGCTCTGCTTCCTTGGGTTCACGCTTGAGCAGGCGCGCGCACATCATCGGCGTCAGGGTCAGGGACACCACCAGGGAAATCAGGATCGCCACCGCCAGGGTGATGGCGAACTCGCGGAACAGGCGCCCGACCACATCGCCCATGAACAGCAACGGAATCAATACGGCGATCAGCGACAGGGTCAGGGAAATCAGGGTGAAGCCAATCTGTTTGGCACCCTTGAGCGCAGCGGCCAGCGGGGTTTCACCTTCCTCGATATAGCGCGAGATGTTTTCCAGCATCACGATGGCATCGTCCACCACAAACCCAGTGGCGATGGTCAGGGCCATCAGCGTCAGGTTGTTGATGGAGAAACCCGCCAGGTACATCACGCCAAAGGTGCCTACCAGCGACAGCGGCACGGCGATGGACGGGATGATCGTGGCGCTGACGCGGCGCAGAAACAGGAAGGTCACCATCACCACCAGGGCAATGGCGATCAGCAATTCGTGTTGCACGTCGGTGACCGAGGCGCGGATGGTCTGGGTACGGTCGGTCAACACCGTCACATCCAGGCCAGCCGGCAGGTTATCGGTGATGCTCGGCAGCAGCGCCTTGATGCGGTCGACCACCTCGATCACGTTGGCGCCGGGCTGGCGCTGGATATTCAGCAGCACGGCCTGGTTTTCATTGGCCCAGGCGGCGAGGCGTTCGTTTTCGGCGCCGTCGACGATCTGCGCGACGTCCTTCAGACGCAGCGGTGCGCCATTTTTGTAGGCCAGGATAAGTTCAGCATACTGCTGCGGCGACACCAACTGGTCGTTGGCGTCGAGCATCGACACGCGGGTCGGGCCGTCGAAGTTGCCCTTGGGCTGGTTGACGTTGGACGCGGCGATCAGCGTGCGCACGTCCGACAGGTTCAAGCCGTTGGCCGCCAGGGCCTCGGGGTTGACCTTGATGCGCACGGCCTGGCGCTGGCCACCGGCGATGCTGACCATGCCGACGCCGCTGATCTGCGCGATCTTTTGCGCCATGCGCGTATCGACCAAATCATTGAGCTTGGGCAGCAGCATGGTCTTGGAGGTAATCGCCAGGGTCAGCACCGGGGTATCCGCCGGGTTGACCTTGTTGTACACCGGCGGCGCCGGCAAGTCCTTGGGCAACAGGTTGGTCGCGGCGTTGATTGCGGCCTGCACCTGTTGCTCGGCGACATCCATATTGATGTCGAGGTTGAAGCGCAGGGTCAGTACCGACGCACCGCCGGAGCTGGTCGAGGCCATCTGGGTCAAGCCGGGCATCTGCCCGAACTGGCGCTCCAGGGGCGCGGTGACGGCGCTGGTCATCACATCCGGGCTGGCGCCGGGGTACAGGGTCATCACGCGGATGGTTGGGTAATCCACCTGGGGCAAAGCCGAGACCGGTAACAAGCGGTACGAGATGATCCCTGCCAGGACAATCGCCAACATGCTCAGCGTGGTGGCGACCGGGCGAAGGATAAACAGCCGCGACAGGTTCATGAACCGACCTTTTGCGCCTTGCCGGCGTCAGCGCCGGTCTCCCCTTTTGCGGCGGGCTTGCCTTGCAGGTGCTCGGTCGGGGTGGTCGGGACTTGACTGCTGTCGTTGACCACTTCGATTTCGCTGCCGTCTTTCAGGCGGTCGGTGCCTTCCAGCACCACGCGGTCGCCGGCGACCAGGCCTTGCTTGATCACCGTGTTGTCGCCGTCGGTATCGCCGACCACCAGGGGCTGCACCTTGACCTTCTTGTCGCCATCGAGCTTGTAGACAAACGTACCGGCGTTGCCGAACTGGATAGCGGCAGACGGCGCCAGTACGACGTTATGCAGGGTGTCGGCGAGCAAATGCACGTTGACGAACTGATTGGGGAACAGCCCCTGGTCCTTGTTATCGAAGCGTGCCTTGAATTTCAGGGTGCCGGTGGTGACGTCGATCTGGTTGTCCAGGCTCTGCAGCACACCGGTGGCTTGGCGCTTGGCGTCACTGCGGTCCCAGGCTTCCACGGGCAGTTTGTTGCCGGCGTGGTAACGGGCGAGCACGGTTTCCAGCGTGCTCTCCGGGAGGGTGAAGGCCACGCTGATCGGTTGGGTCTGGGTGATCACCGCCAGCGCTGTGGTGTCGTTGGCGGCCACCAGGTTACCGACGTCGAGCTGACGCAGGCCGACGCGCCCTGCGATCGGCGCGCGGATCTTGGTGAATTCGAGGTTGAGCTTGGCGTCGTCCACTGCGCCCTGGTTGGTCTTGACCGTGCCCTGGTATTGCAGGACCAGCGCTTCGGCGGTGTCCAGGGTTTGCTTGGCGATACTGTCCTGGGCATACAGGCCGCGATAACGCTCGACGTCGACCTGGGCGTTTTTCAACTGGGCCTGGTTCTGCATCAGCGTGCCCTGGGCCTGGAGCAAGGCGTTCTGGTAGCTGCGCGGGTCGATTTCCGCCAGCAGGTCGCCGGCCTTGACCGTCTGCCCTTCTTCAAAGGCGATCTTCACCAACTCGCCGCCCACCCGGCTGCGCACATTGATGGTGTTGAGCGCGGTGACCGTGCCCAACGCCTTGTAGTACACCGGGAATTCCCCCAACACCGCCGGCGCCACACGCACCGGCACCGGGCCGGTGGAGCCGCCGAAGCCCGGGCGCGCCATGCCCGTTTTACCGGTACGGCCGGCTGGCGCGTCAGGATGGGTAGCGCCGGTGGGCCAGAATTTCCAGCACAGGCCGGCGATAACCAGCAGCACAAGCAGGCCGAACAGCCAGCGACGGGAATTGCGGGGGGAGGATTGCATGGAGTGATCAACCATTGGGCGCGAGAGCTTCTTCTTTGGGAGGCTGAAAGATAAGCACTGGGGCGCTTTAAGAAAAGCGCATTTACCGGCTATTTACCTTGGGCTTACAACTTTTAACTGTTGAGCTTAGTCCGCCGGCTATTTCGCTAAACATCTGACCAGCAAATAAAAACGGCCTGGACTAGGCCAGGCCGCAATCATGTACCACGCGTGTTACTGCAAAACGACAGTAATGCGCCGAAACAGTTACTTCAAAACAGCCAGGGCTGCATCGTAGTTTGGCTCTTGGCCGATTTCAGGCACCAGTTCGCTGTGCAGTACGTTGTCGTTTTCATCCAACACGACGACGGCACGGGCGGTCAGAGCCCGGAGTGGGCCGTCGGCAATCGAAACGCCGTAGTCAACGGCGAAATCAGCGTTGCGAAAGTCCGACAGGTTCTGCACGTTGTCCAGGCCTTCAGTGCCGCAAAAACGCTTCTGGGCAAACGGCAGGTCAGAGGAGATGCACAGTACGACCGTGTTGCTCACATTGTTGGCCTGGGCGTTGAACGTGCGCACCGACGTGGCGCAGGTCGGGGTGTCGACGCTTGGGAAGATGTTCAACACTTTGCGCTTGCCGGCGAAGGTGGCCAGGGTCACTTCCGACAGATCGCCGGCGGTCAGGGTGAAGTCTGGCGCTTTGGAGCCAGTTTGCGGCAGTTCGCCTTCAACTTGGACTGGATTACCACGAAGGGTGACTTGAGCCATGAACGGAATCCTTATGCTGGGTTTGATTAAACGAATTCGAGAGGCGGAAGTTAACCACAAAGTGCCGTGGCGACCTACCGCCTGACACAAATTGTCATGCCACGCCGGGCACGCGGGCGGTTGTGGTTTAATTGCGCGGTTTTCGTCCCCGCTCAAGGAATCCGTTGTTGATGACTCAGCCCGCCACCAAAGTCCTGGTCATTGGTTATGTCTGGCCGGAACCGCGTTCCTCGGCCGCCGGCGGGCATATGATGCAGATTCTCGAAACTTTTCTGACACAAGGTTGGGATATTACCTTCAGCAGCCCGGCGACCATTGGCGAACACAAAGCCGATCTACCGGCACTGGGAATCGCCGAATGCGCCATCGAACTCAATAACAGCAGTTTCGATGACTTTATCTGCGAACTGGCCCCAGACATCGTGCTGTTCGACCGTTTCATGATGGAAGAACAGTTCGGCTGGCGCGTCGAAAAGCACTGCCCCGCGGCCCTGCGGGTGCTGGAAACCTCCGACCTGCAAAGCCTACGCGACGCACGCCAGCAGCGGTTCAAGGACCACCTCAAGGCCCAGCCGGACAACGACGACTTCAGCGCCTTGTTTGCAACGGGCCTGGAAGACGAGTTCCGGCGCATGGCCGACACCGACCTGGCCAAGCGCGAGATCGCAGCCATCTATCGCTGCGACATCAGCCTGATGATCTCCGACATGGAGATCCGCCTGCTCACCGAGCAGTTCAAGGTACCCGCCGCCCTGCTCCACTGGTGCCCGTTGATGCTGGAGCCGCCGACCGAGGCGTTCGCACCGTTTGACGAGCGCGCGCACTTCCTCAGCATCGGCAACTTCCGCCACGCGCCCAACTGGGATGCGGTGCTGTGGATGAAGAACAGTGTCTGGCCGTTGATCCGCCAGCAACTGCCGGGCGCCCAATTGCATGTCTACGGTGCCTACACCCCGCCCAAGGCCACCGCGCTGCACAACCCGGCCCAGGGCTTTCATGTGATGAACTGGGCCGAAGATGCGCTGCAAGTGATGACGGCTGCGCGCATCTGCCTGGCGCCGCTGCGCTTTGGTGCGGGGATCAAGGGCAAACTGGCGGACGCCATGCTCTGCGGCACACCAAACATCACCACGCCGGTCGGCGCCGAAGCCATGGGCGACGAGCAGCCGTGGCCGGGGGCAATCGCCCACAGCGCCACGGCGTTGGCCGATGCCGCCGTGAGCCTTTACCAGGACCGCGAACGCTGGACCCAGGCCCAGGAACACGGCCGCCAACTCCTGGCCCGTCGCTATGACCTGCACCGCCACGGCCCCGCACTGGTGGAGTGCCTGGAACACTGTCGCAGCCGCCTCGATGCCCATCGCCGGGACAATTTCACCGGCAGCATGCTGCGTCACCACGCCCACAAAAGTACGCAATACATGTCTCAGTGGATCGAGGCAAAAAACCGTAACCTTTAGGGAATCGCGCAGCCTGAAGCGCATAAAAATCGTAATTTCGACGTGCCGCCTCTGCGCGACACGTCGGCAGGGGCTTCCCTAACCCTTAACTTCCCCAAACATACCTCACCTCATCCAGCGACACGCCACCACGGACGAGCGTGCGACGGCTACCAGGCTCTTCTCTTCCGCCGAGCCCCTGATAGAAGCGAACAGCTCTTTCGTTTGCAGATAAAACCCACAAAGTAATATCTTTATAGCCCTGATCAAACAGGCGTTTTAAACCTGACTTCCACAACTCAGCGCCTATTCCTTTACCCCAATACTCTGCCAAAACGTAGATGGCCATGACCTCTCCCGATGCCGCAGCGGGCTTATCTTCATCACGACAAGGACCCACTGAAATCCAACCAATAACGTTTCCATCTACCTCTGACACTAAAACGTCAGCCTCTTTGCTTTCAATTGCATGAGCCCAATGAGCCGCTCTTTTAGGCAATGTCGCAGTAAGCGAGCCCAAAAAATCAGCCGGCATCAAATTCACATAAGCGTGTTGCCAGCTACTGACATGAACATCAGCGATGCTCTTCGCGTCCTTGGGTAGTGCATCACGAATCATAACCAAGCCCTCGTTCGTGTTCTGTTTCAGATAAAAACCTTCTTTGATTCCAGCGACCATGCCCTCTCGACTGGCACGACGCCTGCCTGCAAACGCATTTGTTGATAGCACAGACCAGTTAAATATATTGAAGAGCAGACAGAAAAAATGGCATGCAGGGATGCTCCAACCAACTTGCCGCTGGCAGCGGTCGCACACAAGGGGGCATTATTCAAATCGCAACCACAATAAAGCGACGGCAGCATGACCCGAGCAACGCGAATCACCGACCCTTCCTACGAGCTGATGGACGATCACAACGGTCTGTCTATCATCTATCGCCAGCATGGTTTCCCTTGTCCCCTGGTGCGCTGGCATTTCCATAAGGAGTACGAGCTGCACCTGATCGTCGCCAGCTCCGGCAAGGTGTTTATCGGTGACTATATCGGCAATTTCTACCCGGAAAGCCTGTTCCTCACCGGCCCGAACCTGCCCCATAACTGGATCAGCCAGGTCGAGGAAGACGAAGTGGTGCCCAAGCGCGACATGCTGGTGAATTTCACCGATGAGCTGCTGGAGAACGGCAGTCACATTTTTGCCGAACTCAAGACCCTGGCGCCGCTACTGGAGCGGGCGCAGTCCGGCATCGAGTTTCGCTGCAAAAAGACCATCGCCCAGGCCATGGCCCTGATGCAACGCATCGAGGACGCCCAGGGCATGGCGCGCCTAGGGCACTTCTTTATCCTGCTGGAGGTGTTGAGCGCGTGTGAGGACTACCAACTGCTGTCCGGCGTGACCACGCCGCAACTGGCCGACGAACACAGCATCGACCGCACCAACCGGGCGGTGGACTACATTTTTGCGCATTACGCGCGGGAGTTGTCACTGGAGGAAGTGGCCGACTACCTAGGGATGAAACCGACGTATTTCTCGCGGGTGTTCAAGCAGGCCACCGGGCGCACGTTTATCGAATTCGTCAATCGCCTGCGCATCAGCAAGTCCTGCGAACTGCTGGCCGATGGTGACAAGGCCGTCACCGATGTGTGCTTCGAGTCGGGGTTCAACAATATTTCCAACTTCAATCGGCGCTTCCAGCAGCTTAAAGGCATGACCCCTTCCCACTACCGGCGCCTGGCGGTGCAGCGGCTCACCGAACAGAACCTGGCTTAATCGTTTCGGCTTTTTGTGGGCGAGTGCAAAAAAGTATCAGTCCCAGTGCGCCCAAGGATTTGTCACACCCCCCGCTTGAGGGCTGTAATCAACGCACACTCTTCCTGGCTCAGCGTGGGAAGACACAACAACAATAACTGTCCTTCTGCAGCCCCTGGGCGCAGAAAAGGAGTGCGCGATGAAGTTCACAGCAAAAACACTGCTTGCCTGTTCTTGCATGACGGCATGCATGACCCTCAGCGCCGTCAGCCTTGGCGCGCAAACCCTGACCATTGCCACCGTCAACAACAGCGACATGATCCGCATGCAAAAGCTCTCGAAAACCTTCGAGGCCGAGCATCCGGACATCAAGTTGAATTGGGTGGTGCTCGAAGAAAACGTCCTGCGCCAACGCCTGACCACCGACATCGCGACCCAGGGCGGGCAGTTCGACGTGTTGACCATCGGCATGTACGAAGCTGCACTCTGGGGCGCCAAGGGCTGGCTGGAACCGATGAAAGACCTGCCGGCGTCCTACGACCTCGACGATGTGTTCCCTTCCGTGCGTGACGGTTTGTCCGTCAAGGGTTCGCTGTACGCCCTACCGTTCTATGCGGAAAGCTCGATCACCTATTACCGCACCGACCTGTTCAAGGACGCCGGGCTGAGCATGCCCGAGCACCCGACCTGGACGCAGATCAGTGAATACGCGGCAAAACTCACCGACAAAACCAAAGAGCAATACGGCCTGTGCCTGCGCGGCAAAGCCGGTTGGGGTGAAAACATGGCGCTGATTACCACCCTGGCCAACGGCTACGGGGCGCGCTGGTTCGACGAGAAATGGCAGCCTGAATTCAATGGCCCTGAATGGAAGGACGCGCTGAACTTCTACGTCGACAATATGAAGAAATCCGGCCCGCCCGGCGCGTCGAGCAACGGTTTCAACGAAAACCTCGCGCTGTTCAACAGCGGCAAGTGCGCGATCTGGGTCGACGCCAGCGTGGCCGGTTCGTTCGTCACCGACAAGACCCAAAGCAAGGTGGCGGACCATGTCGGCTTCACCTTCGCCCCGCACGAGAAGACCGACAAAGGCACCTCGTGGTTGTACTCCTGGTCCCTGGCCATCCCGACCAGCTCCAAGGCCAAGGAGGCCGCCAAGCTGTTCAGCAGTTGGGCGACTTCCAAGGAATACGGCGCTTTGGTCGCCAAGACCGACGGCATCGCCAACGTCCCGCCGGGTACGCGTAAGTCGACCTACAGCGACGAATACATGAAGGCCGCGCCGTTCGCCAAGGTCACCCTGGAATCGCTGAAAGTCGCCGATCCGACCAAACCAACGCTCAAACCGGTGCCGTATATCGGTATCCAACTGGTGACCATTCCTGAGTTCCAGGCGATCGGTACCCAGGTCGGCAAGTTCTTCTCGGGTGCGCTGACCGGCCAGCAAACGGTGGATCAAGCCTTGAGCGCCGCGCAGACCACCACCGAGCGTGAAATGAAGCGGGCCGGTTACCCCAAGTAACCCTGGCTCACCACAGTCAAATGTGGGAGGGGCTTGCTCCCGATAGCGATCTACCAGTTGATGGTTCTGTGACTGACACTCCGCTATCGGGGGCAAGCCCCCTCCCACACTGACCGCGCTTCGACTCTCGTTCTGCATGTACCTGACTGGTTCTGACCCTATGAATACCACCACTGCCAAAGTGCAAACCGCCGCGTCTGAAAAGCCGCGCAAAAGCCGCCTGGCCAACCCCGGCTGGTTTCTCGTCAGCCCCTCGGTAGCCTTGCTGCTGCTGTGGATGATCGTGCCGCTGGGCATGACCCTGTACTTTTCGCTGATCCGCTACAACCTGCTCTACCCCGGCGAAAACCAGTTCGTGGGGCTGGAGAACTTCACCTACTTCATCACCGACTCGGGCTTCCTGCCCGGCGCCACCAATACCCTGTTGCTGGTCGGCAGCGTGCTGTTGATCAGCGTGGTATTTGGCGTGTTGATCAGCGCCCTGCTGGAGGCCAGTGAGTTCTTCGGGCGCGGCCTGGTGCGGGTGTTGTTGATCTCGCCATTTTTCATCATGCCCACCGTCGGTGCGCTGATCTGGAAGAACCTGATTTTCCACCCGGTGTCGGGGATTCTCGCCTACGTGTGGAAGCTGTTCGGCGCCCAGCCAGTGGACTGGCTGGCGCATTACCCGCTGCTGTCGATCATCATCATTGTCTCGTGGCAATGGCTGCCCTTCGCCATCTTGCTGCTGATGACCGCCATGCAGTCTCTTGACCAGGAGCAAAAAGAAGCCGCACGCCTCGACGGCGCCGGCGCTATTGCGATTTTCTGGCACCTGACCCTGCCCCACCTGGCGCGCCCGATTGCCGTGGTGGTGATGATCGAAACCATCTTCCTGCTCTCGGTATTCGCCGAAATCTTCACCACCACCAACGGCGGCCCCGGCTACGCCTCGACCAACCTCGCCTACCTGATCTACAACCAGGCGCTGGTGCAGTTCGACGTGGGAATGGCCTCGGCCGGCGGCTTGATTGCCGTGGTCATCGCCAATATCGCGGCGATCATCCTGGTGCGGATGATCGGCAAAAACCTGACTGATAAGCCTTGAGGGCCGCGCCATGACGCTTCAACAATCCCGCCGCCTGCAAAGCCTGTTGCTCGGCACCCTGGCCTGGGCCATCGCGATCCTGATCTTCTTCCCGATCTTCTGGATGGTGCTGACCAGCTTCAAGACCGAGATCGATGCGTTCGCCACGCCGCCGCAGTTCATCTTCACGCCGACGCTGGAGAACTACCTGCACATCAACGAGCGCAGCAACTACTTCAGCTATGCGTGGAACTCGGTGCTGATTTCGTTCAGCGCCACCGCCTTATGCCTGCTGATCTCGGTGCCGGCGGCCTACTCCATGGCGTTCTACGAGACCAAACGCACCAAGAGCACGCTGCTGTGGATGCTGTCGACCAAGATGCTGCCGCCGGTGGGCGTGCTGATGCCGATCTACCTGCTGGCCAAGAGCTTCGGCTTGTTGGATACGCGTATCGCGCTGATCATCATCTACACCCTGATCAACCTGCCGATCGTGGTGTGGATGGTTTACACCTACTTCAAGGACATCCCCAAAGACATCCTCGAAGCGGCCCGCCTGGACGGCGCCACCCTGTGGCAGGAAATGGTCCGCGTACTGCTGCCGATCGCCAAAGGCGGCCTGGCGTCCACGGTGTTGCTGTCGCTGATCCTGTGCTGGAACGAGGCGTTCTGGTCGTTGAACCTGACCTCCTCGAATGCCGCGCCGCTGACCGCGCTGATCGCCTCCTACTCCAGCCCCGAAGGCTTGTTCTGGGCCAAATTGTCGGCCGTCTCGACCCTGGCCTGCGCGCCGATCCTGATCTTTGGCTGGATCAGCCAGAAACAGTTGGTGCGCGGGTTGTCCTTCGGCGCCGTGAAATAACGGCTTTCCTATAAAAATTCCAAGCGGAGGCCCATCCCATGGCCAACCTGAAAATCAAGAATCTGCAAAAAGGCTTCGAAGGCTTTTCCATCATCAAGGGCATCGACCTGGAAGTGAACGACAAGGAATTCGTGGTCTTCGTCGGCCCGTCGGGCTGCGGTAAATCCACGTTGCTGCGGCTGATCGCCGGCCTGGAAGAAGTCAGCGAAGGCACCATCGAACTGGATGGCCGCGACATCACCGAAGTGACCCCGGCCAAGCGCGACCTGGCGATGGTGTTCCAGACTTACGCGCTGTACCCGCACATGAGCGTGCGCAAGAACATGTCGTTTGCCCTCGACCTCGCGGGCGTCGACAAAAAGCTGGTGGAAAGCAAAGTCAACGAAGCGGCGCGCATCCTCGAACTGGGCCCGCTGCTGGAGCGCAAGCCCAAGCAACTGTCCGGCGGCCAGCGCCAGCGCGTGGCGATCGGCCGGGCGATCGTGCGTAACCCGAAGATCTTTCTGTTCGACGAACCGCTGTCCAACCTCGACGCCGCGCTGCGCGTGCAGATGCGCCTGGAACTGGCGCGCCTGCACAAAGAGCTGCAAGCGACCATGATCTACGTGACCCACGACCAGGTCGAAGCGATGACCCTGGCCGACAAAGTGGTGGTGCTTAACAGCGGCCGCATCGAGCAGGTCGGCTCGCCGCTGGACCTTTACCACCAGCCGGCCAACCTGTTTGTCGCGGGGTTTCTTGGCACGCCGAAGATGGGCTTCCTCAAGGGCAAGGTCACGCGGGTCGAGGGCCAGGGCTGCGAGGTGCAACTGGACGCCGGTACGCTGATCAGCCTGCCGCTGAGCGGCGCCACCCTGAGCGTGGGCAGCGCGGTGACCCTGGGTATTCGCCCCGAGCACCTGGAACTCGCCGCACCGGGCCAGACTAGCCTGACCGTCACCGCCGACGTCGGCGAGCGCCTGGGCAGCGATACCTTCTGCCACGTCATCACCGCCAACGGCGAGCCGCTGACCCTGCGCATTCGTGGCGACATGGCCAGCCAGTATGGCGAGACGCTGCACCTGCACCTGGACCCGGCGCACTGCCATCTGTTCGACACCGACGGCGTGGCCGTTACCCGCCCACTGCGCGCCGCCGCCTGATTTCGCGAGATTTGTGATGAAACTGAATAAACAGAACCTCACCCAACTGGCGCCGGAAGTGAACATCCCGGCCTACGCCATTGCCGATACCCGCCAGGGCATCGCCCATATCGGCGTCGGCGGTTTCCACCGCGCGCACCAGGCGTATTACACCGATGCGCTGATGAATACCGGCGAGGGCCTGGACTGGAGCATCTGCGGCGTCGGCCTGCGCGCCGAGGACCGCAAGGCCCGCGATGACCTGGCCGGTCAGGATTACCTGTTCACTCTGTATGAATTGGGCGACAGCGACGACACCGACGTGCGCGTAATCGGCTCGATCAGCGACATGCTGCTGGCCGAGGACGGCGCCCAGGCGCTGATCGACAAACTGGCCAGCCCGCAGATCCGCATCGTCTCGCTGACCATCACCGAAGGCGGCTATTGCATCGACGACAGTAACGGCGAGTTCATGGCCCACCTGCCCCAGATCCAGCACGACCTGGCGCACCCGAAGGCACCGAAAACCGTGTTCGGCTTTATCTGCGCGGCGCTGACCCAGCGCCGCGCCGCCGGTACTCCGGCGTTCACCGTAATGTCCTGCGATAACCTGCCGCACAACGGCGCCGTCACGCGCAAGGCACTGCTGGCCTTCGCCGCCCTGCACAATGCCGATCTGCATGACTGGATCAAAACCAACGTGACGTTCCCCAACGCCATGGTCGACCGCATCACGCCAATGACCAGCACCGCGCATCGCCTGCAATTGCACGATGAGCACGCTATCGACGATGCCTGGCCGGTGGTGTGCGAGCCCTTTGTGCAGTGGGTCCTGGAAGACCAGTTCGTCAACGGGCGCCCGGCCTGGGAAAAGGTCGGCGTGCAGTTCACCGCCGACGTAACGCCCTATGAAGAAATGAAGATCGGCCTGCTCAACGGCAGCCACCTGGCGCTGACTTACCTGGGGTTTCTCAAGGGGTATCGGTTCGTTCACGAGACCATGAATGACCCGCTGTTCGTAGCGTACATGCGCGCGTACATGGACCTGGACGTCACGCCGAACCTGGCGCCGGTGCCGGGCATCGACCTCACGCAGTACAAGCAGACCCTGGTGGACCGCTTCTCCAACCAGGCGATTGCCGACCAGTTGGAGCGCGTGTGTTCCGATGGCTCGTCGAAGTTTCCCAAGTTCACCGTGCCGACGATCAATCGCCTGATCGCCGATGGCCGCGAGACCGAGCGCGCCGCGCTGGTGGTGGCGGCCTGGGCGTTGTACCTCAAGGGTGTCGATGAGAATGGCGTGGCCTACAAAATCCCGGACCCACGCGCCGAGTTTTGCCAGGGGCTGGTGAGTGATGACGGGATGATCAACCGGCGGTTGCTCGGGGTGGAGGAGATTTTTGGCACGGCTATTCCCAAGTCGGCTGAGTTTGTGGCAGCGTTCGAGCGGTGCTATGCGAGCCTGCGCGACAACGGCGTCACAAAAACACTGCAGCAACTCCTGAAGAAACCGGCTTAAACCTGTGGGAGGGGGCTTGCCCCCGATAGCGGTGGGTCAGTAAAGAACACTTACACTGAAACACCGCTATCGGGGGCAAGCCCCTCCCACATTTTGACTGTATTGCCAATCCGAAAAATAAGACTGCTGAGCAAATCATCATGACCCAGCAAAACCTGTTCCTCGGCATCGACTGCGGCACCCAAGGCACCAAAGCCATCGTCCTCGACGCCTCCAGCGGCAAGGTGCTGGGTTTGGGCGCCGCTGCACACACGCTGATCAGCGGCGCCAATGGCCGTCGCGAGCAGCACACCCAGGAGTGGCTGGACGCCTTTACCGAAGCCACTCACCGCGCCTTGCAACAGGCCGGTGTGGACGGCCAGGCCATCCTCGGCATCGGCGTGTCCGGCCAGCAACACGGCCTGGTGCTGCTCGATGACCACGGCCAGGTGCTGCGCCCGGCCAAACTGTGGTGCGACACCGAAACCGCAACGGAAAACGACCGACTGTTGCAGTACCTGGGTGGCGAAAGCGCTTCGCTGGAGCGTCTCGGCGTGGCAATTGCGCCGGGCTACACCGTGTCCAAACTACTGTGGACCCGCGAGCAGCACCCCGAGGTGTTCGCGCGCATCGCGCATATCCTGCTGCCCCATGACTACCTCAATTACTGGCTCACCGGCCGCGCCGTCGCGGAATACGGCGATGCCTCGGGCACCGGCTACTTCAACGTGCGCACCCGTGACTGGGATGTGGCGCTGCTCCAGCACATCGACCCCAGTGGCCGCCTGCAAGCCGCCTTGCCGACGCTGATCGAAGCCGACCAAGCCGTCGGCACGATCCTGCCGGCCATCGCCGAACGCCTGGGGATCAACCCCGACGCCATCGTGTCCAGCGGCGGCGGCGACAACATGATGGGCGCCATCGGCACCGGCAATATCGCCCCCGGCGTGATCACCATGAGCCTGGGTTCATCGGGCACCGTGTATGCCTTTTCCGACCAGCCCAACGTGAGCCCCGAGGCGTCGGTCGCGACCTTCTGTTCCTCCAGCGGCGGCTGGTTGCCGTTGATCTGCACGATGAACCTGACCAACGCCACCGGGGTGATTCGCGAGCTGTTCGACCTCGACCTTAACGCCTTCAACGCCCTGGTCGAGCAGGCGCCGATCGGTGCAGACGGCGTGAGCATGCTGCCGTTCCTCAATGGCGAACGCGTGCCCGCCCTGCCCCACGCCACCGGCAGCCTGCATGGCTTGACCATGACCAACCTCACCCGCGCCAACCTGTGCCGCGCCGTGGTCGAGGGCACCACCTTCGGCTTGCGCTACGGCCTGGACCTGTTGCGCCAGACCGGCCTGCACAGCCAGAGCATTCGCCTGATCGGCGGCGGTTCGAAAAGCCCGGTGTGGCGGCAGATGGTTGCCGATATCATGCACACCGAAGTGATCTGCACCGAACAAAGCGAAGCGGCGGCCCTGGGCGCGGCGATCCAGGCCGCGTGGAGCCAGTCCGGCGAATCCCTGGCCAGCCTGTGCGAGAAATGCGTGAGCGTCGACCCGGCCAGCCGTACCCTGCCGGTGGCCGACAATGTCAGCGCCTATCAACACGCCTACGAGCGCTATCAGCAGCACGTGGCAACCCTTTAAGAGCGAACGACTATGTATCTGGTGTGTGGTGAAGCGCTGTTTGATTTTTTCAGTGAGGAAGATCCCAGCGGACAGGCGTCGAAGATCAATTACAAGGCGATTGCCGGTGGCTCACCGTTCAACGTCGCCGTCGGTCTACGCCGGCTGGGCATCGACGCTGCGCTGTTCGGCGGTGTGTCCACCGACTTCCTCGGGCGTCGCTTGTTGCAGGTGCTCAGGGACGAAGGCGTCAACGCGCAGTTCCTGGTGGAATTCGCCGCGCCGACCACCCTGGCAATGGTTGCCGTGGGCGCCAATGGCTCGCCGCAATACAGCTTTCGCGGCGAAGGCTGTGCCGACCGCCAATTGACGCGCGCGCACCTGCCGACCCTGGGCGATGAGATTCGTGGGCTGCATGTGGGTTCGTTTTCCCTGGTGGTGCAACCGATTGGCGACACCCTGCTGGCCCTGGTCCAGCGCGAAAGCGGCAAGCGTCTGATCAGCCTCGACCCCAACGTGCGGCTCAACCCGCAGCCGGATATCCAGCTGTGGCGCGACCGCGTGGCCGAACTGGTCAAGCATGCCGACCTGATCAAGGTCAGCGATGAAGACCTGCACCTGCTCTACCCCGACCAATCGCCGGAAAGCGTGCTTGAGGGCTGGTTGCAACACCGCTGCCAGTTGGTATTCCTCACCCGTGGCGGCGATGGCGCCAGCGTATTCAGCCGCCAGCACGGCCACTGGTCGCAACCGGCGGTAAAGGTGGTGATGGCCGATACCGTGGGCGCCGGGGATACCTTCCAGGCCGCGCTGATTGCCTGGCTGACCGAGCAGCAGTTGGATTCGGTCGAGGGCCTGCAACACCTGACCCGCGAACAGATCGACGCGATGCTGGGCTTTGCAATTCGTGCGGCAGCGCTCACCTGCGGCAAGACGGGCCCGGACCTGCCGTATCGTCAACAACTGGAATGAACCCGCGATCACAGGCGGCAGCGGGCATAAACGACATTGGGCCTGGTATTGACCAGGCCCACCCATCGACGATACCAACAGCCTCTATTTAATAGAGGGAGCGCCCTGCTGCTTTTTGCAGCGCGGGCGCATGCGATTGCTTAAGGTCCTCGCGCAACCCGGTGATCAGGTTGCAAATGGCTCGACTGCTGTCGAGTCTGTCAGCGTTGATACCTTTAACTTCCAGATGCACGCGATCACGATCAAGGTCGTCATACACCTTGATCGTCAGCGAGGCATCTTCAGCTTTGGTGCATTCACACCGTTTAGGCAGGAAACTTCCTTCAATGATACTGCGAAGTTCTAATTCCGAAAGCATGGTCAACCTCTCCTTTCCAGACTGCCAATCGATTGTTATAAGTCTTGCAGGCGCTCGCCTGCCACGTCCTACCAACCCTGGAAGACGCTTACAATCAATCAGCCTACTCGGCAAAATCCGTTCTTGTTGTAACTTTTCCTCATAAGCAATACACAATCTTGTATAAATTTGCCCCACCTTAATTCACTCGACGCCCATCATCGGCGAACAACTCCGATTAAACGTTTAACCCTGGCCTTGGGAGTTAACCAGCACTGTGCGCCGCCGCTCTTTCAGCAACATGTCGCAAACTATCAAAGTTGATATTCGCCCCCGAGTTGATCGCCACCAGCGTCTGCCCGCGCACACGGTTTTGCGCGACATAGCTGCGAATGCCCGCCACGGCCAATGCGCCGGAAGGTTCGACGATGGAGCGCGTATCGTCGTAGATCAGCTTGATGGCACTGCACAGTTCGTCGTTGCTGACGGTGACGACGTCATCCACCCATTCCCGGCAGATTTCAAAGCCATAGGCGCCGATCTGCGCCACCGCCGTGCCATCGGCAAACCCGTCCACACTGGGCAGCACCACGCGCTCGCCGGCACGCAAGGCCGCTAACAGGCAACTGGAGCCCTCGGGTTCGACGCCAACGATGCGCACCTCGGGCCGCAGGTATTTGACATAGGCGGCGATCCCGGCGATCAGGCCACCGCCGCCCACCGGCACGAAGATCGCGTCCAGCGCGCCCGGTTGCTGGCGCAGGATTTCCATGCCCACCGTGCCTTGGCCGGCGATCACGTCCGGATCGTCGAATGGCGAGACAAAGGTGCAACCGCACGCTTCGGCCAGTTGCAACGCATGGGCCAGGGCAAACGGAAAGCTCTCACCGTGCAGCACCGCGTGCGCCCCTCGCGAGCGCACGCCGAGCACCTTCAACTCCGGCGTGCTGCGGGGCATGACGATCGTCGCCTTGATCCCCAACTCCCGCGCCGCCAGCGCCACGCCTTGCGCATGGTTGCCCGCCGACGCGGTGATCACGCCGCAGGCCTTCTGCTCGGCGCGAAGCTGCATCAGCTTGTTGTAGGCGCCACGAATCTTGAAGGAAAAGGTCGGTTGCAGGTCCTCGCGCTTGAGCAGCACGTGGTTGTCGAGCAACAGTGATAGCGCCGGGGCGACTTGCAAGGGCGTGCGCACGGCCACGTCGTAGACCGGCGCGGCAAGGATTTTTTTTACGTAGTGCTCAAGCAGTCCCGGGGCAGCGGTCAGTGGGACGGGGCAAGTGCGCATGAGTGTCTCCTGGCTTGGGTAAGGGCACCTGGAGACGGAAAAACAAAACCCGCCTCTAGGGCGGGTGTGGGTGCAGCCGAGCGCTATCCCGCCAAATGAGGAATGGCGGTAATAATGCTTGGCTGGCGATGCAAGGTTTGAAATGTCATGTGACGAAATTACCCGGCGGGCGCCCGGCAAGTCAATGGCCAGGGGCCATTTAGCTGATGGGGCTTTACGGGCGATATACGAAACGCATACGCTTCGTATATCAATCTAACACAGTGAAGCACATGGGCATCGTCAAGATCAGCGACCAACTACACGAACAACTGCGCCTGGCCAGTGCGGCCATGGACCGTTCCATCAACGCCCAGGCCGAGTTCTGGATCAAGATCGGCTTGCTCGCCGAACTCAACCCTCACCTGCCCTACAACGAGCTGATCAACAAGCTGTTGCTGGACAAACCCGACCTGATCCGGGGGCGCAGCTGATGATCAAAACCACCGCACAGCTCGCCGTGATGCGCGAATCCGGGCGCCTGCTGGCCCAGGTGTTCAGCATGCTCGACGGCTTTGTTGCCGCCGGGCGCTCCACCCTGGAACTGGACAGCGCCGTCGAAGCCTTCATCCGCCACGAGTTGAAAGCCCGCCCGGCGAGCCTCGGGCAATACGACTACCCCTTCTCCATCAACACCTCGGTCAACGAAGTGGTGTGCCACGGCATGCCCAGTGCCACGCAGATCCTCAAGGACGGCGACATCATCAATATCGACATCACCCTGGAAAAAGGCGGCTTTATCGCCGACTCCAGCAAGATGTACATGATCGGTGCCGTCTCGCCGAAGGCACGTCGCCTGGTGGAGATGACCTTCGAGGCCATGTGGGCCGGTATCCGCCAGGTCAAACCCGGCGCCCGCCTGGGCGACGTCGGCCACGCGATCCAGAGCCATGCGCAGGCCAATGGCTACAGCGTGGTGCGCGAATACTGCGGCCACGGTATCGGCCGGCAGATGCATGAAGAACCCCAGGTCCTGCACTTCGGTCGCCCCGGCACCGGGCTGGAGCTGCGCGAAGGCATGGTGTTCACCATCGAACCGATGCTGAACCAGGGCAGCGCCAAGGTGCGCAGCCTGAAGGACGGCTGGACGGTGGTGACCAAGGACAACAGCCTGTCGGCGCAGTGGGAACATACCGTGGCGGTGACGGCGGACGGGTTCGAGGTGCTCACCCTGCAACCCGCTTCCTGAGCCAGCGCCCACAGGCGTGGGGCTTCACATCACATTCGCGCCGCCTGCCATCCGCTTGAGCCCGAGCACCATCAACCCGGCGCCCAGGCCCATCGCCAACAGAAACAGCGGGTACGACACCCACCACGACGTACCCGCCGTCATCATGCTGAACTCCGACATGCCGCCAATGCTGGCGATCAGGTTGAGCGGCAGGAACACCACGTTGATCAACGTCAGCTTGCGCAACAGGTTGTTCATGCTGTTGTTCATCAGGTTGCCACGCGCGTCGATCAGCCCGGAGAACACGTTGGAATAGATCTCGGCCTGTTTGTAGCACTGGTGGTTCTCGATGATCAGGTCGTCGATCAGGCCGAGAATCTCGGCGCTGAAATGCTCCTTCTCCCCATGGTTGCGCAGCCGCGACAATACGGCGCCGTTGCTGTGCAGCGCGTTGATGTAATAGATCAGGCTTTCGCTGAGGTTGAACATCTGCATCAGATGATGGTTACTCATGGACGCGTTGAACTGTTGCTGCAGCTCCCGCGCGACCAGCTTGATCACCTTGAGGTGACCGAGGTAGTGGTGAATATTGTTGAGCAGCAGATCGAGCAGCACATCCAGCGGCGTGTGCAACGGACGGCGCGCGCCGAGCCCGGACAGCGGGGTTTCATCGGTGGCGATCACCAACAGCCGGCCGGGTGAAAACAGCAGGCCGCAGGACGACACTTCAAACACCAGGTTGCCACCGCCGGAGTAGTTCTCCGGGCGCTTCCAGATCAGAAACAGGTTGTCGGGGTGAAATTCGATGCGCGAGACTTCGTCCGGGTCGAGCGCCGAAGCCAGGGCGTGTTCATCCAGCTTGTGGTGCTCACGCAGCCAGTTGCGCTCGGCATGGTCAGGGTTGCTGAACAACATGATCGGGGCCTCGTCACTGTCCCCGCTGCGCAACTTTCCATCGATCAATTCAAAGCGCTGGATCATCGCGACTCACCAGACCTGACCCTGACGCTTCAACTCCAGGCGTCGGACGAACTCCTCCAGCACCAGGCCATACAAGTCGTCCTGCAAGTAGGCATCTTCAATACCGGCATCCAGGTTGGGGTTGTCGTTGACCTCGATCACCACCACCTTGTCGCCCGATTGCTTGAGGTCCACGCCGTAGAGGCCGTCGCCAATCAGGTTGGCGGTCTTGACGGCCAACTCCACCACGGCCTTGGGGGCTTCGTGGACCGCCAGGGTGCGGCATTCGCCGTTGATGTCCTGGCCGATGGCCTTGTGGTTGTAGATCTGCCAATGGCCCTTGGACATGAAGTATTGGCAGGCAAAGATCGGCTTGCGGTTGAGTACGCCGATGCGCCAGTCGTACTCGGTGTAGAAAAACTCCTGGGCCAGCAGCAGCACCGAATGCTCGAACAGTTCAGCGGTGGCCTTGAGCAAGGCCTCCTGGCTTTCGACCTTGATCACCCCGCGGGAGAAACAGCCGTCGGGGATTTTCAGCACCAAGGGAAAGCCGAGGCGCTCGCCGACCCGTTCGAAGTCTTCCGGTCGCTCCTTGTAGAGAATCTCGGTGGCCGGCATGCCCAGTTGATGGCTGTTGAGCAGGTCGGTGAGGTAGACCTTGTTGGTACAGCGCAGGATCGATGCAGGGTCGTCCATCACCACCAGGCCCTCGCTTTCGGCTTTTTTGGCGAAGCGGTAGGTATGGTTGTCGACGCTGGTGGTCTCGCGGATCAACAAGGCGTCGTATTCGGCCAAACGTGCGTAGTCCTTGCGCTCGATCAGTTCCACATCGATGCCCAAACCTTTACCGACCCGGACGAAGTTTTCCAGGGCCTTGGCGTTGGAGGGCGGCAGTTGCTCCTGGGGGTCGTGAAGGATCGCCAGGTCATAGCGGGCCAATCGGCGCGAGCGCGGCTGACGCCAGATCTTGCGGCTGAAGTTGTCGAGGGCGTGGGCGAATTGATCTTCCTGGTCATCACGTAGTTTGTGTAATACGCCGGACTTGACCCCTTCGATATGCCAGCCGTTATTCTTCTTGAATTCAACTAACAAGATCGGACACGGGAACGCTTCAAATAATTGGCGCGCCAACTCCTGCAACGGATCAATATTGGTTCGACCAAAGTAAAGCGTCAGCGTAAAGCCTTCGGTATTGCTGTAAAGATGATGACTCAAGGCTTTATCGAGGGTTTTATCGAGGTCGTCCAGGGCCAGACCATACAGTGATTTCTTGGTCAGCTCACTGATGGTGCGCACCGATGGAATCACCTTGTGCCCGCGAGCTTCGGCCAGCAGCGAACAGTAGTAACCGTGCCCCAGGTACTTGTAGCTGCGGCACAGGTTGATCACCTGCACGCGCTTGCCGGTCTCGCTTTCGCGGGTTTGTTCGAGGTACTCCTGGGCAGTGACGATGTCTTCGCTGGGGAAGTAGGAGGCCCAGTCTTCCTTGCGTTCGACAATAATCACTACTTGACTTGCCCCTCTGGGCGGAGCAGAAAAATAACCTTTGGAAGTTATTGTCGCCGCGACGCTTTGCTCGGATACTTCACGCCAATGACTTTGTACCGCAGACATAATATTTGATCCGCTTTAGAGAACTCGACCTTTTCTATTAAGCACGATCTTTTAGAGAAGTCCCGTTTCGTTACGTAACTTTTACGGCGGTCATATGGCTCTTTTCTTTCGCGTTGCAACCCCCTGCGATGTGCCGGCATTGGTGGCACTGGAACAGCACTGTTTCACCACCGACAGGCTGTCGCCACGCAGTTTTCAATGGATGATCAGCCGCGCCCACGCCGAGTTGCTGGTGGCCGAACAGGACGGGCAATTGCTCGGGTATGCGCTGGCGTTGTTTCATCGCGGCACCTCCCTGGCGCGGCTGTACTCCATCGCCATCGCCGAGCCTGCGCGCGGCCTGGGCCTGGGCAAGCAGTTGCTGAGCCGCATCGAGGCCTGCGCGGTGGAGCACGACTGTGCGTACCTGCGCCTGGAAGTACGCACCGACAACCCCGGCGCCCTCGCCCTGTATGAGCGCAACGGCTACCGGCGCTTTGCGTTGATCAACGATTACTACGAAGACCACGCCCCCGCCCTGCGCCTGGAAAAACGCATCGTCCAGCACCATGACGCACGTGTGCAGAATGTGCCGTATTACCAGCAAACCACCGACTTCACCTGTGGCGCCGCCTGCCTGCTGATGGCCATGGGCGCGTTGCTGCCGGAACGCGTCGCCGCACGCCGCGAAGAACTGCAGATCTGGCGTGAAGCGACCACCGTGTTCATGACCGCCGGCCATGGCGGTTGCAGCCCCCAAGGGCTGGCACTGGCCGCCTGGCGTCGGGGCTTTCGCGTGCGGATGCAGGTGAATGTGCGCGGGCCGTTGTTTCTCGACGGCGTGCGCGATCAGCATAAAAAGGACGTCATGCGTTTAGTGCATGACGCCTTCGAGGAAGAGCTGGCCGGCAGCACGGTCGAACAAGTACTCGGCGGCGCGCTGGATCTGCCCAGGGTACTGAGCGACGGCGGGCAGCCGCTGGTGCTGATCAGTAGCTATCGCCTGACCCGCTCCAAGTCGCCGCATTGGGTGATGGTCACCGACTGCGACGACGACTTCGTCTACCTGCACGACCCGGATGTGGACCACAGCCAGCACCGCCAGCCCCTGGACTGCCAGCACCTGCCGGTCAGCCACGCGGAGTTCGAGCGCATGTGCCGGTTCGGCAACAACAAACTGCGCGCGGCGGTGGTGCTGTTCAAGCCTCGGGCTTGATCGAGGCGGTGGCTTGCCGCTCACGCAGCAGCGGCAATACGCGACCGCGACCGCGTACCTTAGAAAGCCAGCTTATAGCCGATGGTCATCAGCATGATCGCCAGGCACGGACGCAGCACACCGTCCGGGACTTTGCCGGCCATGTGGCTGCCGATGTAGATCCCCGGCAGCGACCCCATCAGCAAAAAGCCCAGCAGGTGCCAATCCATATTGCCCATGCCGGCGTGACCCAGGCCCGCCACCAGAGTCAGGGGCACGGCGTGGGCGATCTCGGTGCCGACCAGGCGCCGCGTGGCGAGGAATGGGTAAAGGATAAATAATGCGACGGTGCCGAGGGCTCCGGCGCCGATCGAGGTCAGTGCCACCATGGCGCCGAGGACCGCCCCCGTGACCACCGTCAGCGCGTTCAAGTTACGCGGGTGCATGTGGTAATCGTCGCCAGCATGGCGCTGGGCGAAGGCCAACAGGCGATGCTTGAACAGAATGGCCAAGGCGGTCAGCAGCAGCACAACACCTAAGGCCTGTTTGATCACGGCGTTCATTGCGCTGGGGTCGGTGTGCAGGCTGGCGAGGAACCACAGGGTCAGCAGCACGGCGGGCACACTGCCCAGGGTGAGCCAGCCGGTGATCGTCCAGTCGATGTTCTTGTTCTTGCTATGTACCAGCACCCCACCGGACTTGGTGATCGCGGCGTACAACAAGTCGGTGCCCACCGCAGTGGCCGGGTTAATGCCGAACCACAGCAGGATCGGGGTCATCAATGAGCCCCCGCCGACACCGGTCATGCCGACGATAAAACCAACGATCAGGCCTGCAACTACGAAACCAACGTTACCCACATCCATCACAGCTACCCGCGGCCTTCTAAAATTCTGGCCGCAGGATAGCGATTTTTCTTATAACCACTTATATCAATATGATCTGACTTTATGCCTTTTACGTCAGTCGGTGGCAAACGTAGGCCTGGGTCTGATAGGGAAAGGCCACTGTATCGTGGCCTTTCAGCGCCGGGTGAGTGGCGATCAGGTTGCGTAATTGCGCGGTGACCTCGGCATTTTCAGCGGCGGGCAATGCCGCGATAAAGCTGACGGAGAGGACGCGATCCATGATCACTTCCTGCGGACTGCCGACATGGTTGTAGGGAAAACAAGTCATTTCGGGGGCGGAAAAATACTCACCGGTGAACGCCTCGCGCCATTTACCGCTGTGAAAGCGCGGTGTATCGCCCTCGTAAGGCGTGATGATCGCGGTGATCGCCGCCACCCAGTCCACCGATTCATCGCGCACATTCCACACCAGCCCCAGACGCCCGTCGGGCTTGAGCACGCGGTGGATTTCCGCGAGCGCGGCCTGGGTGGAGAACCAGTGAAAGGACTGGGCGCAGACCAGCGCATCGGCGCAGGCGGACGCCAGGGGAATGGATTCGGCGGTGCCGTTGACCAGGCGTACATCCGGCAACAGCTTGGCCAACTGCGCAGCCATCGCCTGCACGGGCTCGATGGCAATCAGGCTCGGCGCCAGGGCGTTCAGCAGGCGCGTGAATTTGCCGGTGCCGGCGCCCAGATCGATCACCGTCGACTGCGCGTCGATGCGCAGTACGTCAGCCAGCCAGCCCGTGAGTTGCCGTGGATAGTTCGGTCGGCCCTGGGCGTAAGTGACGGCCTGGGTCGAAAAGCCCTGTTGCGCAGACGTGTGAACACCGGACATTGCCAATCTCTCCTCGGGTAAAGCGGGGGCACAGTGTGCGCCTTCCCACCCGGTTTTTCTAATCAGTCACACTGGGCAACCACACACGAAACCGCGCGCCGCCGAGCGGTGAAGCCTGCGCGGTCAAGGTGCCGCCCTGGGCTTCGAGGGCGCGCCGGCTAATCGCCAAGCCCAGGCCAAACCCGCCGGTGGCGCGGTCGCGACTGCGGTCCAGGCGATAGAACGGCTCGAAGATGCGTTCGCGCTGGTCCAGCGGAATGCCGATGCCATCATCGTCCACGCAGATTTCACAGCCCTTGGGGCACACTTTGACCCCCACCTGGATGCGTTTGTCGCAGTAGCGCGTGGCATTGCGCAGCAAGTTTTGCAGGGCGCGGGCGGTCAGGCGCGGGTCGAGGCTGAAGCGCTCGACGCTGCAGTCGAGCACCACGTCGATGACAATCTCGGGGTTCTCCAGCTCGTCATCGACGCTGCCCAGCACGCTGTCGATAAACTCATCGAGCACCACCTCGACCCGCTCCGGCAGTTGCAAAGGGTTTTGCAGGCGGCTGTAGGAGAGCAGTTCCAGCACCAGCTCATCCAGCTCACGGATATGCGCCACCAGGCTTTGCAGGCGTTCGCGGCTGGCCTGGGGCAGGTCTTCGGACAGCGCCAGGGCCAGGCCGAAATCCAGGCGCGTCAGCGGAGTGCGCAGTTCGTGGGAGACCGCGTTGAGCAAGTCACGCTGCTGGTTCAATAGGTGTTCGATGTCGTCGGCCATGGTGTCGAACACCGTCGCCAGGCTGCCAATATTGGAACTCGGCGGAATGCGCGTGCGTTCGCAAAAATTACCCTTGCCCAACTGCGTGGCGGTGCTTTTCAGGCGCTCCAGGTCGCGCCAGTGCGGGCGCAGCCATACCAGCAGGCAGGCCAGCAGCGCGGCACCGATCAGTACGTTCATCGACCAGTACAGCAGGTTCATGTCCAGAGGGTCCGGCGGGATCGTCAGCTTGACCGCGAACTGCGGGTTGATCGGTGCACTGACCTCGGCCATCCACCCCCAGTCGCCCAGGCGGATAACCGGTTTGCCCTGCGCCAGCAGTTGCTCTTCTTCGGGGGTGTAACGGGCGTCCTGGTGCAGCAGCAGTTCAACCTTGAGCGGCGCGAAGTCGCGACCCAGTTGCTCGGTGACCTGCGACCAGCGCTCCACCGGCGCCCGCTGGTATTGCTTGACGATGAGTGTCTGCAGGCCCCGGGACTGTTCGATGTTGTAGTCCACATAGCGGTGCTCGAACACCTGGATCACCAGCGTGGGAATCAGGTAGATCGCCGCACTGTAGGTGACGATCGTGATCAGATAGAGACGCAGCAGCACACGAAACATGGTTCAGCATTCCCACTCGGATCGGCTGAACAAATAGCCTTTGCCCCACACCGTCTTGATCTTGCGCGCCTCGCCGGCGTGGTCGTCGAACTTGCGGCGCAACTTGGAGATGGCCACGTCCACCGAGCGGTCGGTGCCGTTGAACTCGATCCCGCGCAGGCGTTGCAGGATCTGGTCGCGGCTGAGCACTTCACCGGCATGCCGCGCGAGCACCACCAGCAGGTTGTATTCGCCGCTGGACAACTCCACCGCCTGCTCGCGCCAGGTCACGGTGCGTTCCGACAGGTCGATGCACAGGTTGCCGATGACGACCTGGTCGTTGGCCACCTGGGGTTCGGACAAGCTGCTGCGGCGCAACAGCGTGCGTACCCGGGCCAGCAGCACGCGGGGCTCGCAGGGTTTGGTGACGTAATCGTCGGCGCCCATTTCCAGGCCCAGCACCTGGTCGTGGCTGTCGTCGCGGGCAGTCAGCATCAGGATCGGCAGGCCCGCCGAGTCGGCACGCAGCAAGCGGCACACTTGCAGACCGTCGAGGCCGGGCAGCATCAGGTCGAGGATCACCAGGTCCGGCGGGTTGAGGCGCGCGCGTTCGCGGACATGGTCGCCCCGGCTGAGCACGCTGACGTGATAGCCATTGCGCTCCAGGTAGCTGGCAATCAGCTCGGAGAGTGCGGCGTCGTCTTCGACCAGGAGGATGTTGGGCATGGTGTTTCCAAATAATGCGGTTATGGGTCTTACACAAATCCCCTGTGGGTGGGAGCAAGCCCCTACCACATTTGATCTTCAGCGTTTGCAAGGTCGTGCAAGGATATACGCCCGCAGCCGAACATGGGCCGCGCCTTACATTTCTTCACAGACGACCTACACAGCTTCACAGCACCACGGCGCAGGTGCCATTAGGATGCGCCAGTCAATATTGGGATAAGAGCATGTCGAAGAATCTGTTTGCGCCGTTTTGCCTGCTGGCCCTGACACTTGCCCTGAGTGCGTGTGACCAGTCGTCCGCCGAGGCGCCGGAAATGCCCCTGGCCAACGTGCGCATCGAAACCCTTGCGGCCAAACCTCTGTCCATCAGCAGCGAACTCAGCGGGCGCATCGCCGCGCCGCGCATTGCCGAAGTGCGGGCGCGGGTCGCTGGCGTGGTGATGCAGCGGGTGTTCAAGGAAGGCCGTGACGTGAAACAGGGCGACGTGCTGTTTCGCATTGACCCGGCGCCGTTCAAGGCCGACCTGGACAGCGCCCTGGCCAACCTGAGCAAGGCCGAGGCCAATGCGTTCCAGGCGCGTCTGCAAGAACAGCGCTACAGCCAACTGGTCGAAGGCAACGCCATCAGCGGTCAGGACTACGACAACGCCCGCGCCGCCCTGCGTCAGACCAACGCCGAGGTCGCCGCGAACAAGGCCGCCGTCGAACGGGCCAGGCTGAACCTGGGCTACGCCACCGTCACCGCGCCGATTTCCGGGCGCATCGGGCGTGCACTGGTGACCGAAGGTGCACTGGTCGGCCAGAACGAGGCCACGCCGCTGGCGATCATCCAGCAACTGGACCCGATCCACGCCGACCTGACCCAGTCCACCCGTGAACTGAACGACCTGCGCCGCGCCTTCCGCGCCGGCAGCTTGAAGCAGGTCGGCCAGGACCAGGCCAAGGCCACGCTGATCCAGGACGACGGCAGCCTGTATCCGCTGCCGGGCAAATTGCTCTTCGCCGAGATCAGCGTCGACCCCGGCACCGGGCAAATCATCCTGCGCAGCGAGTTCCCCAACCCGGACCTCGACCTGCTGCCTGGCAGTTTTGTGCGCGTGCGCCTGGAACAGGCGGTCGACAAACAAGGTATCAGCGTGCCGCAACGCGCGATCACCCGTGACAGCGCCGGCATCCCGATGGTGCTGTTGTTGGACGCCGAACAGGTGGTGAGCCTGCAGCCGGTAGAACTGGGCGCGGTGATCGATGATCGCTGGGTCGTCAGCAGCGGCCTCAAGGCCGGTGACCGTATCGTCGTCGAGGGCGTGCAACACGCACGTCCCGGTGAAAAAGTCCTGGTGGATGACAGCCCGACGCCGCCCGCCCAGGCTTCCGGCCAATAAGGATCATTGACAATGCCGCAGTTCTTTATTGACCGCCCGATCTTCGCCTGGGTGGTCGCCCTGTTTATCCTGCTGGCCGGCGCCCTCGCGATCCCGCAGTTGCCAGTGGCGCAGTACCCCAACGTCGCGCCGCCGAAAGTCGAAATCTACGCGGTGTACCCCGGCGCCTCGGCGCAGACCCTGGATGAAAGCGTGGTCAGCCTGATCGAGCAGGAGCTCAACGGCGCCGATCACCTGCTGTATTTCGAATCCCAGAGCAGCCTCGGCTCGGCCACCATCACCGCGACCTTCCAGCCGGGCACGAACCCGGAAATGGCCCAGGTCGACGTGCAGAACCGCCTCAAGGCCGTGGAACCGCGCTTGCCCCAGGCGGTGACCCAGCAGGGTTTGCAGGTGGAGAAAGTCTCCGCCGGTTTCCTGCTGCTGGTGACCCTGACCTCCAGCGACGGCAAGCTCGATGACGTAGCGCTCAGCGACTACCTGGCGCGCAACGTGATGAACGAGCTCAAGCGCCTCGACGGGGTGGGCAAGGCCCAGCTGTATGGCGCCGAGCGGGCCATGCGCGTCTGGATCGACCCGCAGAAGCTGATCGGTTTCAACCTGACCCCGGCCGACGTGAATGCCGCGATCAGCGCGCAGAACGCCCAGGTGTCGGCCGGTAGCATCGGCGATTTGCCGGGTACCAAGACCCAGGAAATCACCGCGGCGATCCTGGTTAAGGGCCAGTTGTCGACCCCGGCGGAATTTGCCGACATCGTGCTCAAGGCCAACCCCGACGGCTCCACCGTGCGCATCGGCGATGTGGCGCGGGTGGAAATCGGCAGCCAGGAATACCAGTTTTCCACGCGCCTGAACGGCAAGCCGTCCACCGCCGTCAGCGTCCAGCTGGCGCCGGGCGCCAACGCGTTGAACACCGCGAACCTGGTGCGGGCGAAGATGGATGAGCTGTCGCGCTACTTCCCGGCCAATGTCGAATACAAGATCCCGTATGACACCTCGCCGTTCGTCAAAGTCTCGATCACCAAGGTGGCCTACACCTTGCTCGAGGCCATGGCGCTGGTGTTCGCGGTGATGTTCCTGTTCCTGCAGAACGTGCGCTACACGCTGATCCCAACCCTGGTGGTGCCGATTGCGTTGATGGGCACCTTCGCCACCATGCTGTTGCTGGGGTTCTCGATCAACGTGCTGACCATGTTCGGCATGGTGCTGGCCATCGGTATCCTGGTGGACGATGCGATCGTGGTGGTGGAGAACGTCGAGCGGATCATGGTCACTGAGGGCCTGTCGCCCAAAGAAGCCACACGCAAGGCCATGGGCCAGATCACCGGGGCCATCGTCGGCATTACGTTGGTGCTGGTCGCGGTGTTTCTGCCGATGGCGTTCATGCCGGGCTCGGTGGGGGTGATCTACCAGCAGTTTTCACTGTCGATGGCCACCTCGATCCTGTTCTCGGCGTTCCTTGCCCTGACCTTGACCCCGGCACTGTGCGCGACCCTGCTCAAGCCGATCGCCAAGGATGAGCACCACGCCAAGGGCGGGTTCTTCGGCGGGTTCAATCGGCGTTTTGAACGGTTCACCGATCGCTACGAAGGCTGGGTGGCATATGCCCTCAAGCGCAGCGGCCGTTACCTGGTGATCTACCTGGTGCTGCTGATCGGCCTGGGGTTGATGTTCAGTCGCCTGCCCTCCTCGTTCCTGCCGGTGGAAGACCAGGGTTACACCATCACCGATATCCAACTGCCGCCGGGCGCGAGCAAGAACCGCACGGTGCAGGTGGCCGAGCAGATCGAAGCGCACAACGCCGAGGAGCCTGGGGTCGGCGACACCACGATGATCATGGGCTTCAGCTTCTCCGGCTCCGGGCAGAACGCGGCGCTGGCGTTCACCACGCTCAAGGACTGGTCGCAACGCAGCAGCGAGGATTCGGCCGCCGCGATTGCCGACCGTGCCAACATCGCGTTCACCGAACTGAAGGACGCGATTGCCTATGCGATCCTGCCTCCGCCGGTGGACGGCCTCGGCACCAGCAGCGGTTTCGAGTTCCGTTTGCAGGACCGTGGCGGCGTCGGCCATGCGGTGTTGATGGCGGCGCGCACCGAACTGCTGGCCGCTGCGGAGAAAAGCCCGATCCTGGCCAACGTGCGGGAAAGCGCCCTGGCCGAGGCGCCGCAAGTGCAACTGCAGGTCGACCGCAAGCAGGCCAACGCGCTGGGCGTGTCCTTCGCCGACGTGGGCAATGTGCTGTCGTCGGCCATCGGTTCGGCCTACATCAACGACTTCCCCAACCAGGGCCGCATGCAGCGCGTGGTGGTGCAAGCCGAGGGCGATCAACGCAGCCAGGTCGCAGACCTGATGAAGATCAACGTGCGCAACAACGCCGGCAAGATGGTGCCGTTGTCCGCATTCGTGGAGGCCAAGTGGACCCAGGGTCCTTCGCAGTTGACCCGTTACAACGGCTACCCGGCCATCGCCATTTCCGGTGAAGCGGCACCGGGGCACAGCACGGGCGAGGCGATGGAAGAAATCCAGCGCCTGGTCAGCCAACTGCCGGCGGGCCTGGGCCAGGAATGGACCGGCCTGTCGTTGCAGGAACGCCTGTCCGGTGCCCAGGCACCGTTGCTGCTGGGCCTGTCGCTGTTGATCGTGTTCCTGTGCCTGGCCGCCCTGTATGAAAGCTGGTCGATCCCGACGTCGGTGCTGCTGGTGGTGCCGTTGGGCGTGCTCGGCGCGGTGTTGGCCGTGACCTTGCGCGGCATGCCTAATGATGTGTTCTTCAAGGTCGGGCTGATCACCATCATCGGCCTGTCGGCGAAGAACGCGATCCTGATCATCGAGTTCGCCAAGGACCTGTACGACCAGGGCGAAGACTTGCTCGACGCCACCGTGAAGGCCGCCCGGCTGCGCTTGCGGCCGATCATCATGACCTCGCTGGCGTTCATCCTCGGCGTGGTGCCCTTGGCGATTGCCACCGGTGCCAGTTCGGCGAGCCAGCAAGCGATTGGTACGGGCGTGATCGGCGGGATGATCACCGCAACGCTGGCGGTGCTGTTTGTGCCGGTGTTCTTTGTGGTCGTTATGAAGCGGGTGCGCAAGCGTCCATAACCCGCGCAAAAATGCGCTATGGTGCTCACCACCGCCCTTGTTGTGAGCACCCATGCCCTTCCTCGCCCGCACCCACCCTCGCCTCTCTTGCGCCGCCGTCCTGGGCCTTGCCGTTGGCATCCTGGTACCCGCCGATACACTTGCGAGCAAAGTCCTGATCGGCTGGAACGCCGGGGTCTGGACCTACTTGGTCCTGATGCTGTGGCTGACCATCCGCGCCAAGGCTGAGGACGTCAAACGCATCGCCGAGATCGAGGATGAAAACGCCGGCCTGGTGCTGTTCACGGTGTGCATTGCGGCCATCGCAAGCCTGGCCACGATCACCCTCGAACTGGTCGGCAGCAAGGACCTGAGCTCATCCGAACGCCTATTGCACTATGGCTTTACCGGCCTGACGATCATCGGTTCATGGTTGTTGATCGGGGTGATCTTCAGCGTTCACTACGCCCGGCTTTATTACACCTGGGCAGGCAAAGAGCCGGCGCTGCGCTTTGCCGAGGGGCTGTTGACCCCCAACTATTGGGACTTTTTGTATTTTTCCTTCACCATCGGCGTTGCCGTGCAAACCGCAGACGTAGGCGTTGCCACCCGTACCATGCGCAAGGTAGTGCTGGGGCAATCGCTGATCGGGTTTCTGTTCAACACGGCGATCCTCGGTTTCTCGATCAATATTGCGGCGGGACTGTTCAGTTGACGCGGCACAAACCATCTGGACGCCCATTACTGCGTCGGTGCTACATCGCTGTCCAAGGGTAAACAACCGATCATCTGGCTTTGTCCTACAACTTCTTGACGACTTTCGTACTTTAGTGGTTTCCTGAAACCGGTTTCAGTCATTCCAATAAAAATAGAAGGTCGATGACCGTGAACAGTTTCTCTGCCGCCCAGCGCAGCCGCGTGACCATGCTTGACGTCGCCCAGCGCGCCGGCGTGTCCAAAGCCAGCGTGTCGCGCTTTATCGGCGACGACCGCGCCCTGCTCTCCGACGCCATCGCCCTGCGCATCGAGCAGGCCATCGATCAACTCGGCTACCGCCCCAACCAGATGGCCCGTGGTTTGAAACGCGGCCGCACGCGCCTGATCGGCATGCTGGTGGCCGATATCCGCAACCCCTATTCCATTGCCGTGATGCACGGCGTCGAAACCGCCTGCCGCCAGCACGGCTACAGCCTGGTGGTGTGCAACACCGACCGCGATGACGAGCAGGAGCGCCAGCATCTGGCGGCGCTGCGCTCGTACAACATCGAAGGGCTGATCGTGAACACCCTCGGCCATCACCTTGAGCAATTGCTGGAGCTGCAACGGGAAATGCCTCTGGTGCTGGTGGACCGCAAGGTCGCGCCGCTGCACAGCGACCTGGTGGGGTTGGATAACCCGGCCGCGGTGCGCATGGCGGTGGAACACCTTGAGCAACAGGGCTACCGCGATGTGTTGCTGGTCAGCGAGGCCACCGACGGCACCAGCTCGCGCCTGGAGCGCCTTGACAGTTTCATGGCCGAAATTGCCCGCCGCCCGGCGTTGAGCGGCGCGGTGCTGGAATTGGATGACGCGCTGGAAAACCGCCTGCGCACCTTTCTCGCCAAACCCGGACCTAAAGCGTTGTTCTGCGCCAACGGCATCGCCGCCCTGGCCTGCACCCGCGCGCTCAAGGCCTTGGGCTGCAACCTGTTCAAGGACGTTGGCCTGATCGCCCTGGATGACCTCGACTGGTACCCGCTGGTGGGCAACGGCATCACCGCCCTCGCCCAGCCGACTCAGGCGATTGGCGCCAGCGCCTTCGACTGTCTGCTCAAGCGGCTGCGCGGTGACAGGGCGCCGACGCGCACCCTGGACTTCCTGCCCGAACTGATCATCCGAGGCTCCACAACCCCTTGTAGGAGCGAGCTTGCTCGCGAAAAACACCAACGATAACGCAGCGATCCTGGTTTAACGCGGCGCTCTCAGGTTTTTCGCGAGCAAGCTCGCTCCTACAGGAAAGTGTTTTTTTCAGAAAAAAATGAAACCGGTTTCAGAGGGACACAACAATGCATGAATACCCCGTCTCCATCAGCCTTTCCAGCTACGGCGCCGACCTCGTGCGCCAGCAGGGCCAATTGAGTTTTGTCGCGCTGCTGGCGGCTGCCGGTGCCCGGCGCATCGAGTGGCGCGAGGAACTGCTGACCATTGAGCAACCCGCACAACTGGCCCAAGCGGCTGCCGAACAGGGCCTGGAGTGCGTGTTCTCATCCCCGTTGGAGCTGTGGGTCGCCGGCCGCGCCCAGCCGAATGCCGAGCTCGCCGCCACCCTTGACCGCGCCCAGGCTTTTGGTGCGCGCTGGCTGAAAGTCTCCCTCGGTTACTTCACCGACACCAATGACCTGCACAGCCTGCACGCCCTGCTCAACCGCCACCCGGTCAAGTTGCTGGTGGAAAACGACCAGACCCTGCACGGCGGCCACATCGAACCGCTGCAGCGCTTCTTCAGCGAAGTCGAGCGCCTTGGCCTGCCGGTCAAGATGACCTTCGACATCGGCAACTGGCACTGGCAGGACCAGTCCGCCCTCACCGCCGCCCGCCTGCTCGGCCGACATGTCGACTACCTGCATTGCAAGGCCGTGGCCCGTCGCCCAGATGGCAAGCTGGTGGCACTGCCGCCCGGCGCCACCGACCTGCATTTGTGGGAACAACTGCTGGGCCACATGACTCAAGGTATTACCCGGGCGGTGGAATTCCCGTTGCAAGGCGATGACCTGGTCGACGTCACCGCCCAGCAGGTCGCCGCCCTCGCCCTGCTTGGCCAGCCCCGTGCGGAGAGCGCCCATGTCTGAGATCGATATCCTGTCGTTTGGTGAAACCATGGCGATGTTTGTCGCCGAACAGACCGGCGACCTGGCCCAGGTTGGCCACTTCCACAAACGCATCGCCGGGGCCGACAGCAATGTCGCCATTGGCCTGTCGCGCCTGGGCTTCAACGTCGCCTGGCTGAGCCGGGTGGGCAACGATTCCCTGGGCCGCTTTGTGCTCGACACACTCAAACAACAAGGGCTGGATTGCCGGCACGTGGCGGTCGACCCGCTGCATCCCACTGGTTTTCAGCTCAAGTCCCGCGAAGAAACCGGCGCTGATCCCCAGGTCGAGTACTTCCGCAAGGGCTCGGCGGCCAGCCACTTATCCACCGCGGCCATAAGCCCGGCGCTGCTGGGCGCCCGTCACCTGCACGCCACCGGCATTCCGCCGGCCTTGTCCGAGGCCACGCGTGAGTTGTCCTGCGAGCTGATGACGCAAATGCGCAAGGCAGGGCGCAGCGTGTCGTTCGATCCAAACCTGCGCCCGGCGCTGTGGGCCAGCCAGCCGCAGATGATCCGCGAGATCAACGCCCTCGCAGGCCTAGCCGATTGGGTCTTGCCAGGCTTGAGCGAAGGTCGACTGCTCACCGGTTTCGACGACCCGGCGGATATCGCCGCGTTTTACCTGGACCAGGGCGCCGAAGCCGTGGCCATCAAGCTCGGCCCGGAAGGCGCTTATTACCGCACCCAAATGGACCAGGGTTTTGTCGCCGCCGTGCGCGTGGACAAGGTGGTCGACACCGTAGGCGCCGGTGATGGCTTTGCTGTCGGCATGATCAGCGCGCTGCTGGAGAACCTCAGCTTCCGTGAGGCGGTACAACGCGGCAACTGGATCGGCAGCCGTGCCGTGCAGAGCCGCGGCGATATGGAAGGCTTACCCACGCGTGCGGAGTTACCGACCCGATCCGTTGCTTGACCCACTCCCTGTTGCCACAACTACAACAAGCTCAGGAGCTACCCCATGGATACCTTGAAACTCGCCACCCGCCGTTGGTGGTACATCATGCCCATCGTCTTTATCACCTACAGCCTGGCGTACCTGGACCGCGCCAACTACGGTTTCGCCGCCGCCAGCGGGATGGCTGAAGACCTGATGATCACACCGGGCATGTCGTCCCTGCTCGGCGCCCTGTTTTTCCTCGGCTACTTCTTCTTCCAAGTGCCGGGGGCGATCTACGCACAAAAACGCAGCGTGAAGAAGTTGATTTTCGTCAGCCTGATCCTCTGGGGCGGCCTGGCCACCCTGACGGGCGTGGTGTCCAACGCTTACATGCTGATCGCCATTCGCTTCATGCTCGGCGTGGTCGAAGCCGCGGTGATGCCGGCGATGCTGGTGTACCTGTGCCACTGGTTCACCCGTGCCGAACGCTCGCGGGCCAACACGTTCCTGATCCTCGGCAACCCGGTGACCATGCTGTGGATGTCGGTGGTGTCTGGCTATCTGGTGCAGCATTTCAGCTGGCGCTGGATGTTCATCGTCGAAGGCTTGCCAGCGGTGCTGTGGGCGTTTATCTGGTGGCGTCTGGCCGATGAGCGGCCCAAGGATGCCAAGTGGCTGAGCGACAGCGAAAAGCGCGCTCTGGAAACCGCCCTCGCCGCCGAACAGGTCGGGATCAAAGCGGTGAAGAACTACGCCGAAGCGTTCCGTTCGCCCAAGGTCATCATCCTCGCGCTGCAGTTCTTCTGCTGGAGCATCGGCGTGTACGGTTTTGTGCTGTGGTTGCCGTCGATCCTCAAGGCCGGGCTGCAGATGGACATGGTCGAGGCCGGCTGGTTGTCGGCGCTGCCGTACCTGGCGGCGGTGATCGGCATGCTGGTGGTGTCGTGGGGTTCGGACAAACTGCAAAAACGCAAGCGGTTTGTGTGGCCGCCGTTGCTGATCGCCTCCATCGCTTTCTATGCGTCCTACGTGCTCGGCGCCGAACACTTCTGGTGGTCCTACACGCTGCTGGTGATTGCCGGGGCGTGTATGTATGCGCCCTATGGGCCGTTTTTCGCGATTGTCCCGGAAATCCTGCCGGCCAACGTCGCCGGCGGCGCCATGGCATTGATCAACAGCATGGGCGCGCTCGGCTCGTTCGGCGGCTCGTACCTGGTGGGTTACCTCAATAGCAGCACCGGTTCACCTGGCGCCTCTTACCTGCTGATGAGCGGCGCGTTGATGTTCTCGGTGGTGCTGACGATGTTCCTCAAACCCGGCGCCAGCGACCGTGAGCGCGCGCCGTTGCATACCCTCGAATTAAAGGTGAAGACCGGATGAAAAAGTCTGTCGTGTTGTACAAAAAACTCTCCGCGCCGCTGATGGCTCGCCTGCATGCACACGCCGAGGTCACGCTGATCGACGCGCTTGATGCGCCCGGCCTGGCCAAGCTGCGCGACGCCCTCCCCGGCGCCCACGGTTTGCTCGGCGCGAGCCTGCGTCTGGACGCCACCCTGCTGGACCTGGCACCGCAGTTGGAGGCGGTGGCCAGCGTGTCCGTCGGCGTCGACAACTACGACGTCGAGTACTTGACCCAGCGCGGCATCCTGCTCAGCAACACACCCGATGTGCTGACCGAAACCACCGCCGACACCGGCTTCGCGCTGATCCTCGCCACCGCGCGCCGGGTGGTCGAACTGGCCGATATGGTACGTGCCGGCCAGTGGAACAAGAACATCGGCCCGGCGCATTTCGGCAGCGATGTGCATGGCAAGACCCTGGGCATCATCGGCATGGGCCGCATTGGTGAAGCGCTGGCCCAGCGCGGGCATTTTGGTTTTGGCATGCCGGTGCTCTACCACAGCCACTCGCCCAAGCCGCAGGTGGAAAAGCGGTTCGGCGCGCAGTACCGCAGCCTGAAAGACTTGCTGCAACAAGCGGATTTCGTCTGCCTGACACTGCCGCTCACCGCCGAAACCGAGAAGTTGATCGGCGCTGAAGAATTCGCGCTGATGGGGCCGCAGACGATCTTTATCAATATCTCACGCGGCAAAGTGGTGGATGAAGCCGCGCTGGTCGAAGCCTTGCAGCAACACACGATTCGCGCGGCGGGGCTGGATGTGTTCGAGCGCGAACCGCTGCCCCACGATTCGCCGTTGCTGCGGTTGAACAATGTGGTGGCAACGCCGCATATCGGCTCGGCGACCCATGAAACGCGCGAAGCGATGGCCGAGTGCGCGGTGGATAATCTGTTGGCGGCGCTAGCGGGTCAGAAGCCGAAAAACCTGGTGAATCCAGGCGCCTGGGCGCAATAGCTTCTGACACAACATAGCGCAAATGTGGGAGGGGCGGTGCGACGATTCGACTTGCTCCCGATGGCGGTGGGTCAGTCAACTCATCTACTGACTGATCCAGCGCCATCGGGAGCAAGTCGAATCGTCGCACCGCCCCTCCCACATTTGGATTGCATTGCAAAGTTGGTCAGATAACGAACCTGGCCACCATCGCATTCAAATCCACCGCCAGGCGCGACAGCTCATGGCTGGCCGCGCTGGTCTGGTTGGCGCCGGCCGCCGACTGGGTCGCCAGGTCGCGGATGTTGACCAGATTGCGGTCCACTTCACGCGACACCTGGGCCTGCTCCTCCGACGCGCTGGCGATCACCAGGTTGCGCTCGTTGATCAGGCTGATCGACTGGGTGATCTGCTCCAATGCCACGCCAGCCGCACGGGCCAGTTCCAGGGTGTTATGGGTCCGCTGGTTGCTCTGTTGCATCGATTGCACGGCTTCACCGGTGCCGTTCTGGATACCGGCGACCATTTTCTCGATTTCCTGGGTCGACTGCGCGGTGCGATGGGCCAACGCCCGCACCTCGTCCGCCACCACCGCGAAGCCGCGCCCGGCTTCACCGGCTCGGGCGGCTTCGATCGCAGCGTTGAGCGCCAGCAAGTTGGTCTGCTCGGCAATCGCCCGGATCACGTCGAGCACCTTGCCGATGTCCCGACCCTGGGTGGCCAGGCCTTCGATCAGCAGCGAGGTGTTTTGCACATCTTGGGTCATGGTCTGGATCGCGCCGACGGTCTCGACCACGCGGTCACGGCCTTCCCGGGCCGCTTGGTTGGACTGTGTGGAGGCTTCGGAGGTGGACACCGCGTTACGCGCCACCTCTTCCACGGCGGCGGTCATCTCATTGACGGCAGTGGCTGCCTGGTCGATTTCATTATTTTGTTGCTGCAGGCCTTTGGAGGCTTCTTCGGTGACTGCGCTCAACTCTTCCGCCGCCGAGGCCAATTGCGTGGCCGAACCGGCGATGTGCTGGATGGTCTGGCGCAGGTTGGTTTGCATGGTCGACAACGCGCTGATCAGCCGCGCCGGTTCATCCTTGCCATCATCTTCAATGACTTTGCTCAGGTTGCCGCTGGCAATGGTTTCCGCCACTTCCACAGCTTTGCGCAGCGGCGTGACGATGCTGCGGGTCAGCAACCAGGCCAACAGCACCGTGAGCAAGGCGGCGGCCACCGCAACGACGAGGATGCCGGTGATCGCGCTGTCGTAGCTCTGGCCTGCCTGGACGTTGGCTTGCTTGGCGCCGGCGGAGTTGATGGCGATCAGCTTGTTCAACTGCTCGCCCATCTGATCGGTGCCGTCCTTGATCCGCGTGTTGATCAAGGTACGCATCTCATCGACCTTGTCTTGCTTGGACAGGGCCAGCATCTCGGCCTGGGCCGTCAGGTAATTGTCCAAGGTGCCGACAAACGTCTTGTACAAGGCCGCTTCCTCAGGCACGGAGGGTAACGCCGCGTAACCGGCCTGTGCGGCTCTGACCTTGTCGATCAGTGCAGCGATGCGCGTTTGCGCCTCTTGCAAAGCGGTCGGTTCGCGGTTAACCAATACGCGAAACGACAAGATACGCATACGCAGCACGTTTTCCGTGAGAGTGCCCAAGTAGGTCACGCTGGGCAGTTGGTTGGTGCTCATGTCCACCGACGCCTGACGGATCAGCGTCATGCGATTGACTGCAAACACGCCCAATACAACCACCAGCAACGCAATGAATGCGAAGCCGAGAGAAGCTCGAGGAGCAATATTCAGATGACGAAGAGACATAGAGGTATTCTCAAGAAGGAGTGTCTGCGCGCATCCGTGCAGCGGAATGATCAGCTGGCGTCAACACGCGGCTCTGACCTTGGTCACCACTTGTTGTCATTGTTGGGTGGGCCTATAGACGATATCGGCAGGGCCAGCGGTTTGAGCAGGGCTTCCATAAATATTTTTTTACACTTCTGACGATCACCGGTTTCTGGCATCCTGCGCCTCCATTTTCTGACCCGAGCCCGCACTTTGTCTGACGCTCAAGCCCCGCGCCCGCGCTATAAATCCGATCTGATCTATGGACTGGAAGACCGCCCGCATTTCACTGCGGCGATGTTTGCTGCCTTGCAGCATGTGTTGGCGAGTTTCGTCGGCATCATCACCCCTACCCTGATTGTCGGCGGCGTGCTGGGTCTGGAAAGCGAAGTGCCGTACCTGGTGAGCATGGCATTGTTCGTGTCCGGGCTCGGCACCTTCGTGCAGGCGCGCACGTTCGGCCCGATCGGCTCGGGCCTGTTGTGCCTGCAAGGCACCAGTTTTTCGTTTATCAGCGTGATTCTCAGTGCCGGGTTCATGGTCAAGGCCCGGGGTGGCGGCACCGATGAGATTCTCTCGACGATCTTCGGCATCTGCTTTTTTGCGGCGTTTATCGAAGTAGTCTTCAGCCAGTTCATCGGCAAATTGCGCAAGCTGATCACCCCAGTGGTGACCGGCACCATCATTACCCTGATGGGGTTGTCGCTGATCAAGGTGGCAGTCACCGACATGGCCGGCGGCTTTGGCTCCAACGACCTTGGCGCCGCCAGCAATATGGGCCTGGCCGCGCTGGTGCTGCTGACCATTGTGGTACTTAACCGCTTCAGCAACCCGTTCCTGCGCCTGGGTTCGATCGTGATCGGCCTGACCCTGGGTTTCGTCGTGGCCTGGTGGCTGGGCCGCGTGGATATGGCGGCATTGCCCCACGTGCCGTTGATCAGCGTGCCGGTGCCGTTCAAGTATGGGTTCTCATTCGACTGGGTGGCGTTTATCCCGGTGGCGGTGATCTTCCTGATTTCGCCCCTGGAAGCCGCCGGTGACCTGACGGCCAATTCGATGATTTCCCAACAACCGGTCAAGGGCCCGCTGTACATCAAGCGCATCAAGTCCGGCCTGCTGGCCGACGGCCTCAACTCGGTGATGGCCGCCACCTTCAACAGCCTGCCGATGGTGACGTTTGCCCAGAACAACGGTGTGATCCAACTGACCGGCGTGGCCAGCCGCTATGTGGCGTACTTCATTGCCGGCCTGCTGGTGCTGCTGGGGCTGTTCCCGATGATCGGCGCAGTGCTGCAACTGATGCCCAAGCCGGTATTGGGCGGCGCGACCCTGATCATGTTCGGCACCGTCGCCGTGGCCGGGATCAAGATCCTCGCCGAAGCCGGCCTGCACCGACGCAACATGCTGATCGTGGCAATCTCCCTGGGCATGGGCCTGGGAGTCGCCGCCGTGCCGGAAGTGTTGCGCGACCTGCCCAAAGCGCTGCACAACATCTTCGAGTCGCCGATCACCGTGGGCGCGTTCTGTGCAATCCTGCTGAACATTTTCCTGCCGGAAGAGTTCTTAGAGCTGGAAGAAGATGAATTTGATCCGGAGTCCTCTACCCTCAAAGTGATGCAGGACCCGGACGTCACGTAATAGGAGCACCTTTGTATGCGCAAGCTCATGGTTCTATCGATACTGCTGCTGACCTTGAGCGCTTGCGCCCTGTTCCCCAACCGCGACCCGGTCAATATCAACGTGGTGGGCATCGAACCGCCGCAAAGCCAGGACCTGGAAGTGCGCTTCGCGGTGAAACTGCGGGTGCAGAACCCCAATGAAACGGCGATCGACTACAACGGCGTGGCCCTGGACCTGGAGGTCAATGGTCGGCCGCTGGCGTCGGGGGTGAGTGATCAGCACGGAAGCATCCCACGCTTTTCCGAGGCCATTCTGACCGTGCCGGTCAGCGTTTCAGCATTTTCCGTGTTGCGGCAAACCCTCGGCCTGAGCCAGACCCAGAGTTTGAACAACCTGCCCTACGTCCTGCGCGGAAAATTGGCCGGTGGACTGTTCGGCACCCTGCGCTTTGTGGATCGTGGGACGCTGGATCTGCCGAACACCGCTACTTGGTAAACCTCAGGCCATATGATCAGTCGGTCATGAAACGCACGCCCGGTTTGGCCCGCTCATCCACGCTCAACTCGAAAATATCCGGCCGGGCGTAATGCCCCACCACGTCATAGTCATACCGTGCGCGCACCAGATCGTCGGTATTGATCTGCGCGCTCAAGAGCCCGGCTTCGCCCAGCAGCGGCCCGGCCAGGATGTCGCCCATGGGACCGACAATCACACTGCCACCCGCAATCAACGGGCGGTCTGAAGGCCAGTTGGCCACCTCAACGCCCAGCGCCGCGGGCGACGCCTGAACCTGGCACGCACTGATCACAAAACAGCGACCCTCGTGGGCAATGTGGCGCATGCTCACCTGCCACATCTCGCGTTCATCCACCGTGGGCGCACACCACACCTGCACACCCTTGGCGTACATCGCCGTGCGCAGCAGGGGCATCATGTTTTCCCAGCACACCGCGCCGCCGATGCGCCCGACCGCCGCGTCGACCACCGGCAATGTGGAGCCATCACCCTTGCCCCAGATCAGCCGTTCAGTGCCGGTGGGCATCAGCTTGCGGTGCTTGGCCACCAGGCCGTCCGCCGGCTCGAAATACAGCATGGTGCAATACAACGTGCTGCCACTGCGCTCGATCACACCCAGGACCAGGCTGGCACCGGTGCGCGCCGACAAACCCGCCAGCGCCTCGGTTTCGGCGCCAGGCACATCGATGGCGTTGGCAAAATACCGTGCAAAGGCTTCGCGGCCTTCGGGCAGGCGATAACCGAGCTGCGTGCCGAAGCCTTCGCCTTTGGGGTAACCACCCAGCAGCGCCTCGGGCATCACTACCAATTGCGCACCGCTGCGCCGGATCGGGTCTTCATAGGCCAGGATTTGCGCCAGGGTATCGGCCTTGCCGCCGGGCAAGGAACCGATTTGCAAAGCCGCCACAGTAGAAACAGGCATCAGGAGCACTCCGAACAATGAGGGGTTGCCCATTCTCCGGCCAGCTTGGATCATGAATAAAGCCCACCTCAGTGCTGAATGATATGAGCCATATAAATATCGCCCAGGTCGACCTGAACCTGCTGAAAACCTTTGAAGCCCTGCACGATGAATCCAGCGCCAGTCGCGCGGCGTTGCGCCTGGGCGTGACCCAATCAGCGATCAGCGCGGGCCTGCGGCGTTTGCGCGAAGTGTATGGCGACCAACTGTTCGTGCGTACCGGCCGCGGCCTGGCGCCGACCTTGCGGGCCAATCAGTTGAAGCCGGTGATCAGTGAGGCGCTGGACCGCTGCCGGCAGAGCCTGGCAATGACCCATCCGGACACCCAGCACTATCAGGGACGGTCCGTGGTGCTGGGCTTATCCGACGATTTCGAGATTGCCTACGGCCGCCGCCTGATGGAGGAAATTGCCCGGCGCATGCCGAAATTGCGCGTAATTTTCCGTCAGACCCACAGCCAGATCGTCGCCACCGCCCTGCTCGACCGCAGCCTCGACCTGGCGATTACCGCCGGCGGTTTTGCCGAACGTCGCTTGAGCCGGCAAGTGCTGGGGGAAGGTGATTACCGCTGCCTGGTCGACCCGCACAGCCTGGCGCCAGGCCAGCAAGGTATCGATCTGCAAGCGTTCGTTGCACGCGAGCACGTGCTGGTGTCATCCGGCGGGTTTATCGGGATTACCGATGAAGGGCTGGCGGCACAGGGGCTGAGCCGCCAGGTGTGCGCGTCCACCAGCCACTTCGCGGCGCTGCCGTTTCTGCTCAAGGGCAGCCAGGCGGTGGCGACCATTCCCGGGCACGCCGCCGAAGCCATCGCATGGATGACAGGCCTGCAGGTGCTGCCTTGCCCGTTGGCGCTGCCGCGCTACCCGGTGGAACTGGGCTGGCGTACCCAGGCTCAACTTGATCCGATAGTGCTGAAAGTACGCGAAGCGATTGTCGCCAGTTTTACTTCGCCGCTGCCATCAGCTTGTTGACTTCGCTGCGCACCATATTGGAGAACTCCGGCGGCGACATGCCGTCGAGTTCCGCGCGGACCCATTCGGCCCACTTGCCCTTGCGCTTAGCGCGCTCGCCGAACAGGCGCGCGGCTTCGCCCTTGGCCTTGCCCAGGTTGCTTTGCCACAGGTCATAGAGACGGGACTTTTCATCTTCCAGCTCGGCGCGTTCGGCGAGGGTCTTGTTGGCGAGATTGAAGCTCATGTTGAATTTCCTGCTGCACAAATTGGTGACATCTTACACTGTAGGTCTACGTTTCCTGATTCGGATTTCGCATGCCACAGCGGCTGGCAAAAAAACTGCAACTTTTGCTGCCACCCGGCACTCCATTGTTCACTGTCACATTTACCTGCAAGGAGTCACCCAATGGCCCGTAAATCTGCCGCCCAAGTCGTCGAAGATCAAATCAAGGATCAAGCGTTCAGCGAACTGACTGCACTGATCGAAGAGTCAGACAAACTGCTCAAAAGCAGCGCGTCCCTGGTGGGCGAAGAAGGTGAAACCTTGCGCGAGCAGGTCGCGATCAAGCTCAAGCAAGCCCTCGATTCGGTGTCCCATGTGCGCGAGCGCAGCAAGCCGGTGGTGGATGCCACCGAAACCTACATCGGTGGTCACCCGTGGCAGACCGTGGCGATTTCCGCAGGCTTTGGCCTGGTGGTCGGCCTGCTGCTCGGTCGTCGCAACTAATACTGTGCACCTTGCGTAGCCGCTGCCGCGCCCTGGCGAGGCAGCGGCTACGTGGTTTTTCAGACGGCCCACTCACGCAACTGATTCAATGCGTGCGCATCCACTTCAATGCCTGCCTCCAACGACTTCGCCCGCGTGCGATGACGTCGATCCCCCGGCAACCGCCGCAACCCTGCCGCGTGCATCTGCCGCACCAGTTCCTGGCTGCGCTCGGCGAAGTTTTGCCCGGCGGTTTTGCTCGGGTCGATCAGAATCAACAGTTGGCCGGTCCATGGCGTGCGCGCCCCCGGGTGATCGGCCCAGTTGAACTCAAACGAGAAGTTGCCGCCGGTCAAGGCTGCGGCCAGTAACTCGACCATCATCGACAGCGCCGAGCCTTTGTGCCCGCCGAACGGCAACAAAGCACCGCCTTCGAGGATGGCCTTGGGGTCCTGGGTCGGCTGGCCCAGGCTGTCCACGCCCATGCCCGGCGGCAGACGTTCGCCCTTGCGCGCGGCGATCTGCACATCGCCATGGGCGATGGCGCTGGTGGCCAGGTCGAAGACAATGGGCGCGCCGTCCGCGCGTGGTGCGGCAAACGCGATCGGGTTGGTGCCAAACAACGGGCGATCGGCGCCATGGGGCACCACGCAGGTCATGCTGTTGACCACACTCAGCGCCACCAAGCCTTGCTCGGCGAAGGGTTCGACATCCGGCCACAACGCGGCGAAGTGATGGGAATTGTGAATCGCCAACAGCGCAATACCGGCGCTGCGGGCCTTGTCCACCAGCAACGCACGGGCCGCCGCCAGCGCCGGTTGGGCAAAGCCGTTCGCGGCATCGACACGCACGAAGCCGGAAGCGACATCCGTGACCACCGGCGTAGCCTTGCCGTCGACCCAGCCGCTGTCCAGCGTGCTGACATAACCGGGAATCCGAAAGATGCCATGGCTATGAGCGCCGTCGCGCTCGGCGCTGGCGCAATTGTGCGCGAGGACCTGCGCCACTTCCGGCGACGTGCCGTGCTTCATAAACACCGCGTGCAGCAACCCCACCAGCTCGTTGAAACCGATGAACGCTGAAGAACTATCCACTATCGGGGACTGGGCAGACATCTGTAGCTCCGATTTTGTAATTGGAAGAGACAACAAGAATCCAGACCAACGATTAAACAACGCCTCCCGTGCCTGCTGTCAACGGGCGCTTGAGCTATCTGCTGCCTGACGCGCTTCGCCGCCCATTACCGTGGGCCGCGACTCCGTCACAGAGCTGTTTTAGGCGTGCCCAACGAGAATAACGCGCAATTGATATGCAATAGCCATGATCGCTGTTCTCGCCATCTGCCTCCGGAGGTTAGAATGTGGGAAATCAGGATGAATTAATGACCGAAAAGTCTGTTTCAGAAGCCGAATATGACGCCATCACCGATGCTGCTGCGCATTGGTGTATGCGCCTGCATGCGAGTGATTGCACGGCGGACGAACGACTGGCCTTTCAACGCTGGCACGATGCTCACCCGCTGCATGCTTTCGAGTACGCAGCGATGCTGGAAATCTGGGACGTTGCCGATCACTTGCCACGCCACGCCCCGGCCCCCGTTGTAGTGCCGCTCAAACCGCGTAGCCGGTTGCGTACTTATGCCGTGGCAGCCGCGGTGTGCCTGGCTGCCCTGCCCCTGGCGGCGTTCACCGGTTGGGAAGCGGGGTGGTTGCCAAGTGCCTATGAACGGTTCGAAGCCCGCAATGGTTTGCGCCAAGTCACGCTGGGCGACGGCAGCCAGCTAGAGCTCAACCTGGGCACCGAACTGGTCTACGCCAATTACAAGGACCAGCGCCAGGTCACGCTGAGCAAGGGCGAGGCGTTTTTCAAGGTCAGCCATGACAGCGCCCATCCATTTGTCGTCAGGGCCGGTGACGGACAGGTGCGCGTGACCGGCACCCAATTCAACGTATGGAAATACGAAGATCAGGTGCGTGTGATGTTGCTCGAAGGCTCGGTGCAGATTTCCAGCGACCCGGCACACAGCAGCGTGCCGCTGACCCAGGGCATGCAAGCCAGCTATCAACAGGGCGATACCACCCCGCGTGTGCGCTCGATCAACCCCGACGACAGCGCCCTCGCCTGGCGCCAGGGTAAATTGGTCCTGGATAACCTGGCCCTGGCCGATGCTTTACCACTGATCAACCGTTACCTGAACAAGCCCGTGATGCTGGCCGATACCGGCACCGGGACGATCCGTATCGGCGGCATCTACAACATCAGCGAGGTCAACAACCTCGTGCCCTCCTTGCCCAAGGTTTTGCCGGTCTACCTGACCCAGAACCAGGATGGCAATCCCGTCCTCAACTCCATTCCACGTAAAGCGCCCAAGGGCTGAGCCTGTTGCCGGCATCAGTGGGCTTGCTTGCGTCTGCTGTGTCCATTTTTGAAACACCTCCCTGTCCTGAACGTCCCGGCCTGCGCGGGTTCATCGTTTTGTCACACGCAGTGTTACATCACTGATACAACCTCCCGAACTCCACGCCTGCGGGCCAGGTATATCGCGAATTGCCGGCCGGCGTCGGCAGGCTGTATCAGCGCTGAAACAGCGTGGCCATCACTTAGCCTGCTAAGTTTCATAACTATTTGATTAAAAACAATAAATTTAAAGCGGCACGCCTCCTGCTCTATTCCTTACAGCCCTGTTTAGTGTCAGCGCTACGAATAAGGAATTTTGCCGTGGACACACATAATCCAGGCTCACTGAGCCTCCTGCTGATCAGCTGTGTACTGAGTACCGGCGTGAGCCTTCCAGTGCTCGCGGCAGGCGATGGTGTGATCGTCGTTCAACGTCAGGTCCAACCTTATACGATAGGCCGCACACGCGGCACCGACCCCTACCCCACCACCGTCAATGCCAATCCATCGGCAGCCATCTACCGCGCCTCCAACGGTGAACTCAGCGACAACGACTTCGCCGGTGTGAGCAGTGGCGTCAGCATCACTCGCAGCATCATGCCCAATGGCGACCTGGCCGGTTTGACCAATATCAATGCCGGCGGCATCGGCCTGGGCGCCGGCAGCGCAGCCGGCCATAGCGGCGGCGGTGTCGCCGGCACGGTCAACGGCGCGGTAGCCAGCGGCCTCGCCCCGCTGAACAATCTCGGCGGCATGATCGGAGGAGCGATGAAATGAACGCTTCCTGGATGCTCCTCGCCGTACTCAGCTGCACGGCGGCAATGGCCGACAGCAGTAATAACGCAACTATCGATAACTCGGCCAAGCAATACAGCGGCGTCGTGACGCTCAACCAGGCCGCAGGCGACCAGCAACAACTGAGCAACAACGTCGCGATCGCGGTGGGCCACAACGCCCAGGCGAACATTGCCGTCACGCAAAAAATCAGCGGCGCTGCCGCAGACCGCGCCATGGATGCCACAGCGGCGATCCACGGCACCTCCTTCAGCAATGGCAACGGTGTACTGAGTGTCAACCAGTCGGCCGGGGCCCAGAACCAGATGATCAATGCCGTGCGAATCAGCGTTAACGCTGGCCCGCAGAGCATCGACGACAGTGTCATGTCGCAACAGAACGTTGCGCTTGCAACAAACTCAGGGTTGACCCCTACCACTGGCAGCCGCCAGGTCGTTACCAGCGACCAGGCCTTCACCGGCAGCCGTGGAGTGGTACAGGTCAGCCAGAGCGCCGGGGTGGGGAACCGAGTGGCTAACACCCTGAATGTACGACTCAACTGATGGAGCTGAGTCGCTAGCTACACCGTACCAACACTTAACCAACTAATTAGAAGCAAGGAGATACACCATGAAACCTACAATGGCTCTTAAACCACTGGCTTTCGCTCTCGCTGCTCTCATGGCTGTTGCTGCTCAAGCGGGTGAGACTTATCACCATCCAAAACCGCCAACCGTCGCTGCCGCAGCCGCCAATGACGGTCAAAGCAACCATGGCAACGTGGTGATCAATGACAAAACCAAAAACAACGCGTCGGCCAACAATTCCTACAACCACAGCAGTGGCGTAGCCAACGGCAACGTTCTCAGTGGTGAAAACAACCAAGGCAAAAACGACGTAGTCGTCCAGTCTGCCGATGCTGATTTCGTGTTCGCCTCCGTGAACTCCGCACAATCGAACACCGGTAACCTGGTGATCAACAGCGGCACCAAAAACAATGCCTCCCTCAACGATAGCGGTAACAACGCTTCGGGCATCATTCAGTTGAACGCCGCAGCAGGCACTTCCAACCAAGCCAGCAACAGCACTGTCATTCAGTCGAACAAAGACGGCTCTGGCGGCCTCGCAACCGTCAATGGCGTGCAGGAAGTATCCAGCAACCTGACCCTCAACGTCAGCAGCGGCCACAGCTGGAGCGCCAAACCCGTTGTCAACAACGCCAGCGTGAACAACTCGATGAACTACAGCTCTGGGGTATCGAACTCCAACGTTCTGTCGGGCAGCAACAACCAAGGTCAGAACAACGTAGTGGTCCAATCCACCACTCGCTTCTGATCCAGATCGGGCCTTGGCAACAAGGCCCTTTTTATTTCCAGTGTCCAACAGGTCATACGATCATGCGCCTTGTTGCCTTCTTCCTGCTGCTAGCACTCACCGGCCCGACTTGGGCGGGGCAAATGGCCGTGGTCATGCCCGGCGGTGGGTTGATCTACAAAAAGGTCGAGAGCATCCGCGAGCGTAAGTTCGCCAACCTGGTGGAACAGAAGACCGATTTCAGCTGTGGGGCCGCTGCACTGGCGACCATCCTGCGCCAAGCCTATTGGATGGACGTGGATGAAGACCACGTCATCAAGGGCATGCTGGTCAACGCCGACCAGGACCTGGTGCGCACCCAGGGCTTCTCCATGCTCGACATGAAGCGCTACCTGGAAAGCATCCACATGCGCGCCAAGGGCTACCGGATCACCCCAGAAGTGCTGATCACCGTAAAAGTGCCGGTCGTCGTATTGCTCGATATTCGCGGCTACAAGCACTTCGTGGTATTGCAGCGCGCCGACAAGGACTGGGTGTATATCGGCGATCCTGTGCTGGGTCACAAGCGCTACGCCAAGGACGATTTCATCAAGGGCTGGAACGGCATCGTATTCGCCGTACTGGGTGAAGGCTACGACAAGGCCAACGCCTTGCTCGACCCGCCCACGCCGCTGACCGCCAAAAACCAAGTGAACGGCTTCAGCCCGGTCCGCGACAGTGAATTGATGGACTTCGGTTTTATCCAGAGCGACTTCTTCTAGAAGCGCAATAAGGAGTAGGAAGCTCCAGGAGCAAGCGATGAACACTCTCCGTTGGCTGACAGTCATGTGCCTGGCAGCCTCAGCACCTGCTTATGCTTCGTCGGCGTTCAAGCCGATCGAACTCAAGGATTCGGAAATGTCCGAGCTGCGCGGCCGCTATGTGATGCCGGGGCGGATTGTCAGCTTTGGCCTTGTGATGAGCAGCACTTGGACTAACGCCGCCGGTGCAACCGTAACCGGCACCGCCAACATGCAAGTCAACGCCTCCACCGTCACCCCGCAGTTTTACGTGCAAATTACCGGTAACGATGGCAGCGGCGCGACCCAGCAGCCTACCGGCACGGGCACTGTCGTCGGCGGCGCCGGCCTCGGCACGGGCCAAGGCGTGGTTCAAAGCGTCCGCGCAGCAGGTGATGGCAACACAGCCAACAACGGCGTCGACATCAACGTCGACAAAAGCGGCCTGGCGCCGGCCAACTATGTGCAGTCAGGCCAGGCGCTAATGGCCGGCCAGTCGATTACCGGCAGCACCGCCGCCGGCCAGGTCACGGTGAGCGCCAAAAACGGCGGCGTGCAGATGGCGCTGCTGGCCAACAACAACCAAGGCAACGTCGTGCAGCAAATTGGTGGCGGTAACGTCCTGCAAGGTACGGTTATTCAAGGGAACAGCAACTTCGTGAACAACTTGACCCAACTCAATGTGGTCCTGGGAAACAATGGCCTGAACAACATCACGCAGAACCTCAACCTGGATCAACTTAAAGGCCTCCGCCCTTCCGGTTATTGAACTACGCTGAGCCACGACACTTACGCATTAAGAATGGGACGGCTTATTTCATGCATCGATCGTTATCGTTACGTGCCGTGGTTTGTTTGAGTACGCTCCTGCCGGCGTCCGCGCTATACGCCGCACCGGACACCGATATCGAAACCTTGAAACAGGAACTTCTGGAGCTCAAGCAACGTTATGAAGTGCAGCAAAAAGCACTGGCAGTACTGGAGCAACGCGTTCGACAAGTAGAAGACCAACCCGCAACACCCACCCCTAGACGCTTGGTCAAGTCGCCTGCCGACTTGAGAAAAGGCGGCACCACCGTGGCAGGCAACACGCCAGGGGTGGGCGCGGCGGCGGCATCGGGCGGTGCAGCCGGCGGCAGTTCCTACGGGCAAAGCCTGAAGGATGACTCGGCGCCCGCACAAAGTGTGAGCAACTTGTACAACGAGGCCAGTGGCTTTTTTGGCAATGGCAAGTTCAGCTTTGAAACCGGCGTCACCTATGCCCGCTATGACGCACGCCAGTTATCCCTTAACGGCTTTCTGGCGCTGGACTCGATCTTCCTCGGCAATATCAACTTGGACCGGATCAAGTCGGACAGTTGGACCGTGGATCTGACCGGACGCTACAACTTGGACAACCGTTGGCAGTTCGATGTGAACGTGCCGGTGGTGTATCGCGAGTCGACGTACCAGTCCGGCGGTGCCGGCGGCAGCGCCAATACCACATCGGAAGGCTCGGTTACCCGGGACCCGACTATCGGCGATGTGAACTTCGGCATTGCGTATAAATTCCTCGACGAGAGTGCCAGCCTGCCGGATGCAGTGGTGTCGTTACGGGTCAAGGCGCCTACCGGCCAAGATCCTTATGGCATCAAGCTGATCGAATCGCCCACCAACTCTAACCTCGCCGTGCCGGAAAGCCTGCCGACAGGTAACGGCGTGTGGTCGGTGACGCCGGGCATCTCCCTGGTCAAGACCTTCGACCCGGCGGTGCTGTTCGGTTCGCTGTCCTACACCCATAACTTCGAGGATTCGTTCAGCGACATCAGCCCCAACGTCAACCAGACAGTACCCGGCAAGGTTAGCCTGGGCGACAGCTTCCAGTTAGGTGCCGGTGTCGCCTTCGCCCTCAACGAGAAAATGAGTATGTCGTTCTCGGTGTCCGACCTCGTGCAACGCAAGAGCAAGGTCAAGCAGAGCGGCTCGGATTGGCAATCGGTGGTCTCCAGCGATGCCAACGCCGGTTATTTCAACGTGGGCATGACCATCGCAGCGTCGGATAACCTGACGATCGTGCCGAACCTGGCCATTGGCATGACGGCTGATGCGCCGAACTTCACCTTCAGTCTGAAATTCCCGTACTACTTCTAAACCGCACTCAAGGAAAAGCCCCGCAACGATAAGGGTCGTTGCGGGGCTTTTCGGTTTACCCGCCCTAGCGGATCTGGTGTTTGTGCAATAACCGGTAGAACGTCGGCCGGGAAATCCCCAGCACACGCGCCGCGACACTCAGGTTGTCGCTGTGCCGGTTGAGCACATCGCACAGCGCCTGGCGTTCGGCGCGGTGTTTGTAGTCTTCCAGTGTAGCCATCGGCGACGAAATTGCCTGCTGACCTTGCAAACCCAGATCAACGGCTTCGATTTGCCGCCCTTCGGCCAGTACCAGGCCCCGACGTACACGGTTGGCCAGCTCGCGCACATTGCCCGGCCAAGGGTGCTGCCCCATTGCCACCAGCGCGTCTTCGCTGAAACTGCGCGGACGGCGCCCGGTTTCCTGGCTGTAGAAGCGCGCAAAGTGGTTGGCCAGCATGGCGACGTCGCCGTGGCGCTCGCGTAACGGCGCAGTGACCACTTGCAGTACATTCAAACGGTAATACAAGTCTTCACGAAACGTACCCTTTGCCACGGCGGCTTCCAGGTCGACGTGAGTCGCCGCCAGCACCCGCACATCCACCGGGATGGGCTGGCTGCCGCCGACACGCTCGATCTGTTTTTCCTGCAGGAATCGCAGCAGGTTGGCCTGCAGCTCCATCGGCAAATCGCCGATCTCATCAAGAAACAAAGTGCCACCGTTGGCCGCCTCGATCCGCCCGACCTTGCGCTGATGGGCGCCAGTAAATGCGCCCTTTTCGTGGCCAAACAGTTCGGATTGGATCAGGTGTTCGGGGATCGCGCCGCAGTTGATCGCGACAAACGGCTTGGCATGGCGCTGGGATTGGCGGTGCAGGGTTTTGGCCACCAGCTCTTTGCCGGTGCCGCTGTCGCCACGGATCAGCACCGGGGACTCGGTGGGTGCCAACTTGGACAACAACTTGCGCAGCTCGCGGATCGGTCGGCTGTCGCCCAGCAGCTCATGTTCGGGCTCGTCCACTGCGGTATAGCCCTTGCCCCGCAGCCTTGCCATGCCAAAGGCGCGGCCAAGGGTGACCTGCACCCGGGACACATCAAACGGCAAGGTATGGAAGTCAAAAAACCATTCGCAGACAAAATCCCCGACGTTCTGCAGCCGCAACACATCCTGGGTGAGCACCGCGATCCACTCAGTGCCGCTGCGGCTAATCAGCTCCTTGACGGCTTCGGGCCGCTCCAGGTGATACGGCTGCAAACGCAGCAAACCCACATCGCAGGATCGATCACCCACGGCCGCCAACGTACAGCTGTCCACTTGCCATCCCGCCGCACACAAGCCGGGCGACAGCTCATGGCAGTCATCACAGGGGTCGACCACGAGCAAGCGGCGTTGCGCAGGTGTACCAATCATGACTATTCCTTGGCGCCAGAATTGCTAAAGTTATTTATAAACAAAGGTTTGTGATGCTTGTACGTTACAGTATCAAAATCTTGACAGTTGCCTTGTATCGTTTTGCTATATGTTTTGGCAAAAAGCCACTCAAGCGTCAGCTCCGACAAAAAAAGCCGTTCCCGATGAGTGCCGTATTCGGCTTTCAAAACAGCCGCTTACATGACGCTAATCACGGAAAGTTGAAATTTGTTGCTCTAACATGTGACCCGTACCCCGCCATCGCGCATCAGTACAAGTAACTCGCCGCACGGTCAGCCCAACCGACGGCACTCACTTGATTGGGCATTTAGAGAGAAGACCTACATGAACGCCCCGCTCCGCATCAACGAAGCTCTTTTGATCGCAGACCGTGCTTTCCGGCCCTTCCAGTGCGTGGCCTGGCATGATGGCAACGGCGCCCTCAGCCTGAGCGTCATCGACCGCACCAATACCCGTATCGGCACTAAGCAGCTGTCATCGAGTACCTACACCGACCCGGCGCAACTAGAAGACTTGTTATTGCAGGCGCGCGCCGAGCTCGATAAAGATGGCCACCAGCTGCAGTCTTGGGCCATGCCGAAGTAATTCGAAACTGCAACTGGCGAGCACTGCGCTGTAAACGGCAGGGCTCGCCACTTCAGTATTAAAACGCCGATGCTCTAACTTGGCGTATCGAACACTTTGTGTGGCACCTTGAGAATAAACCGCTCGATCGCTTGCGCCGCACCGTCCTCAAGATTGCTGCCGGTGACGACATCGGCTTGGCGCTTGACGGCCTCTTCAGCCTGCCCCATGGCAATCGACAACCCGGCCACATGAAACATCGCCGGGTCGTTGCCACCATCGCCGATAACCGCCGTCTGTGCCAAAGGCACCCCGAGGTGCGCGGCCAAGGTTTTCAAGGCCTCGCCTTTGTTGGCCATCATGGCGGTTACATCCAGGTAGATCGGTTGCGAACGCGATACTTGGGCCAAGCCCTGCACCTTGGGCTGTAATTGCGATTCCAGCTCCACCAGCAATTGCGTGTTGCGACTGGCGGCGACGATCTTGTCGACCCGATCCAGGTAAGGTTCGAAACTCTCCACCACCAGCGGCCCATACCCCAGGCCAGCGGTTTCAACCGCCACCATCGGCCCAGGCGGGTCGCGCCGCAGCCATTCGCCGTCGGCAAACAGCCAGACTTCCACGTCCGGCTCCCCGGAAAACAGCGCCAATGTCACCAGCGCCGCCTCCGCCGGCAGGCGGTGCGCCACCAGCACAGTTCCGTCAGGGTTGACCAGCGTGCCTCCATTGAAGCCCGCCACCGGCACGTCGATGCCAAACGCTTGGATCATCTTCAACATGGCCTTGGGCGGACGCCCACTGGCAAGGCTGAACAACACGCCCGCTTCACGCAAAGCGCGAACCGTTGAAAGGGTGCGCCGGGTCGGGGTGTGATCCGGACGCAATAAAGTGCCGTCCATATCACTCAATACAAACCGGATGGGATGATTCGTTGCATCACTCATCCGAGCGAGTGCCAGGCGCGGCCATCGCGGGCCAGCAACGCATCAGCCGCTGCAGGGCCATCTTCACCGGCCTTGTAGGCCTGAATCCCGTCATCTTCCTTCCACGCATCGAGAAACGGCTGCACCGCACGCCAGCCGTTTTCGATGTTGTCGGCGCGCTGGAAAAGGGTCTGATCGCCGGTCATGCAATCGTAGATCAAGGTTTCGTAACCCGTCGACGGCTGCATTTCGAAGAAGTCTTCGTAGGCAAACCCCAACTCAATGTTAGCCATGTCCAAGGTCGGCCCAGGCCTTTTCGCCAGCAGGTCAAACCACATGCCTTCGTTGGGCTGGATCTGGATCTTAAGGAAAGTGGGCTTGAGTTCACTCACCTCAGTGTCGCGGAACTGCGCATAGGGCGCTGGCTTGAAGCAGATCACGATCTCGGTATCGCGAATGCTCATGCGCTTGCCAGTGCGCAGGTAGAACGGCACACCCACCCAGCGCCAGTTGTCGATCATCACTTTCAGGGCGACGAACGTCTCGGTGCTGCTGTCGGGCGCGACGTTGGCTTCTTCGCGGTAGCCGGGCACCTGCTTGCCGCCAATCTCACCGGCGGCGTACTGCCCACGCACCGAATTAGCCCGCGCATCCGCTGCGGACCAGGGGCGCACGGCACCGATCACCTTGGCCTTTTCACCCCGCACTGCGTCGGCGCCAAACGCCGCCGGCGGCTCCATGGCGACCATCGCCAGCAGTTGGAACAGGTGGTTGGGCACCATGTCGCGCAGGGTGCCGGTTTTTTCGAAGAAATTACCCCGGGTTTCCACGCCGACGGTTTCGGCGGCGGTGATTTGTACGTGGTCGATGTAATGGTTGTTCCAGAACGCTTCGAACAGCACGTTGGAGAAACGGCTGATCAGGATGTTCTGTACCGTTTCCTTGCCCAGGTAATGATCGATGCGATAGATCTGCTTCTCGCTCATCACCTTGAGCAAGCAGGCGTTCAAGGCTTCGGCGGTGGCCAGATCGGAACCGAACGGCTTTTCGATCACCACGCGGCGGAAGTGATCGTCGGTTTCCGTCAACAGACCGGCACTGCCCAGGCGCTGCACCACTTCACTGAAGAAACGCGGTGCGGTGGCCAGGTAGAACACCGCATTGCCGGTGCCGCTGTCGGTGATTTTCTTGGCAATATCCGCGTAGGTGCCGTCGTCGAGGAAATCACCCTCGACGTAGCTGATACCGTTGGCCAACTGCGCCCACAGCTGTGGGTCCAGTGCGTTGTCGGCATTGCCCTTGACCTTGCTCGCGGCTTCGGTGCGAATGAAGTCCTCGAGTTTTTTGGCAAAGTCGGCATCGCTGATGGCGTTGTGATCAACGCCGACAATGCGCAGGCCGTTGCCCAGCAGCCCGTCACGACTCAGGTTGTACAAGGCCGGCATGAGCAGGCGCTTGACCAGGTCGCCATGGGCGCCAAACAGAAACAGCGTGGTGGGAGGAGCGGGTTCGGTCTTGGGTTTCTTGCCGTTATCGGTCATTTTTTGGAAGTCTCCACGTGACCACCGAAGCCAAAGCGCATGGCAGAGAGCATTTTGTCACCGTAGGTGCTCTGCTGGCGCGAGCGGAAACGCGCAAACAAAGACGTGGACAACACCGGCACCGGCACGGCTTGTTCCATGGCGGCTTCGATGGTCCAGCGGCCTTCACCGCTGTCGGCAACCGAGCCGGAATAGCCGTCGAGTTTCGGGTCGGTGGCCAAGGCGTCGGCGGTCAGGTCCAGCAGCCAGGACGACACCACGCTGCCACGGCGCCAGACTTCGGCGATATCGGCAACATTCAGGTCAAAGCGCTGGTCTTCGGCCAGGTTTTCCGAGTTTTTGGTCTTGAGGATGTCAAAGCCTTCGGCAAACGCCTGCATCATCCCGTACTCGATGCCGTTGTGAATCATCTTTACGAAGTGCCCGGAACCCGCAGGGCCCGCATGAATGTAACCGTGCTCGGCGCGGGGGTCAGCGGCGGCGGAGCGGTCCTTGGTACGCGGGATGGTACCCAGGCCCGGCGCCAGGCTGGCGAAGATCGGGTCGAGGCGCTGCACGGTCTCGGTGTCGCCACCGATCATCATGCAGTAGCCACGCTCCAGGCCCCAGACACCGCCCGAGGTGCCGACGTCGACGTAGTGCAGGCCTTTTTCCGACAGGGCCTTGGCGCGACGCACGTCGTCCTTGTAGTTGGTGTTGCCGCCGTCGATGATCACGTCACCGTCGTCCAACAGCTCGCTCAACTCATTGATGGTGTTTTCGGTGGGGTCACCTGCCGGCAGCATCACCCACACGGCGCGAGGCTTTTGCAGCCCGGCGACCAGCGCCTTCAAATCGGCGACGCCGGTGGCGCCCTCTTCGCTCAGGCCTTTGACAAATGCTTCGTTACGGTCGTAAACAACGGTGGTATGCCCATTGAGCATCAGGCGCCGCGCAATATTACCGCCCATGCGGCCTAGTCCAATAATCCCCAGTTGCATGTGCTGATGCTCCTAACTACTAAAAAATGTGTGGCATAGTTTATAGCGCAACGAGGCTAATGAGGGTTAGTCCAGCGCAGATCGGCGTAGTTTCATGACAAAAAAGTAGCCAGCATTTCACCATCACCCCCGCAAAAGTCACACGACCACTAAAAATATAAAAGTTCCATTGATACTGAAAAGAATTCAGAATTGCCTCCGACTGATGCCGAGAACCTTGAATCATGCGTTCTGGCACCGCGATCTACCGGCTATTTGCGAGGTAAGCAATGAGCACAGCACAGATGACCCGCCCGCCACAGACCCTCTACGTCAGCATCCGTCGTGACGAGTTGCGCCAATTGAAGGCCGAACGCGACCAACTGCAACAGGAAGTCTTGCGCCTGCGCTCACACCTGCAAGGCCAGCTGGATAAGCCTTCCAGCCCACAGCCCGCCCTCTGCTGAACGGCTTTGTGAGGCAATCCCTACAAAAAACTCACAAAGTTTTCACACGCCCATCACGATACTCGCGCCCGAAGGGCCGCCTCACACAAGGGCGGCCTCTGCTGCGTGCGTTCCTGCGCGTCAGCTGAAAAATTATTGGGTTGGAGCGCTGGATGGCGATGTTCAAACGCAGCACTACGTCTGCGAAAGGTTTTGATTGGGCCGGCTTGGGTTGGCTGTTCCTGTTTTTCTGGTACTTCTCGGGTATTACCCAACTGCTGATTCAACTGACCGGCACTTCCGGTTTCAGTGGCTTTCGCCAAGCCTTCTTCATGAGTGCACTGTGGTTGGCGCCGATGTTGTTATTCCCACACCGTACACGCCTGCTGGCCGCCCTGATCGGTGTAGTGCTGTGGGCTTGCTCCATGGCCAGCCTGGGTTATTTCTTCATTTATCAGCAGGAATTCTCCCAGAGCGTCATCTTCATCATGTTCGAGTCGAACATTTCTGAAGCGGGCGAATACGCCACCCAATATTTCGCCTGGTGGATCGTGCTGGCTTTCATTGCGCACACCGCCTTCGCCATCTTCCTGTGGACGCGCTTGCGCCCGGTTTACCTGCCTCGCGGCCAGTCGATAGTGGCAGCGGTAGCCATTGTGCTGGCCGTCGTCGGCTACCCGCTGGTCAAGCAGATCGCCACGAGCGGAACCATGGAACAGGCCATCGACCGCTTCGAATCCCGCATCGAGCCGGCCGTGCCATGGCAAATGATCGTCGCCTACCGCCGCTACACCGAGCAACTGGACAACATGCAAGGCATGCTGACCAGCGCCAGCCAGATCCCACCGTTGAAAAACCTTAAGGACAGCATGGCCGGCCAGCCTTCGACCCTGGTGTTGGTGATCGGCGAGTCCACCAACCGTCAGCGCATGAGCCTCTATGGCTACCCGCGCAGTACTACGCCGGAACTGGACAAACTGCGTGACCAACTGGCGGTGTTCGATAACGTCATTACCCCTCGCCCCTACACGATTGAAGCGCTGCAACAGGTCCTGACCTTCGCCGACGAAGAGAACCCGGACCTCTACCTCAAGACGCCGTCGATTGTCAGCATGATGAAGCAGGCCGGCTACAAAACCTTCTGGATCACCAACCAGCAGACCATGACCAAGCGCAACACCATGCTCACGACCTTTTCCGAACAGGCCGACGAGCAGGTCTACCTGAACAACAACCGCAACCAGAACGCCCGCCAATACGACGGTGACGTGCTGGCGCCGTTCGCCAAGGCCCTGGCCGACACTGCCGAGCGCAAGCTCATCGTGGTCCACCTGCTGGGCACGCACATGAGCTACCAGTACCGCTATCCGCCAACCTTCGAGAAGTTCACCGATCGCCAGGGCGTTCCGGACGCTATCAGCGATGCTCAGTTGCCGGTCTACAACAGCTACGACAACGCGGTGCTGTACAACGACTTCGTGGTATCGAGCCTGATCAAGGACTACGCCAAGACCGACCCCAACGGTTTCCTGCTGTACCTGTCGGACCACGGTGAAGACGTGTTCGACTCCGCAGGCCGCAGCACCCTGGGCCGTAACGAAGGCAAGCCGACGGCGCCGATGTACACCATCCCATTCATGGCCTACGCCTCACCTAAATGGCGCGAAAGCCACGACTGGAAATTTGCCGGTGACCTGCAACGGCCCTACAGCAGCTCACAGCTGATCCACACCTGGGCTGACTTGGCCGGTCTAAGTTTCGATGGGCTGGACCACAGCAAAAGCCTGGTCAGCGACAGCTTCAAACCGCGCCCGTTGCTGATCGGCAACCCCTACGAGTCCCAGCAGAAAGCCCTGATCGACTTCAGCCTGATCAAACCGAAGACCGCCGAGACTGCCGACGTGGTGATCAAGTAAACAGGCTTCGTAACAGAAAGATAACAATTATTCTCGTTTAAACCTAAAGTTCCACGCCTCCTTTCGTCTTTGAGCCAAGGTCTTTTCTTACTGAGAAGGCCGCAAAGACGACAAGGAGTCTTCCGCGATGTTCGCGCCCCTTACCCGTTCCATGACCTTTACCCTCAGCCTGTTCAGCCTGGTGCTGAGCCCTGACCTGCGGGCTGAAACCGACCCCGAACAGATACCGCCTCCCGCGCTGGAGCTAGGCAGCACCAACATCACCGCCGAAGGCTTGGGTGCCAATACCGAGCACACCGGGGCCTACACCACCAGCTCGATGAGCACCGCCACCCGGCTGAACCTGTCGATCAAGGAAACCCCTCAATCCATTTCGGTGGTCACCCGCCAGCAGATGGACGATTTCAATCTCAATACCCTGACCGACGCCTTGCGCCAGACCACCGGCGTGACGGTTCAGCATTTGGATTCGGACCGGGCCAGTTACTCCTCCAGGGGTTATTCGATCAATAACTTCCAAGTGGATGGCATGCTCAATACGTTCGGGCGCATGAAGTCCGACTCGGACACCATCATCTACGACCGTATCGAAGTAGTACGCGGCGCCACCGGCCTGACCACCGGTGCCGGCGATCCCTCGGCCACCGTCAACATGATCCGCAAACGCCCGACCGCTCAGTGGCAAGCCAAGACCGGCGTCAGCGGCGCCAGCCATGACAACTACTACAGCTACCTGGATGTGGGCGGCCCACTGGCCTTTGACGGCCGGCTGCGCGGGCGCACAGTGATGGCTTACCGTGACAGCCAATCCTTTCGCGACAACTACGCGCTGCAACGGGAAGTGGGCTACGGCATTCTGGAAGCCGACCTGACGGACGACACCGTGGTAGCCGTAGGCTTCGACTACCAGAACAAACACGTGCAAGGCACTTCCTGGGGCACCTTGCCCTACTGGAACAGCGACGGCAGCAAGGCCAATCTTTCGCGCTCGGCCAACCTCGCGGCCGACTGGAGTTCCTGGCCACTGAAGGACAAGACCACCTTAGCCTCCATCGACCACAAGCTGTCGACGGACTGGCGCCTGAAAGCCGCATACACCCATCGGCAAAGCGATACCGACGGCAAGGTATATTACGGCGGCGCCGGTTTTCCGAATGCCGATGGCAGCGGCATGACGGCCTGGACCAACCAGATGGTCGGCACCTCGAAAATGGATGCGGTGGACTTTAACCTGGCGGGCGCCTATTCGCTGTTGGGGCGCGAACATGAGTTGATGGTGGGTTACGGCGAATCCGAGCAGCGCGACACGTCCCCCTTCCAACGTTTTGTAACACCCCAAGGCTACGAAACCATCGAAGACTGGAAGCACATGGGCGGCATCGGCAAATTCGCCGACCGCACCACCGGCCTCAAGGGTGAACACAGCAGCAAAAAACAGAAGGCCGGCTACCTCGCCACGCGCTTGAGCTTGACCGAGAAGTTGCACGCAGTACTGGGCAGCCGATATGGCAGTTGGGAAATCGAAAGCGTCTCTCCCAAATACAACCTCGATAACCAGTTGACCGCCTCAACCAAATCCAGCCAGACCCACACGGATATGTGGACACCTTACGCAGGCGTGCTCTACGACCTGACGCCGGAATACACGGTGTACGCCAGCTACACCGATATCTTCAACCCCCAGGACGAGCGGGACGCCAGCAAAAAATATCTCGAACCGGTGGTCGGCAGTAACTATGAAATCGGCCTCAAGGGCAGCCTGCTCAATGAGCGTTTGAACCTGTCCACAGCGTATTTCTGGAGCACCCAGGATAACGTCGCCGAACTCGACAATGCGGCCCCGCCAGACCCGGTCACCCGCGAGCAGTTCTACAAATCCGGCGGCAAAGGCAACAAGGTGCAAGGCTTTGAAGTGGAGGTATCGGGCGAAATCATGCCGGACTGGAACCTCACGGCGGGCTACACCTACACCCATTCGCTCAACGGGGATAAGCAGCGCAACAACACCGACCAGCCGATGAACATGCTGAAGATGTCGACGGCCTATCGCCTGCCGGGGGCGTGGCGCGGGTTGACGGTGGGCGGCGCAGTCAATTGGCAGAGCGACTTCTACGACTTCGCCGAGCGGCCGATCGGCGGTCGGGACCAGGATGGCTACCTGCTCACCGACTCCACCAAGATCACCCAGCAGGCCTACACCGTGGTCAACCTGATGTCGCGCTACCAGTTCGACGAACATGTTTCGGCTTCGGTTAACGTCAACAACCTGTTCGATAAAAAATATTATGAACGCGTCGGCTTTTATAATGGCGTGTACTGGGGGGACCCTCGCTCGATAACCTTGGCACTGGACTGGAAACTCTAACCACCCTCACCCAAAGTTAACGATATTGTTAACTTTCGGTGCTTCCCACGTTAATACCCGCTTAATAAGTTGCCCGCACAATCGCCCCATGACTCCGATCAGGGACCGAACGGACACCGATCACACTGACTGGGAACACCTTGATGAAACTCTCGACTTTGATGCTTGCTGGCCTGATAACCCTGACCTCTGCGGCCGCTTTCGCAGAAGACGGATCGGAGCGCTCGAAAGAGTTCTACAACAACTTCACCTTCGTGCAGCAAAAAACTCACGGCACCAATGAACAAACAGCGTCCGCCGACGGCAAGACATTAAAGCGCGATACTGTTGATCAATCAAGTGCAGAGCCACAACCAAAAAGTTAATTTAAGCGTTACTTAATTCACATTACCCTGTGCCATTTTGCTCCGTTGGCAAAGTTTAACTTGGCGCCATTGAATGGCGCCTTTTTGGCCTGTGACTTATTACAACGGCTTATTCCAAAACAACATACGCCCATGGGCCGGATCAAATACCGAGTCGTCAAAACCGTACTTGCGGTACGCCGATTGCGCCACAGCATTGCCCTCGAGCACTTCCAAGGTGATCTTGCAGCAGCCACGCTGACGGGCGATCTCCTCGACCTTCTGCAGCATTTTCTGGCTCAGCCCCAGGCCCCGAAACTGATTCATCACGGCCACATCGTGGACATTGACCAGCGGGCGGCAGGCGAAGGTGGAAAACCCTTCAAAGCAATTGACCAACCCCGCAGGCTCGCCTCCCACGAATGCCAAGACACTGAACGCATGCGGGCGCTTGGCCAGTTCAGCCGGCAGTTGTTGCAGCAGATCGGCTGGCAGGCTGTGGCCGCCACCCATAGGGTCTTCAGCGTAATGATTGAGCACCAGGGCGATGGCCTCGGCATGCACAGGATTGGTGTAGCTGGCTTGCAGCACCAGGATGTCAGGGGTATCCATTTCCTTCCTCGATAACGACAAACAAGGGAATCAGCTCCCTCTGAGGAGGACGATTGTAAGCGTGGAGCAGGCGCTAGATGAAGGAGATTAGCGACAAAAAGCTGCCGGAAAGCGCGAAGGTTATCCGCATCGAAAGCCGCTATAGGCCTTGCACGAGGCTTTTTCCTACACCCCAAAGCGCTGCAATTGCATCTCCTGCAAGCGGCTCAAGGTTCGCCGGAAAGGGAATTCCAGATAGCCTTCGGTATAGAGACTTTCCAACGGCACTTTAGCCTCGATGAACAGTGGCACCTTGCGGTCGTAGCATTCATCCACCAGGGCGATAAAGCGCCGCACGCTGTCATCGTGTACTGACAACTCGGGCAACTCGCGATCACCGGCCGCCACCCGCTGGACACCGTCCTCGGTGCCTCGGGCGATGCGCCCCGGACGCTTTTGCGCACTCAGGTTGGGGACCTCACCCAGCAGGATCGCCTTGAAACGATCACACAGCAGCATGAAATCCATCGCCGCCAAAGGTTGCTCGCACAGGTCGGCATACCGGCACCACAGCACCGTGTCGCTGGCCTGCACCGCCACAATGCAGCGATGACCGACACTGACCTCCCCGTGGCGCACCGCTTGGCCCTCGCTCAATTGGTTGAACACCGCGGCCAGTGCATCCGGTTGATCGACCCAATAGCGTTGCACGCCGACGCCCGGGTGCAAGCGATGGTCTTCGCCACCGTCTACGGCAACCACTTGCAGGTGCTGCTTGATCGCCGCAATGCCCGGCAGGAAGCGCTCGCGATTGAAGCCGCCGGCATAGAGCTGCTCGGGCGGTTGATTGGACGTGCAGACCATCACCACGCCTTCTTCGAACATCACCTGGAACAAGCGGCCGAGGATGATTGCGTCACCGATGTCATTGACGAACAACTCGTCAAAGCACAGCACGCGCACCTCTTGGGCCAACTCACGGGCCAACGCTTGCAACGGGTCATGGGTGCCGGTGAGCTGGAACGAACGCTGGTGTACCCAGCCCATGAAGTGATGAAAATGCTGGCGCCGCGCGGGCACGCGCAGGCTAAGGTAGAACTGGTCCATCAAGCAGGTTTTGCCCCGGCCCACCGGCCCCCAGAGGTAAACCCCGAGGATCGGCGAACGCCCCTGATGCAAGGCCTGGTGGCAGGCTTGCAGGGCATCCACCGCGCGGCGCTGGGCATCGTCGGCGACGAAGCCTAACTGGGCAGTGGCGTATTGATAAGCAGCGAGAGGCGAGTCGAAAGTCATGCGCGCCATTATGACTTACAAGGAGATATCCAGCCGTGAAATCTTGCCCTGTTCATTCAAGCGAAAGGTATAGCGCAGCTCCAGCGGGCTACCGGGGAAGTTACCGGAAACCACATTGTTGACCAATACCTTGCCGGTACGATGCTGCACGTTAAGTACTTCGACCCGGGACTGATAACGCTGCGCGGTGTCTTCCATCCAACGTGCGATGGCAGCGGTGCCGACCTGGTGCGCACCTTCATCGAACACGTTGGCGTCGTCGGCAAAACAGTGGGCAACAGCCGAGGTGTCGCGGGCATTGGTTGCCGCAATATAGGCCGCGATGGCCGGGGCCAGTTCAGCGAGGGACATGTCACAACTCCTTTGTGGTGATTTATGACGCGATGCTAAACCAGGGCTGTGTCAGTTTTTGTCAGGAGTAAACGGCGAGGATTGCTGCTGCTCCATCAACTTGCGCCAGGCCCGCAGCCAGTCACTGCGGCGCCCCGGATAACGCTCGCCCCGAGCCTCGGCGGCCGCCACGCGGTCGGTGCGAAAGGTGCGATACGCGCCCCGCAGTTCGCACCAGGCCACGATCACCCGCACCTCATTGAGAAAGCCCAGCGCCAGGGGCCAAATCAGCCGTTGGCTCTGAGTCTGGCTTGCATCGGCGTAATCGACATGCAATTTGGCCTGATTGCGAATGGCTTCGCGAAACACATTGAGCGGTACGCGGTTTTCCGGGTAGCCGAACCCTGGCGGGCCAGGTAGCAGCGTCGGGTTGCGCAACGCTTCCTGGGCGGCAGGGTCCAGCACGTCGGCAATTTTCGCCAAGGCATTGGCCGCGGCATGGCTCAAGACGTCGTCGCCACGCTGATCCACATAGCGCAGGCCGAGCACGATGGCTTCGGTTTCCTCGGCGTTGAGCATCAATGGCGGCAGAAACAGCCCGCTGCGCAGCACATACCCTACCCCGGCCTCGCCAAAAATCGGCGCCCCCAACGCGGTCAATTCGGCGATGTCGCGATACAGCGTGCGCTCGGACACCTCCAACTGTGCCGCCAGCACGGCAGCGGTCACCGGACGCTTCTTGCCCCGCAGGGCCTGGAGCAACGTCAGTAAACGAGTGGTACGCGACACATTGAGCCCACCGGAAAAGGAAAGTGGCCAGCTTATCAGAGCACCCTGTCAGAAAATGTCAGCAGCAGCTCGGCCACCCACTATCCGGGGCGAAAAAAAACGGCCTACCGGCCGTTTTTTAATTGCGTGGTTTACGCAAGGCTCTTGCTGACTACCTCAAACACATCGCTCGACAGTTCACCGCAGGCACGAATGCGCTCCAGCTCCGCCTTCATCAGCGCCTGCCGCGCGCTGTCGTATTTGCGCCAGCGGGTCAATGGCGCCAACTGGCGCGAGGCGATCTGCGGGTTGAAGCCGTTCAACTGAATCACCAGGTCCGCCAGGAAGCGATAGCCCGAACCGTCCGCGGCGTGGAAGTTGATCAGGTTCTGCCCGGCAAACGCGCCCACTAGCGCGCGTACTTTGTTCGGGTTCTTGATAGTGAACGCCGGATGTTCCATCAACGCCTTGACCCGCGCCAGCCCGCCCGGCAACACGCTGCCGGCCTGCACGCTGAACCACTGGTCCATGACCAGCGGGTTGTCCTTGAAGGTTTCGGCAAACGTCGCCAGGGCCTTGGCTTTTTCCGCCTCGAACGGCGAATTCACCAACACCGCCAATGCAGTCAGGCGTTCGGTCATGTTGTCGCTGGTATCGAACTGGTCCAACGTCGCCGCCAGCACTTGCGGCTTGCCGCTGAGCATCAGGTACGACAGCGCAATGTTCTGCAAGGCACGCAGGGCAAAGTGCTCGGCAGCCGCCACATACGGGGTTTGCTTGGACAGTTCGCGGTTGGCCTGGTAACGCAGCCACAAGCCTTCAAACAGGTGGTCGGCCAGTTGTTTGCGGGCAAACTCGCGAGCGGTGTGAATGGCGTCGACATCGGCCACTTCACTGATTTCCGTCAGGTAGGCTTCACCTGGCAGCGAGAGCATTTCCGCGACCATCGCCTGGTCCAGGCTTTCATCGCTCAATACCGTGCGCAATGCGTCGATCAGGCGCTGATCCAGCTTCAGCGGCTGACCCGCTTGATACTGGCCAATCAGCTCCTGCAACACCTGCACCGACAGTTGCTGGCCGGCATCCCAGCGATTGAAGCCGTCGCTGTCGTGCTGCATCAGGAACATCAGCTGATCACGGGTGTATGGGAAGCTCAGTTTCACCGGCGCCGAGAAACCGCGCAGCAGCGAAGGCAGCGGTTGTTCAGCGATATCGACGAAGGTGAAGGTCTGCTCGGCCTCGGTCACCGAAATCACGCGGGACGTGCTGGCAGCGCTTGCCTCACCGGCCAGGCGCAACGCAATAGCGGCACCCTTGGCGTCCAGCAGACCCAATGCCACTGGCATCACGAACGGCAGCTTTTCCACCTTGTCCGGCGTTTCCGGGCAGCTCTGGCGGAAAGTCAGGCTGTAGGTTTTGGCCGCCGCATCGTAGGACTCGCTCACCGCCAAGCGTGGCGTACCGGCCTGGCTGTACCAACGCTTGAACTGGCTGAGGTCGGCGCCGTTGGCGTCTTCCATGGCCTTGATGAAGTCGTCGCAGGTCACGGCCTGACCGTCATGGCGTTCGAAATAGAGGTCGCTACCTTTGCGGAAGCCTTCGGCGCCGAGCAACGTGTGGATCATACCGACCACTTCCGAGCCCTTTTCGTACACCGTCAGGGTGTAGAAGTTGGAAATCTCGATAAAGCTATCCGGGCGCACGGCGTGGGCCATGGGACCGGCGTCTTCGGCGAACTGGTGAGTGCGCAGGTAGGCCACATCCTGGATGCGTTTTACCGTGGCCGAGTTCATGTCCGCAGAGAAGCCCGAGTCGCGGAACACGGTGAAGCCTTCCTTGAGCGACAGTTGGAACCAGTCGCGACAGGTCACGCGGTTGCCCGACCAGTTGTGGAAGTACTCATGGGCGACGATCGCCTCGACCCGCTGGTGTGCGGCGTCGGTGGCGGTTTCGGCGCGGGCCAGCACGGCGCTGGAGTTGAAGATATTGAGGCCCTTGTTCTCCATGGCGCCCATGTTGAAGTCGTTGACGGCGACGATCATGAAGATGTCGAGGTCGTACTCCCGGCCGTAGGTCTCTTCATCCCAGCGCATGGATTTTTTCAAACTGATCATGGCGTGCTGGCACTTGTCGATATTTTCCGGCTCGACATAGATACGCAGCGCCACGGTACGGCGGGTCATGGTGGTGAAGCTGTCTTCGACACACCACAAATCACCGGCCACCAGCGCGAACAGGTACGCCGGCTTCTTGAACGGGTCTTCCCAGGTGGCCCAGTGACGGCCGTCTTCGCCAGGACCGCTGGCAATCGGGTTGCCGTTGGACAGCAGCACCGGGTAGCTGTGTTGCTCGGCGATCACGGTGGTGGTGAAGGTACTCATCACGTCCGGACGGTCGAGGTAGTAAGTGATCTTGCGGAACCCTTCGGCCTCGCACTGGGTGCAAAACATGCTGCCGGACTTGTACAAGCCTTCGAGGGCGGTGTTGGTTTCCGGGTGGATCTTGACGGTGGTGTCGAGGGTGAAGGCCTCACTCGTGGGCTGCACGGTCAGGTGGCTGTCGGTCAACTGATAGTCGGCGTCCGTCAATTCCTGGTCAGCCAGGTTCACGCTCAACAGTTCGAGCTGCTGGCCGTCCAGCACCAACGGCGGCAAGCCGGCGCCACGCTCGGGGTTGCGGCGCATCACCAACTGCGCGTGGACCAGGCTGTGGTCCTCGAACAACTCGAAGGTCAGGTGCGTCTCGTCGATCAGGTAGTCCGGCGCCTGATAGTCCTTCAGGTAAATCATCTTCGGTTGTTCGGTGCGCATGGATGGCATCCTTTTACTGATGCACGGCGAGCTGGTAGGCCGTGTACTTACGAATATTGATGACGCCGGTGTCGAAGATCAGGTATTGGCCCTTGATCCCCAACAGCGTGCCTTCGGCAATCGGGTTCTTGTCCAGGTTGAAACTGACGATCTTGGTCGGGTATTGCTCAATCGGGTAACGGATTTCGATCGGTTCAATGTCGGCAACCGTTTGGATGGCTTGCAGGCCAAAGCGTTCCTGCAAACTCACCAGGCCGTCGGCGCAAGACGCGAACAGCTCATCGCGCACCTGCTTGAGGTCGACCGATTGCGCATCGCCCTTGAGCAAGGCACGCCAGTTGGTTTTGTCGGCCACCTGGCTGCGGAACAGGTCTTCGACGAAACCGGACTGCTGGCGCGTGGACACACGCACGATCGGCAGCGCCTGGCTGGCGCCCTGGTCCAGCCAACGCGTGGGCAATTGGGTGGCGCGGGTGATGCCGACCTTGACGCCCGACGAATTGGCCAGGTAGACCACATGGTCGGTCATGCAGAACTGCTCGCCCCACGCCGGATCACGGCAGGTGCCGGCGGCGTAATGACAACGCTCGGGGCTCATGATGCACAGGTCGCACTGGGCCAGTTTGGTCATGCACGGGTAGCAATAACCCTGGCTGAAGCTGGTCTTGGTCTTGCGGCCGCAATGGCTGCAATGGATCGCACCGAGGTATTCCAGGCGCACATGGGTGCCGATCAACGGGTTGACCGGCACCTCGGTATCGCCCAGACGAAACGCGTATTGAACAGTCGGCTCACCGAGTTGCGCCGACATTTTGCTGACTGCACCGCGACCAATTTCAATCAATGGATCGCATCCGACTTAAACAGGATGTTCGGCACGGTGGTCGACTTAGACTGGCATTCCTGCGGGCCCATATAACCGGTGCGCTGGTCTTCCGGCACGTTCTGGATTTCCCATGCGATCATCGCTTGCAACGACAGCTCACGCTGTTCGGCGGTGAGCTTGCGGCCGTCGGACCATTTGCCGATTTCGACGGCGAGCTTGAGGCTCTCGTAGATGTCCGGGGTGATGTTTTCGATCATTTCAGCAAAAGAGGACATTCAGGCTCTTCCTTAACGAATAGTGGATTTGCGACGACTGTACAAACCGCCCAACAAGCCGGTCAGGCAACCGATGGCCAGGCCGCCGACATGGGCGGCGTTGGCGATTTCGCCGAAACCGATCATCGAGACCAGCCCCGACAGGCACAGCACCAGCCACACCAGCATCATCACCAGTACCCCACGGGGCAGGCGATAGGCCGGGTTGGGCGAGAGGAGTTGATAGATCCAGCAGTGTCCCAGCAGCCCATACAACACGCCGGACAAGCCACCAAACAGGCCCGGGCCGCCATAGGTGTATTGAGCGAAGTTGGAGGCCAGGCTGAACAACAGCGTCAGGCCCAGCAGGTTGATACTGCCCTGGCGCGCTTCAATGCGTCGTCCCAGCTCCCAGTACCACATGCCATTCATGGCCAGGTGCAGGATGCCGAAGTGGATCAGCATCGGCGTGACCAGCCGCCACCACTGGCCCGAGGCCAATGTATCGGCCAGCGGCGTGAACTGGATGTACTCACCCATCACCCGGAACGGCAGGAAGGTCAGCCAGGCCATGGCTTGCAGGTTTTCACCGAGCAAGGTCACCGCGCCGACGATCAGGCTCGCCAGCAGCACCAGCGCCGTCACCGGGCTATGGCGCACTTGCTGAACAACCCCCGGGCGCGTGACCGGTGCCTGCTCGGGAATATCCAGTTGCTGGTCCGGATCGCCGGCCGGAAAACGTTGATACAAGACGCGCACGTCGTCGCTGATGGTCTCGGGCACCCACAACACCTGCTCGCCCGCTTCTTCACTGACGCGATGGGGCACCTGCATGCGTTGCAGCAGTTTGACGAAACCGCCCAGGTCGACGCTCAGCGGCAAGCGTAATACGGGCACGGCACTCATGTAATCACCTCGGGGCGCTCAACGTCGACCCATACGAATTTATGCGGATCGAGGCGGGTTTCCTGATCCAGTCGATACGCCACCAGCTTGCCGTACAGCACCGCGCTGTAGTCCAGGCAGGCCAGGTTCGGACGGATCGGCGCCGGTTTGCCGCTGCGCCAGTAATGTCCGACGAACAGCACAGGCTCGTCGACGCCGTAGCGCAACAGGGAATTCTTTTCAGAAGACGACAACGGTGTCCGCGCCACCGGCTCCGGCAATGCATCGGGCTGGAACACGATGTCGCCGTAGGTTTTCGGGTCTTCCTCCCAGAACTTGGTGCGAAAGAACGAACGCGTCAGGCCATCGCCGCCGGTCAGGGTCAAACCGTCCGGCAGACGCATGTCGGTGCCGCGCAGCAGGCGGTCGAAGGCGTTGCAGGCGAAACTGCCCGGCACCGCGGCGGCCTGCAGGAAATGCTGATCGATACAGCCATCCGGAAAGGTCGCGCGCAGCGGCTGGATGAACCCGTCATCCCAGCACGCATGCACCACGCGGAAACGTCCGGCGTCGACAAACAGTGGCATGTCATAAAACCAGCCAAGGAAGTCGTGCCAGTCGCCCGGGTGATGCTCGAATTGGGTCAGGGTCTCGTGAATCAACCGCTCGTGCCGTGGCGTGTGTTCGCGCACGAACTGCTTGCCGCTGCCCGGCGGCGCGGGCGTGGCCCAGCCCAGGGCATTGAACTCGTGGTTGCCCATGATGCATAACGCCTGCCCGGCCTCGGCCATGTCATGGACGATGTGCAGCGCCTCGCGAATCCGCGGGCCACGGTCGATGATGTCGCCGAGGAACACCGCCATGCGCGACGGATGACACCAGGTGCCAGCGTGCTTGTGGTAGCCCAACTGGTCGAGCAAGTGCTCAAGCGTATGGGCGCAACCGTGCACATCGCCAATCAGGTCGTAGCTACGCGCGGGATCGAGCATCAGTCGCCTCCACCCCCCAAGCGGCTGCCCCAGCCCAACTTGGTGCGGCACACTTCATAGTAGTTGTGGTCCAGCGGATGGATCAGCCGCAGCTTCTGCGCCTTTTTGCTCACGGTGATGGTGTCGCCGGGGGCGCAGGTGAAGTGGTTCTGCCCGTCACAGGAGACTTGCGGGTAAATCTGCATGTCTTTGGAAACCACGATTTTCAGCTCACTGTTGCCGTCGACCACGATAGGCCTGCTGGACAACATATGGGGGTACATCGGCACAATCACAATGGCATCAAGCTTGGGGTGCATGATCGGTCCACCCGCCGACAGCGCATAGGCGGTAGAGCCGGTGGGCGTGGCGACGATCAGGCCATCGGCCTTTTGGCTGCACACGAACTGGCCGTCGATATACAACTCGAATTCGATCATCCGCGTGGATTTGCCGGGGTGCAGCACCACATCGTTGAGGGCATCGCCCTGGCCAATGGCTTCGCCGTGGCGACGCACTTCGGCCTGCAGCAGGAACCGGTTCTCCACCAGGTAATGGCCGTCGAGCACCTTGGCCACTTCAACTTCCAGCTCATCGGGACGAATATCGGTCAGGAACCCCAGGCTGCCACGGTTAATCCCCAGCACCGGCACGTTATGCCGCGCCAGCGCCCGTGCGGCGCCGAGCAGGCTGCCGTCGCCGCCGACCACAATCACCATGTCACACACTTCACCGAGCATCTTGCGCGACGAGGTTTGCAGGCCATGGCCCGGGAGGATTTCGGCGATGGTGTCTTCGAGGATCACATGCAGGTGGCGCTCGAGCAGAAACTTTTTCAGCCGGCGGACGGTGTCCAGCACCTGGGTACTGCCCAGGCGACCGATAATGCCGATATTGCGAAATTGCTCCATGGGGCTCCTGCGGGATTGGGGGTGTGGCAAAAAAGAACGATTATGGGCGAAAGGCCCCGTCAGGCAAAATCCTTTGTCGCTGTGAAGCCTTGATGACAACGCTTCTCAGCCACCCGACCTTGCGTAAAAGGCTATGCTCGGACCATGACCGTCTTCCCCGACTTGCACAACCTGCCCCGCCAACTGCGCCATCCCGAGGTGCGCGACTTGGCGTGGGTGATGCTCGCCCCGCCCATGCTCGCGCAAACGCCGTGGCCGCAACGCCATCCGCTGGCCGGCAGCGACTGGGTACAGGCGCCCGACCGTCTCGAACACTGGCTGCGGCACTTGGACCAGGACAGCAGCCCCCTGCAGCATTGGCTGAACCTGGCAAGCACCCGGCGCCTGGGCCTTTACTACGAACGCCTGTGGCAGTTCGCGGTGCAGCATGCGCCGGGCGTGGAACTGTTGGCCGCTAATCTGCCGATCCGCCGCGCCGGGCATACCCTGGGTGAACTGGACATGCTGCTGCGCGACGGCGATGGCGTGCATCACTTGGAGCTGGCGATCAAACTCTACCTCGGCCCGCAGGACGGCAACGGCCAGGACACCGCACGGTGGCTGGGGCCGGGTTGTCATGATCGGCTGGATCGCAAGCTGGCGCACCTGGCCCAGCATCAATTGCCGATTTCGGCACGCCCGGAGAGCCACGAGGCGTTGGCGGCGCTGGGCATCGAGCAGTTCGATGCGCACTTGTGGCTCGGCGGCTATTTGCTCTATCCCTGGCCTGGCCAGGCTGAACCGCCCCACGGCGCTCACCCAGAGCATTTACGTGGACGCTGGCTGCATCAGCGTGATTGGCGCGACTTTGTCAGCGTCAGTGCACCCGGTCGCTGGCAGCCCTTGCCCCGGCATGCGTGGCTGGCGCCGGCGCATTACCTGGCAGAAGCGGTGTGGAGCGAAGAACAGATGCAAGGATGGCTGGCGGACCTGGCGCCAATGGCTCCGGCTCAGTTGCTGGTGCGGCTGGTTCAGAACGGCGAGGATTGGGAGGAAGCTGAGCGGCTGTTTCTGGTGGCGGATCTTTGGCCGAATGTGCCGGGCGCTTCCTGACCGGCAAGGAGCCGCCTCACCGACTCCATGGCTCAGCCCTCATTGAGGAATATCTGTTGCGGCAACGCGAAGCTGCGCAGTTTGAGCAACGCCAACGGCCCCGCATCCAATTCGGTGCGCAGGTGCCACGTCAGGTTCAAGCCGTCAGGCGCCTTGAGCGCCAGGCGGTAGCGGCTGTCACCGTCGTCCAACGGCGTGACCTGGGCTTTTTCCAGCAAACGGATCAGGCCCCAGGTGCCGGGGTAGTCGCCAAATAACCGCTCGCCGGCGTGCACGCTGGTCCAGCTGAGGCTCACGCCGGGATAGTCGCTGCGGCCCGGCCAGTTGAAACGCTGCCAGCTTTCTTTCTGGTTGAAGTACTGGTGCCGGTCGCCGTTGAGGATGAAGGTGGTTTGCACCACATCGCGCACGGGTTTGCCTTGCAGTTCAAAGCTCAGTCCCATGCCGCCGTCGGTGTAGAGCACATCGGCCAGGTCGCTCAGTTGATTGATGGCGCTCAGAAACTGCGGGTTGAAGCGCAGGCCCTGGCTGTGGCGTGGATCGGCTACCCAACGGCTGCCGTCCTTGCGCAGCACGCCGCTCAATTGCTGCTGTAGAAACTGTGCGATACGCCCGGAATCCGCGCGGATCATTTGCCCCAACATCGGCAACGAGGCGTCGCTGGTGGTGGCCGCAAAGGGATAGCGGCTGGCGAAAGCAGCGTTCCAATGGCTGACGATCGAGCGCTGCCACTGGCTATTGAGACCGGCAGCGGACGGTTGCAAGACGCGTTGCCAGGCCTGTTCCAATGGCTGCACGAACAGCGTCTGCGCCGCCCCGCCCCACTCCGCGCCCAGGCTCGCAGCCAGCAGGCTGCCGTAGGATTGGGTGTCGGTGAGGTCGATGCTGCGGCCTTGAAAGACGGTTTGCGCCAGAGCCTGGGTCATTTCCAGGGGGTCAGGCGCGGTGCTGATCTGCTGCAATTTCAATCGCACCCGTGTCACGCGGGTGAGGAAGGCCTGGAGACTGAGGCCGTCATTGTTGTTCTTGTCCAGCAGCGCCAATAACGGGCCGAAGGTGGCGTCCAATGGGCCCTTGGATGCGTGGACCAACGGCTCGATCGCCGGGGCCTTATCCTGCCCGATCAGCTTTTGCGCGGACTGTATCAACGAGTCGGCCAGGGCCTGGTTGCGAGTGCCGGCCTGCCCTTGATAGGCCAGCGTGTTCATCAGGGCAATCAGCGGCGATTGGCGTACATCGCTCATCAGCGTCAATTGGTCGATTGACTCATCGAGGCTCGCGGCCTGCTGCCAGCGCAGGCTGTTGAACAGATCCAGCCAGGCGCTGGCGTAGTCCTGGAAGTAGCGCTCAGTGAGCCGTTCGCGGAGCTGGTCCGGGCTCAGGTGGGTGTCGATATCGACGGGTTTGTCGCTGAGCACCCAGTCGATTTCCTCGCGGCGCGCCTCGGCGATCGCATCGATGGCTTGGCGCACCTGGCCCTCCCAGGCCTGACGGGTGAACACGCCGGGCACGCTGGCGTCGGTGGTGAACAGGGCCTGGGCGTCGGTGTCGCCGACCAGTTGGTGCAGGCTCAAGGCCGGGTAGTGATTGGCGGCGTCATCGAGCAGTTGTTGGTACAGGTTGGCCTCGGCATTGCGTTGGCCCAATTGACCGAGCAGGATTTGCCTGACTTGTGCGACCAGCTGCGCGTCGGTGTCGATACGCCACGCCGGGTTTTCAGCCAGGTGCTCGGCGTAGAACTGCCACAGATTGGGCGACAGGGTTTGCCAGAGGCCTGGTGCTATCCCTGCGCGGAAGGGCTCCACGTTGCTCAGGGTTTTGACCAGAAGATTGGCGTCGGCTTTGTCCGGACGCGTCATCATCAGGTAGGCCTTGAGCTGGTCGTAGGCATCGCGGGCGCGTTCGGCGCGCTCGGGATTGTCCGGCGCCAGCTTGACCAGCGCGGTGAGCTGCTGGCGTAAAGCGGCGGCGGCCGGATCACGGATCAGGCGGTTGTTGGCTTCGACGTAACGTGGCCACACCGTTTCAAGCAGCGCTGGGGTTTGATTCAGGCCGAAGCGCTGGTACCACGGAGCGCCGTGTTCGGCGCGGTAATCCAGGCGTGCCAGTTCGCGCATCAGATCGTTGAGTGCGCTGATTTGCTCATCGCTACTGCCCGACTGCTGCAATGCCGCCAACGAACTTTGCACCTGGGCGATTTGCGCACGGTTGCTGACAAACGACAGCAACAATCCGGCGCCCCATAACGTCGCCAAACCCAGCACCAGCGCATAGCCAACACGCGGCACGCTCCAGCCCAGCCGGCGGCCACTGGCGTTATCGCCGAGTACGCCGTGCCACACCGAGGCAACCGACCACTCCTGTTGTTGATCATGCGGCGAGCGCTGTACCGGCAGGCTGAACCACACCCCACGCAACGGCACACCCTGAGCAAAATCGCTGCCCAGAGGCGCCAGCGTATGACGCCAGCGGGCGATGCCCTCGCCCTGTAAATCCCGGGACAGGCGCAGCAGAAAATCATGCTTCATCACACCGTTCATCTGCGCCAAGCCCTCGCGCCGCAAAGGCTCCAGCAAGCGCGTCAGCGCGGTTTCCAATCCCGCCGCCGTGAACCGCTCGGGCAACCGGCAACCCACCGGCTGCGCCTTGCGAGTGTCCTGCGCCCATGTACTGTCGCAGACCTGCCAGAGGTATAACGGCAACTGCCAGTGCAGGTCACGGGCAAGGCGCTGCACCTGGCGTACACCTTTGCCCATCGCGGCATCGTCGGCGGCCTGGGTTGTGTTCAACGCCCAAACCACCCCGTCCAGCGCACGCCTGCGGCTCAGCCCACTCCAGTGCTTAGGGAATGATTGATCCAGCGCGGCCTGGGCACTGCCACCCCACAGCAGGACCGTGCCTTGGCCTTCGAGCCATTGCTGATTAGCCAGAGTGGGGGCGATGGCTTCGATTTCGGTGGGTTCGCCGATGACGAGAAGCAGGCGGGTTTTGCGGCGCCAGAAAATACCGTGGTGGTCACGTAAATGCGCGCGCATCTCTGATACATGAACAATCGGTTGGCGAGGCGAAACCATCTGTGAGTCTGCCGGGGGATAGACCTTATCCGCCCGCCCCTGCTCGCGGTGGTTTTGTCGTTTGAGATGCGCTAATAACCGTGGTGCCAGAAAGCCCACCATTGCAATGGTGATAATCAGCAGAAAAACCAACAGCTTGTGGTAATTCTCAGCTAGCCCGATCTGATCGCCATAACGCCAGATCACCCAGCCCAGCACGGCTACCAGCGTAATGATCCACACTGCTGCCCCCGCGCGGCGCCATGAATTACTCCAAACGTTCATGCCAACTCTCCCGTGGTAATAGTGCTCATCCAGTGCTGCGATTCTTCTCGTGCCAATACCAACAAAGGCTCGCGCTGATGCCGGGATATTTCCACACCCAGCGCAGTTACTAGCCAATGACCGAGCGGGCCCGATAGCCCGCACAGACGTTCCTGAGTCCACTGCCACTCCGCCTTGAGCGAAGCACCATGGGCGCCTGCTACTGCAAGCATTTTTCCGGTCAGTGGCTGCCAGTCGGCGGCGTCGACCAACATGCCGGTTGCCCGGCAAGCGCTCACTTGGGTTTGCAGAAACAACAGTAATTCGCTGTCCAGCGCGTCGATATCCAATGGCATTGGCCGCAACAAACCAGCCGTGATCGGTAGCTCCAAGACGATTGCCAGGCTGTCCGGGCATAGCAGCAAGGCGGCAAGCCCGTCGGAGTACGAGTCATCACCGTGCACCTGGAGCACCAAAATCAACTCAATGGCTGCGATGGCGGCCTTCAACGATTCATCGATCCACCGGTACGACAATTCGCTAGCCAAGGTGAGCGCTATGGGTAGCGGTCGGCTCATCGTGATGGTCCAGGTCTGCTGCCAGGCATCGCGCAAGGCTTCATATTCGCAGGGATCGACATCGCTCAGCAGGGTGACGCGCAGTTCCTGCCCCGTCGGTAACGCATGCAGCGCCGGCACCAATGCCTGAATCAACATCTGCAATCCGGCTTGAGCACGCTCCGAGCCTACAGGCAAAGCCGCAATACGCCGTGCTTGCCCTGTGCGGGGAGGTAAATCAAAGGAACCCTGAGTTAATACACTCGCAGACACCTGATCAGGCAGCAGCACGCAACTGGCAGACACTGCCAGGTAGCGCTGCGCCCAACCCTGCCAGGAACGCTGCGCACTTTGCGCCTCCTCCTCCAGAAACTGGCAATGGCTCAACGCAGTCCCATAGGCATGGGCACGCGCAGCGAACGCCAGGATCCAGACCACCAATGGCGAAGCGGACAATGCCCAAATGTTGAGCGTATTCAGTAACGGCATCCGTTCGGAGGCATGCAGCAAAAACAGCAGCACGCAGACCAGCACCGCCATGAGTGCAGCCAATAGCCAACGACCCAGCACCGGCGGTTTTGGAGCGTCCACCACATGAGGTGCCTGACGATCCCAGCCCATGACTAACCCACCCCACAATCGGGAGCGCTGGAAATCACCTGGCAATCGCACTCACAGCGGCAGCCGTTGACCACCATCGCCCGATCACCCTCAGACCAGTCCGGGCAGCCATCAACAATCTTGTTGACGCCATGCCCCGGCAGCGGGCAACGAACTTTGTCTCCGACCAGTGCTACTCGCTTGCCATTTACGATCATCGTGGATGAGGCCGATATCACTTCTCCACCGTGAGTGGTTTTATCACCCAATAAAAAAAATCCTTGTGACATATATAAAATTTTCCAAAACTCGCCCATTGAAAAACAGGCTTCCATAAAAATGATCAAAATATTCGTTAGAGGATTGATTTCGACCAATAAAAATTAGTTCGCCCCAAAAACGCACTACCTTTTAGCTGGCCAGCGCCCAATCGCTACGTAAACTTTCGCGGACAATTCAGCTCGCCGTTGTCAGCCTCTAATGCACTCACAAGAGTCAACGTGTCGAAAACAAAAGAAAAAGGTAAATCGATAATAGCTAACGGAATAATCAGTCCATTACTCCCTTTGATCAGTGTCCAATCAGTCGCTGCATGAAAATCCAGCTGAACGCCTTGATAAGGGCAAGTCGGGCCATTCATAACTGCCGCCCCTATTGCCGCACAGCCCGAATGCAGTCCGGCAACAAGCCCTAAAAACCCGAACTTTAAGCGCTTCGCACAACCACTTCCCTGACTAACCCTCACAATGTTTTTAAAGCGAGAATGGCCAGCACACGCAATTAAATTCAAATAAACCATCGCAAACACCCAATATAAATACATGACTAAGTTTTATCTAAGGCTCACGTTAGCCGACATCAGGGATAAAACATTAAGCGTTAATCGTAAGGCCTGAACAGAAGGAAACATGCGATTCATCGAGCCTTCTCCGCAGTCAGGCGAATGGATTGCAGTTTCTTGAAGCTTGGGTCACGACCATCAGCCACCACGCTGCCATCGGGGTAGATATAGCGGGTATAACCCTCGCCCTGCACCTTTGGCTCCACCGAATACAATGCATAGTTGGCATGCAGCAGCGGTTCGAAAGTCACCCTCCTAGCGTCGGAGGCCCGATAATACAAATAGATTTCACCCTCACCGAATAGCCACGCGCGCGTTTCATGTCGACCAATGAATTGCTCGTTAACCAAAGGGTAATAGTCTTTACTGATCAGCACGTCACCGTTGACTTCTATCGTTGGCTGAAAAGCAGAACGTTGTTGTGGCAGATGCTTATCGAACATCACGATCACCCCGCCCCCAGGGCCCGCTTTAACATTCTCGCCAAAGTGCGTTGTATTGGCGTAGGTGACGCCAAAAGTCACATTACTCAGTTGCCACTGGCATCGGCTACCGCCATTGATGGGCAACTTGGCCTCATATAGGCCGCTCTGCCCCTGCTGTTGCGGTTGAACCGTAGTGGACAAGTAACCGTCCTCTTCATAAGTGGTCCAGTCTGGCCCGGATCGTTTGATCGGGCATTTCTCCGAGCGGTACATCACCTGCATGGGTTCCGCCGTGAGGTTCTGCGGGACCTTCACCACGACGCTGACCTGTTCCCCGCCCGGTGGCGGTGCCAAGGTCCGGTTCTGGGCGCAACCGTTTAGGCAGAGCAGCAGCAACAAAGCGCCGCTCATGGGGCTTAGGCGAATATTCATAGGCTGTGTTCCTCCGTGATCGCTAGCAGTGCGTCGGGAAACTCGACGGTTATCGCACCTGGGTAACGGGAGGGAGTGGGTTGGCTGTACCCCCCGCTTTCCTCGACTGCCTGGTAGTTCACGTGTTGCACTGGACCCTGCGCAGGGCGGATCAGAATGTTCATGGTTTTATGTGTTCCCTTATGGCTAATGTGTTGGGTGGCTATCGCACCCCGATGCGTAGATTCAGGCTTGGGTGATCTCGATCATCACGCCGAACTCTCGCTCTCGGCAGAAACGCTGCAGGGCTTCAGGGCCGCCTTCCAGGTCTTGAGTCATGCGCAAGGCCATGGGTAACAACTTCTGCAAGGCAAGGAACTGCTCGTTGCGGTGCTTTTCCGCTTCGGGGACGCCCAACCCATGCATCTGCGTCTCGAACTTCGCCCGTTGCGCCTTGCGCTCCAGTGGCCGTTCGGGATCGCTCAACTCCAGCAACTGGTTGTGCAAGAAGGGTAAGTAGGCAGCGACCATCGAGTGATCCATCGGGTTACTGCGGCGAGTGCTACGTTCAGGATTAGTGTGTGACGGAAAGAACCGCGTCAGGCTTTCCCGGCTCATCGAGCGAATGAGGGCCTTCTGCTCTTCACAGGCGAAGCGGCTGAACTCATCGCTCAGGCTGGGCACCAGGTAGAGGCGGGCTCGGTGCGGCAAACGCTTAAGAATGGTGGTGTGGTAAGGCGCGCCCAGGCCTTCTCTACTCCGCTCGACGGGGTTATTTGAGGCCCGCGACTCCACATGCTGGTCAGCGCGGTAGAACATGGCGATTTGGCCGTGATGCCAGTAGGGGTCGCCAAAGCGCACCAGTTTGCCGGCCACCAGTTCACCCACGGACCAGATGTAGCCTAGGTCGTGGCCCAGCGGCCCCAGGGCATCGTAAAGCCAGTTATCCAGTTCCGCCTCGGGTGGCACGCTGGTGATGGTGTCGGCGTCGTTGACATGGCGAAAGTGGGTCACCGTTTTCAGGCGCTCCAGTGCCTTGGCCGTGAAGGTACGGGGCATACCGTAGGTGTAGAGCAGGGGGTTGCGATCTTTCAGCTCGGCGGAGTGGATCAGAGCCAGGGCGCCGCCCAGGCTATGGCCGCAAATGAACAGTTTTCTATTAGCTAACGCTTTCTGAATGTCATCAAAGCGTTGAGAAAACAGCTTCTTAGCCACCTCAAACGCATGCAAAAACCCATAGTGCACACTGCCGACATCCGTCAAAGGCGTACACGCAGACTTCAAGTCGCAGCCGCTGCCATCGGCTGGCATCGGGCGGTACAGCACATCCGTCAGCCAGTCCTTGGGTTCCTGTGTCCCGCGCCAGGCCACAACCACTTGAGTCTGGTTGATGCAATAGAACAACTGGGTGTTTTCGATGATGAGCCGCGGAATCTCGGAGGTGCCCGACGGGCGCTTGGCCTCCAGCGAATCCAGCATAACCGCCGTGGTGTAGCGCTGGTTGAAGGGGACGTCTACCACCAGTGCTGGCAGACGCGTCCCTCCGGAGTCAATCACCACCGGCGTGCGCGACAGGTCCAGGCACTGACGTAAAAAGAACTCCTCCACCGAGCCTGAGACGGTACTGGGATCGGTGCCCGGTCGTTGCTTCAACATGTTCTGGGCGACAATGCTGTAGGACAGGTTGGCCATCAGCCCAAGGTTATAGGCATTGGCCATGCTGTATTCGGGTTGGTGATGCAGAACCAAAGACCAGGCACGGAAGGAGCAAACTTCCAACACGTGACGGCGATTCAGCGCTTCGTACTCAACGGTGAAACCGCTGAATGCCGGGTCCGGGAAGTGAAAGGCCGGAGGCCGCTTCGGGTCCTCCAAAGGCGGATCAAGGGTCGGTAATCGGTCGCATAACTGACCGATACGCAGGTAGTGGTAGCAGTGACCTGCCGCGTGGGCCTGCTTCTCGACGGGCGAGAAACCCGAATGCTGCGGACCATACAGCGGGGTCCGATCTCCGATTACGGGCCGAGGCGGTTCGGCACGCAGGGCACGCAAGCGACGGGTTTGCAGCAGCTCGGCCAAAGGATCGGCCTGCACTTTCAGGGTGATGGGAATCGGGTGCAGCCCCTCAATACGGATCACACCCTGAGCATCGCTGAGCCCCGCACATTCGGGGAAGCACCTCTCCCGGATGGCGTCGTTGATCGCCTGATAGGGCATGTTCGCCAGGGGCGCACCCTGCTCGTCCAGCAACTGGAGTTCGATCCAATGCTGTTTCTGTTTCCCTCCGATGAAATCCTTGCTCGGATTGAGGGTATCCGTGCGGTGCATTGGATCGTTCATATAACCCCTTAAAAATTTATATTCTCTGAGCAATCACCCGATCAATTGAGTCAATCGGGGTAATCGACCCCACACTTCACAACACGCCACCTCGGCCTAAAAACCCATTAATAAAAATGAATATCCTGAATAATAAAAAAACAAATAACCGCTACTCCGACTACTCAATCAAAACAATACCTGGTCGCGACTTATACCCGGCAACACTTAAAGTTCTCAAGTTCGCATTACCCCTCACTTTTGACCCTTTCGATTTCAGCCTTTAGCTCGGCCCACACTTTTGCACTAACAATCCGTATCAGTCGCCCCATCACACCAGATAGACATTTACCGATCACCCCCTGCTCGATCCTCTTCTTGACCAAGGACTCAATATCAGCCACCAACTGCTCCTTATCGAAATACCAGCAAACAGGTGGCACTGGCGCCAGCATATTACTGATGCATACCGGAGCCACTCTCTCAAACAAAGCAAACTCAACCTCCTCAACAGAGTAATTCTTTGCCACCCCTGCAATGTGTTTGTAGTCAACATTGGCATCTACAAATAAATCAGAGAGTGCAGCCCAGAGTTGACGCTGATCTAATTGATTTTCCATTTAGTAAACTCTTCTATTTCATCGTCGAGGGAGTCCGCTAATTTCGAGGCCGCCCAGCCAGAGGCAACCCCGCCCGCCAGCATTAAACCGATTGCACAAAACGGCGCGCCGGGCCCGCACACGGTAGAGACGGCAAAACTCGCCAAGGTAGTTCCTGCAAAACCACCGCTTATCGTAATACCCTGCTTGATCAACTCTTTCTGCTTATTCTCTGCATTCGCGATCTCGTAGGTTGCATAAGCGACCGTCACGACAATCAAAACCTTACCAGAGACTTTTAACACTCGATTTAAAGTATTAAATCCCGTGTTAGGCCTCGCCGAAGACTCTATGATTTCGTAATACATGGCATTTTTTTGCTCAGCATTGAGCGCCGCAAAGTTTTTACCAAATTTTTTGCCGGCTTTTTCGTCCAATAGCTTTTCTAAATCCGGAGAAACAACCTTCCTTTTCTCTGCAATAGCCCGTCCGGGCATTGAGGTTTTCTGCCTGGTTTCCGCCATGATTTTATTTCGTGCTTCGTAGCAGAATTCCGCCGCCTCCTTTATTGACACTTTCCCCGCATTGACTTGCGCCAACACCTGCGCCTTGACTCGCTTAATATTGCTGCTGTAGTTATCACGCTGCCTCGCATCATTTATAAATCCTGAAGAAAACTTGAGCGCTGCCCCCTCAAAACTTTCAAGAGCGCCCTCCAAAGTATCATCGTCAACCTGATGATCTTGTCGAGCCATATAGTTCCGGTAAAAAGCATCCATATTATTTACTCCCCCAGCTCTCGTAGCAGTTTGTCTGCGGTGCTAGGTAAGTCTTCTTGATGCTCCGGGCATTGCACCTCAAACTTGATGCAAGAATTACCCGTAAAAGAATAAAAACTTACTTTGTTTTCACCATCAAACTCGCCCTCCAACACCTCGCCATCATCCATGGCCGCGGTGCATTTTATGCCTTGATAATTTGATTTCGACGGGGCAGAAAAGCTGATCCACTTTTCAGTCTCTGGCAGCTCGATTTTCAAGTTCCCCGGCAGCGCGGTATGAACGCTCATCGTCTTGCCATGCTTGTCGGTTACTCCATTGAATACTTCACCTTGCTGAGTGGTTATCCGGTAGCGGCTGAATCGCAACGCTGCCTGGGCCGCGTCTTTCACGGTGTAGCTAGCCGCGTAACCCGTCGGCAACGGTGACGCTGGAGTATTGAGACTGGTGCTGCCAAACTTTTTTACATCGGTAGCTTTTAGGTAGATGTTGCCAGGCGCTCCCAGCTCTATATCGCCGTCCTTTAAACGGATATAGGCACCGCCACAGTTGAGCACCAGTTCTTGCGGGGCGTTGATTTCTATACGGCCTTCGACGCTTTCGATCTTAACGTCGGTCTTTGCCAACGCATGGAGGTTACTGCCCTGAGCGTGCAGTTCAACTTTGCCTTGAGCCGCCTTGAGTTGCAGGTCGGCACGTTGCGCAAATACGCTCACACCACCTTCGGCGGTTGCGGTGATGTCGTGCCCGGCGCTGATGTCCGTGTTACGTGCGGCCATAATGCCCACGCTCTCCCCTCCGGAAGACAGGCATACGGCTTTAGGACTGAGTACGCCGATACCCGACGGTGCATGTAGCAATACTCCAGGTTGTGCCAATCCCTTGAGTGCCTGAAGTAACTCTAGTTGGCTGTCGGTATCGCTAGACGGCACTCCAGCACTATGAGCAGCCTGTGCCAGGGAGCGCGCCAGAGATAGCGCGCTTTTCAGTTGCTCAATAGCAGCCACCATGTCGAGTTGTTCACCCCGAGCCCGGTTCTGTTCGTCCGCACTGATAAACAAACCTTTCCCCCCACGAATCGCACCCCACCCATCGGTACGCAACTCAAACCCTTCCCCACGCTTTTGTTTCGCAGCATCCACCAAATGCCCCAGGTTCAACTGACTCTTACCACTGTGCTCAGTACTGACCTTGATATGCTCCTGCCCCCGCGTGTCATCCATGCGCAGCTTGTTATTCGCCGGAGTACGCAGCACGTTGCGTTTGTAATTGCGCAAAGTCAC
>NZ_JAFCVO010000021.1:0-99298 GCF_049897085.1 Pseudomonas sp. PSPC3-2
GCCGAGAGGGTTTTCTCGCCGTCGGGCACGGCGATCTTGATCACGGTGAAACCATGTTCCTTGCCGGCTTTTTCGGCGAAGGCCCATTCGGTCTGGAACCAGGGTTCTTCGGCTTGTTTGACCAAAAAGCCGATCTTCACTTCTTCGGCAACGGCCAGACTGCTGAGGCCGCTTAACGCGATAGCGGCGGTGAGTACGCGTAGGGCTTTTTTCATGAACGGCACCTCTTGTTGTTATTGGAGAGTGACAAGTTCTAGTCGTGGTACATCACCGACCGCCCGCCATCGATCATCAGGCAGGTGGCGTTGATAAAGGGCGCCTCATCGGTGGCCAGAAACAGCGCGGTCATCGCCACCTCAACAGGCTGGCCGATGCGCTTGGGTGGGTGCAGGTCGAACGCGCGCTGGCGCTCGGCCTGGGGGTCGGGGAAACCGTTCCAGTAGTCGACGTTGAGCTGGGTTTCGATATAGCCCGGCGCGATGGCATTCACGCGGATACCCTTGGACGCGTATTCGATGCCGAGGGCGCGGGTCAGGCCGAGCAGGCCGTGTTTGGCGACCGGGTAGGGAAAACAGCCGGGAATGATGTGGCTGGAATGGCTCGAGGCGATGTTGATGATGTTGCCGATGCCCTGCTCGATCATGTGCGGCAACACCGTGCGGCAGCCGTACCAGGCACCGTCGAGGTCGATGGCGAAGCAGCGTCGCCAGTCCTCGTCGGTCATCTGCAACGGGTCGCGGAACACATTGACCCCGGCGCAGTTGACCAGCACATCGACGCGGCCGAAGCGCTCGATGGCCAAATTGACCAGCGCCTGCCATTGCGCCTGGGACGTGATGTCGACCGGCTGCGCGTAGATCTCGGCGCCGCGTTCGCGCCAGTGAACGGCGACTTGCTCGACCTTTTCGGCCTGGATATCGGCGATCACCAACCGTGCCTGCTGGGCCTGGAAGCAGGCAACGATCGCCTCGCCAATGCCTTGGGCGGCGCCGGTGATGATCACCACCTTGTGCTTCAGCCGCTCGCCATAGGTGGGTTCGGGCACGGCGGGGAGTGACAGAGGGTGTGCCTGCATCGCTTCACCTGTTTTATTTTTGGTAGTGAGTGCTGATGCAGCCGACTATAAACCCAGACCTTTAAATATCTCAATATATAAATTTACATCCCACATAGTGAGAGAGCGCGTAAAAAAACCGGCGTCGGGATGCCGGTTTTCATCGGGGTTTTCATCAGCCCTGGGCGAAATCCCGCAGCGCATCGCCTTCCATGCGGTAGCGCACCCACTCTTCCTGGGGCTGGGCGCCGATGGATTTGTAGAAGGCAATCGCCGGCTCGTTCCAATCCAGCACGCTCCACTCGAAACGCCCGCAGCCGTTGTCGCAGGCGATCTTCGCCAGGTGGCGCAGCAACTTCTTGCCGGCCCCGCCACCGCGTTGCTCGGGGTTGATGTAGAGGTCTTCGAGGTACAGGCAGTTGCTGCCCAGCCACGTGGAATAGCTGAAAAAGAACACCGCGAACCCGATCGGCAATCCGTCGCGCAGGCAAATCAGCCCATGGGCAGTCGCGCCCTCGCTGAACAGGCTGCGCTCGATGTCCACCACACTGGCGATCACTTCATGACGAGCCCTCTCAAACTCGGCAAGCTCGGTAATGAAAGTCAGGATCTGCGCAGCATCGCTGGGCACGGCGGGGCGAATCTCGATGGTCATGGGCGCGCCTTGGGTAAATTCAAAGGCCACATACTAAGACGGTTTGATGACAGATTGCAGTGCAATTTCGGGGTGGCCAGGGCACCTCACTCCGTTGCGGGCTAATGCAAGCACCACCAACTACAGAACAATCCGCCCTGACGTGCATGGTAGAAAGTCGCCATAACTCCAATGATTCCAAGGCGTGCTCATGAACTCAACATCCCCGGTGGGCGGAAAGTTATTCGCCCTGTTTTGCCTTGCCAGCTTCCTGTTGTCGTTGTCCTACGGCTCGACGTTTCTGCTATCGCTGCTGATTCATTCGCGCGGCGGGAATGAGCATGACGCCGGCAGCGTGATTTCCACGGCGATGCTCAGTACCTTCGTCGCGGTAGTGCTCTCCGGGCATATGGCCGACGCGTTGGGCGCGGCACGAGCGATTGCGGGGATGGGCGTGTTGCTGGTGGTGGCCTGCCTCGGTTTTGCCCTGACGCCGGGGTTTGGCCAAGGCTTGATGCTGTTCGGGCTGGCCCTCGGATTGGGCTGGGGCGTGTTCTACACGCTGGGCCCGATCATCGTGACCTTGCTGGTTGAGCCCAGGCAGCGGGCCAAGTACTTTGCGCTGCTGTCGGGCAGTATGTTGAGTGGGATCGGTGCCGGGCCTCTGCTCGGACGAGCCACCAGTGCGCTGGACCTGCCCCTGACGACCGCCTTCTATATCGCTGGGGTGGCCAGCCTGGCCGGGGTGGTGCTGTTCTGGCGATTGGGCGCACAACTCAAGCGTCACGCGAATGCACCGACGTCGAGGATTTCCCTGGCCGCCATCCGCCGGGTACTGTCTTCCAAGGCGGCGTTCGCCATCTTGATGGTCGGTCTGGGCGGTTGCGTGTTTGGCGGGCTGTCATCGTTCCAGACCAGCTACGCGGCCGCACATGGGTTGGACTATTCGCTGTTCTTCGCGGGGTTCCTGAGTGCCGCGATCACCAGCCGCCTGTTGATCGCCGGCTTCGTGGTCAAGCGTGATGCCTATCGGGCGGCGTGTGTGTTGTCCGGGATCATGCTGGGGTCGATTGCACTGTTTGCGTTTGGTGTGAGCGGCAACCTCAGCTACTTGCTCGCGGCTGCCACGTTAGGGGTCGGGTACGGCCTGACGTATTCGGTGATCAATGGGCTGGTAGCCCACGAATCGCCGTCCGGCACTACGTCCCAAGCGTTGCTGCTGTTCAGCCTGGCGTATTTTGTCGGCGTCTTCGGGTTTCCCTGGCTAGCGGGCAGGATCATCGTCGACTACGGCCTGCCGACATTGATGATGGGCGTACTGGCCATCGCCGCCCTGAACTGGATGATCACCGTGGCACGCCTGATAGCGCGCCACCTCTCGGCACACAAAATCTTACAGGTGTCCTGAGACCGCTCGTCGGCATCCAGGCACGAACAGCAAATGAGGGCTGACCAATAAAGGGTAAGGACATTAATCCTAATGGAGACACCCTCATGAAGCATTCCAAGTGTGCCGCCCTCGCCTTCACCGCGCTGTTGTCCGCTGCCTCGCTGAGCGCCTTCGCCGCGTCCTCGTCTACCGGCAAGACTGATCCGGTCGACACTCCGCCGAGCTCGGCGACCCAGGAATCCCAGGACTCGATGGGCACCGGCCTCGACACCAATGGCGGCGCGATCATCGACAACGGCGCCGACCCGCGCACCCAAGGCAACGACACCCAGCGCCAGGCGCCGGCGGCCGTCGGCAACGGCAAAATGGGCCCAGGTGTCAATCAGCCGAATATCAACAAGGGCGACGACTCGAATATCCCTGGCGCACCGAAACAGCCTGCGCCTTGATGCATCGAATAGGGGGTTAGTCGGCTAATAGCGCATCGACTTCGGCGGTGCCTGGAGAAGTCGCCGGCCCCCAGCGCGTCACCGCCAAAGCGGCTGCCGCATTGGCGCGCCGCGCCGCGTCGAGAGCGTTCAAACCGTTGGCCAAACCGGCGATAAACACGCCCGCGTGCGCATCTCCCGCGCCATTGCTGTCGACCGCCTGCACCTTGAAGCCGGGCACATGCTCGAGCGCATTCGCCCGCCCGACCCAGCAACCCTTCGGTCCATCGCGCACCACCCGTAGCGTTTCGGCGGGCAGGTGCTGGTTGAGCGCCAGCAGCGCCTTGGCAATATCCACCGCGCCAGTGAACGCCACGGCTTCGGGGCCGTTGCTGGTCCAGATGTCGATACGCGGCAGCAGCGCGCGCATCAACGCCGAATCCGGCGCCTTGACCAGCGGGCCAGGGTCGAAGACCACCGCAATCGCCCGTGGCAGCGCCAGTAGCCAGTCGATCAGCGGCTGGGCCTTGCCGTCGAGGAGCAGGCTGTAGCCACTCACGTACACGTAGTCATCGGCACGCGGCACCACGCTGGCCAAGTCCTCGGCACTCAGCTCACCCTCGGCGCCCAGATGGGAGATGAAGGTGCGCTCGGTGCTGGCTTCTGTCAGCGCCACGCACAGGCCGGTGTCCTTGCCGCGGCTGGCAGGCAGCGCCATGTCGATGCCTTCGGCCTGCATCGCCGCGCGGGCCAGATCGCCGAAACGCCCAGTGCCATGGCGCCCCAGGTAGACCGCCGGCAGCCCGTTGCGCCGCGCCGCCGCCATCACATTAAAGCCGCCGCCGGCTTCGAAACTGGCCGATTGCGCCAACACATCGCCGCCGCTCGCTGGCAATTGATCGAGGGCCATGACCAGGTCGACGATGACCTGGCCGGTGTGCAGCAACCTAGGCATTGGCACGCTCGACGAACACCGGACGCCGGTCAGCGGCGCCGCCCAATGCCGCATACATCCCGCCGGCCACCAGGAACGTCACGATCCAGCCCAGGCCGTTGTGGCCCAGCCAGGAATCGGACAACGGCCCGGCGAACCAGATGTTGTCGGCGGTGGTGCCGATGGTGGTGAAACTGAACCCGAGCCCGATCGCCACGGCCCAGGCACCCAACGCACGCCATTCCACCCCGCCGTGGTACCAATAGGCGCTGCTTGGGCTGACGTCCAGCAGGTCCTTGGGGCTGTAGTAATGACGGTGAATCAGGTCGACCACGAAGATCCCCACCCACGCAGTGATCGGCACCGCCAGTAACGAGATGAAGGTGATGAACGGGCCGTAGAAACTGTCGGCGATCAGCATGAAGTAGATGGAGCCGGCGAAGATCGCCACGATATCGACGATCACCGCGTACACGCGCTTGACCTTCAAGCCGAGGGTCAAGGTAGTGAGACCGGCCGAATACACCGACAGGTTATTGGACAGCAACAGCCCGCCAAACGCCGTGATCAAGTACGGCACGGCCATCCAGGTGGGCAGCATGTCGCGGATCGCGACGATCGGGTCAGTCGCCGACGCCAGGTCGTTGTTGCCCACCGACAGCAGGCCTCCGAGGGTGATCAGCAGCACCAACGGAATGCCCGCGCCGAACGCGGCGGATGCCACCAGGCGCACGGCCTTGACGCTGCGGTGCTGGTAGCGCGACATGTCGGCGCCGGCGTTGGCCCAGCCGATACCGGTGCCGGCGGCCATGGTGCCGATACCGATGAGCATCGCGCTCAAGGGCGCCGGGGTGGCGTTGAACACTGCGCTCCAGTCGATGGTGGCGCAGAGGAAGCCGCCGACCAGGAGATTCAAGGCGCCGAACACGTAGGTCGCCCACTTCTGGATCACCAGCAAGGTGGCGTGGCCCAGGCCGGAAACGGCCAGGGTCAGCAGCACGAAAATAGCGATGAACAGCAGGGTCAGCAGCGGCGCACTTTTCGCCGCGACCGGGGTTTGGAACAGGATCGTACACAACGACAGCAACACGAAGGCGGCGGTGGTGGTGTTGACGGTTTCCCAACCCAGGCGCGACATCAGCGACACCAACGTCGGCCCGATATTGCCGCGCACGCCGAAAATGGCGCGGGACAGCGTCAGGCTCGGCGCGTGCCCACGACGCCCGGCAATCGAGATGACACCCACCACCGCGAAGGAGCCAGCGGCGCCGAGAATGGCGACGATGATCGCCTGCCAGATGGCCAGGCCGCGAAACGCAACCAGGGTGGCGCCCAGCGGCAACCCCAGGATGCTGATGTTGGCCGCGAACCACACCCAGAACAGTTGCAGTGGATGGCCGTTGCACTCGCCTTCGGGGACCGGTTCGATGCCGCGTGTTTCCAAGCGCCCGGCGCTTTGGCCGAAAGTGGACGTACTCATGTGCGGGTGCTCCTGGTGCCGGTATTGTTAGGGTTGTGGCAAATTCGCAAAGCGCAATCTTGATGCGGTCAATGTGCGAGCGGGCCGGCCTGTGGCATCTGGCGCAAGGTGAGCAGCCCGTCAACCAACGGCTGCAACGCCAACCCGTTGACCTGCTTGACCTGTTCGATCATCGCCGCAGGCCAGCACTGCATCCCCAGGCACGCCCCCAGCATCGCGCCGAGGATCGCGGCGATGGTGTCGGTGTCGCCGCCCAGGCTGGCGGCCAGGCACAAGGCGTCGAAGGCATTCATCGCGCCCACCGCCACTTGCTGCGCGAGGGCGAACGACACCACCACCGATTCCTGGGAAGCGACGGAGGTGCCGATCAACTCATAGAGCAGGTCGGCGAACAGCGCCTTGTCGCCACTGGCGACGCTCAAGGTCCGCGCCCAACTGATGCGCGTGGAAATACGGCCGCCGGCCACCCAGTGCCCGTGGCGTTCGGCCTGCTGGGCGATCTGGGTGCCGACGTTCAGCGCTTCGCCCAGGTCCGCCCCGTTGATCCCGGCCGACACCACTGCCGCCACCGCCGCAGCGCTTGAGATGCCCAGGCTGGTGTTGTGAGTGACCTGGCACGCCTGGATCACCGCCTGGATGAACGAAGCAGGGTCGCGGACATCGGCGGCAATCCCCACCGGCGTGATGCGCATCGCTGCGCCGTTGGTGGTGCCGTAGCGCCCGGATTCTTCAGGCGTATGCCCGGTGAGGATCATATCGATGGCGCGCTTGGTCGAAGGGCCCAGCAGGTCCTGGGAACCCTTGGCGCGCATCCGCGCTTCCCAGTCGATCAGGCGCTGCGCGAGTACGCTCGGCGCGATCGTGCCCTGGCCTTCCACCAGCAACTCGCCGACGAGGATCGCCTGCTCGGTGTCATCGGTGATGGAGCCGGCGGGCATGTTCGGTGCGATGGGTTGGTCGGCGTCGGCATCTTCCAGGCCGGTGATGGCACCGAAGCGAGCCCTGATTTGTTCGCGGCTCAGGGACTGGGTCGGCATGCCCAGGGCATCGCCCAACGCCAGGCCGTAGAAGGCGCCGAGGGCGCGACTGTGCGCGGTCATTTCGCCGCGCCAAACTGCAGATGCAGACGAAAATGCACAGGGTCGAGCAGACTTTCGACGTACTCCATGAAGCGCTCGCGCCGGTCGTAAGTGGTGCGCGACGCCTTGAGAAACACCGTGCGCGCCGGGCGGCCGAGCAGCTCGGCGTCTTCATCGGTCAGGGGCTCGGCGCCGATCCATTGATCACCTTCGGCGCCGACGTAACCGTAGGCGGCCAGGGTGATGGTCAGGGAGTTATCGATCAGCCCGACGCGGGGCAGGCCTTCCAGGCCACCCGAGGCTGGCATCAGCGAGCGTTCCAGGGACACGGCGCGGCCATCGGCGGTGCGTCGACGGCGGTCGAGGGCAATAAATTGGTCGCAGCCGAAACGGCTGAACAGGTCCGGGCGGGTCACGGCTTCGAAACGCAGGATATCGGTGCTCACCAGGGCGCCGGTGTCGGCCAGTGCCTGAGCCCAGCCGCTGCGTTGGTCGAGCACCATGCCGTCGAAGGTGACGATGGAGCCAACGCCGCTCTGGGTGGCAATGTAGTGGCGGCGCTTGAGCTCGGCCAGGGCTTCGCGCAATGTGCCGCGACTGACTGCAAACTCTTCGGCCAGTTGATACTCACCCGGCAGCAGGAAACCGTCGGCCATCACCCCACCTTCGATACGGCGGATGAGTTCGTCGACGACGCGTTTTTTCTTATCAAATCGGACATGTCTAATCATGTACAAATTGATAACCGAAAGCCGCCGTTTGCAGCAAGCAAATTATTTCAGGGGGAGAAAAAAACCGCCCTCAGGGCTCCAGGCCAATCGGGAAAAACACCCCGTCGCTCCACACGCCGAGCCAGTTCCGACCGTTGATTGGGCGGCTCACCGCCAGCTCGACCAATTGGTAGAACACGTTGCGATGAACCAGGGCTTCGAGGTTGGTGCGCACCCGCAGATAGGGCGAAGGCTCCTCGGTGTCGGGGTCGATCACCACCCGCAGCGGGTGTTCGAGACCAGCCTCAACCTGCTCGTCGACTTGCGTGGTGAAGCGCAACCGTTGGCTTTCGCCCTGCCCTTCGACTTCCAGGGTGACCGCGACAAACGGCGCATCCTCGACGGTGATGCCGACCTTTTCCACGGGGGTGACCAGAAAGTACTCATCGCCATCGCGCCGGATGATGTTGGAGAACAGCTTGACCATCGGTTTACGCCCGATCGGCGTGCCCTGGTAATACCAGGTGCCGTCGCGGGCGATACGCATGTCGATGTGGCCGCAGAAGTCCGGGTTCCACAGATGCACCGGCGCCGGCCCCTTGCCCTTGGGCAGTTGAGCCAATAGATCATTGGCCTTGGCGGAATCGGTCATGGGGTTCTCCTCTGGCTTACTGATCGCTCATGCCCAGCAGGCCTCGGGCGTACTGCGCCAGGGGGCGGGCGATCAGATCTTGGGGCTTATTGTCGTGGAACGTCAGTAAACCGCCACGACTGTGAATCCGTGCAGTATCAATCAAATACTGGGTGCTGGTCTCGATCAACATGATCTGGATAACGCCGCTGTCCAGGCCGACACGGTCGAGCGCCTGCTGGTCAGTCCACTCATCGGCGTTGCCGATGCGGTCATCCGCCTTGGCGAAGCGGCAGTACAGCAAGTAGTGAGCGCCAGCCGCACGGGCTTCGGCCATGGCTTGTTCGAGGCCTTCGGGCTGACGGGCGCGGCGCACCATGGGGAAGTATTCGACGAAACCGTTGAAGGCTTCTTCGGCGACCACGTTCGGTCGCGGATAGGCGCTGCCCGGCGGCACGAAGGCGCCCTGGGCGATGAAGATGAAGGAGTCCGGCTGCACGCGAATCGAGGCGGTGCGCCGGGTGTCGCTGTGGTCCAGCAACCCGGCATCGCTCATCTGATAACGGGTGCCTTCGGCCATATCGCTGACGGTCATGCAACCACTCAGCGCCAACGACGCCAGCAACAAAACCAGACTACGCATCCTAATCCTCCAGAAGCCGGTGACGGAAAACCGGCGAATGGACACGAGATGCAGAATCCGCGCCATTTGGAAACAACGCATCACTAAATGTGGGAGGGGGCTCGCTCCCGATGGCAGTGAGTCAGTCAGCTCATCTGGGACTGACACATTGCAATCGGGAGCAAGCCCCCTCCCACACTGGATGGTGTGAAATCCAGGGGGCAGGGTTAGCCGCCGATGATCTTCATGATGGTCGCACCGCCGGAGAACGCCACTTCCTGTTTATCGCCCAGAGCCTTCATCAACAAGCCCTGCAAGGCAGGCAGCGCCTGGTGGCGCGGTTTATCGAGCAGGTCGCCGACATAGTGACGGTTGCTCGACGACAGGCAGCCATGCAGCCAACCGGTGGACGACAGCCGCAACCGTGAACAGGTACGGCAGAACGGCACGCTTTCGTTGGCGATCACGCCAAAGAAGCCCTTGCCCGGCACTTCGTAGCGCACCGCCGTGGCATCCACGGGAGCGTTGGCTTGCAGGTATTCGTGGTGTTCGCCGATCAGGCTAAGCAGTTGCTGAAGGCTGACGAATTGCTGCAGGAACGCATTGGAGTCCTTGGCCAGGTGGCCCATGCGCATCAGTTCGATAAAGCGCAGCTCGTAGCCCCGCTCCAGGCAATAGTCGAGCAGCGGCATCACCTGGTCGAGGTTCTGACCGCGCAGCGGCACCATATTGACCTTGATCTTGATCCCGGCCGCGCGCGCCTGGTCCATGCCATCGAGCACCGTGGCCAGGTCGCCACCACGGGCGATGCTGCGGAAGGCGTCGGCGTTCAGCGTGTCGAGGGAGACGTTGATCCGCCGAATGCCGGCGTCCACCAGCAGCGGCAGTTTGCGCGCCAGCAGTTGGCCGTTGGTGGTCAGGCTGATGTCACTGAGGCCCATCCCACCCACGGCGCCCATGAAGGCTTCCAGCTTGGGGCTGACCAACGGTTCGCCGCCGGTGATGCGCAGGCGTTCGATACCGGCGGCTTCGATCAGGTAAGCCACGCCACGGGCCATGGCCTCGGCCGAGAGTTCGTCCTGGGCAGCCACCAACCGCTTGCCGTTAGGCACGCAGTAGGTACACGCGTAATTGCAGGCTGAGGTCAGGCTGATCCGCAAATTGCGAAAACGCCTGCCTTGACGATCAACGATCATGGATCACTCCGGCAGAGGATAATTCGGACGCGCTAAAAGCTGACTTATAAATCAGCTTTTAGCAAGCGCCTTACCTGAGTATATTCCTGGGTTACTGCGCCTGGCAGCAAATCATTACGTGGCAGGCGTCTCGGCGGGCGTGGCTTCAACGGGTGGCAGCTCAGCGCTGTGCTTGCGCTTGTTGCCCATGCGCACGCCGATGTCCATCAGGAACTGGAAGAAGCCTTCCTGATCTTCCAGCACATTGCTCCAGAACGGCGAGTGGTACAGCGCCACGGCGCCATGCACCAACGCCCAGGCGGCGCAGTAGTGGAAATACGGCGGCACGTCTTCCAACTTGCCTTCGCTGATGCGGCCCTTGATCAGCAGGGTCAGGCGCTCGAAGTTCGAGGCGCGGATCTTGTGCAACTCCTCGACCATTTCCGGCACCTGGTGGCCCTTGACCACCTTCTCTTCCAGACGGTCGAACAGGCGGTAGCGCTGCGGGTCACGCATGCGGAACTCAAAGTAAGCCCGCGACAGAGCTTCCTTGTCCTTGTCCACATCGGCCGAATGCAGCAGCTCGTTCAGGTCGCGCTCGTAGTCGAGCATCAGGCGCAGGTAGATCTCGGCCTTGGACTTGAAATGCTTGTAGATGGTGCCTTTGCCGATACCTACGGCATCCGCAATCATCTCGACGGTAACGCTGTCTTCACCTTGTTCGAGGAACAACTTGAGGGCGGTATCGAGAATTTCCTGCTCGCGGCGGCGAAACTCACGGACCTTACGGGGTTCTTTTTGCATGAGGAAAAGGTCTGCAGAGGTCGGTAAAGGGAGGGTTGCGCAGGGCCAAGGATACGTGGCGATACGATTTACCCGGTGCGAGAGATTATCCCGACTGAACGGTCGTTGGGCAACGCCTATGTGAACCCGTCACACACATTACTTTCAGCGCGCCAACGAATTCATGGCGTTCAGTCAGAAATAATACATAACGTTTACGCCTGTACATCCGCTCAATGAGAACTCAAGCGAAGCGCGCGTATTCCAAATCTGTTTAAAAAACGACCAGACGCGACTGGACTGAATCGGATACTGATCAATACTTCAACTGTCGGCGCGACATCTCCCCCAAGTGACGCGTCGATCTGGGTACCGACGGACTGTGTGCCCTTGTTTTACTCCTAATGGTCTTAACCCGGATTCCCCCCCCAGAACCCGGGTTTTTTTTGCCTGCGCTTTGGCCGCGTTAAACGGCGACGTGAGCCAGCGGAAACAGGCGCTTGAAGTTCTCGGTGGTCTGCTCGGCAAAGCGCTCGTAGGATTCACCGCGCAGCATCGCCAGATAATCCGCCACATCACGCACATACTCCGGCAGGTTCGGCTTGCCGCGATGGGGAATCGGCGCCAGGTACGGCGAGTCGGTTTCCACCAGCAGCCGGTCGGCCGGCACTTGTCGCGCCACGTCACGCAGGGCGTCGGCATTGCGGAAGGTGACGATGCCCGACAGGGAAATGTAGAACCCCAAGTCGAGGGCCGCCTTGGCCATGTCCCAGTCTTCGGTGAAGCAATGCAGCACCCCGGCCTGGGGCAATGCAGCTTCGCGCAGCAGGCTCAGGGTGTCGGCGCGAGCGCCTCGGGTGTGGACGATGACCGGTTTGCCGGTCTGCTCGGCGGCTTGCAGGTGCAGGCGGAACGACGCCTGCTGCAATTGCGCGGCTTCGGGCTCGTAGTGATAGTCCAGGCCGGTTTCACCAATCGCCACCACCCGTGGGTGGTTGAGTTCGCCGAGCAACCAGTCGAGAGCCGGGGCTTCGCCGGGCTTGAGGTCCAGCGGATGGATACCCACCGAACAATCCACGTCGGCATAGCGATCTGCGAGGGCTTTGACGTCGGCCGCATTGTCGGCGCTGACGCCGATGCACAGGAAGTGCCCGACCCCACGCTGGCGGGCCGCTTCCAGGGCGGCGTCGAGGGAACCGCCGTGTTGGGCGAGGTCGAGGCGATCAAGGTGGCAATGGGAATCTACGAGCATAAGAAATGACAACTTCAATCACGGGAAGGGTCTGGCCGACGATACACCCGTCGGCCACGGAAATTAACGCCGGCCGAGCAAGCCGACCCACTGCACCAGCAGCGCTTCGAGCAACAGCACGCGGTTGAGGTTGGCCTTGCCGAGCACCTTCTGGCGCTGGGCGAGAATCCAGTCCTGGATATTCAGCACCTTGTCCTGCGCGCTTTTCTGCGCGAGGTATTGCACGACCTTGCGCATGTCCGGCAGGCCCAGGCCATTTTCATCCTGGGTCAACTGGTAGCGCAGGATCAGGCTCGACCAGTCGCAGAACCAGTCGAACAGCAGCAGTAAGGGGATGTCCTTCCAGGCAGCTTCGGCCAACTGGCTGGCAGACAGCTCTTGCTTGAGCAGCTTTTTCACCCCGTCCACCACCAGCGCACGTTGCTCGCGCACACCCTGGGCTTGCAGCTTCACGGCGGCCAGGGGTGAGCCGGCGGCCAGGGTCAGCAGCTCGACGCGCTCGGCGGCGGAGCAGTCCGGCAGCGCCTGCTCCAGCCACTGCAGGCTCATCGCTTCGCTGGGCAACGGGCACGCCTGCTGCACGCAACGGCTACGAATGGTCGGCAACAAGCGGCTGGACTGGTGGCTGACCAGCAACAGCACGGTATCGCCGGAAGGCTCTTCGAGACTTTTGAGCAAGGCGTTGGCGGCGTTGATGTTCATCGCCTCCACGGGTTCGATCAGTATGACCTTGCGCCCGCCCATCTGCGCGGTCTGCACCACGAAGCTGACGAGATCACGCACCTGGTCGACCTTGATCGCCTTGTCTGCCTCCTCGGGTTCCAGCAGGTAGTTGTCCGGGTGGCTGCCGGCCTTGAGTAGCAGGCAGGATTTGCACGCGCCGCAGGCTTCCAGGTTGACCGGGCGTTGGCACAGCAGGCTGGCCATCAGGCGTTCGGCGAGTGCGCGCTTACCGATACCCGCCGGGCCGTGCAACAAGTAGGCGTGGGCGTGCTGGGCACGGCCGGCCAGTTGCTGCCAGAGACTGTCCTGCCAGGGGTAGGCTTCAGCCACGGGCGCGCTCCAGCAATGTCGGTAGCAGGGCATCGATGGCGTGCTGCACCTGGGCCAGCGGCTGGGCGGCGTCCAGCAGGTAGTAACGCGCCGGCTCGGCCTTGGCCCGGGCGAGGAACGCGCTGCGCACGGCGTTGAAAAACGCCTGGCCTTCCAGTTCGAAGCGGTCCAGGCGGCCACGCGCACTGGCGCGGGCCAGGCCGACTTCCACCGGCAGGTCGAACACCAGGGTCAGGTCAGGGCGCAAATCGCCTTGGACGAAGGTTTCCAGGGTGGCAATGCGCGCCTGGGACAGGCCGCGGCCGCCGCCTTGGTAGGCATAGGTGGAATCGGTGAAACGGTCACAAATCACCACGGCACCACGGGCCAGTGCCGGGCGAATCACTTCGGCCAGATGCTGGGCGCGGGCGGCGAACACCAGCAGCAGCTCGGCGTCCGGATTCATCTGTTCTTCACCCGGAGCCAGCAGCACTTCACGAATGCGCTCGGCCAACGGCGTACCGCCGGGCTCGCGGGTCAGCACCACCTCAATACCCTCGGTGCGCAAACGCCCGGCCAGGTAATCGCGGTTGGTACTTTTGCCGGCGCCTTCCGGGCCTTCCAGGGTAATAAACAAGCCAGTCACAGGCAGTCCTTAGTCAGAGTCATTGCGGGCTTTGCGGTGCGACGGCGTCCGGCGCAGGCTCGGCGGAGGCGGCAGGTGCGTCGTTCGTCGGCGTGGCGTCTTCCAACGGTTTCACCTGCGGCGCCGGGCTGGAACGGTAATCGGCGCGACGCTTGAGCTGGAACTCACGCACGGCGGCATTATGCGCATCCAAGTCATCCGAGAAAATATGGCTGCCATCGCCCCGTGCGACGAAATACAGGCTGCTGCCCGATACCGGGTTCAACGCCGCATGAATCGCCTCGCGGCCGACCATCGCGATGGGTGTCGGTGGGAGCCCGGCAATCATGTAGGTGTTGTACGGATTGGCTTCCTTGAGATGGGCGCGCGTCAGCTTGCCGTTGTAGCGTTCGCCCAGGCCGTAGATCACCGTGGGATCGGTCTGCAGCAGCATGCCGATCTTCATGCGACGCACGAATACCCCGGCGATCTGCCCCCGCTCCTCCGGCACACCGGTCTCTTTCTCCACCAGGGAGGCCATGATCAGGGCTTGGTACGGGTCGGTGTACGGCGCGTCGGCGGCGCGCTTGCTCCACTCCTGGGCGAGTACGTCATCCAGGCGGTTATAGGCCTTCTTGAGGAACTCGACATCCGTCATGCCGCGCACAAAGCGATAGGTATCGGGAAAGAATCGCCCCTCGGGGAACACCCCAGGGTGGCCGAGTTTGTCCATCACTTCACTGTCACTCAGCCCGGCAAGGCTCTGCACGATCTTTTCATGCTTGGCCAACTCCGAGCGCACTTGGCGAAAATTCCAACCCTCCACCAGCGTCAGGCTGTATTGCACCACTTCGCCACGCTGCCACAAACCGATCAAGCCTTGGGCGGTGAGCCCGGGTGTCAGGCGGTATTCACCGCTGTGCAATGGCTGGCCTTCGAGATTGAAACGCCAGTAAAGACGCAACCAGAACGCGCCGTCGAGCACCCCGTCGGCTTCCAGGCGATTGAAGGTGCCGGTCGGCGTGGAACCTGCCGGCACGTCGAGCAGTTGCTCCTCGGTCAGGTGCAAGGGCTGCTTCAGGGCTGAGTTGAGCTTCCAGGCCGACACCCCCAACAGCAATGCCGCCGAGAACAGACCGATCAGCAGCAGTAACAACAGTTTTCGTATCAACTCAAATATCCAATAGCGTGCGAACAATGCCCTGCAGTTTACGGGTGAGCGGCCCAACCGGCCAGCTCATCGCAGCGCAGTCGCGCACCGGCCAAATGCCATAAACGCTGTTGCAGACAAAAACCTCGTCGGCCGACTGCAACTGCTCAAGGCTGATATCGGCCACGACCACCGGGGTGCCGAGCGCCTGCGCCTGGGCCAGGATCTCGGCACGCATGACCCCGGCCACGCCGCAACGATTCAGATCGGCGGTCAGCAACACGCCGTTGCGCACCAGGAACAGGTTGCTGAACACGCCTTCGATGACGCGCCCGGACATATCCAGCATCAAACCTTCGGCATGCTCGGCATCTTGCCACTCGGCGCGAGCGATCACTTGTTCGAGGCGATTGAGATGTTTAAGACCGGCCAGCAGCGGCTGCTCGGACAAACGGGTGACGCACGGAAACAGGCGGATACCGTCGGCGCCATGAGCCTGGGAATAAGCAGCAGGCGGACTGCCCTGCAGGATACGGCGCACCGGGGCGCCGGGGTTGATGCCATAACCGCGCAGGCTGTCGCCACGGGTGAGGATCAACTTGAGTACGCCGTCGCCGAGGGCGGTGGCGTAAGCGAGCACTTCGCTGCGGACCAATGCGTGGTCCGCAACCAATGCCAACCGCCTGCAACCTTCAGCCAGGCGTTGCAGGTGGCGGTCGAGCAACACGGGTTGCCCGGCCTTGACGGCGATGGTTTCGAACAGGCCATCGCCATACGCCAGGCCGCGATCTTTCAGGGGCACGCTGTCCGCTGGCTGACCGTCGACCCAGCTATGCATTACTCAGCGAACCGGCGGAACACCAGGGAACCGTTGGTACCACCGAAACCGAACGAGTTGGACAACACCACGTCGATCGGCATTTTCTGCGCTTCGTGAGGCACGAAGTTCAGGTCGCAGCCTTCATCCGGCTCATCGAGGTTGATGGTCGGCGGAGCGACCTGATCCTTGATGGCCAGTACGCTGAAGATCGCTTCGACCGCGCCCGCCGCACCCAACAGGTGGCCGGTCATGGACTTGGTGGAGCTGACCGCCAGCTTGTAGGCGTGCTCGCCGAATACCGACTTGACCGCTTCGGCTTCCGCCAGGTCGCCGGTCGCCGTCGAAGTACCGTGGGCGTTGATGTACTGCACCCGGTCCGGGCTGATCTTCGCATCGCGCAGGGCGTTGGTAATGCAACGTGCGGCGCCGGCACCGTCGGAAGGTGGCGAAGTCATGTGGTAGGCGTCGCCACTCATGCCAAAACCGATCAGCTCGGCGTAGATCGTCGCACCACGCGCCTTAGCGTGTTCCAGCTCTTCCAGCACCAGGGCACCGGCGCCGTCGGCCAGGACGAAACCGTCACGACCTTTGTCCCACGGACGGCTGGCGCGAGCGGGCTCGTCGTTGCGGGTCGACAGCGCACGTGACGCGCCGAAACCGCCCATGCCCAGGCCGCACGCCGCCATTTCGGCGCCACCGGCGATCATCACGTCCGCTTCGTCATAGGCAATGTTGCGCGCGGCCATGCCGATGCAATGAGTACCTGTGGTGCAAGCGGTAGCAATCGCGTAGTTAGGTCCCTGTGCGCCCAGATGGATGGACAGGAAACCGGAAATCATATTGATGATCGAACCCGGCACGAAGAACGGTGAAATTCGACGGGGGCCGGACTCGTGCAACGTGCGGCTGGTCTCTTCGATATTGGTCAAACCACCAATACCAGACCCCATGGCCACGCCGATGCGCTCACGGTTGGCGTCGGTGACTTCCAGGCCAGCGTCACGCACTGCCTGAAAACCCGCTGCCAGGCCGTATTGAATGAACAGGTCGAGTTTGCGGGACTCTTTGATCGAGAGGTATTCCTCGACATTGAACCCCTTTACCGAGCCGCCAAAACGGGTGGAATAGGCAGAAAGGTCCGTGTGTTCGATCAGACCGATACCACTGCGGCCAGCCAGAATGCCCTGCCAACTGCTCGACACATCCGTGCCCAGTGGCGACAACATACCCATACCGGTGACTACGACGCGTCTACGCGACACAGCACTCTCCTTTTTCTAATGACGACACTTTGCTTCAGAATCACTTTTCATCAGAGCTAAAGAAAAAACCGCACGCCTTTACAGCAGTGCGGTTTTCCCTGACAGCAAGCGACGACTACAAACTATTACGCCTGGTGGTTAGTAACGTAGTCGATTGCAGCTTGAACAGTAGTGATTTTTTCAGCTTCTTCGTCCGGGATTTCGGTCTCGAATTCCTCTTCCAGAGCCATCACCAGCTCAACGGTGTCAAGGGAGTCGGCACCCAGGTCTTCAACGAAGGAAGCAGTGTTGACCACTTCTTCTTCTTTAACGCCCAGTTGCTCGGCAACGATTTTCTTGACGCGCTCTTCGATGGTGCTCATACCTTGTTTTCACTCCTAATGGACAAATTCAGGCAGCTGGCCAGTGGGTAAGTGTATAGAAAGCCATTTCAGCTTTTCAACTGAAAGGTTCACCCAGTACCCGGTCGGCCACCCGCCTATAAATTAAGTTGCAGCTTTATAACGGATTTTAGACAGCTCGTATGACATTTTTTTGAAGCGATCCGTCACAATTTAACTCATGTACATCCCGCCGTTAACCGGGATTGTAGCCCCAGTCACGTATGCCGCACCGTCGGATGCCAGGAAAGTGACCACATTCGCGATCTCTTGAGCCTGGCCAAGACGGCCCAGCGGAATCTGCGTCAGCAAGGCTTCACGCTGTGCTTCCGGCAGTTCGCGGGTCATATCGGTGTCGATGAACCCTGGGGCCACCGAGTTGACCGTAATCGACCGCGAGCCGACTTCACGCGCCAATGCGCGGCTGAAACCTTCCAGACCGGCCTTCGCCGCGGCGTAGTTTACTTGGCCTGCGTTGCCCATGGCACCCACTACGGAGCCAATATTGATAATTCGGCCCCAACGCGCCTTGGTCATGCCGCGCAAAACGCCCTTGGACAGGCGAAACAGACTGTTCAGGTTGGTGTCGACCACGTCATGCCACTCGTCGTCTTTCATCCGCATCATCAGGTTATCGCGGGTGATACCGGCGTTATTCACCAGAATCGCAGGCGCGCCGAACTGTGCGCTGATCTCGGCCAGTACGGCAGCCACGGACTCATCGCTGGTCACATTCAGCTCAAGGCCGGTGCCTTGCACGCCGTTTTCCTTCAGGGTCGCGGCGATACGCTCGGCGCCCGCAGCGGAAGTGGCAGTGCCGATCACGATGGCGCCCTGACGGCCCAGCTCCAGGGCAATCGCCTGGCCAATGCCACGGCTTGCGCCGGTAACCAGTGCAACTTTACCTTGCAGACTCATGCAGGCTTCTCCTAAGTTTGGGGATCAGGCCAGTGCCGCGCGAGCGGCAGCGAAGGCATCCGGGGTATTGAGGTTGGCGGTCGACACGCCGTCGGCGCAGCGCTTGTTCAGGCCGGCCAGGACTTTGCCCGGGCCGCACTCGACCAGCTCGGTGGCGCCGTTGGCGGCCAGGGTCTGCACCGATTCAACCCAGCGCACCGGCTTGTAGAGCTGCTCCAGCAGGTCGCGCTTGAGGGTGTCGAGATCCGCTGCAACTGCCGCGCTGACGTTCTGCACCAGCGGGATCTGCGGCGCCTGCCAGTTGATGGCCGCGATGGACTCGGCAAAACGCTCGGCCGCCGGGCGCATCAGTTCGCAATGCGACGGCACACTCACCGGCAACGGCAAGGCACGCTTGGCGCCAAGGGCCTTGCAGCCTTCCATGGCGCGCTCAACGGCGGCCTTGGCACCGGCAATCACCACCTGGCCCGGAGAGTTGAAGTTCACCGCGCTGACCACTTCACCCTGGGCCGCTTCGGCACAGGCCTCGATCACCACAGCATCATCCAGGCCGAGAATGGCGGCCATACCGCCCTGCCCGGCCGGAACCGCTTCCTGCATCAACTGGCCACGACGTTCGACCAGCTTGACCGCTTCAGCGAGGGTCAGGCTGCCCGCAGCGACCAAGGCGCTGTATTCGCCCAGGCTGTGACCGGCCACGAACGCCGGACGCGCACCACCTTCCGCCAGCCACAAGCGCCACAGGGCGATCGAAGCGGTGAGGATGGCCGGCTGGGTTTTATCGGTTTGATTGAGTTGCTCTTCCGGCCCCTGCTGGGTCAGCGCCCACAGGTCGTAACCCAGGGCATCGGAAGCTTCCTTGAAGGTTTCCAGGATCAGCGGATAGTGCGCGCCCAGCTCGGCCAACATGCCGAGGGACTGCGAACCCTGCCCTGGAAAGACGAATGCGAGGGATGTAGACATGTAACAAGCCCCTAATGATCTGGTCGTCGGATATGGGCGCTCCTACGATGGGAGCGCACGAAACTGACAGATTGGATGGTCAATTGAACCGGCCGGTCACATTTAAGCATTTCCGGGCCGATTCGCCTAAGGCAACAGGTCCTCCAGGCGGCCGTGCAAGCGCTGCGGCAAGTTTTCCTGGATCTCGATCAAGGCCCGTGCAATCGCGCTCTGAAAGCCTTCCACCCCCGCTGAACCATGGCTTTTCACCACGATCCCCTGCAAGCCGAGAAAGCTCGCGCCATTATGCCGCGCCGGGGCCAGGTCCGCCTGCAGGCGGCGCATCAGCGGCAGCGCCAAGGCGCCGACCAGGCGTGTGGCCAGGTTGCGCTTGAACAAAGTCTCAATCCGCGAGGCAATCATGGTGGCCAGGCCTTCGCTGGATTTAAGCAGGATATTGCCGACAAATCCGTCACACACCACCACATCCGCCTCGCCGCGATACAAACCGTCACCTTCGACAAAGCCGATGTAGTTCAAACCCCGCGCACCTTGCAGCAAAGCGGCGGCGAGCTTGACCTGTTGGTTGCCCTTGATGTCTTCGGTGCCGATATTCAGCAAGGCCACCCGCGGACGGGCCACACCCAGCGCTTCGGCAGCCACCGAGCCCATCACAGCGAACTGGAACAGGTGCTCGGCGCTGCAATCGACATTCGCGCCCAGGTCCAGCAACTGGCAATAGCCTGCCTGCGTCGGTATCGCCGCGACCATCGCCGGTCGGTCGATCCCCGGCAAGGTCTTGAGCACATGCCGTGACAACGCCATCAGCGCGCCCGTATTGCCGGCGCTGACACAGGCTTGCACCTTGCCATCACGCAACAACTCAAGGGCGATCCGCATTGAAGAATCAGGCTTGCCACGCAAGGCGACCGCCGGCTTTTCATCCATGCCGATGGCTTCGCTGGCTGGCGTAATCGTCAGGCGCGCGCAATCCACCGCCGGATGGCTGGCAATCAGTTCTTCAAGAAGGGAAGGTTGACCGACGAGGGTCAGGTGCAGCGAGGGCGTGGCAGACAGGCTGGCAATGCAGGCCTGAACAATGCTGCGGGGACCGAAGTCCCCGCCCATTGCGTCAATCGCGATGACTTGAGCAGACAAGTGATTACTCGTCAGCGCCCTTGTCGATCACTTTACGGCCACGGTATACGCCTTCTGGCGATACGTGGTGACGCAGGTGAATTTCACCGGTGGTTTTTTCTACAGACAGAGTGCTCGCCGTCAGGGCGTCGTGCGAACGACGCATGTCACGGGCAGAGCGGGATTTTTTGTTCTGCTGAACAGCCATAATTGATTAACTCCTAAACGTTTGGGTCACGCTTTAACTGCGCCAATACACTGAACGGGTTGGACCGCGTTACCTCGTCCTCGCTCGGTTCGGACTCGTCATCGAGGCCCGCCGGCTGCTGGCATTCTTCCGGATGATGAGCAGGCACAATGGGCAAGGCGAGCAAAAGCTCCTCCTCGATCAGTGCATGCAGATCCAAAGGATCTTCGCCCAGTTCCAGCACGTCATAACCTTTCGGCAACGACTGGGTATTCGCACCCTCCTTTACCACAGCATAACTGCACTCGCTGTGGATCGGCAGGGTGACCAGCTCAAGACAACGCTGGCAAACCATTTTGACCTCGGTGTCGATAAAGCTGTGAATAACCACAGATTTACGTTCATCTCGTTCAAAAACGAATTTAGCCTGCACCGTACCGACAGTGTCGGAAAGCGGGTCGCAGAGTCTCTTCAAATCGGCCAGCAGCAATTCACCTTGAAGGGAAGTGCCACGATCAGCCAATTTGCGCGGGTCAACGTGAGGTGGAATCGGGTCATTCAACATAGGCGCAGCATTATAGGGATGCACCCAGCCATGTCAAAGGAAATTCAGCCCTGGGCGTCAGCCGGTCGCCCCGCTAGAATCCCCAGCCGCCCCGAGGAGACGCCCATGCTGCCTTTATTACTCGCATCCAGCTCGATTTATCGCCGGGAATTGCTGGACCGCCTGCACCTGCCGTTCATCTGCAGCTCGCCGGATATCGATGAAAGCCGCCGTGCAAATGAGTCAGCCGTCGAACTGGTCAAGCGCCTAGCCGAAGAGAAAGCCCGCGCCCTCGCCGCCAGTCATTCAGGCCATCTGATCATCGGCTCTGACCAGGTGGCCGCACTGGAAGGCCGGATCATCGGCAAGCCCCACACCTTCGAGAACGCTCGCGAGCAACTGCTGGCCGCCAGCGGCAAGCGTGTCAGCTTCCTCACCGGGCTGGCGCTGCTGAACAGCGAGACCGGGCACTGTCAGGTGGACTGCGTGCCGTTTACCGTCCACATGCGCATACTGGACACGGAGCAGGTTGAACGCTACCTGCGGATCGAGCAGCCGTATGACTGCGCGGGCAGCTTCAAGGCCGAAGGGCTGGGTGTGAGCCTGTTTCAAAGCACCGAAGGCTCGGACGCGACCAGCCTTGTCGGCTTGCCGCTGATCCGCCTGGTGGACATGCTGCTGGCCGAAGGCATACAGATCCCTTAAAACCGCCACAAAACCAATGTGGGAGGGGGCTTGCTCCCGATAGCAGTGGATCAGCCAGCTTATCTGTAGCTGACCCACCGCAATCGGGGGCAAGCCCCCTCCCACATTTATCTACACAGACCTTGAGATTTCAGCGCAGGGCCGGGCCCTGGAAGCCCATGTACAGGGCCAACTTCTCAGCCACGCTGGCGCCGAGCTTCTTGGAGAAACGGTCAAACGGCGATTCCTCAACGGTGAAGTCCACCAGTTCCTTCTCACCAATCACGTCCCGCGCCACCGAGCTGGCACTGCCCAGGCCATCGATCAAGCCCAGCGGCAAGGCCTGCTCCCCAGACCAAACCAGCCCAGAGAACAGTTCTGGATGATCTTTATCCTTCAGACGATCCCCACGCCCCTGCTTGACGCTGGCGATGAACTGGCGATGGGTGGTGTCGAGCACACTCTGCCAGAACTGGGTTTCATCGGCCTTTTGCGGCTGGAACGGGTCGAGAAACGACTTATGCTCGCCCGAGGTGTAGGTGCGACGCTCCACGCCCAGCTTCTCCATGGTGCCGACAAAGCCGTAACCGGCCGCCGTCACACCAATGGAACCGACCAGGCTGGCCTTGTCGGCGTAGATTTGGTCAGCAGCACTGGCGATGTAATACGCGCCCGAGGCGCCCAGGTCGGAAATCACCGCGTACAGCTTCGTCTGAGGGTGCAGCGCGCGCAGGCGGCGAATCTCGTCATACACGTAGCCCGACTGCACCGGACTGCCGCCTGGGCTGTTGATGCGCAGGATCACGCCCTTGACCTTGGGGTCTTCAAACGCGGTGCGCAGACTGCTGACGATATTGTCGGCACTGGCGGACTCCTTGTCGGCAATCACCCCGCGCACTTCGATCAGGGCGGTGTAGTTGGGGCCACGGGTCGCGCTTTTTTCCATGTCCATCAGCGGACTGAACAGCGCCAGCATGCCGAGCAGGTAAACAAAGGTCAGCAGCTTGAAGAAAATCCCCCAACGCCGCGAACGACGCTGCTCCTGCACGCTGGCCAGGAGGGTCTTCTCCAGCAGCTTCCAGCTCTTGTCATCACCGCTGTCGGCCTTTTCGGGCGCTTTCCACTCATCACTCATGCCATCTACCCCAGCAAAGACTTAGTGAGCCCGGCTGAGCCAGGCCTGCAATTCAGAAAAATGATCGATCGTCAGCCTGGGCTCGTATTGCTGCAACGCCTCGGCAGCCTGGGCGCCATAGCTGACCGCCACGCTGTCGATGCCAGCGTTGCGAGCCATCATCAGGTCGAAGGAAGCGTCGCCCACCATCAGCGCCTGGCGTGGCGACACGCCACAATGGGCGAGTATCTGCTCAAGCATCAGCGGATGGGGCTTGCTGGCGGTTTCATCCGCTGCGCGGGTGATGTCGAAATAGCCTTCCCAGCCGTGAGCCCTGAGCACCCGATCCAGGCCGCGACGGGCCTTGCCGGTGGCGACCGCCAGGTGATAACCCTCGGCACGGAATGCTTCCAGGGACTGCACCACACCGTCAAACAGCGGCGAAGGCTCGGCCTCCAGCGCGATGTAGTGATCGGCGTAATGCTCGCGGAACGCGACCAATTCATCGTCAGCGATTTCCGGGTACAAGGTGCGAATCGCCTCGGGCAACCCCAGACCGATAATGCCCTTGACTGCCAGGTCGCTGCACAGCTCATAGCCCGAACGGGTCGACGCCACGTGCATCGACTCGACAATCCGGCCAATGGAATCACACAGCGTGCCGTCCCAATCGAAAATCAGCAGCTTGTAGTCAAGGTGCGACACTCAAGCGCTCCACGGTCTTGGCCCACATGTCATCGACCGGCGCCTGCAACTTCAATTCGCCACCATCGGGCAGCGGCACGGTGAGCATGTAGGCGTGCAGGAACAGGCGCTTGCCGCCCAGGTCGCGAATCTCCTTGGAGAACGCCTCGTCGCCGTACTTGGTGTCGCCGGCAATGCAGTGGCCCGCATGCAGGGTGTGGACGCGAATCTGGTGAGTGCGCCCGGTGACTGGCTTGGCCTCGACCAAGGTGGCGAAGTCGCCGAAGCGGCGCAGCACCTTGAACAGGGTCAGGGCCTCTTTGCCCTCCTCGTCCACTTCGACCATGCGCTCGCCGGAGCGCAGGTTGCTCTTCTGCAACGGCGCGCGGACGCTCTTGATCGAGCTGGCCCAGTTGCCGCGCACCAGCGCCATGTAGCGCTTGTCCACGCCATCACCGCGCAGGGCGGCGTGCAGATGGCGCAACATGCTGCGTTTCTTGGCGATCATGAGCAGGCCGGAGGTGTCGCGATCAAGGCGGTGAACCAGTTCCAGTTCCTTGGCATCCGGACGCAACTGACGAAAGGCTTCGATCACACCGAAACTCAGGCCGCTGCCACCGTGAACCGCAATGCCACAGGGCTTGTTGATCACGATCAGCTTGCTGTCTTCAAAGACAATCGACGCCTCAAGGCGCTGCAGCAGGCCCTGGGCCAGTGGCACAGGCTCATCACGCTCCGGCACGCGCACCGGCGGCACGCGGATGATATCGCCCGCCTGCAGCTTGTACTCGGGCTTGATGCGGCCTTTGTTCACGCGCACTTCGCCTTTACGCAAAATGCGGTAGATCAAGGTCTTGGGCACGCCTTTGAGCCTGGCCAGGAGAAAATTGTCGATGCGTTGGCCGGCATATTCCGGCGAGACCTCGAGCAGCTGGACGCTGGGGGTCTGGGGGGCGGTAGTCGTCATGTCGGCGATGATAACAATTTTTTATGGAATTGAAGCACTTAATCATTACTGCTATAGTCGCGAACGCCGCCAAAAGCGGCCTGGACAGAGGACTTGCGGCAAACTGCCGGCCCTGACCATCGCAATTCATCAGGACGCGAGGCCGTCCTACGGGGCTTTCGTCACCGTGGAAAGCTCGAGATTGTAACAAGCGCAGGTGACATGAGGCCTGAAGCGAGTGCAGAAAGCAGAGTAAATACTCGCATTTTGCGCCGATATTTACGGCCAGTTCACAAAGTGCAGTCAGTCTTGGGACACACCATGGCGAATGCTTCGGAAACAAAGCCTGTTAAGAGCTGAGTGAGAGCGCAGTCGCCCACACTTGGTCTTGTTTAGCCATGAGCGTGTACTCCCCATTGGAGCACACGGTAAATGCCAACCCGCTGCGGATTCTGCGCGCGGCAGCACCCGAATTATCAGGGATACGTGTAGGGTGGAGATGCACAACCGTCGGACCGTGTAGCACTAGGCTTATATATAGACGCTTCATCTCGTCCACAGTCGCCGGTTGATTCCTCCTCCTGACCTTAGCTTTTGTTGAAGTGGTGCTTTTGTCACCACCGCTAACAAGCAGGACGCGTCCGTCGCGATACCAGCCCAATTGGCCGGTTATTGCTGGACACTGGAGTGGCCAACCACTCTTGACGCACCTGACACCGACCGTGAGAAGTCGTGTGTGCCGAACGCCGTTTCCGGCAGCCCGGAAACCGACGGTACAACATGAAAAGAATGCTGATTAACGCAACTCAACCCGAAGAGTTGCGTGTTGCGCTGGTAGATGGCCAACGCCTCTACGACCTGGACATCGAATCCGGTGCACGCGAGCAGAAGAAGGCCAACATCTATAAAGGCCGTATTACTCGCATCGAACCAAGCCTTGAGGCTGCCTTTGTCGATTTCGGCTCCGAGCGCCATGGCTTCCTGCCCCTCAAAGAAATCTCCCGCGAATACTTCAAGAAAGCCCCCGAAGGCCGCGTGAACATCAAGGACGTCCTGAGCGAAGGCCAGGAAGTCATCGTTCAGGTAGAAAAAGAAGAACGTGGCAACAAGGGCGCCGCCCTGACCACCTTCATCAGCCTGGCCGGTCGTTACCTGGTGCTGATGCCGAACAACCCACGTGCCGGCGGCATTTCCCGTCGCATCGAAGGTGAAGAGCGCAACGAACTGCGTGAAGCGCTGAACGGCCTGGTCGCTCCAGCCGACATGGGCCTGATCGTGCGCACTGCCGGCCTGGGCCGCAGCAGCGAAGAAATGCAGTGGGACCTCGACTACCTGCTGCAACTGTGGACCGCTATCAAAGAAGCGTCCCTGGATCGTTCCGCGCCGTTCCTGATCTACCAGGAAAGCAACGTGATCATCCGCGCCATCCGCGATTATCTGCGCCAGGACATCGGCGAAGTGCTGATCGACAGCGTCGAAGCCCAGGACGAAGCCCTGACCTTCATCCGCCAGGTGATGCCGCAGTACGCCAGCAAGATCAAGCTGTACGAAGACAGCGTTCCGCTGTTCAACCGTTTCCAGATCGAAAGCCAGATCGAGACCGCCTTCCAGCGCGTGGTCGAACTGCCTTCCGGCGGCTCCATCGTGATCGACCCGACCGAAGCCCTGGTGTCCATCGACATCAACTCGGCGCGCGCCACGAAAGGTAGCGACATCGAAGAAACCGCCCTGCAGACCAACCTGGAAGCGGCTGAAGAAATCGCCCGCCAGTTGCGCCTGCGTGATATCGGCGGCCTGATCGTGATCGACTTCATCGACATGACCCCCGCCAAGAACCAGCGCGCAGTGGAAGAAAAAGTCCGCGAATGCCTGGAAGCCGACCGTGCCCGCGTGCAAGTCGGCCGCATCTCGCGCTTCGGCCTGTTGGAAATGTCCCGTCAGCGCCTGCGTCCGTCCCTGGGCGAGAGCAGCGGCATTGTTTGCCCGCGCTGCAACGGCACCGGCATCATTCGTGACGTTGAATCGCTGTCCCTGGCGATCCTGCGCCTGATCGAAGAAGAAGCCCTGAAAGACCGCACCGCCGAAGTCCGCGCGCAAGTGCCGATCCCGGTTGCCGCGTTCCTGCTCAACGAAAAACGCAACTCGATCACCAAGATCGAACTGCGTACCCGTGCCCGTATCGTCATCCTGCCGAACGATCATCTCGAAACGCCGCACTTCGAAGTGCAGCGCCTGCGTGATGACAGCCCGGAAGCACACAGCGGCCAGTCCAGCTACGAAATCGCCGCTGCCGCTGCCGAAGTGGAAGAAGTCCAGCCAGCCGCCGCGACCCGCACCCTGGTTCGCCAGGAAGCTGCTGTGAAGACTGCTCCGGCGCGTGCCAACGCACCAGTTCCGGTTGAAGTCGCGGCCCCAGTTGCCGCCCCGGCCGCGCTGCCTGAGCCAAGCCTGTTCAAAGGCTTGGTGAAGTCGCTGGTCAGCCTGTTCGCCAGCAAGGAAGAACCTGCGGCACCGGTTGTGGTTGAAAAACCTGCCACCGAGCGCCCAGCGCGTAACGAAGAGCGTCGCAACGGTCGTCAGCAGAGCCGTAACCGCAACGGTCGCCGTGACGAAGAGCGCAAGCCGCGCGAAGAACGTGCCCCGCGTGAAGAGCGCGCACCCCGTGAAGAGCGTGCGCCTCGCGAAGCCCGCGAAGAGACCCCGGCCGTGGTAGCCCGTGAAGAACGTGCACCGCGTGAAGAGCGCGCACCGCGCCCACCCCGCGCCCCACGTGAAGATCGCAAGCCACGTGGCGAGCGCGAAGAACGTGTGCGTGAACTGCGCGAGCCGCTGGACGCCGCGCCTGCCGTTGCCGCCGCGACTGCTACTGCTGCTGCCGCCACCCCAGAAGAACGCCCGGCTCGCCCGCCGCGTGAAGAGCGTGCGCCACGTGAAGAGCGCCAACCACGCGCACCGCGTGAAGAACGTCAACCACGCACCGAGCAGGCGGCTAGCGCCAGCGAAGAAGACGACGACGAAGTGCTGACCGGCGAAGAGCAACTGCTGGAAGACGGCCAGGACAACGCCGAAGGCGATCGTCCACGCCGCCGCTCCCGCGGTCAGCGTCGTCGCAGCAACCGTCGTGAGCGTCAACGTGATGCCAACGGCAACGTGATCGAAGGTTCGGAAGAAGCCGGCGAGAACGCAGAAGCCGCCAACAGCGAACCGACTGGCGCCGAACTGGCTGCCGGCCTGGCCGTTACCGCTGCCGTTGCCAGCTCGGTCATCAGCGCACCTGCTGAAGCCCAGGCTCACGAGCAGGCTGAACGCGCCACTGCCGCCGTCGAAGAAACCGTTGCGGTAGAGGCACCAGTCGCCGAGACCCCAGTGGTTGAAGCACCGGTCGTAGAAGCAACCACCCCGATCGAAGCCCCAGTGGTTGCGGAAGTGGAAGTTGCGCCGGTTCGCGAAGCCCAACCAGAAACCGAAGTAGTTGCTGCGGAGCCTGCCCCGGTGGTTGAGCCACAGCCAGTGGTTGAAGCCGTTGTCGAAGCACCGGTTGTCGAAGAAGCCGCCCCGGCCGTGCGTGAAGTTCGCGAAGAACAGACCGCCTTCCAGTGGACAGCCGAACCTGCCGCACCGGTTGAAGCGCCCGCCCCTGCCCCTGTGGTAGAAGCAGCGCCAACCCCGGTTGTCGAAGTGGTTGAAGCCGCTCCGGTAGCGGTTGCCGAGCCTGCGCCAGTGGTTGAAGCACCCGTCGTTGCCGAACCCGCCGCCCCGGTGGTTGAAGCCGCACCGGCCATTACCCTGACCGAAAACGGCCGTGCGCCGAACGACCCACGTGAAGTGCGCCGTCGCCGCAAGGAAGCCGAAGCTGCCGCCGCTGCTGCCGCTGCCGCACCGGCTGCCGCCGAAGTGGTCGAACACACTGCCCCATTCGTCGACGAGACCCCGAGTTCCGTTGAAGAAGTGGCAGAGCACCACCCAAAAGCCCTGGAAGAAGAGCACGAGCCTAAACCTCTCGTTTGATTCCATCCGCCACTAAAAAGCCCCGTCTGATCACTCAGGCGGGGCTTTTTTATGCCAATTGTCAAAACGCTGAAAAACCAATGTGGGAGGGGGCTTGCTCCCGATTGCGATGTATCAGTCACCAGATATGTTGGCTGGCCCGCAATCGGGGGCAAGCCCCCTCCCACATTTCAGAGCGGTTTGAAATCCAACAGATGCGGAAGATCCACATCCCAGAGTACGCCAGGATCACTTACCTGGATCTCGCGCACTTGCCCCTGGGCAAATAGTGGCTTGGCCCCGCAATCACCCGTCAACGCCATCAACGCCGGCCCGAACGCCCGTCCAAACGCAACCGGATGCCCATACTGGCCGGCATGCACCGGCACACTGATACCGTCTATGCGCTCCAACACCCGTTCAATGCTGGACGGCAGAATGAACGGCATATCACCCAGCACCACCAGCCAGCCATCGCTGGAACCACTGGCCGCGACCGCTGCGGCAATGCTGTCGCCCATTCCGCCTGAGCACAGCTGCACTACCTCGCAGCCACGGGCCTGCGCCAGACGAATGACTTCAAGCCGATCGGGCGAGGTCACCACCACGCGTTTTACAGCGCACGCCGGCAAATTCACCAGCACCTGCTCGATCACCGGCCGCACTACGGCGTCCCGGCCCACGCAATCAGCCAGCAACTTATCCTGATCAGCCGCGGCTGCAGCGCGAAAACGACTGCCCTGCCCCGCCGCCAGCACAATCACCGTGACGCTCATTCAACCTGCACCGGCATCGGCTTTTTCTGCAGCAGTGCCACGCCGTTCTTGATCGCGACAATTTCCGCCAGCAACGACAGGGCAATCTCCGCCGGTGTATGGCTGCCGATATGCAAACCGATCGGCCCATGCAGCCGCGCAATCGCCTGCGCAGACATCCCCAGCGCCGCCAGGTTTTCCCGGCGTTTACGGGTGTTGACCCGCGAACCCAGCGCGCCGATATAGAACGCGCTGGAGTTCAATGCCGTCAGCAACGCCATATCGTCCAGGCGCGGATCGTGGGTCAGGCAGACGATAGCCGTGCGTTCGTCGGTCTGGATGTTCAGCACCGCTTCATCAGGCATGCCGGGCACAAAGCGGCCATGCTGTTCTTCCCAGCCATACACGAACTCTTCACGCGGGTCGCAGATCAGCACTTCGAAATCCAGCAACCGCGCCATTTGCGCCACATAGCGTGACAGCTGCCCGGCGCCGATCAACAGCAGGCGCCAGCGCGGGCCATAAATGGCGCGCAAGCGCTCGCCGTCGAAGGTCACCACGTCGGTCTTGCTCGCAGCGCTCAAGCGCACATTGCCGGTGGCCAGGTCCAACTCGCGAGCGACGATTTCATGGGCTTCACAGCGCGCCAGCAACTCGGCCACCCACTGCCACTCCATCACGCGCTCTTCGGTCAGGCGCAGGGTGCCGCCACACGGCAGGCCAAACCGCGCCGCTTCATCGCGCGTCACGCCGTAGGTCACCAACTGCACCGCTGGCCCATCATCCGCCAACCGACCATCCTGCAAACGCGCAATCAAGTCATCTTCAATGCAGCCGCCGGACACCGAGCCAATCACTACCCCGTCACCGCGCAAGGCCAGCATGGCCCCGGGCGGACGCGGCGCGCTGCCCCAGGTCTGGACCACGCTGTACAACACCACCCGCTGCCCCGCGCGGCGCCATTCGAGCACGCTGCGCAGGACATTCAGATCCACACTGTCCATCAGGACTTCGTCTCCTGCCAGCCCTGCAGTTGGTAGCGCACGGGCAGGCTACGAATGCGCTTGCCGGTGGCGGCAAAGATCGCATTACACAACGCCGGCGCAATCGGCGGCACGCCGGGCTCACCGACACCACCCAACGGCACCTCGCCCTGTGGCGTGACCAGGTGTACCGCAACGACCTTGGGCGCCAGGGACATACGCGCCACTTCATACATATGGAAGTTATCCTGCTGGACCTTGCCGTCCTTGAAGCTGATTTCGCCCAATACCGCGTTGCCCAGGCCCATCACGCAGGCGCCTTCGAATTGCGAGCGAATGCGTTCCGGATTGATCTGCGGGCCGCAGTCCACGGCGATATCCGCCTTGTGTACGATCAGCGTGCCGTCGTCTTTGACTTCGACCTCGATCACCGCCGCCACATAGGTGACGAAACTGTAATGCACCGCCAGCCCCAGTCCTCGGCCCTTGGGCAGCGTGCGCCCCCAGCCGGCGGCCTTGGCGGCGGTTTCCAGCACACCGCGCAGGCGGGCGGTATCGATCGGGTAGCGCTCCGGGGATTCGCCGTAGTTCCACTCATCGCTCAGGGTTTTAGGATCGATCTGACGATCCGGCCCGAGTAACTTGAGTTGGTACTGCAACGGGTCCTGACCGGCCTTATGCGCCAGCTCATCAACAAAGCTCTGAATCGCAAAACCGTGGGGGATGTTCGACACCGAGCGATACCAGCCAACCCGGGTGTGAGCCGCAGCTTCGGGGTTTTCCAGGCGCACGTTGGGAATCGCGTAGGCCATGTTGGTAAAGCCCATGCCCAGCTCGAACGCCGCCTCATGGTTCATGCCCGGCGCAAACAGTGCGGTGATGCTCGGCGCGACGGTGCGGTGCAGCCAGGCAGAAGGCAGGCCGTCCTTGTTCAGGCCAGCCTTGAGGTACTCGGCGGAAACCGTGTGGAAGTAGGAGTTGTGGATATCATCTTCACGGGTCCACTGCACGCGCACGGCCTTGCCGGGGAATTCCTTGGCGAGGATGGCCGCCTCGACCACGAAGTCCGGCTTGGACTTGCGACCGAAGCCACCGCCCAGCAGCGTGACATTGATGGTCACGTTATCGAAAGGCAGGCCCAGGCGCTCGGCAACGCGCTCGCGAGTCACCTGAGGCGCCTGGCTTGGCGCCCAGGCTTCGCACTGACCCTTGTCGAAACGGGCGATGGCAACCATCGGCTCCATCGGCGACTGGGCCAGATGCGGCAGGTAATAAGCGGCTTCGAGGGTGCTGTCGGCAGCGCTCATGGCCTGGTCGAGGGTGCCGGTATTGCGCACCACTTTACCCGGTTGCTGCGCGGCCGCTTCCAGAGCCTTGCGGTAATCGATGGAGTTGTAGCCGGCGTTGACGCCGTCATCCCAGACAATGCTCAGCGCTTCACGGCCCTTGATCGCCGCCCAGGTGTTGCTCGCCACCACGGCCACGCCGCCCAGCGGCTGGAACTCCGAAGGCAGAGGGCGGCTTTCGATTTCGACGACCTTGATCACCCCCGGCACCTTCAACGCCGCACTGGCATCGAAGGATTTGACCTTGCCGCCATAGACCTGCGGCCGTGCAATGGTGGCGTAGAGCATGCCGTCGAAATGCACGTCCGCGCCGTAGACTGCGCGACCGTTAACGATGTCGACACCATCGATGGCCTTGACACCCTCTTTGCCGATGTAGCGGAACTCCGACGGCTGCTTGAGGCGCAGCGTGTCCCGCGCCGGCACCGCCAATGCACCGGCAGCGGCGGCCAATTCACCATAGCCCAGGGCGCGACCGCTGGGCTGGTGGATGACCTTATGCAACTGCGCACGGCACTCGCCCAACGGGACTTTCCACTGGTCGGCAGCCGCCTGTTCCAGCATCGCGCGCGCACTCGCGCCGCAACGCCGCATCGGTTCGAACCAGTGGCGCATGCTGCGCGAGCCATCGGTGTCCTGGTTGCCGTAACGCACTTCGTCGCCCGGCGCCTGCTGGACCCGCACATGGGCCCAATCGGCGTCCAACTCATCGGCCACCACCAGGCTCAGACTGGTACGCACGCCCTGGCCCATTTCCGAACGGTTGCAAATCACCGTCACGGTACCGTCGGTGGCGATGCTGACGTAGACCTTGGGGTCATCGATCAGCCCATGGGGCATGGCATCGCCGCCATATTTCTTGACGGCATCAGCGGCAAACGCCTCGGGCAAGCCCCAACTGGCGGCGATCACCAGCGCGCCGGTGGCGCCGACGCCCTGCAGGAAACCACGGCGACTGAGGTTATTGAGGACGAAATCAGCGGGTAAGCGGCTCATGCCTTGGCCCCCTGCAGATGCGTCGACGCCTGGCGGATCGCGGTCTTGATGCGGTTGTAAGTGCCGCACCGACAGATATTGCCGACCATCGCCTCTTCGATCTGCTCGTCACTGGGGTTGGGGTTGGTTTTCAGCAGCGCGGTGGCCGACATGATTTGCCCGCCCTGGCAGTAGCCGCACTGGGCCACGGCGCTGTCCAGCCAGGCTTGCTGCACGACCTGGCCGATCGGGTCGGTGTGCAGGTTGTCGATGGTGCTGACGGCTTGGCCCTTGACCGCGCCGATCGGGGTGATGCAACTGCGCGCCGGCGCGCCGTCGATATGAATGGTGCATGCGCCGCACAGGCCCATGCCGCAGCCGAATTTGGTGCCGTTGTAGCCCGCCACATCGCGGATCGCCCACAACAGTGGCATCTCCTCGGTGACGTCCAGTTGATGGTCTTGGCCGTTGAGTTTCAGGGTAATCATTGGGCACGCCCGCCTATTTGCTGCATTTAGGGGCGAGCCATCTGTCGCGAAAGGTATCGCTGGTTCGGGTACGCGCAGATTGGCTCAGGCTGAGGAGGCTCTCTTGTGAAGACGAATCTTCACCGGGCCTTTGATGGAACATGGGCTTAATGTAAACCAAAAATCCGCAAAGTGACCGGGCAGAAACGCAAACGCCCCGAACCAGTCGGGGCGTTTGCGGATTGCTGTGGACGTCAGTTCACGCCATCAGCGTCTTACTTGATCACCGGCGCAGGGCCTTCGGCCACGCCCAGGTCATCTTCTTCACGAGTGTCGGAGATACCACGACCACCGGAAGCCAGCTCGACGTGCAGCTTGTCTTCGTCCAGTTCGTTGACCCACTTGGCTACCACCAGGGTCGCCACGGCGTTACCGACCAGGTTGGTCAGCGCACGGGCTTCGGACATGAAGCGGTCGATACCCAGGATCAGCGCCAGACCGGCAACCGGCAGGTGGCCTACGGCCGACAGGGTCGCGGCGAGTACGATGAAACCACTGCCGGTCACGCCTGCAGCGCCTTTGGAGGACAGCAGCAGCACCAGCAACAGCGTGATCTGGTGGGTAATGTCCATGTGCGTGTCAGTCGCCTGGGCGATGAACACGGCAGCCATGGTCAGGTAGATCGACGTACCGTCGAGGTTGAACGAGTAGCCGGTCGGGATCACCAGGCCAACCACGGATTTCTTCGCGCCCAGACGCTCCATCTTGATCAGCATGCGTGGCAGTGCCGATTCAGACGAGGACGTACCCAGAACGATCAGCAGCTCTTCACGGATGTAGCGGATCAGTTTCAGCACGCTGAAACCGTGCGCGCGGCAGATGGCGCCGAGCACCACGACCACGAACAGGACGCAGGTGATGTAGAAGCAGATCATCAACTGGCCCAGTTGCACCAGCGAGCCGACACCGTAGGCACCGATGGTGAACGCCATGGCGCCGAGGGCACCGATTGGCGCGAGCTTCATGATCATGTTGATGATGTTGAACATCACGTGGGCGAAGCGATCGATGAAGTCCAGCACCGGCTTGCCGTAGGCACCCAGGCGATGCAGGGCGAAACCGAAGATCACCGAGAACATCAGGACTTGCAGGATGTCGCCGTTGGCGAAGGCACCGACGATGGTGTTCGGGATCACGTTAAGCAGGAAGCCAACGATGCTCTGGTCCGCACCAGCCGTCACGTAGGCCGCGACTTTCGAAGCGTCCAGGGTGGCCACGTCGATGTGCATGCCGGCGCCCGGCTGCACAACGTTCACCACGAACAGGCCGATCAGCAGGGCGATGGAGGACACGACTTCGAAGTACAGCAGCGCGTAGCCGCCGGTTTTGCCGACCGATTTCATGCTCTGCATGCCGGCGATGCCGCTGACAACGGTGCAGAAGATGATCGGGGCGATGACCATTTTGATCAGTTTGATAAACCCGTCACCCAGCGGCTTGAGGGCCACGCCGGTCTGCGGGTAAAAGTGGCCGAGCAAAATACCGATAACGATGGCAACGATCACCTGGAAATACAGGGATTTGTACAGTGGCTGACGAGTCGTCATTGTAAAGTTCCTCAATCGTCCCGTGTGGCAAATATCCGCCATTGCCCACGGCACTTGAATTGCGAACCCTCCTGCACTGGAGGGATTTGTTGTTTGCGAGACTTGTAGGACAAGGCCTGCGCTGTAATCCTTATCGCAAACGCCGTGCCACTTTGCTGAAACTGTCTGAAGCCCCTTAGACATAAGGGTGGGAGGGATTAAGCCGTGCCGCAACGCGGCCCGTCAGGCGGCGGTTTTCCGCCAACTCATCGAGTCTCGTCCTACAATTTGGCGGATATCCGCCTTGTCGTGGTACTGGGGGGTGGCTACCATCCGCCACTCCATGGACGAGGCCCTTGCATGCGTGAACGTACCATCGCCAGTCACTACGCCCGAGCCGCCCTCGGCGGTGCGCGCCGGGCCGGCTACGACTACTCGGGCCTGTTGCAGCAGGTGGGCATCACCCCAGAACTGCTGACCGAACCCCGCGCCCGCATCGCGCCGGAACAATTTACCCGGCTGCTGCAAATGCTCTGGCTCGCGCTGGACGACGAGTACCTGGGCTTCGCCGAAGGGCCGAGCAAGCGCGGCACGTTCGCGATGATGTGCCACGCGCTGATCCATTGCCGCACCCTAGAGAAGGCTCTGGAACGCGGCTTATTGTTTTATAGCCTATTCCCACAGGGTCCGCGTTGGCATCTGACACGGGAAGGCGAAATGGCCCGCTTGAGCCTGGACGACTCACAGCTAGGCGACCCAGATCATTTTCTCAGTGAATGCCTGCTGGTGATCTGGCATCGCCTCGGCAGTTGGTTGATCGGCCAGCGCATCCGTCTGCACCAGGCCACGTTCAGCTACCCGATGCCAGCCCACGCCAGCGAATACGACCTGTTGTTTCCCTGCCCACAGGTGTTCGGCGCACCGAACAGCAGCCTGGTGTTTCCTGCCCGTTACTTGAGCCTGCCGCTGCTGCAGGACGAGCGCACGCTCAAGCATTTCCTGCAGCGTTCTCCCGCCGACTTGCTGTCGCGGCCCGATGAAGGCGACAGCTTGAGCAGCCAGATCCGCCGCCTGCTCAGCCGTGACCGCACGCCCTGGCCGGACCTGGACGCCGTTGCCCAACACCTGCACATCAGCCCGCAGACCCTGCGCCGGCATCTGCGTGAAGAAGGCAGCAGTTTTCAAGCGCTCAAGGATGAGTTGCGCCGGGACATCGCCATTTACCATCTGGGACGCGCGAACTTGTCTTTGCAGGAAATTGCCGAGCAGCTCGGGTTTTCCGAGCCGTCGGCGTTTCATCGGGCGTTCAAGAAGTGGACGGGATTGACGCCGGGGGCCTACCGCGCGCAGGAAACCTGATGAGTCAGATCACCCGCTGGGTCACAGGGCCGGGAAGTGAATCTTGAATGCCGCGCCCCCCAACGGTGAGTCCCCCAGAGTCAGGCGCGCGCCGTAGCTTTCAATGATGTCCTTGACCACCGCCAGGCCGATCCCCTGCCCCGGGTGCTGGCGATCCAGCCGCTCGCCGCGTTGCAGAATCCGCGCGCGCTGGTCGGGCGGTACACCGGGGCCGTCATCTTCGATGCACAGCTCAATGCCTTCCTGGCTTTCCACCAGGCTGATGCGCACTTCGCTCAGGCACAGGCGGTAGGCGTTTTCCAGCAGGTTGCCGAGCAGTTCCAGCAAGGCGCCTTTTTCGATGGGCACATCGCACTCGTCCGGCAACTCGAAGGACACCTTGACGCGCTTGTCGCGGTAGACCTTGTCCAGCGTGTCACACAGGCTTTGCAGCACCGGCTGCAGGCGCACCTGATGGCGTACCAAACCGCTTTTACGCAGGCTGGCGCGCTGCAATTGGTAGCTGATCTGCTGGCTCATGCGTTCGATCTGCGATTGCAGCACCCAGGCCTGGTCGCGGTCTTCGGGGCGCTGGGCCATGTCTTCGCTCACGCCTTGCAACACCGCCAGCGGGGTTTTCAGGCTGTGGGCTAAGTCGTCGAGGGAATCGCGGTAGCGAGTACGCTGCTCGCGCTCACTGTGCAACAAACGGTTGAGGGACCCGGTGAGGCGCAGCAGTTCGCGGGGGTGCTCTTCACTGAGGCTTTCGCGGGTGCCGCCTTCGATCTGGTCCAGCTCCTGGCTCAGGCGCCGCAACGCCTGCAGGCCCCAGGTCAGGCCCAGCCAGAGTAAGGTCAGCAATACCAGCAACGCCGCGCCGAAGCCCAGGTAGAGGTTTTCGCGCAGGCCTTCGAGGGTCAACTGGTATTCGCGCACCGGTTGCAGCGCGACGATGCTGAACGCCGCGCTCTTGCCGCCGAGCAGCTTGACCTCGACGTCATACACGAAGAATTCCTGGCCATCGCTCTCGCGAATCCGCGCAAATTCATTCCCACGCCCGTCATAGCGCGGCTTGTAGTTGATCTTTTCTTCCTGGGTCGCCCGCGAGCGCCATACCAGGTGGCCTTCGCGGTCGTAGATATAACCGAGCAACCGGCTATCGGTGAGGTTGAAGCGTTCGTCCGGCAACTGCGCCGGCATCTGCAGGCGGTTGTTTTCGACCCGCGCCGCCGAAATCAAGGTCGTAACGTCCGACGCCAGGCGCTGCTCGATCGAGTCCTGCAAGGCCAGGCTGAACGCGCCCTGCATGGCCGGCAACAACCCCAGCATAAACAGCACGGCCAGGGTGGCGGCCGCCAGCATCAAGCGCACACGTAACGAGCGAATCAACGGCAGCGCTCATTGAACAGATAGCCCAGGCCGCGCACGGTGTCGATCGGTTTGAACCCGGCCGGGCCTTCCAGTTTACGGCGCAGGCGGCCGACCAGCACTTCGATGACATTCGGGTCGCGCTCGTCGTCATCGGGGTAGAGCTGCTCCATCAAGCGGTCCTTGGGCACCACCTGCTGATGGTGACGCATCAGGTACTCGAGAATCCGGTACTCGTAGGCGGTCAGCGCCAGTGGCTGCTCATCCAGCGAGGCTTGCTTGCGATTGAGGTCCAGCAGCAAGGGGCCGGCGACGATGGTCGACTGGGTAAAGCCGCTGGAACGGCGCAGCAACGCATTCATCCGCGCCTCCAGCTCTTCGAACTGGAACGGCTTGACCACATAGTCGTCGGCGCCAGCGGCCAGGCCTTCGACCTTGTCCTGCCAGTTGCCGCGAGCGGTGAGGATCAGGATCGGGAAGGTCTTGTCCTGGGTGCGCAGTTGGCGGATCAGGTCAAGGCCACCCATGCCGGGCAGGCCGAGGTCGATGATCGCCAGGTCATGGTTGAATTGGCCGGTCTGGTACAAGGCCTCTTCCGCGTTGGCCACGGCTTCGACCACATGCCCGCTGTCGGTCAGGCGGGTATACAGGTGATGACGCAACAGCGCCTCATCTTCCACCACCAGCAATTTCATAAGGCTCTCCAAGGCAAATCAACTGTCCGACAGAGGGATATCATAGCGGCCCTGCAGGTCTTGCGGGCGCAGTTTAATGCCATTGTATTGGCCACTCAGGTGCTCATAACCGGCGCGGTAAGCCGCCTGCGGGGTGCTCAGGCCCAGCGACTGGCCCCACGGCGCGACCTGGCTGCGCACCTCGTCGAAGCTCACACGCTGCATCAGCGTGCTGGATTTCTTGGTTTTCTCGCGACCGAATCCCGCAAAGGCACCATCGCTGGCCTGCGCCCCGGCGGTGGCACTGAGCATGGTCAATGCCAACATAAGCTTCTTGATCGCAGTCATGGTGCCTACCTCTACGCGTTTTGGCTGTGGACCCACACTACGCAAGCGCCCCTGAACTCCCCCTGAACAGGCTCTGAACCTGGCCTGAACCGCTGCGGGCTATCCACTGGCGCGTCAACTCGGCAAAATACCGCGCATGACGCCCCTACCCGCTTGCTGCACCCCGCTCGACGCCCATTGGCCGTTGCCCGATCCCTTGCCGGGCACGGTGCTGCTCAGTACGCGCTTTGATCCGGCCTTGTTGATCGCCGATGATTTCCAACGCAGCGCCGTGCCGCCGCCGGCGAGCATCCAACGCTCGGTGGCCAAGCGCCAGGCGGAATTTCTCGCCGGCCGGTTATGCGCCCGCGCCGCCTTGCAACAGCTCGATAACCTGGACTGCGTGCCGGCAATCGGCGAAGACCGTGCGCCGGTGTGGCCGCACCATATCTGCGGCTCCATCACCCACAGCAGCGGGCACGCGGCGGCGATTGTCGGTCACAAGGCGCAATGGCGTGGGCTGGGGATGGACCTGGAAAATGTCCTGAGCCTGGAGCGCGCCGAACGCCTGGCCGGGGAAATTCTCAGCGCCGCTGAGTTGCAGCGCATGGCCCTGTTGCCGCGTGAGCAACATGCGCTGCTGGTGACACTGACGTTTTCGGCCAAGGAGAGTTTGTTCAAGGCGCTTTACCCGATCGTGCAGAAGCGCTTTTATTTTGAGCATGCCGAGGTGCTGGAATGGTCAGAGAACGGGCAGGTGCGGTTGCGGCTGCTGACGGACTTGTCCGAAGAGTGGCGTCACGGTAAGGAATTGGTTGGGCAATTTGCGGTGGAGGGGGAGCAGTTGTTGAGCCTTGTAGCAATCAGCGTCTGATCGAGCGTCATCGACGGTTCGACTTGCCCCCGATAGCAGTGTCAGGATTTATCCTGGTCCCTAGGCCAACTCAGGCTGAAGCATGCCCCTCCCAGGTTGTTGCTCTTGCTGATCAACGCCCGCCCGCCATGCCAATAAATTATCCGCCGCACAATCGATAAGCCTAGGCCATGCCCGCCCGAGGCGCGGGTGCGGCTATCGTCCAGGCGCAGGAAAGGCGTGAAGATGCGCTCCCAGGCGCTTTCCGGTACGCCGGGGCCATCGTCTTCCACATCGATGCGGCAGCGCAGTTGGCCGACCTGGTAGCTGATCAGTACCTGACCCTGGGCATGGCGCATGGCGTTGCTCACCAGGTTTTGCAGGGCACGGTGCAGGTAGCGCGGCTCGGCATCGACCCAGGCATCGTCCCAATGCGCCGATGACAGGCAAATACCACGGGCCACGTTGACCTGCGGACGCAGTGGCGATAATTCGCCGATCACCTGGTCGAGCAACGCATTGAGGTCGACCCGCTGGAAATTCAGCGCCGGCGCGCCCTGCTCCAGGCGCGCGTAGGTGAGCATTTCGTCGACCAGGCCGTCGAGGTCCTGGATATCGCTGTCCATGCCTTCGAGGTATTTGCGCCGGGCCTGCGGGGTGGCGGCGTCGCCGATCATCTCCAGGCCGAAACGCAGGCGTGCCACCGGGGTGCGCAGTTCGTGGGACACGGCGCGCACCAGTTCGCGCTGGATCGCCAGCAACTGCTGCAGGTGCTCGGCCATGCCATTGAAGGCGGCGGCCAGGCGCCCTACCGAGTCGGCGCCACGCGCCGGCACGCGCACTTCCAGGTTGCCTTTGGCAATACGCGTGGCGGCCGCTTCCAGGCCTTTGAGGCGGCGCTCAAGCTGACGCACCAATAGATAGACGATCAGGCCAATCAGGGTCAGGCCGATCAACGCAATCAGGATCAACCATTGCGCCGGGTAAGGGTTCATTTGATACAACGGGCCGATTTCAAGCACCCAGGGCGTGCCGACCATGCCGGCAAACACCCGAATCGAATCGCCACCCTTGCCCAGCGCCATCACCGTATCGCCCTCCGCCACGCGGCGGCGCTGGTCGTCATCCATATCGGCCTGGTCGAGGGCCATCAGGTGCATCTCGAAGCCAAAACCCTTGGCTTCTTTTATAGCGGCCAGCCGCTGCGGCTGCTCGGCCACCGGGAAACGCACCAGTTCGTCGGCCAACAGGTAAATGGTCGCGCGCGCCAATTGCTCGCTGATCTGCTGCACTTCACCTTCCAGCACCAATTGATCCGTCTCGCTGACCAACCGCAGCACCCGTGCCGCATGGGGGCCGGTCTGTTGCACCAGCACCTGGCCGTGCTGCAGGCGGGTGCGCTGGCCGAGGTCCAATTGAGCATCGGTGTAGGTGCGCAGCGTCAGAGGAATACCCAGCAGGCGTTCCCACACCGCCAGCGCGCGCTGGCGCTCAATCGCGCTCATGGGTTGCAGGTTATCGCCCATCAAGGCAAACGTGCCGTGGGCCAGGCGCTCACGGTACTGCCCGCTGCGCACGTCATTGAGCAGGTGCAACGCCAGCACGCCCAACAGCGCCACCAGGATCAGCGCCGCACACATGCCGCCGTAGATGCGCAGGAAGATCGAGTTCACAGCGGCATGTCGGCGGCGGCTTCGGGGACGAACAAATAGCCTTTGCTGCGCACGGTCTTGATCAGGCGCGGGTGGATCGGGTCGTCGCCGATCTTCGGACGGATACGCGAGATGCGCACGTCAATCGAGCGGTCCTGGCCGTCGTAACCGATGCCGCGCAGGGCGATGAAGATTTCTTCGCGGGACAGGATGCGCCCGGCATTCGCCACCAGCAGCCACAGCAGGTCGAACTCGGCGCTGGTCAGTTCGATGCCCTCGCCCTGCAGCCAGGCTTCGCGCAGGGCGTTATCCACCAGCAGCGGGCCGAATTGCAGGCGGCGCTGGTTTTCCACCACGACGGGTTCCGCCGGCTCGCTGCGGCGCAACAGCGCCTGGATACGTGCCAGCAACAGGCGCGGACGCACGGGTTTACACACGTAGTCGTCGGCGCCCATGTCCAGGCCCAGTACCTGGTCCATGTCGTCGGTACGTGCGGTGAGCATGAGGATCACTCCGTCGTAGCGCTCGCGCACCTTGCGGCAGATGCTCAGGCCGTCTTCGCCGGGCAGCATCAGGTCGAGGATCACCAGGTCCGGCTGCTCGGCGATGATCCGCGCGGCAGCCTGGGCGCCATCGCCTTCCACCGACACGCACAGGCCGTTGCTCTCCAGGTACTCGCGGGTCAACTCGGCCAATCGCTCGTCATCCTCGACGATCAGAATTTGCCAGGCTTCATGCTCCACAGGTAATCCTCGTTGTTATTAAGGAATTGATTGGCCTGCTCGATCTAAAGGTGGGAGGGAGCAAGCCCCCTCCCACCTTTAGATCTTCGCCAGCCATACCCTATTTGTAATGTTGTAAGGGCATAAAAAAGATCGATTGTAGCCATGCCCCAACCCTCAAACACAAGCCAGGAAATGCATTCGGTGATCACGTTTTTTTGTGATAGGGTTCGCGCCCTCAAAAATCCAATGGGCCGTTTTTTCCTTGGAATATTCAGTGACAAACGGCGCGGTCCAGCAGTACTGCGGCCTACACGGGCATTCTAGGTTTCATACACATTTTACCCACAGCGTTATCCACAGACCTTGGATTGCTAAGCCTCCAAAAACGCATTATCTTGTACCTCGGCGCAAAAAAAACCCTACATGTAGGGTTTTGAGCGAAAAGACCAAACACAAATCAGACAAGAAACTCAAGTCCTTTCTTGCTCCTGTTTGGTCCAACTCCAGCATTTTTTAAAGCCCAAACCGCTCAAGCGGATGGCAACCGTTTTAGCGCGCCAACAGCGCAAAACGGTACGGGTGTTGCAGTGCTTGAACTTGGCAACTGTCACCCACCAGGAATACGGCGAGGAGCTTTTGAGCTCTAAACCGAAGACTTCGGCATGGAAGCGGCGCGATGAGCTCCCTTCCTCCTGTCTCGAAGTTGTTATGCCAGGCCCAGGCCTGCTGTAAGTGCTTCAGGACGGAACGGTGGGCGCCGTGATGGTGCCCAAATAAATATAGAATGTGGAGACAACACCCCATGCAAACCGACACAACTCGCGAGAACCCGCAGGGCTCCGTGCCGCAGGCCGCTGATTCGAATATGGATCTGTCCGCCACTGCACCAGGCCAATTGCGCGTGATCAAGCGTAACGGCACTGTCGTTCCTTACACCGATGACAAAATCACCGTCGCCATCACCAAAGCGTTTCTTGCAGTTGAAGGCGGCACCGCTGCCGCCTCGTCGCGCATCCACGACACCGTTGCCCGCCTGACCGAACAAGTCAGCGCGACCTTCAAGCGTCGTATGCCTTCGGGCGGCACCATCCACATCGAAGAAATCCAGGACCAGGTCGAACTGGCCCTGATGCGTGCCGGCGAGCAGAAAGTCGCCCGCGACTACGTGATCTACCGTGACGCCCGCTCCAAAGAGCGCGCCGTTCGCTCCCCAGTCGACGAAGCCGCCGTACAAGCGCACCCATCGATCCGCATCACCCTGGCCGACGGCACATTCGCGCCGCTGGACCTGGGCCGCCTGAACACCATCATCACCGAGGCCTGCGAAGGCCTGGAAGAAGTCGACGGTGACCTGATCCAGCGCGAAACCCTGAAGAACCTGTACGACGGCGTGGCCCTGACCGACGTCAACACCGCCCTGGTGATGACCGCCCGTACCCTGGTTGAACGTGAGCCGAACTACTCGTTCGTGACCGCGCGCCTGCTGATGGACACCCTGCGCGCCGAAGGCCTGGGCTTCCTCGGCGTAGCCCCCAGCGCCACCCACCACGAGATGGCCGACCTGTACGCCAAGGCCTTGCCGGCGTACATCACCAAGGGTATCGAATACGAATTGCTGAACCCGGTCCTGGCCACCTTCGACCTGGAAAAACTCGGCAAGGCGATCAACCACGAGCGCGACCAGCAGTTCACCTACCTGGGCCTGCAAACCCTGTACGACCGTTACTTCATCCACAAGGACGGTATCCGCTTCGAACTGCCGCAAGTGTTCTTCATGCGCGTGGCCATGGGCCTGGCGATTGAAGAGAAGCACAAAGAAGACCGCGCCATCGAGTTCTACAACCTGCTGTCGTCCTTCGACTACATGTCGTCGACGCCGACCCTGTTCAACGCCGGCACCCTGCGTCCACAGCTGTCGAGCTGCTACCTGACCACCGTGCCGGATGACCTGTCGGGCATCTACCACGCGATCCACGACAACGCCATGCTGTCCAAATTCGCTGGCGGCCTGGGTAACGACTGGACCCCGGTGCGCGCGCTGGGTTCGTACATCAAGGGCACCAACGGCAAGTCCCAGGGCGTTGTACCGTTCCTGAAAGTCGTCAACGACACCGCCGTAGCGGTCAACCAGGGTGGCAAGCGCAAAGGCGCTGTCTGTGCCTACCTGGAAACCTGGCACATGGACATTGAAGAGTTCATCGAGCTGCGCAAGAACACCGGTGATGACCGTCGTCGTACCCACGACATGAACACCGCCAACTGGATTCCTGACCTGTTCATGAAGCGCGTCTTCGACGACGGCAAATGGACCCTGTTCTCGCCATCCGAAGTGCCGGACCTGCATGACCTGACCGGCAAGGCTTTCGAAGAGCGTTACGAGTACTACGAAGCCCTCACCGAGTACCCAGGCAAGGTCAAGCTGTTCAAGACCATCCAGGCCAAAGACCTGTGGCGCAAAATGCTGTCCATGCTCTTCGAAACCGGCCACCCATGGCTGACCTTCAAAGACCCGTGCAACCTGCGCAGCCCGCAGCAGCACGTGGGCGTGGTCCACAGCTCGAACCTGTGCACCGAGATCACCTTGAACACCAACAAGGATGAGATCGCCGTTTGCAACCTGGGCTCGATCAACCTGCCGAACCACATCGTCAACGGCAAGCTAGACACCGTGAAGCTTGCACGCACCGTGAACACCGCCGTGCGTATGCTCGATAACGTCATCGACATCAACTACTACTCGGTGCCACAGGCGCAGAACTCCAACTTCAAGCACCGTCCAGTCGGCCTCGGCATCATGGGCTTCCAGGACGCTTTGTACCTGCAGCACATTCCTTACGGTTCGGATGCAGCGGTCGAATTCGCCGACAAGTCCATGGAAGCGGTCAGCTACTACGCGATCCAGGCTTCCTGCGACTTGGCCGACGAGCGCGGTGCCTACGAGACGTTCCAGGGTTCGTTGTGGTCCAAAGGCATCCTGCCGCTGGATTCGCAACAGATCCTGATCGCGCAACGTGGCCAGAAGTACATCGACGTTGACCTGAACGAATCCCTGGACTGGGCGCCGGTACGTGCCCGTGTACAGAAAGGTATTCGTAACTCCAACATCATGGCCATCGCGCCGACCGCAACCATCGCCAACATCACCGGCGTATCGCAGTCGATCGAACCGACCTACCAGAACCTGTATGTGAAATCGAACCTGTCGGGCGAATTCACCGTGATCAACCCGTACCTGGTTCGCGACCTGAAAGCCCGCGACCTGTGGGACTCGGTCATGATCAACGACCTGAAGTACTACGACGGTTCGGTGCAGCAGATCGAACGCATCCCGCAAGAACTCAAAGAGCTCTACGCGACCGCGTTCGAAGTGGACACCAAGTGGATCGTTGACGCCGCCAGCCGTCGTCAGAAGTGGATCGACCAGGCGCAGTCCCTGAACCTGTACATCGCCGGCGCTTCGGGCAAGAAGCTGGACGTGACCTACCGCATGGCTTGGTACCGTGGCTTGAAAACCACTTACTACCTCCGTGCCCTGGCCGCGACCAGCACCGAGAAGTCGACCATCAACACCGGCAAGCTGAACGCGGTTTCCAGCGGCAACCACGGTGATGACTCGGTGCTCGCCGCACCTGCCGGCCCGGCGCCAGTGCCGAAAGCCTGTGCGATCGACGAGCCGGATTGCGAAGCGTGCCAATAAGCTGAGTCGGTTCCGGGCTTGATTGCCCGTGATTGAAAAAACCTCGATAGACCCTAGCTGCAGTTGGGTTTATCGGGGTTTTCTTTTGCCCAGGCAAAGCCCGTCAGTTGCCGAACAATATGGTCGCAATCCCTGTCTTGGGCACCCCACCCCGCTTGCCCCACAGTTCAATCCGGCCGTCGATCACCGCCATCGAATGACCGCCGTACTCCACCGTCCCCGACTTGCTGTTTCGCAAGTCGGCATCCGTGGACTGCCGGTAATTGTTGCGCAGCCCCAGGCGGTCCAGACCTTCCCGACTGTACTCACCATCGTTGAGCGTGCGTATGCCATCCAGAAAGCTGCGCCCGGCAGTGCCATCGTTGTTTTCCATTTGCGCCCGTTTTGCACTCACGGCAAACATGAAGTTGGCGTTGGTCATCATTTTTGGATCATCCCCCTGGAAACGTGCATGAGTGGCAGCTAGCCGCACTTCATCCTTGGTCAGATCAACCTTGACACCATCGCGCATGGTCACCGAGTAGCCATTACCCGTTTCCTTGACCTCCTTGAAGACATCGGTGGGTTTCTCGCCAAAGTGCATCATGGCGGATTTGATCGCTGAAACCGTCACGCAATTGCCGTCCGGCCCCTGCTTGAAGCCGCTCCAGATATTCTCCGGTTTTTTTCCCGGCTCACTGTTATCGGGTTTGTAGTCGAAATGCTTCGCGCCTTCGGTAATCGCCTTGTTGCTCATGGCCTCGCTGGGGCCAAAACCACCGCCGCCGCCTCCACCGCCTCCACCTCCACCTCCACCTCCACCTCCTCCCGGCGAGGGGGAAGGAGAGGGAGAGGGTGAAGGGGGTTTATCCGGAGACGGGCCATCAGGAAACGCCTCCGGAAAGGCTCTCTTCATGAAATCGAGAAAACCCTCGGACGCATCTTTCTTCAGATCATCGAGAATCTCCTTGAATTTCTCTTCACCAAGCTCCTTTCGCTTTTCATTCAGCTTGTCCCGCAACTCCTGGGCCGTCTGGTTCTTCGAGGTTTTTTCGGCGTCTTCAAGCTCTTTGATCAGCTTTGTGACGCTTTCCTTGACGGCGCCCGTGTCTTGCTGGGTGCCATCAGACTGGCTGGCGGCCTTCAGGTGTTGCCCTGCCCCCCCACTTTCGTAACGCACACCCCCGACCCCTTGGCCAGATACCGATGAACTCCACATATCGCCTCTCCCCAACAATGAGAGAACCCAACGCCTCTCGGCTGGATAGGTGGAAAGACAGGTGTGGCGCGTTCCAACAAAGGCGTGTCATCTCGTAACCGCATCGGTAGTGGGAAAAGGTCTTAATGCCAAATAAAACGCAAAAAAAAGCCCCTCGATCGAGGGGCTTCTTGTGCAGCGCTAACGCATCAGGCCATCTGGATGATGGTCTGCATGATGGTGCTCTGCGTGGAGATGGTCTTGGCGTTCGCCTGGTAGTTGCTCTGGGCCTTGATCAGGTCCACCAGCTCGTTGGTCAGGTTGACGTTGGAGTTCTCCAGGGAGTTGGCCACGATCGAACCGAGGGTACCGGCTTGAGGGGCGTCATAGCCCGGCTGGCCCGAAGCGTAGGTCTCCTTCCAAGTGGTGCTGCCCGCTGGCTGCAGACCTTGCTCATTGTTGAAGCTGGCCAGGGAGATCTGGCCAATGGCCTTACTCTGCTGGTTACTGAAGGTGGCGAACAGTACGCCGCTGCCGTCGATTTTCAGCCCGGTGATCTGGCCGGTGGCATAACCATCGGTGACCGGCGGGTTGCGGTAGCTGGCCGAATTGTACTGGGTGATACTCGCCATGTTGACCGCAATACCACTCGTGTTGGCCGCAGCGCCGTTAGCTGTCCATACACCATTGGTCACGGTACCCGGTTTCCAGTCGGAAATGGTCAGGGTGGTGTTGGAGGTCGTGCTAGGCGGCGTAACCACGCCAGTGAGCTTACCGGAGGTGTCGAACGATAAGGTCGACGCTACAGGTGCCACTGCGCCTGTGCCACTGATCGGTGTGCCATTAGGGTTAACCCCGTCGATCAAGGTGTAGGAGTTCCATTGGTTGGAACCCGTCTTCACCAGGTACTGCACCATCGGGTGGGAGTTGCCTTGGGTGTCGTACAAGGTGGTGCTGTACTGGGTGGTGAAGGTACTGGTGTCGCTTGGGTTGAATGGCTTGGCCACCTGGTCGATCACCGCCTCCGAGGAGTTCAGGTTACTGGTGGAGTCCACGGTGCTGGAGGCTTTAGGCGGTAGGTTCGACAGGCTCACTTGCAGGTCGACCAAGCCGCCCTTGACGATCTTGCCGTTGGCATCCGCCGCGTAGCCCTGCAGGCGCGAAGTACCGGTGTTGTTGGTGATATAGCCGTCTTTGTCCGAACGGAAGGCACCACTACGGGTGTATTCCAGCGACCCGTCGCTGCCCTTCTGTACGAAGAAGCCGCCGCCCTGGATCGCCATGTCCAGGATGCCACCCGTGTTGTTGACGTCACCCTGGGTAAATTGCTGGGACACCGCCGCCAGGTTCACACCGTTACCGACGCTGTTCTGGCCGGTGCCCAGTTTGGACGCCGCGTAGATATCCGCGAACTCCGCGCGGGACGCTTTGAAGCCAGTGGTCGCGACGTTGGCGATGTTGTTGCCGGTCACGTCCAGTTGTTTGTTGGCCGCATAGAGGCCGCTAAGGCCGATGTTAAAAGACATGTTTCTCTCCCTCTGCCGTATTTAGCCGGCTCTATGTACCGATAGTCTGAATTTGCGACAGCTTGACGCTGCCCATGCCGCCAGCAAGGTTAAGCAGCATTTCGCCGCCGGTCTGGCTGAGGGTCACGCTGGTGACCGTCGCCGGCAGAGAAGTCGCCAGTGCCACCGAGTCGCCTGTGTCGTTCTTGGTGGTGGCCGCAAAGGTGTAAGTCCCGGCAGCCGCGACCTCACCATTGGCGTTCTTGCCATCCCAGATGAAGTCGGAACTACCTGCGCTCTGTGCGCCCAGATCGAGGGTGCGCACCACGACGCCGTCTTTGTCGGTGATCTTGACCGAGACGTTGCCCGTTGCCGCCGTCACCGCGACCGAGCCGGTCATGCTCTTGCTGGTATCCACCAGCGCCGTGTCGGTCTGGGTAATGATCGAGCGGCCTACCAGCGACGAAGCCTGCAGCGCCTGCGACGAGCTGTAGTTGCTGGAGATGTTGTTTACCGAATCATTCAGGGTGTTGATGCCCTCCAGACTGCTGAACTGCGCCAACTGAGACACGAACGCACCGTTGTCCTGGGGCGACAGCGGGTTCTGGTTTTTCAGTTGGGTCACCAACAGTTGCAAGAACGCATCCTTACCCAGCGACTGGTTGCCCGTTGCCGCCTTGGTGGCGGAGGTGAGGCTGCTGTTGGTCGTCGCAGTACTGACCTTGCTATTGAACAGGTTCTGGACTGCCGTGTTGTTCGTCGTATCAACAATGGCCATTGTTTGGCACCCCTTATCACTGACCCAGGGTCAGGACCTTCTGCATCATGGTTTTGGCGGTATTCATCATTTCCGCGTTGGTCTGGAACGAGCGGCTGGCGGAAATCATGTCAGCCATTTCCTCGACCACGTTGACGTTCGGGTAGTACACGTAGCCTTTTTCGTTCGCCGCAGGGTGATTCGGCTCGTAGCGCGCTTCCAGATTGCTCTGGTCTTCCACCACGCCGAGTACCTGCACGCCTTGTCCGGCAGCATCCTGGTTCTGGAACAGCGAATCGCTGCCGCCGCTCTGGCCGCCCTGGAACATGGTGGCGAACACCGGGTGACGCGCGCGATACGTCTGGTCAATGCTCGAAGACACGGTCTCGGCGTTGGCGATGTTACTGGCGACGGTGTTCAAACGCGTGGTCTGCGCGCTCATGCCACTGCCGGCAATATTGAAAACACTGGCTAGGGACATGGCTTACTCTCCACGCAGGGCTGACATCAGCCCTTTGAATTTGCTGTTAAGCAGGGTGAAGCTGGCCTGAAAGTTCACCGAGTTCTCGGCGTAGGCCGATTGCTCCAACTGCGCGTCGACGGTGTTCTGGTCGATCGATGGCTGCATCGGGGTGCGATACAGAAGCGACTCGTCACCACTGCTCAGGCCTTGCGCTTCGATATGACGGCTATTGGTCATGTTCAAGGCGAAGGTGCCGTTCTTGGTCTTGTCCTGCTGTGCGGCGAGCACGGCGGAGAAGTCCAGGTCCCGAGCCTTGTAGTTCGGGGTGTCGGCGTTGGCAATGTTGTTGGCCAGAACCTCCGCACGCTGGGCGCGAAAGCCCAGGGCTTGTTCATGGATACCGAGCGCTTTATCGAAGCTGATGCTCATGGCGGAAACCTTTAGGCTGACCTGCTGTTCGTTAACAGGGTTAAAGCAAGGTACATGCCAATCTGATGGGAGCCCATATATCAAGGGGTTGCGGGGAGATTGCCGGCGGCAATGCCAGAAAAGCGGCAACCGGTTTCCGCGTGGCGCCAGTAAAGCGGCAATCGCGGTTGCCGCTATTGGGAAGTTTGCAGCGCAAACAAATGTGGGAGGGGGCTTGCTCCCGACGGCGGTGTGTCAGTGATAGTTACATCAACTGAACCGCTATCGGGGGCAAGCCCCCTCCCACACGTTGACTGCGTGCGACTTACTTGGCCTGGTAAATGATCCCTGGACTGCACTGCACCATCTGGAAATGATCCGGCAGGCCGTTCAGCGCCTCGGATGCACCGAGGAACAGATAACCACCGCGCTTGAGCGTGCCGTGGATGCGCAGCAGGATGTCTTTCTTCACTTCGGCCGAGAAGTAGATCAGCACGTTGCGGCAGAACACCATGTCGAACTTGCCCAGGCTGGCGTAGCTGTCGAGCAGGTTGAACGAGCGAAACTCCACCCGGCTCTTGATCGGCGCCTTGACCGCCCAACGCCCCGCGCCTTTCGGATCGAAGAAACGCTGCAGGCGTTCCGGGGACAAACCGCGGCCCAGGGCCAGGCTGTCATACTCGCCGGTCTTGCAGTTGGTGAGCATGGTGCCGGACAAATCGGTCGCGACAATTTGCGCACCGGCCTTCAACTGGCCCATGTTGGTCCGCTCGAACTCGTCGATGGACATCGAAATCGAGTACGGTTCCTGCCCCGAGGAACAGGCTGCCGACCAGATCCGCAAACGCTGACCCGGGCTGGCCTTGATGGCCTCGGGCAGCACTTTGCTCTTGAGTACTTCAAAGGGATAGGTGTCGCGAAACCACAGGGTTTCGTTGGTGGTCATGGCATCGACCACCATTTCCTTGAGCCCGCTGCGCGGCTGGCTCTGAATCCGCTGGACCAACTCACCGAGGGACTTTATACCCTGCTGTTCCATCAGTTTGTTGAGACGGCTGGATACCAGATATTGCTTGTTTTCACCGAGCAATATGCCACAGGCTTTTTCCAGGAAGACCCGGAACTGTTCGAAATCCAAATTACCCGTAGACAATGATACCGCCTCTTAAATCGTGTGACCGCCAGGGAAATCCCCCTAGCCGTGATCTGCTGCCTTGATCCGGTCGACTACCCGGGATGCCAGGTCATCAGGGCGGAACTTAGCCAGGAAGTCGTCAGCACCGACCTTCTTGACCATCGCCTGATTGAATACGCCCGACAACGAAGTATGCAGGATGATATGCAATTTTTGCATGCGTGGATCGTTACGTATCTCAGCCGTAAGGGTGTAACCATCCATTTCCGGCATCTCGATGTCGGAAATCATCATCAAAAACTCTTCTTCCGGCTTCTTGCCTTCATCCACCAGCTTGCGCAAGTAATCCAGCGCCTGGCGGCCATCATTGAGCGCCACCACCTCAACGCCGATGGTTTGCAGGCAACGGGTCACCTGTTTACGCGCCACCGAGGAGTCGTCCACCGTCAACACCCGCAGCGAAACCGCCTTGTGCGCCGTTTCGGCATCGACGACGCCAACCGAGATCGCTTCGGAAGTCGGTGCGACTTCGGCGAGGATTTTCTCCACGTCGATGATTTCCACCAACTGGTTGTCCACCCGCGTCACCGCCGTGAGGTAGTGATCGCGACCGGTGCCCTTGGGCGGTGGATGGATCTCTTCCCAGTTCATGTTGACGATACGTTCCACCGAGCGCACCAGGAAACCCTGGGTCTTGGTGTTGTATTCGGTAATGATCACAAACGGGTTCTCGCGGTCTTGCAGGCCGGCCGAACTCGTGGCCAACGCCAGGTCGAGAATCGGAATGGTCGCGCCACGGATGTTGGCTACGCCACACACCACCGGGCTCGACTTGGGCATGATCGTCAGCTTGGGACACTGCAGCACTTCCCGCACCTTGAACACGTTGATGCCATATAGCTGCTTGCCGTCCAGGCGAAAAAGCAACAGTTCGAGGCGATTCTGCCCTACCAGCTGTGTGCGCTGGTTTACTGAATCCATTACACCTGCCATGCCCAGACTCCTACGCTAAAACCTTTGGGGGTACGACGCGCACCCAACACTAAACGGCACGAGCTTTGCTTTTTATTTGGTCATGGATATGAAAACGACAGTTTCCCGACGCACCAGCCGCCCACGGTACCGCAGATTACTCTGCGCCTGGATGGCGTTGTTTACCGTGGGCGCAAGCGCCACTACCCGCGCCGACAACGTCACATTGCCTGATCTACTTATCGGCGTCACCCAAGGCTTTCTTGAGTTCACTGTAGAAGATTATCTGGCAACCACTCAGACGCCAGGACGTTATGAAATCCAGGTCAACCAACTGGACCCGCGCCTGCGCATGCCGATGTGCGACAAGGAATTGACAGCCACCCTGGAAAGCCCGGCCCAACCCATTGGCCGCGTGACGGTCAAGGTCCGCTGTGAAGGTGCCTCGCCCTGGACCGTGTTCGTGCCCGCCCAGGTCAAACTGTTCCGCGATGTAGTCGTGGTATCGCGGCCGCTTAAACGCGGCGGAATCATCGGCGATGAGGATGTCATCTTGCGTGAGCGGGACATCAGCCTGATCAATCAGGGCTACCTGACGTCAGTGGACCAGGCTGTTGGGCAACGATTAACCCGACCAATGGTCAGCGATCAGGTCATCACCCTGGTCAATCTTGAACAGGCCGAGGTCATTCGCAAGGGCGACCAGGTCGTCATTTCCGCGAGCAGCGGCGGGCTGAACGTGAAGATGCCGGGCGAAGCGCTGTCCAACGGCGGCATGAGCGAACAGATCCGGGTCAAGAACCTCAACTCCAACCGCGTCATCAGGGCACGGGTCACAGCGCCCGGCCAAGTCGAGGTCGCTTTATAGATAGCTGGAATAGGACGCCAGCTTTTCCTACACTGTAAGCCTGACGTTCGTGCATGCAGGTTTATTGTCAATCGCGCCTAAAGTTTGTACGGGTATGGCCGAAAACATGGCAAGCGTCCAAATACCCAGAGGTTTTTTATCATGGTCATCGATTTCAGCCGTTTGAATAACGCCCCGGCTTTGCCAGGCACTACGCGCACCAGCGGCACCAAGGACAGCGTAGAAGCCAAGGCCCAGCCTCTGCCCGCCAAGGCAGAACAGGCCGGCGCCAGCCAAAGCGGGGAATCCGTACACCTGAGCAATGAGGCTCAACAGTTGCAGAAGGTCACTAACTCGCTGCGCGATCAACCCGTCGTCAATCAAGCCCGCGTGGCCGAATTGAAACAGGCGATCGCCGATGGCAGCTATAAAGTCGACAGCAACCGTGTAGCCAGCAAGCTGCTTAACTTCGAAGCCGAGCGCTAGGCAAAGGCCTGCGCCAGGCTTTTGGACGCTTAAAACCCAAGGCCAGCCATGCACCACGACGAAAATCTGCTTCAACTGATCATTGATGATCTGGCGCCGACGCAACAATTGCTCGAGCTGCTCAAAGAAGAATCCCTGGCCCTCTACGGCCGGGATATGCCGCTGCTGGAAGAAATCCTGGCGCGCAAACAATCGCTGATTGTCCTGCTGGAACAGCACGGCAAGAAGCGTAGCCAGATTCTCGTCAGCCTCGGCCTGCCGGCTGATCAAGACGGCCTTGCGCAGTTGGCCAGTCACTCCTCGGTCGGCGATCAGTTGCTGGCCCAGAGCAAAGAACTCAATCAATTACTCACCCAGTGTCAGGAAGCCAACCTGCTCAACGGTCAGTCGATCCAGCTTCAGCAAACCACGACGGCCAATCAGTTGCGCATACTCCACGGCGGCGAACCTCCGGCCCTGTATAACGCCCAAGGTTCTACCTCACGCCTGGTTAAGCCAAGCACCCGCAGCCAAGCCTGACGCCGGTTTAAAGCGTGCCCTATCCAAGGCGCGCGACATACTGGCAAAATGACGGTTATTGCGTGTAGTCGTATTTTGTCTGGAGATGGAAGAACCGTGTTCAACGCCCTTAATGCGGAAGATGCTCCGCAGCCACCCAAGGTGCTCACCACGCCTCTGGAAATCGCCGGCACCTTGCGAATGCTGCAAGAAAGCCATGACCCGCTGATCATCACCTTCCATGAGCGCAGCCAGCGCTTTCAAAGCTACCTGGTCGACGTCAACCGGGACAGCAAGACCCTGGCCCTGGACGAAATGATTCCACGCGATGGCGAACGCCACCTTGAGAATGGCGAGCCTTTCCGCATCGAAGGCTTTCACGACGGTGTACGCATCGCCTGGGAAAGCAACGGCACCCTGAGCATCAGCGAAAAAGGCGGCCACCGTATCTACACCGGCAGCATGCCGGACGAGGTGGTCTACCATCAGCGCCGCAATGCGTTCCGTGCCGCGCTGAAGCTGGCACAACTGGTGAACATCGAGCTGGGCGGCGAGAAACTCAAGGCCGCGCCCACCGGCAAACTGTTGGACATCTCCGCCACCGGCTGCAAATTGCGCTTTGAAGGCGATATTTCCGATCGACTGCAGTTGGGCGAGGTCTACGACCGCTTCATCGCCGCCCTGCCCTTCGGCAGCATGACCACCTCGGTCGAACTGCGTTACCTGCACTTCGAAGAGAAGATCAACACCACCTTCGCCGGCGTGCGCTTCCACAACATGAGCGGCCTGGTGCAGCGCCAGGTCGAGCGTTTCGTGTACCAATTGCAACGCGAAGCACGGCGCTTCGACAAAGACGACGATTTTTAAGCACTGAGATCGCGACAAAAAAACGGGCAGACCCTTTCGGGATCTGCCCGTTTTTGCATTCAGGGGCGCGCCCTGCTCAGGTCATGGGGGTGCTCATCCGGGCCCAGTGGTTCCGGCGGCCCTTCGAAAGGCGGCTCATCGGTCGGTGGTTCGGAGTCGGTTTCAGGCTCCGCAACAGGCGTCTGCATCTGCTCCTGCACCATCTGCTCATCAACCCGCGGATCAAGTGCAGCCACCAGCGGCGAGCTGGACATGCTGTCAGGCATCGCCACGTGGTGCAGCGGTGCGTCATCGACCTGATGCAGGTTGGTCACCGCTTTAGGACGGATACGCCACACCAGGATCAGCGCGCACAGGCTGAAAAACGCGTAAAGCATCTGGCTACCAAACAGCTTCATCACCACACCAGCCAGCAACGGCCCGATACTGGCGCCAACGCCGTAGGTCACCAACAACATGGCCGTCAGCGATACCCGCCGATCACCTTCAACGTGGTCATTGGAAAACGCCACGGCCAGCGGGTACAGGCAGAACTGCACCAGCGAACACAGGAACCCGGCCACGAACAGCACTTCCAACGGCACCTTGCTCAGGATGGCCAACGGCAATGCCGCCACCGCCAGGCACAGGGCGAAGCAGCGAATCAACAGCGCACGATCGTAACGATCGGACAGCCAGCCCAACGGCCACTGCACTAGCAACCCGGCAAAAATGCAGCTACCCATGAAGAGACCGACCTGCTCGGTGGTCAGCCCCTGCTGGGACGCATAGAGCGGCGCCAAACCGTAGAACGAGCCGACGATCAACCCCGCCCCCAGCACTGTACTCAACGACTGCGGCACCCGCTGGATAAAGAAGCGCGGCTCCATCGGCGCCGGACGCAGGGGCGCCGGGTGAATGCGCCGGGTCATGGCCACCGGCACCAGGCACAGGGCGAAGCACAGCGCCACCACCATCAGCAACTCGAGGCCGAGCTGGGGATGCATCACCAGGATCAACTGCCCCAGCACCAGGCCAAGGTAGGACGCGATCATATAGCCGCTGAACACCACACCACGCTGCCGGGCATCCGCCTGCTCGTTAAGCCAGCTTTCGATGACCATGTACTGGCACATCATCCCCAGGCCCACAATGACCCGCAGCACGATCCAGGCCGGCAGCCAATCGATCAGGCCATGGCCCAACACCGCCGCGCCGACGATCCCGGCACAGGTGGCATACGCCCGAATATGCCCGACCCGGGCGATCAGGCGGTGGCCGATCTTGCCGCCCAGGACCAGGCCAGAATAGTTGGCCGCCATCAGCGCGCCGACCCATAGGCTGTCCACGTTGTCAGCCGCCAGGCGCAAGGCCAGGTAAGTACTGAGCAGGCCGGAGCCGATCAGCATCATCAAGGAGGCGAAATAAAGGGCTCGAAAAGATTTCCAGATCTGGCGCATCGGCGTTCCGAGCGGCTCCTTGCAGTGAGGGTCAGGGCTACCGGCATGATAGTCCCGGGGGGTCGGGTCCGGACAGGCACCAGGTGCTGTTTCCGGGGATTATTTTGCTTTAAAGCGATTGACTACAGCTCAGACGCTACCGGGTGACGTACAAGGTACAAGGTTGCGCAAAATACACGCCGCACCTCCTGTGAACGTCGCCAACGCGCAAGGTTCGACCGGGTGTTGAAAAGACCGAGCGCGCCCAAAAAAGCCCCCCTGTACATAATTGCCCGGACACCCGCATCGACAATGCGTATCGGCGCGCATTGTTGCTGTTTCATCAACAATGTTTTCCAGTCTTATGGATTTATCCAAAAAACCAGCGCTATAAACTGGTCCGCGCGTTAATCCACCGCGATTAACCAGCGAATCAGTCGGAGCAAAGCATGCAACCCGATCAAGGCCGACAGAGCCTTCGGGCCTACTCATTACCGACTGAACACATGGATAGTCATTAAGCGGGCGTAATGCTGCCGCCAACGTTTTCTTTGCCCCTCCTGCCGACACTCCATCAGCCCCCGGTTAAGCATCTAGTTCGTTATCGAACGGAGCTTTTAGCGTGAAGGGGTTGAGCTGAAAGAGTGCCGGTATGCAGGCCAAGAACATGCGGATGGCAAGTTATTACGCTGATTTTCAATGCTTGCTTGCCGTCAGCAAGACAGCGCAGCGGGACCATGGACAAACCACACCGGGCCAACTAATGGCCGGACTCAACATTCGGCCAAGTTGCTCATACACCGTGGGCGCAGTTACGTATTTCCCCAACTGAGCATATACAAATATGACAGACGATCATCGATCTCACTCTGGAAGATCCTCAATGAGTACTATTGCAAGGGGACTGTTTTCCCTGCTTGTTTTTGCCGTGGCACTGGCGTTGATTTATGGCGGGTTCAAACTGGTAGCACTCGACGGATCGAGTTACTACCTGCTGGCCGGCTTCGCCTATCTGCTGTTGGCAGCACTGTTTGTCTTGCGTAAACCTATCAGCATTGCCCTCTCCGTCGTCATCTTCCTCGCCACGTGTGCGTGGGCGTTCTACGAAGTGGGCCAGTTCAGCTACTGGCAACTGCTGCCACGCCTGGTGGTGCCGGCGATCATCCTGACCCTCAGCTTGTGGGTCGGTGCTGCGTTCCCGGAAACGTCCTTGGCCACCCGGCGCACCTCCAACCGATTCGGCTTTGCCGTGTTCCTGGCCCTGATCGCCACCTTTATTGCGGCGTTCTACCCACACGGCGGGATCTCGAACCCTGTCGCCGCGACTGACTTGCCCAAGGCCACGGAGCCCGCCAGCGGGCCTGCAAACTGGGAATTCTTCGGGCGCAATGCGTCAGGCACGCGGTTTGCGCCTTACACGCAAATCACGCCGGGAAACGTCAAGGACCTGCAAGTAGCCTGGACCTACCAGACCGGACGCAGGACCACCGGCGCCGGCGCTGGCGTTGACGAAAACACCCCGTTGCAGATCGGCAACGTGCTGTATTCGTGCACCCCGGAAAACCTGATCACCGCGTTGGATGGCGATACGGGCAAGCCGATCTGGAAGTTCGATCCTCACGCCAAAAGCGAAGAGCATGTGACGTGCCGTGGCGTGGGCTATTACGACGTTGATAAAGACGACAGCCTGAGCGCAGCGGTCAAAGCCTCGTATAACGATCAGCAGCAATGCCGCCAGCGTATTCTGGTGTCGTCGGTAGATGCCCGTCTGTTTGCACTTGACGCGCATACAGGCGCCCTTTGCCAGAGTTTCGGTGACAACGGTTACGTCGATCTCAAGAAAGGCATGGGCCCGACCGAAAACAGCAAGCGCTATCACCCGACCTCACTGCCAGTGGTCATGGGCCACCTCACGGTGGTGGGCGGCTGGGTACGCGACATTGTGGCTGGCGAACCCTCCGGCGCTGTCCGCGCCTTCGATGTGCTGACCGGTGCGCTGGTGTGGGCATGGGACGTCGGCGCGCCCGAGGGCACGGACCCAACCAAGGCCGATCACCCGTTCACGCTGGAAACGCCTAACGTATGGACGATCCCGACCTACGATAAAGAGCTGAACCTGGTCTACTTGCCGACCGGCAACGGCCCGCCCGACTATTGGGGCGGTGATCGCAACGCCGTCAAAGAAAAATTTGGCTCGGCCGTCGTGGCCGTCGATGCATCGACCGGTAAAGCCAAATGGATCTACCAGCTCATTCACCACGATGTATGGGATTACGATCTGCCATCGCAGCCGGTTCTCTATGACATCAAGAATGCCCAAGGCGTAAAAACCCCGGTCTTGATCCAGACCACCAAGACCGGCCAAATCTTTGTGCTGGATCGTCGCACTGGCCAGCCGGTGACAGAAGTACAGGAACGTCCGGTTCCAACCTCGCCGGCAGCAGAAGGCGAACACCTATCGCCGACACAACCGTACTCGGCCGGCATGCCGGTGATTGGGGCCGACCCACTGACTGAAAAGTCGATGTGGGGGGTGTCGACATTCGACCAACTGTATTGCCGGATCATGTTCAAAGATTCGGTTTACGCGGGGCCATTTACGCCGCCAACCGAAAAGCCATACATCGAATGGCCTGGCTTGCTGGGCGGGATGAACTGGGGTGGCATCTCCATCGATGAGAACACCGGCACGCTGTTCGTCAACGACATGCGCATGCCGCTGCGGATGTCATTGGTGACCAAGGAAGAAACCAAGAAATTCAAGGTCTCGACCGACGAAGTGCCGGGTTTCATGGGCACCATTCGCCCGCAAGTCGCCGGTATTTATGGTGGCGTGAAAATCGACATTCTCCAGTCGCCACTGGGCGTGCCGTGCAACTCCCCGCCCTTCGGCAGCATGAGTGCGATTGATCTCAATACGCAGAAACTGGTCTGGCAGGTTCCCATGGGCACCGTCCAGGATACCGGCCCGCTGGGGATCAAGACCCACCTGCAGATTCCGCTGGGCATGCCGACGCTTGGCGGTCCGACGTCGACAGCCTCTGGCCTGGTGTTCTTTGCCGGCACCCAGGACTACTACCTGCGCGCACTCGATTCGGCCACCGGCAAAGAAGTCTGGAAAGCCCGTTTGCCGGTTGGTGCGGTTGCGGCCCCGCTGATCTATCAGTCACCCACCACCGGGAAGCAGTACGTGGTCATCTCCGCCGGTGGCATGAGCCATTCGCCTGACGTCGGCGATTACATCATTGCTTATGCATTGCCGGACAACATCAAGCCGTAATGCGTTAGTTGCCACTGCATGAAAATAACCCCCGTTTACGGGGGTTATTTTTCCAAGTCACAAAAGCACAGCGCAAACCGATAAATAACGCGGAGCGTTGAGCTACTCCCTCACTTTCTCTGTAACGGAGCACATCCAAAATGCTTTTTTCTTTCCGCGCCATGCTGACCAGCAGCCTGTGCAGCGGTTTGTCGCTATGCCTCTTCGCCCCGTCCCCGGCACTGGCCGACGACCTGATGAACCGCTCCACACTCACTGGCGGCTGGGGTGGTGAACGCCAAAAGATGGTCGACGAGGGCATCAAACTAACCGGTGACTACAGTTCCGAAACGATTTCCAACCTGCATGGCGGGATCAAGCGCGGCACCCGCTATTCGCAACAAATACGTATAGGCGCCCAGTTTGATCTGAGTAAGTTGCTCGACAGCCCCGATGCGGGACGCGTGCAACTGCTGGTTAACGACCGTCGCGGCCACAGCGCCACGGAAGACTTGCTTGGAAACCGCCTGTCGTCCCAAGAAAACTACGGCGGCGAATACACCCGGCTGACCGAGTTCAGCTATCAACGCAACCTGTTTTCGCCGGCCCTGTCCACCAAAGTCGGCTTCATGGTGATGGGCACCGATTTTGGTGGTATGCCCATCTTGGCCAACTTTGTGAGCGCCGGCTTTTGTGCGCATCCGCTGACCATGTCGAGCGGCAGTGGCTGGGGCAACTACCCGACAGCGCATTGGGGTGGCGAGTTGCGTTACGACGTCAACCCGTCGCTGACGCTGCAAACCGCCGTGTTCCAGGTCAACCCGGAATACAACACGCGCTCTTCCAAAGCGTTCTCCATGCCCAGCAACGGCACCACGGGGGCGATTTTGCCACTGGAGGCGATCTTCAATAACGACGCCTTCCTGAACGGCCAATACAAAGTCGGTTGGTACTACGACACCTCCAACGTCCCCGAGATCGGCAGTACGCAAAAGAGCAGCAACCGTACCGGCGCCTATGTGCTGATGGACCAAGCCATCTGGCGCAATGAGCAAGACCCGCAAAGCGTGCTGCGCCTCTTCGGCCAGGCAGCCAGCAGCAACGCGGCGACCTCGCCGATGCGCCGCTGGTACTCGGTGGGCCTTGTCAAACAGAAGCCTTTCGCGAGCCGCCCGAACGACTCCATCTCTTTTGGCTATGGCCGCGCCGTGCTCAACTCGCGCACACGGGATGTGCAAGAAGCCAAGGCGACCAACCTCGAAGACGCCGAGATGATCGCCAACCTCGACAACGGCGAGCAAATGCTTGAGCTCAACTACGGCGCACAGGTCACACCTTGGCTGCTGCTGCGCCCAGACCTGCAGTACTACATCGAGCCCGGCGCGTTTTCCGGCAAAAAACGCGACAACGCGCTGGCCGCGGGTTTACAGGTCAAGGCAACGTTTTAAAAGCCTCGTTTGCACGGGGGGCATCCACTCGATGCCCTCTTGCAATCGCGCACTCAGGCGGCATCACACCAAACTGTCGGGCGTCCCCACTGCTTGGAACAACGTGCGGTCGGATAGCTTGGTCTGCAGCCCAATCAATATTTGCTCAAGCTCCACCCGGGCCTCTGCCTGGAGCCCCAGGCACATACCGATTCCGTCCGCATCCGTACTGAGTCGGGATGACATCGAGATCTTATAGTCGCCGGCACCTGCATTATCCATTTTATAGGCATGAAGATGCATTGAGTCGCCAATCAAGGCCGGTGTTTCAAGATGGTCGAATTTAAATTCCTTGGTCATGTAGCTCAGCAGTTTGTCCTGGACCACCAACACCAGCTTCTTGTTGAGGTGTTCAAATGTCTGCACTTTGTGGTGCATTTGAACCAAGATGGTTTTTGCGGTCATTTTCCAGTTCATTCCGAAGGTTTTATTGGACTCTTCAGCACTGTCCGACCTGGAAATCCCTAGCGTTTCCAGCATTCTCTGGCGCTCTGGCCAGACCGTTCCGGTCGTATCAAGGGTCTGCAGCTCGATGCCAACAAAGTCCTTCACCTTTCCATCTTTTACCGACACCAAGAAATAATCGACACTTCCCCCCGGGATCGACACTTCGGGGATGATGTGAAGCTCGTTCCCCGGTTCATGGGTCGTCAATAGATGAAAACAGTCGGTAAAAATCTGCCGGCGCTCGATTAGCCGGACAGGACAGATGATTACCGGTTCCGGCACTTTTCCGTACAGCACGCTGCACGTACCGATAGAAATGTCGGGGTTGGACTTCCTGACTTTGTAGCAACGCTTGTTGGTATAGGCGCAGCGTTGAGCGCCAATCACGCCTTGCCAGTCGACGGAGCGATTATGCGTACCCTTCCCGAACAACTCTATTATTTTGCTCATAACAGCGTATTGCACCTGTCTTTGGTCATCTCAAGATACTGCTCGGAGATATCTATCCCGATCGACTTCAAGCCTAAGCGTTGCGCCGCGACCATCGTTGTTCCCGTACCGCAGAAAGGGTCGATTGCCATACCGCCTGGTGGGCAGGTCGCCAATAAAGGTATACGGCACAGGTCGACCGGATAGGGGGCAAAGTGGGTTTCCCGGCCCTGCGAATCTTCCGGGAGAATGTCCCAGACGTCAGACGGTTTACTCCCCTTAGGGTGGTATTTAAGAAAGTAATAACCTTTATCCCTGAGTTCCTTCGCTCGCCCCGAAACTTTTTCACTGTCGGAGTGTGTCGCTCTTTGCTGCCCACGAATGATCATCCGGAAGTCTGACACTTTACCGGAAGACAAATCTGCAAGGATGCTGGCCAGGGCAGCATGCGCGGCTGATTTTTCTGCGTCGCTCAACGAGGTCGACAGCTCGATCTGGCGCTTGTAACGCACGCCGGAAACGCCCGTGGCTGAGACTATCGAGCCATTCACCACTTTGGACTCTCTAGGCTTGGACCTGACGGCATCAGCATTGTAATAATAGTTTTTTGACTGTTTCACGAAGTGAAACAAGTTTTCATGGACATTTCCAAGACGGTCCTTGGTGTTGTCCATGCCGCCTTTCAGCTTGTTCCATATAATGCTATTTCGAAGTATCCAGCCTTGATTGTCGGTAAGCTCGAACACCACTCGCCACGGAATCCCGAGCAGCCCCTTGCCGCTATAAGAATCACCGAGATTGAGCCAGAACGATCCCGTCGACTTCAGCACGCGTTTGAGTTCCAAAAACACAGCGCAAAGATCTGCGACGAAATCCCGATAGTCTTTCTCCAGGCCTATCCCACCGTTTTGATATTCCCGCTTCCCCCAGTACGGCGGTGACGTCATTGCAAAATCAACCGACTCGTCAGGCAGAGACCTCAATACAGCGAGGCAATCCCCGTTCAGAAGCAGGGGGCGTGTAGAAGATGACCGGCCGTATTTCAGAAGCGCAGAAGAAAAATCTTTCTGGACGATGGTCGAAGGTTCAAACGCGTCTTTCTCCTGCGCAGAAAATAGTGCTGGATCGTTAAGTTCTGTGTAGGTCATGAGGTGTCCAAACGGGAACGGCGGCAATGGCTACAGGATGGCCTTCTAACGCTGTCCTGATCAGACCCGGATGGTACAGAGCCTGAGGAAAGCCGGGCAAGCCAAACCGTACTGAAGGGACAGACGTTGAGCCACGGGGTGTCGACTCCCAGGGCTCGGTCAATTCGATCGCCTTGCGATGGCGCAGAGCGACCTCATTGGATCACCAAAGCTGAACCACTCACTTTCGCTTCGCCTTTAGCCCCCGACCTTCTCCTGCCAGCGACGAACGCAGATCGGTGCTGACATACACTTATTGTTTTTATATAATATTATTTAACAAACTGACCAGTTAGTGATCAATCGTATGCCCGAATCAGATCTCCAGCGGCTACACGCCAACGCCGATGCCGCCAGCAAGTTCCTTAAGGCTCTGGCCAATCCGGATCGTTTGATCCTGCTCTGCCAACTATCCCAAGGCGAGCGTAATGTCAGCGATCTGGAGTCACTGCTAGGGATACAGCAACCGACGCTTTCTCAACAACTGGCGGTGCTGCGCCGCGAAGCACTGGTGGATACCCGTCGAGACGGAAAGCAGGTGTTCTATCGCATCAGCAGTCCTGCGGCATTGGCCGTCATCCAAACCTTGTATCAACAATTTTGCGGAGCAGACGCGTCATGAATGTCGATTGGCTCAACTTCACTCCCTGGTCATCCCTTGCAGGCGGTGCATTGATTGGCCTGGCGGCCAGTCTTTTCGTCGTCGCCAACGGGCGCATCGCCGGCATCAGCGGTCTGATCGGCAGTCTTTTACAGCGGGGGAGCGAGGGGGCGGGTGAGAAGGCGCTTTTTCTCCTGGGCCTGCTCATCGCGCCGCTTCTATGGGGCTTGTTCGCCGCGCTGCCGCAGATTGAATTCCAAAGTGGCGGGTTCGGACTGATCGCCGCCGGTGTATTGGTGGGTATCGGCACACGATACGGCTCAGGTTGCACCAGCGGCCATGGCGTGTGCGGCATATCACGCCTTTCGCCGCGATCGATGGTCGCCACTGCCTGCTTCATGTTCAGCGGTTTCACCACTGTGTTTGTCCTGCGTCATCTGCTGGGAGGTTGAATATGAACAAACTGACGGCATTCATTGCTGGCCTGCTGTTCGGCTTGGGGCTACTGCTGGCAGGCATGGCCAACCCGAGCAAAGTCCTGGCGTTCCTGGATTTAGCCGGTGCTTGGGACCCTTCCCTCGCGCTGGTCATGGTCGGGGCCATTGGCATAGCCATTGGCCCGCTGACCTGGGCGCGCCAACAATCCCGCTCGCTGCTGGGAAGGCCAATGCAACTGCCGACCAAGCGTGAATTGGACCCGCGCTTGATCGGCGGCAGCCTGCTGTTCGGCATCGGTTGGGGAATAGCAGGCATCTGTCCTGGCCCTGCGGTGGCAATTCTGCTGACAGGACGCTGGCAAGCAATCGTGTTCATGTTGGCCATGCTGGCCGGCATGTTGTTGTTTACTGCGCTGGAGACCCGGCGCAACCACTGATCGGGAGATCGTCATGAAAGCGAACCTTGGAACCATTGACCGTAGCCTGCGCATTGTCGCCGGCCTGGTTCTCATTGGCCTCAGTCTGATGGGCGTGATCGGCTGGTGGGGTTGGATCGGCTTAGTGCCACTGGCTACTGGTCTTTTCCGTTTTTGCCCTATGTACAGGTTGCTGGGCATCAAAACCTGTAACCGTTGCTGAGCAAAAACCCATAGCGTTCACGTGCATGAGGCCATTGGCGCAGCCGATTTCGTGGCTATGCGCCAAGCACCGGACGCTGCGTTGGGCATGTGCGCGTTGACGCCAACAGCTGGATCTATAAACGTACAAGTCGAGTGTTTTTGTTCAAAACTATTCTGTGTGGAGTAGCTTCAAAAGCTGTTTGAACAAGGAAATTTCAATGTCCGACCTGAACGATCCGCGCGTATTCTTTGCCGCCGAGCGAACGTTGCTGGCATGGAACCGAACCAGCCTTTCGCTGATGGCATTTGGCTTTGTGATTGAACGATCCGGACTACTGCTGCAAATGCTGAAACCGGACGTTCCGAATTCTCCAGGAAAACACTGTTCGTTCTGGATCGGGCTGGCTTTTCTGATGCTGGGCTCATGGATTGCCTGCTGGTCATCCTGGCAATACAAAAAGGTGGTCAAGACCCTCAGGCCCGTTGAGATCCCCCTTGGCTACAGCGTTAATACCGGCCCTGGCGTTAATGTCATTACTGCAATCCTGGGCGTTTTGCTCATGGTCTATTTGTTCATTATGTGAGCAAGGCGGACCTGCCTGAGCTCACTTGGCTTCCCTGCGGGCCGAAAGCCGCGCAGCGTTCAACACTCGTTGAAGTTCACTTGGACGCGGCTTGCAGGGTGTCTAGAGAACACAGGGCGATTCACTATCCCTGTTCGGAGCAACCATCCGAGAACAACAAGTAAAACAGCGCTGCCCCCCCCCCGCTGTGGCAAGGATATTCAGTGCGAAATTCGTCAGCGTATCCATACCTTTCTCTGAGTTACAAAAAAGCCCCATCAGGAAACCTGAACGGGGCTAATTTTTCTGCGTCTTGCTGTCACCCTGCCGTCACTGCAAAATCAAGCATTACGCAGAAAAGGCTGAAAGCCTTTAAATAGATGGTGTCCCAGGGCCGGTTCGAACGGCCAACCTTCCCCTTAGGAGGGGGATGCTCTATCCAATTGAGCTACTGGGACAAATGACAGTCATCAGGCTAAGGGCACTGCGACGGACGGCGTGCATGTTAACGGCCAAGGTGGTTTTTGTCATGTCGTCCGTAGGCTTTTTGAGTGTAAGCCAATACTTGCGCCACTGATCACGGTTTCGCCCCGCAAATCCGGGCACCTGAGGCTATCGTGCAAAATGCATTACGCCAAAATGCCAGCATTGCAAATTGCAACCCAACCGACCTTTAGATTAAACTCAAGCCATTGATTTTATTGAAATAAAACATTGGCACGGCATCTGCAATAATTCTCCCACAAAACCATTCGGCTGAACCCGCTGCGGAGAAGATGACGATGAACAGCACCCTTCTGTTAGCCCTCAATACTGCAGCCCTGGCCGCACTGGTGATGTTTCATTTTCAGTCGAGCTCCAGCGATGACACCGCGCAGATCCGCCAGCCCGTGCCGCATCATCTGCAACAACGCCCGCAATTGGCGGTGATGGCGGCCAACCCGCAATCACCTGTGCGCCTTACCCAAAGCACTCAGCCCGCGCCCACCACTGAACACTGGGTTTTCTGAGGAAGCCTTCCATGTCCAAATTCGCCTGGCTGTTTTTGTGCCTGACCGTCGTGACTGCCGTGCTGGGTATGTCTACCTCGTCCCACGACGCTCACGCCACCACCCTCATCGCCAGCGCCGTCTTCGGCAGCCTCCTGTTGTTGACGCTTATCGTCGGCCGCCGAATCAAATTCGACCCCGTGTTGCGCTGATTCTCCGTGGCCCTGCACCGACCTTATGTCGCCTCGCGCTAGTAAATCGGCAAATTGCCACTAGTCTTAAAAACAAGGGCAAAAGGCCATATTGCGATACGATATGCACCCCAACGCCTTTAGCAGCAATGGCTTGCGGGATGATGGACTGTGGCGATCGCCCGCAAAAAAGTTTTCCAACCAGTCCGCAAAAATGCAAATCAGTACTGGCATAAAGCCTTTAGGCAGTTCAATATTTGTCACAGAATTGACGCCAAGGAACCGGCAAAATTGAGGCATGATGCGGCCTCTTTGCAATTCAGGTTGAACTTTGGTCGTGAGCCTTGTCTTAACACTCATCTTGCGGCCAATTCCCATAACCGCTCCCCTGAACTAACCGGTTAAATATATGCGCCCATTGAAACAGGCAATTTATTCCAGCCGCACGGCTGACAAGTTCGTCGTACGTCTGCCAGACGGAATGCGGGAACGCATTGCCGAGGTGGCTCGCAATCATCACCGCAGCATGAACTCCGAAATCATCGCGCGCCTTGAGCAGAGCCTCATTCAGGAAGGCGCGTTGGGTGAAGAGTTAAGCATGCGCCTGGACAGCCCTGAGCTGTCACTGCACGAACGCGAACTGCTGCAGCGTTTTCGTCAGCTCTCCCACCGCCAGCAAAATGCCCTCGTTTCGCTTATTGCACATGACGTTGAGGCGGCCGCAGAAGCCAATTGATCTGCCCCTGAAAGCCGAAGCCAGCCACGTGCTGGCTTTTTTTTGCGCGCAATTCGGGAAGGCAATACTGGGCGGGGGCTGGGTTGCCCCCGCCGCGAGGGGTCAGAGCAGGAAGATCGTCGCCAGGCCAAGGAAGATGAAGAAGCCGCCACTGTCGGTCATGGCGGTAATCATCACACTGGCACCCATGGCCGGGTCGCGCCCGAGGCGCGCCAGGGTCATGGGGATCAGCACCCCCATCAAGGCCGCCAACAGCAGGTTAAGCGTCATGGCGGCGGTCATGACCACCCCCAGCGACCAGCTGCCGTACAGTAAGTAGGCCACGATCCCGATCACCCCGCCCCACACCACGCCATTGATCAGCCCCACCGCCAACTCCTTGCGCATCAGGCGCGAGGTGTTGCCGGTATTGACCTGGTCGAGCGCCATGGCGCGCACGATCATGGTGATGGTCTGGTTGCCGGAGTTACCGCCGATCCCGGCGACAATTGGCATCAACGCCGCCAGCGCCACCAGCTTCTCGATCGAGCCTTCGAACAGCCCGATCACCCGCGAAGCGATAAACGCGGTGATCAGGTTTACGGCCAACCACGCCCAGCGGTTACGCAGGGAGCGCCAGACCGACGCAAAAATATCTTCCTCTTCACGCAGACCCGCCATGTTGAGGACTTCGGTTTCACTTTCTTCACGGATCAGGTCGACCATTTCATCGATGGTCAGACGACCGATCAACTTGCCGTTCTTGTCGACCACCGGGGCCGAGATCAAGTCGTAACGCTCAAATGCCTGGGCGGCATCGTAGGCGTCTTCATCCGGGTGGAAACTCACCGGATCGTTGGCCATCACGTCCACAACCTTCTTCTCGGGGTCGTTGACCAGCAGGCGCGTGATCGGCAACACGCCCTTGAGAATCCCTTCGTAGTCGACCACGAACAATTTGTCGGTATGCCCTGGCAGCTCTTTCAGGCGACGCAGGTAACGCAGTACCACTTCCAGGCTGACGTCTTCGCGGATGGTGACCATCTCGAAGTCCATCAGCGCGCCGACCTGGTCCTCGTCATACGACAGCGCGGAGCGCACACGCTCACGCTGCTGGCCATCGAGGGTTTCCATCAGCTCATGGACAACATCACGGGGCAGCTCGGGGGCCAGGTCAGCCAGTTCGTCGGCATCCATCTCCCGGGCCGCAGCCAGGAGCTCGTGATCATCCATGTCGGCGATCAGGGTTTCACGGACGGAGTCGGATACTTCGAGCAGGATGTCGCCGTCGCGGTCGGCCTTGACCAACTGCCAGAGGGTCAGTCGATCATCCAGCGGCAAGGCTTCAAGGATATAAGCGACGTCGGCGGAGTGCAGGTCATCGAGCTTGCGTTGCAACTCGACGAGGTTTTGCCGATGAACCAGGTTTTCGACGCGGTCGTGGTGCGGACCTTCCTGGCGGTGCGTGAGGTCTTCGACCAAACGCTGGCGCTGCAGCAGCTCGATAACTTGAGCCAGACGATCCTGCAGGCTTTCTTGTGTTTTTTTTACTTCTACTTCGGTCATAGGCGAACTCCACTCCCAGCAGCGGGGCACGCCGGAAGGATCAATCAGTCAATTCATGATTGGTAAAACGGGGTACTGAGTAACTACTGGGTAAGTCCATGGAGGTATTCCACAAGCCCCGGCGGGGCTGACGGGCGCAATGATACACCGCCCGCCGCTTTTAACGTCAAAAAACTGGTAAGAACAAGCGCTTGCGAGCCAAAGCTGAGGACTGGCCGCATCTATGAACTGCGACGCCGCCGCGCGAAAGGAAAACACATGAGGTGGGAGAAAAAGGCTAAATCCTACATAACCCCAAGACGGCAAAAAGCCCGCACTAGGCGGGCTTTTTGTTTGTATGGTGCACTCGACAGGATTCGAACCTGTGACCGCTCGGTTCGTAGCCGAGTACTCTATCCAGCTGAGCTACGAGTGCAGATTGTGTTTTTAGACCAGATCACAACTGGTTGTAACCAAATCACCTGCATTACTGCAACTGACTCTTAAATGGTGCACTCGACAGGATTCGAACCTGTGACCGCTCGGTTCGTAGCCGAGTACTCTATCCAGCTGAGCTACGAGTGCATTTGTTGCCGCGCATTATAGGCCGTTCAATCTCTATGTAAAGCGATTTTTTCGAGTAATTTCAACAACTTACCGATAAATCCAGATTGCAACGTACTAAGCAAATAATGGCGGAGAACGGGGGATTCGAACCCCCGACACCCTTTTGAGGTGTACTCCCTTAGCAGGGGAGCGCCTTCGGCCACTCGGCCAGCTCTCCGCAACACGGGGCGTATATTAACCACGTTCTTCCCCGTTTGCAAACATAAAAAACGATAAAAATTAAAGGCTTGGTTCTTCGTCCTTCTCTTTCTTGATCCGCAGATAGATTTCCTCGCGATGGACCGCTACCTCTTTAGGAGCGTTAACCCCAATACGCACTTGATTGCCTTTGACGCCGAGCACGGTCACGGTGATTTCGCCATCACCAATAATCAGGCTTTCTGCGCAACGACGGGTCAGAATCAACATACCTTTCACCTCACGCACTTCAGTTCAGGAACAACAGTCTGCAAAAAAAGGCCTTCGACCTACGGCTCATCGGCCATAGCCCTACCGGCTAAGTATTGTCGAGCCCGTGCAAAACACACGCACCCTACAAAAAAATGAAAGGCGCGGTAAACCGCGCCTTCCTGGCATTGCGTCACTCGCCCTGTCGGGCCGGAGCGTCCAGCTCAAAAGCGGTATGCAGCGCGCGTACAGCCAGTTCCAGGTACTTCTCTTCGATCACTACCGAGACTTTGATTTCCGACGTGGAGATCATCTGGATATTGATGCTTTCCTTGGCGAGAGCCTCGAACATGCGGCTGGCAACGCCAGCATGGGAACGCATGCCCACACCCACGATCGACACCTTCGCAATCTTGGTATCGCCGACCACTTCACGGGCGCCAATCCCGCTCGCGGTGTTCTGCAGGATACGTTCGGCCGCTTCGTACTCATTGCGATGAACGGTGAAGGTGAAATCGGTGGTGTTATCGTGCGAAACGTTCTGCACGATCATGTCGACTTCAATGTTCGCGCCGCTGATCGGGCCGAGGATCTTGAACGCAACGCCCGGGGTGTCTGGCACGCCACGGATCGTCAGCTTGGCTTCATCGCGGTTGAAAGCGATGCCGGAAATGATCGGCTGTTCCATGGATTCCTCTTCATCAATAGTAATGAGGGTGCCCGGACCCTCCTTGAAGCTGTGCAATACGCGCAGCGGAACGTTGTACTTGCCGGCGAATTCCACCGCACGGATCTGCAACACCTTGGAACCGAGGCTGGCCATTTCCAGCATCTCTTCGAAGGTGATCTTGTCCAGGCGCTGGGCCACGGACACCACGCGCGGATCAGTGGTGTAGACGCCGTCCACATCGGTATAGATCTGGCATTCGTCAGCCTTGAGCGCGGCCGCCAGGGCCACACCGGTGGTGTCCGAACCGCCACGCCCGAGGGTGGTGATATTGCCGTGCTCGTCAACGCCCTGGAAACCGGCGACAACTACCACACGACCGGCCTTCAGATCAGCGCGAATCTTCTGATCATCGATTTGCAGGATTCGCGCCTTGGTGTGCGCGCTGTCGGTGAGGATACGCACCTGACTGCCAGTGTAGGACACCGCCGGCACACCGCGCTTGTTCAGCGCCATGGCCAGCAGGCCAATGGTCACCTGCTCGCCGGTGGACACGATCACATCCAGCTCACGCGCCAACGGTTGTTGATCGCCGCTGATGGCCTTGGCCAGTTCGATCAGGCGATTGGTCTCGCCGCTCATGGCCGACAGCACCACCACCAGGTCATCGCCGGCGTCGCGGAATTTCTTAACCTTGTCGGCGACCTGCTCGATTCTTTCGACAGAGCCGACCGAGGTGCCTCCAAATTTCTGTACGATCAAAGCCATTTCTAAGCCGCCTCAGCCCGTAAAGGGGCGCCCAATAAACCAATCTTCCAGCAACCGAGCGAGCCCGTGACTAGACCACGGGCTCATTCACAGCGCCTTAAATACCTGCCTCGACAAACGGCACGGTCAGGGCCAGGGCCGCGTCCAGGGCACCGGCATCAACACCACCGCCTTGTGCCATGTCCGGACGACCACCGCCCTTCCCGCCCACTGCCGCAGCGGCTTGCTTCATCAAATCACCGGCCTTGAGTTGGCCAGTCAGGTCTTTGGTTACACCGGCAACCAGAACGACCTTATCCTCATGGACACTGCCGAGCAGGATCACTGCGCGGCCGAGCTTGTTCTTCAACTGATCGACCAAGGCCAACAACGCCTTGCCGTCCTGGCCGTCCAGACGTACCGCCAGGACTTTCACGCCCTTGACGTCCTGGGCAGAAGCCGACAGGTCATCACCTGCCGCGCTGGCCGCCTTGGCTTGCAACTGTTCCAGCTGTTTCTCCAGGGCACGGTTGCGCTCCAGCACGGCGGACAGCTTGTCGATCAGATTGTCACGGCTGCCCTTGACCAGGCTGGCCGCTTCCTTGAGTTGCTCTTCGCCCGCATTGAGGTAGGCCAGGGCCGCAGCGCCGGTCACCGCTTCAATACGACGCACACCGGACGCAACACCGCCTTCGCTGATGATTTTCAGCAGGCCGATGTCGCCGGTACGGTTGGCGTGGATACCGCCGCACAGTTCCACCGAGAAGTTGCCGCCCATGCTCAGGACACGCACGTTGTCGCCGTACTTCTCGCCGAACAGCGCCATGGCGCCTTTGGCCTTGGCGGTCTCGATGTCGGTTTCCTCGGTTTCCACCGGGGTGTTCTTACGCACTTGGGCGTTGACGATATCTTCCAAGGCCTTGATCTGCGCAGGCTTGATCGCTTCGAAGTGGCTGAAGTCGAAACGCAGGCGCTGGCTGTCGACCAACGAACCCTTCTGCTGGACGTGCTCGCCCAACACCTGGCGCAGTGCAGCGTGCAGCAAGTGGGTGGCCGAGTGGTTCAGCGCAGTGGCGTGGCGCACGTCGGCGTCCACTTGGGTTTCCACCGGCGAACCGACGGTCAGGCTGCCCGACGCCAGCACGCCGTGGTGCAGGAACGCACCGCCGGTCTTGGTGGTATCGCGTACATCAAAACGACCGGAAGCAGCCTTGAGGAAACCACAGTCGCCAATCTGCCCACCGGATTCGGCGTAGAACGGCGTCTGGTCCAGGACCACCACGCCGTCATCGCCTTCGCTCAGGACGTCGACCGACTGGCCGTCTTTATACAGGGCGATCACTTTGGCCGAACCGTGGGTGGCCTTGTAGCCGGTGAACTCGGTGGCCACGTCAACCTTGACCAGGCTGTTGTAGTCCATACCGAAGGAACTGGCGGAACGTGCGCGTACACGCTGGGCTTCCATCTCGCGTTCGAAACCTTCCTCGTCGAGGGTCAGGTTGCGCTCACGGGCGATGTCGCCGGTCAGGTCCATCGGGAAACCGTAGGTATCGTAGAGTTTGAACACCACGTCGCCCGGCACCACGCTGCCCTGCAGGCCGGCGAGGTCTTGCTCGAGGATCTTCAGGCCCTGTTCCAGGGTCTTGGCGAACTGCTCTTCTTCAGCCTTGAGCACGCGCTCGATGTGCGCCTGGTTCTGGGTGAGTTCCGGGAAGGCCTCGCCCATTTCGGCGACCAACGCCGCGACGATCTGGTAGAAGAAGCTGCCGTTGGCGCCCAGCTTGTTACCGTGGCGGCAGGCGCGACGGATGATACGGCGCAGCACGTAGCCACGGCCTTCATTCGACGGCAGCACGCCGTCGGCAATCAGGAAACCGCAGGAACGGATGTGGTCAGCCACCACTTTGAGCGATGCCTGCTCTTCATTGGCGCAACCGATGGCCTTGGCGGCAGCGGCCAGCAGGCTCTGGAACAGGTCGATTTCGTAGTTGGAGTGAACGTGCTGCATCACCGCACTGATCCGCTCCAAGCCCATGCCGGTGTCCACCGACGGCGCCGGCAGCGGATGCAGCACGCCATCGGCGGTGCGGTTGAACTGCATGAACACGTTGTTCCAGATCTCGATGTAACGGTCGCCGTCTTCTTCTGGCGAACCCGGTGGGCCGCCCCAGATATCGGCGCCGTGATCGTAGAAAATCTCGGTACAAGGGCCGCACGGGCCGGTATCGCCCATGGTCCAGAAGTTGTCGGAGGCGTAAGGCGCGCCCTTGTTGTCGCCGATACGCACCATGCGCTCAGGCGGCACACCGACTTGCTGGGTCCAGATGTCGTAGGCCTCGTCATCGCTGGCGTAGACGGTGACCCAGAGCTTTTCCTTCGGCAGTTTCAGCACGCCAGTGAGGAAGGTCCAGGCGAAGGTGATCGCATCTTGCTTGAAATAGTCGCCAAAGCTGAAGTTGCCGAGCATTTCGAAAAACGTGTGGTGACGGGCGGTGTAGCCGACGTTTTCCAGGTCGTTGTGCTTGCCACCGGCGCGCACGCATTTCTGGCTGCTGACCGCGCGGGTGTAGGCGCGCTTTTCCTGGCCCAGGAAACAGTCCTTGAACTGGTTCATCCCCGCGTTAGTGAACAGCAGGGTAGGGTCATTGCCTGGGATCAAGGAGCTGGAGGCGACACGGGTGTGACCTTGCTCTTCGAAGAAGCGAAGGAAGGCTTCACGGATTTCTGCGCTTTTCATTAGGTTCTTCCACGGAGTCTGAGGCCAAAGGCCAGTGCGCAACATCATCAGACGGAGCGACGGCAAAGGGCCGCATTATATCGGCCCTTTGCCGGTGGTACAGCGTGTTTATGTGATAGAAACAGTCAATTAGACAGTCTGCACTGTCATTTCCGAGAAAACTCGACGAATGCCTGCACCACGTGCTCGATCTGCGCCCGGCTCACGTCCAGGTGCGTGACCATTCGCAGACGCGGCGCAGCGCTCAACTTGATGCCGCGCTCGGCGGCAAATACCTTCAAGGCCTGCGCCTGGTCGCCGAGCTGTACATAGACCATGTTGGTCTGCACCGGCTCCACCGTATAACCGGCTTTGCGCAGTTCATCCCCCAGCCATTGGGCGTTGGCGTGGTCGTCGGCCAGGCGCTGCACTTGATGGTCCAGGGCATACAGCCCGGCCGCCGCCAGGGAACCGGCCTGGCGCATACCGCCGCCGACCATCTTGCGCAGGCGCCGCGCCTTGGCGATCAACGCCGTGGAACCGCACAACACCGAACCAATCGGCGCGCCCAGGCCCTTGGACAGGCACACCGACACCGAATCGAAATGCCGGGTAATCTCCCGCGCGTCCACGTCGAGCTTGACCGCCGCGTTGTAGAGCCGTGCGCCGTCAAGATGCAGGGCCAGCCCATGCTCACGGGTAAACGCACGCGCCTTGGCCAGGTATTCCAGCGGCAATACCTTGCCCTGCATGGTGTTCTCCAACGCCAGCAGGCGGGTGCGGGCGAAGTGGAAATCATCGGGTTTGATCGCTTCGAGCACTTGATCCAAATCGAGGCAACCGTCCGCCTGCACCTCCAACGGTTGCGGCTGGATCGAACCCAGCACGGCCGCGCCGCCGCCTTCGTACTTATAAGTGTGGGCCTGCTGACCGACGATGTATTCCTCGCCACGCTCACAGTGGGCCATCAACGCCAGCAGGTTGCTCATGGTGCCGGTGGGCACGAACAACGCCGCAGCGAACCCCAGGCGCTTGGCCAGTTCGGCCTCCAGGCGGTTGACGCTGGGGTCTTCGCCATACACGTCATCGCCGCTGACGGCGCAGGCCATCGCATCGAGCATGCCGGGGGTGGGTTGGGTCACGGTGTCGCTGCGCAGGTCTATCACGGTCATCAAACTGGCCTCTGACGGGTTGGGCTTTTTTTCGTACTGACGATTACTGCGGGTAAAGCGACGGAATATCAAGTCCCATGCAGCGTCAATCGAATATCGATCGAACAAACCGATATAGGCTATCGATACGGCAATCGTGCAGTTTCTGAAAAACCATGTTAAAAACTCTCCGCCGCCAGGGTTCTGGCGGCAACGTTCTCAGGGCGGGGTGCAATTCCCCACCGGCGGTAATTGCGCGCAATGTGCATAGCCCGCGAGCGCTTGGCGCCTCGAACTGCTCCGGCAGGACGGCGACAAGGTCAGCAGACCCGGTGTGATCCCGGGGCCGACGGTCATAGTCCGGATGAAGAGAGAACGGGATTGGCGCCAAAGGGCCGCGCGCGGAGTTCATGCTTGCATGACCCAGCGGGTCGTACCCTTAAATCCCATTCGATTCATAACGCCCTGTTTTTTTCTTAAACAGGAGTCAGAACATGCAACCCACCGCAATCGACAGCAAAAGCAAAAACCACCACGGCGAGCGCGTCGCGTTTATCCAGGCCTGCTGGCACAAGGATATTGTCGACCAATCGCGCAAAGGCTTCCTCAGCGAAATGATCGCCCTGGGTTACCAGGAATCGGACATCGATTTCTTCGAAGTCGGTGGCGCCTTTGAAATGCCCCTGCACGCCAAGCTGCTGGCCAAGACCGGCCGTTACGCCGGCATCGTTGCCGCGGCCCTGGTGGTGGACGGCGGCATCTACCGTCACGAGTTCGTGGCCCAATCGGTGGTCAGCGGCCTGATGCAGGTTCAGCTGGAAACCGAAGTGCCGGTGTTCTCGGTGTCCCTGACCCCGCACCACTTCCACGCGGGCAGCGAGCACCACACCTTTTTCCATGATCATTTCGTGCACAAGGGCCAGGAAGCTGCGCGCACGTGCGCCGACACCTTGCACAAGGTGCGTGCAATCCGCCGCAGCGAGCCACGGGCTGTAGCGGTTTAAGCAACACTGCAAAACAAAATGTGGGAGGGGGCTTGCCCCCGATTGCAGTGTAACAGTCAGAAATTTTTTAACTGAGACCGCTATCGGGGGCAAGCCCCCTCCCACATTTGAATCCGGTTACGTCTTGAGACCTATGCCAAGCCCGCGTCCGTGGTCGGCACGATCAATATCCCTGCCCGCAAGCCATTCTTAACCTTCGGGTTGGGGAAGATGATGCGCGCACCCTCCTCCTCGATCACCCAGCGGGTCTTGGCGACGTCTTCGGCGAGCAGATAACCCTTTTCCAATTCCGAAAAGTTTTCTACATCCGCCGGCAAGTGCAGCAGGAAAGCATCGCTGTGCTTGATGACTTCCCGCGACACGGCGAACAGTTTCAACCCCTCCAGACTGTCAGTCTCAGGCTCGGTGCCTTCGATGATCTGCTTGAGGCGCAGCTCCAGGCGGGAAACATTCACGCCCTGGTTCTGCCCGAACGGCCGCGCCTTGCCCAGTTCCAGGGTGAAGGCCTCGGCCTCCAACTGCTCGTAGGTAAACGCGGTGAAAGTGATCGAGCTCTTGTTCTGCAGCAACACTGCTTCCATGCCGGCAGCGTTCAGGCGGGCCAGTTCGTGGCGTGAATGCTGGCGCCCGGCCTTCCACGGGTAGAGCGCAAACTGCTCGACCTTCGAGCCACGAATGGCGGTGTGCAGGTCGTAATGCAGGCGCGCACGGCCAGGCAGGCTGAAGAAGCTGCGAGCCAATTGTTCCAGCTCGGTGGCGCGCATGGCTTCAGGGCCGATGTTTTTTTCGTGACGGCCGTTGAACAGCCGGTTGACGTCCAGTTCAAGGAAACGCTCGCCGCGACGCATGGCCTCGGGGTTGCCGAACAGGAACAGAATACGGGTGCGGGGTTTGATCTCTCCACGGGCGATGCCATGCAACAGGCGGTCGAGCAGTTCGATCGGCGCGGTTTCGTTGCCATGGATGCCGGACGACAGCAGCACGTCGCTGCCGTTGTCCCGCGCTTGCGGCGGGCGCACTTCGAGCGCGCCTTCGCTGAGCCAGCGCATCTGCACGCCGTCGACAGTCAGTTGAATTTTTTGCGCCGGTTCACGACCGGCGAGCGTCAGTTCAAGGAGTTTGCCGAGGGCGAGCATAAGCAGCTTCCTTAGTGGTTGCAGCCTGGGCCGTGGACGTGATCGTCGTCATCACCCTCAACGTCGGCCGGTTCCATTTCCAGTTGCAGGCTCATCAGGTTGGTGGCCAGTGGGCGCATCAGCAGGTTGGCGTACTCGGCGTCGCCTTCTTCCACATCCACACCGATCAGCAGTTGGCCACGGCCGTCGTGCTGAATCCAGACTTCCTTGCCCTGCCAGATCACGGCAACGCGGGTGCAGGAGGTTTCCAGTTGGGTGCCGTCGGTGTCTTCAAGGATCAGTTGCAGGGTATCGGTGCTCATAAATAGCTCTCAGCCGTGTGGCGTTAATTGATCTGGAAAGGATATACCGCGCCCAGTTTAAGGATTTGCGTCAGTTCATCCAATGCCGTCCGGCACTCAACCAACAATTGCGGGTCAGCCAGATCGCTTTCGCGCAGGCTGTCGCGGTAGTGCTTGTCGACCCACTGGGTCAGCGTCTCATACAACGGCGCGGTCATGATAACCCCAGGGTTCACCGCCGCCAGCTCGGTTTCGTTCAACGCCACGCGCAAACGCAGGCACGCCGGGCCACCCCCGTTCTGCATGCTTTGCTTGAGGTCGAAGACCTTGACTTCGCGGATCAAACCACCGGCACCGGTGAGGCCCTGCAGATACTGCCAGACGCGCGTGTTGGCGCGGCACTCTTCCGGCACGATCAGCAGCATCGAGCCGTCGGCGCGGGTCAGCAATTGGCTGTTGAACAGGTAGGAACGCACGGCGTCTTCGACGCTGACCTGGGCACGCGGCACACACACCGACTGGAAGTTACCGCCCAGCTTGCCCAACTTGGCCTGCAGCTCGCCAAGCATCTGCTCGGTGTTGAGGAACGCGTCCTCGTGATAGAACAGCACTTCGCCATTGCCCACCGCGATCACATCGTTATGGAACACGCCCGCATCGATCACCGCCGGGTTCTGCTGGGCGAAGACCACGCCGCCATCGTTCAGGCCGTGCAGGCGGGCGACGGCTTGGGACGCTTCGAGGGTCTGGCGCGCCGGGTACTTCTGCGGCGCCGGGTAACGGGTGTCGAACGCGCTGCGGCCGAACACAAAAAACTCGACGCCCGCCTCGCCATAGTCACGGCAGAAACGTGTGTGGTTGGCCGCACCTTCGTCGCCGAACTGCGCCACCGCCGGCAACGCGGCGTGGTGGGCGAAGTGTTTCGCATCGGCAAACATCGCCCCCAGCACGCGGCTGGTAGTCGGGTGTTCGATGCTGCGGTGGTATTTGCAGTTGAGGTTGGCGGCGGTGAAATGCACGCGGCCATCCGCCGTGTCGGCGCTCGGGCTGACGGTGGCGGCGTTGGCCACCCACATGCTCGACGCGGAGCAACTGGCGACCAGCAGCGGCATGGCCTGCTTGGCCGCTTGCTGGATGACCTGGGCATCGCTGCCGCTGAAGCCGAGGTTGCGCAAGGTGGCCACGTCCGGACGTTCCTGCGGTGCGAGCACGCCTTGCACAAAGCCCATGTCCATCAGCGCTTTCATTTTTTGCAGGCCCTGCAACGCCGCTTCCTTCGGGTTGGAAGCCTGCTGGCTGTTGCTCTGGGACGCGACGTTGCCGTAGGACAAACCGCCGTAGTTATGGGTCGGCCCCACTAGACCGTCAAAATTGACTTCATAGGATTTCATCGGCGAGGCTCCACGAACATCTGTTTTTATAGGCATCTAATGACTTGAATACACCACCAACCAAATGTGGGAGGGGGCTTGCCCCCGATAGCAGTCTGCCAGTTGATGAATCAGGTGACTGATCCACCGCTATCGGGGCAAGCCCCCTCCCACATTTAGATCAGTGTAATGCCGGGGGTGAGTGTGGCTGGAACCACAAGGCTCGGGGTCTCCAGCGACGCCACCGGGTACGCACAATAATCCGCCGCGTAATAGGCGCTGGCGCGATGGTTGCCCGATGCCCCGACACCGCCGAACGGCGCGGTACTCGCGGCGCCGGTCAATTGTTTGTTCCAGTTGACGATCCCGGCGCGGCTTTCCAGCCAGAACTGCTGGTAACGCGCTTCGGAATCCGACAACAAGCCAGCGGCCAGGCCGTACTGGGTGTTGTTGGCTTCGGCAATCGCCGCTGCGAAATCAGCGTAGCGGATCACCTGCAACAGCGGGCCGAACAGCTCTTCGTCGGCACGTTCGCTCACCTCGGTGACGTCAATGATGCCCGGCGTCAGCAACGCAGCCTGATCCTGCGGCTGGGTCATTTCCAGCAGCGCCACGGCGCCGTTGGCCAACAGCAGTTCCTGGGCGTCCATCAAGGCTTTCGCCGCTGCCAGGGAAATCACCGAGCCCATGAACGGCGCCGGTTGCTGGTCGAACGCGCCGACGGCAATCGTCGCGCTGACCGCCACCAGCCGCGCCAGCAACGCATCGCCCCAGGCGCCTTCGGGCACCAGCAAGCGACGGGCACAGGTGCAGCGCTGGCCGGCCGAGATAAACGCCGATTGAATGATGGTGTACACCGCCGCATCCACGTCGGCCACTTCATCCACCACCAGCGGGTTGTTGCCGCCCATTTCCAGGGCGAGGATCTTGTCCGGACGCCCGGAGAACTGCTGGTGCAAGTGGTTGCCGGTGCGGCTGGAGCCGGTGAAGAACAACCCGTCGATACCCGGGTTGGCCGCCAGGGCGATCCCGGTTTCCCGCGCACCTTGCAGCAGGTTCAACACGCCCGCCGGCAGGCCCGCTTCGATCCAGCATTGCACGGTCAACTCGGCGACTTTCGGGGTCAGCTCGCTTGGCTTGAACAACACGGTATTGCCCGCCAGCAACGCCGGGACGATATGGCCGTTAGGCAGGTGACCGGGAAAGTTGTAAGGGCCAAACACCGCCACCACACCGTGGGGCTTGTGGCGCAACACCGCGGTGGCGTCGCCCAGCGGGCTGCTCTTCTCGCCGGTACGCTCGCGGTAGCTTTGCACCGAGATCGCGATCTTGTTGGCCATGCTGGTGACTTCGGTGGCCGATTCCCACAGTGGCTTGCCGGTTTCCTCACCGATGCAGCGGGCGATTTCATCGGCGCGTTTTTTCAAGGTAGTGGCGAAGGCTTCGAGCACGGCGATGCGCTCTTCCAGCGAACGCCGGGCCCACGCCGGAAACGCCTGGCGCGCGGCCTGCACGGCGGATTCGACCTGCTCGGCGCTGGCGCCCTTACCGGCCCACAGCACGTGCTGGGTCACCGGGTTGCGCGACTCGAACAGTTCACCCTGGCCAGCCAGCCAGCTACCTGCGATATACAGCGAATTCATTATTTCGACTCCCGAGCAGCGGACAACGGTACGGCACGCACTTGATCGCCCACCACCAGTTGCAGGCGTTTGGCGGTCAATGGATCGACCACCAGCGTGCCTGCCGCCAGGCGAGCCGGTGCGGCGGTGATGCGGCACTCTTCGCGCTTGCGGTTATGGATCAGGAACGGCGTGGCGTCGTCCCCCGGCGTGCCGATGGCGAGCACCAGCGACTGACTGTCGCGCACCGCACGAATCTTGCTGGTCTCGCATTCCACCGCCGGGCCGGCATCGAAGATGTCGACATAGCCCTGGTAGCTGAACCCTTCGCTCTTGAGCATGCTCAGCGCCGGCTCGGTGTCCGGGTGGACCTTGCCGATCACGTTGCGCGCATCCTCGGAGAGGAAGCAGCTGTACAGCGGAAATTTCGGCATCAGCTCGGCGATAAAGGCTTTGTTGCCCACGCCGGTAAGGTAGTCGGCCTGGCTGAATTCCATCTTGAAGAAGTGCCGGCCCAGGCTTTCCCAGAACGGCGAGCGCCCGGCTTCGTTAGACACGCCGCGCATCTCGGCGATGATCTTGTTGCCGAACAGCTGCGGGAACTCCGCGATAAACAGCAAGCGCGCCTTGGCCAGCATGCGGCCGTTGAGGCCGTTGCGGTAATCGGCGTGCAGGAACAACGAGCACAGTTCGGAGTTGCCGGTGAGGTCGTTGGCCAGGAACAGCGTCGGGATCTCGCGGTAGATATTCAGCTCCTGGGAGGCGCTGACGGTCAGGCCGACCCGGAAGTTGTACCAGGGCTCGCGCAGGCCGACGGCGCCAGCGATGGCGGAAATGCCCACCACGCGGCCTTCGTCGTTTTCCAGCACGAACAGGTAGTCGGCATCCCCGCGCCCGGCTTCGCCACGGAAGGTTTTTTCCGCCCAGCCAACCCGGTGGGCCAGGCGTTCTTCGTTGGCCGGCAAGGTGGTCAGGCCGGTGCCGGTGCTGCGCGCCAGATCAATCAGGGCTGGTAAATCGCTGCTGCGTACAGGACGAACGATCATGCTATCTCCTCAGACGGGCCGCCCGTTCAGGCCACCCGCAAAACTCTGCTTTAAACCGCAACCAAACGCACGCTGGCGCCTTCACCGACGCCCAGGGCTTCGGCCGCTTCCAGGTCCAGGGTCACCGGTTTGCCGGGCGCGTAGTCCAGTTCCAGCATCACCGCGCGGTAATCCTGCAACTGCGCGTTACTCACCAGGTACTGGCGACCGACACCCTTGACCCGCTCGCCGATCTTCACTGGCACCACGCGGCTCTGGGCGATCGAGCGAATGCCCGAGATCCGTGCGTGCAGCGTCGGGCCGCCGTCGAAGATGTCGATGTAGTGATCGGTCTCGAAGCCTTCGCGCATGAGGATGTCGAAGGTGATCTGCGCACGCGGATGCACCTGGCCCATCGCTTCCTGGGCTTCATCCGGCAGCAGCGGCACATAGATCGGGTAGTGCGGCATCAGCTCGGCGAGGAACGTGCGGCTTTTCAGCCCGCACAGGCGCTCGGCGGCGGCGTAGTTGAGGTCGAAGAAGTTGCGCCCGATGGCGTCCCAGAACGGCGAATCACCGTGCTCGTCGCTGTAGCCGACAATTTCGGTCACCACCGAGTCGGCAAAGCGCTCGGGGTGGCTGGCAACGAACAACAGGCGCCCACGGGAATTGAGTTCCGACCACGGCGAACCGACCAGCTCGGGCACCACGTAGAAGCTGGTGAGCAGGCTGTTGCCGGTGAGGTCATGGCACTGGGAAAGCACGTGGATCTTGTTGTGGATCTTCAACTCGCGGGAGGCGTGGACAAAGGTCTCGTTACGGAAGCTGTAGAACGGCTCCGAGTAGCCGGCCGAGGCGACGATGGCCGAGCAGCCCGCGAGTTTGCCGGTCTCGGTGTCTTCCAGCACGAAGAAATAGCTTTCTTCACCGTTGAAACTGACCTCGGCAGCGAAGGACGCTTCGCTCGCGGCGATCTTGTCGCTCAGGCGTTCCACATCATCCGGCAAGGAGGTGACACCAATCGGGCTGTCCGCAGCCAGACGCTGTACCTCGCCCAGATCAGCCATTTGCGCGGGGCGCATCACCAGCATGGTGTCACTCCTTAACTCGAAAAACTCATAGGAAAAAAATACCGGACAGGTCAGGAACAACACATATCCCAATGTGGGAGGGGCGGTGCGACGATTCGACTTGCCCCCGATAGCGGTGTATCAGTCACCAGATGTATCAACTGACAGACTGCTATCGGGGGCAAGCCCCCTCCCACATTTGACCTGGGTCCGGCCGACAGAAGGTGCAGCTATCAGGCTTGGGTCAGCGTTTTTACCGCACGTTCGAAGCGGTCCAGGCCTTCATTGATGTCCGCATCCTCCACCACCAGGCTCGGCGCAAAACGCACCACGTCGGGGCCGGCTTGCAGGATCATCAGGTTTTCTTTCTCGGCCGCGTTGAACACCTCCTTGGCCTTGCCTTTCCAGGCGTCGCTCAACACGCAACCGAGCAGCAGGCCCAGGCCGCGCACTTCGCTGAAGATCCCGTATTGTTTGCCGATCTGTTCCAGGCGGGCCTGGAACAGGTCGTGCTTGGCGTTGACGCCGGCCAGCACTTCAGGCGTGTTGATCACATCGAACACCGCCCCCGCCACCGCGCACGCCAGCGGGTTGCCGCCGTAGGTGGTGCCGTGGGTGCCGACCACCAGGTGCTTGGCCAGCGCCTCCGTGGTGAGCATGGCGGCAATCGGGAAACCGCCGCCCAGGCTCTTGGCGCTGGTGAGGATGTCCGGCACTACACCGTAGTGCTGGTAGGCGAACAGGTGGCCGCTGCGGCCCATGCCGGTCTGCACTTCGTCGAACACCAGCAGCGCGTCGTGGGCGTCGCACAGTTCGCGGGCGCCTTGCAGGTAGGCCAACTCGGCCGGCAGTACGCCGCCCTCGCCCTGGATCGGTTCCAGCACCACGGCGCAGGTCTTGTCCGACACGGCGGCTTTCAGCGCGGCCAGGTCGTTGAACGGCACGTGGGTGATGCCGGTGATCTTAGGCCCGAAACCGTCGGAGTACTTCGACTGGCCACCGACGTTGACGGTGAACAGGGTGCGGCCGTGGAAGCTGTTCAGTGCCGCGATGATCTCGTATTTTTCGCTGCCGAAGCGGTCGAACGCCACGCGACGGGCCAGCTTGAACGCAGCCTCGTTGGCTTCGGCGCCGGAGTTGCAGAAGAACACGCGCTCGGCAAAGGTCGCGTCGATCAGCTTGTGGGCCAGGCGCAGGGCCGGCTCATTGGTGAAGACGTTGGAAACGTGCCACAGCTTGTTGGCCTGTTCGGTCAAGGCACCGACCAGTACCGGGTGGGCATGGCCCAACACGTTGACCGCGATGCCGCCGGCAAAGTCGATCAGCTCGCGACCCGCCTGGTCCCACACGCGCGAACCTGCGCCGCGCACGGGGATGAATGCGGCAGGTGCGTAGTTGGGCACCATGACCTGGTCGAAATCGGCACGTTGCACCGGGGCTTGCTCAACGGACATCGGAGTCTCCTGAAGAGGAACGCCCGCCTGGAACTGGCGGGCGATGCAGGGATTGTAAGGACAGTTTTCAGTGCGGCCTTGCCGCCAAGCGACAACTTCTTATAGCGCCAACCCGCGATTTTGGCGGGTTTACGCCAATGCGACAAATAGCATCGCAATGGCGCAGTTTAAACGCTCGCGGGTCGCAACGGCAGGTGGTCAAGCAGGATAGCCATAACTTGGCTGGCGGCCTGCTATCTATCTACCCCCCGTCGGCCGCCCGATGTTGTTTTGCTGATACGCCTGTTCATCATGCAAAGGCGTTTCCCTGTGACTCAACCCACCCCGCCCCTCGAACTCGCAGACCTGTCGACCTATCGCGACCTGCACATGGATATCCTCGAGCACGCCGTGCCCGCCTGGCTGCCCGCCACCTCCGCCGCCAAGCGCGCCGCACTGAGCAACGTGCAGCCAGTCATCCCGGCCTGGTACAAAAGCGCCTCCGCCCAGGACCACGACACCCTGAAAACCCGGGTCAATAGCGCCTGGCGCGCACAACAGCAGGTCGACCAGGCGATGGCCAACCTGAAATCGCCGCAAGACTTCGGCGCGCCGCTGCTGCAACAGCGGCTCAAGCAGCGGTTCGGTATCGAGTTGGATGTCAGGACCACCTATCTGCGGCTCTATATTGCCCAGACCATCCCATGGTTTCCCGTGCGCACTGGGGCGGCCAGGACGTGGACCGTCTCGCTGCTCGAGGCGGCCCTGCACAACTTCGAAGCCGACGAACACTATGAAGCGCACTCCGGCTTCATCACCCCACCCACGAGCAGCGGGCAATTCGAGCCCCTGCCGGCCGTCGACGCACAGATCAGCATCGCGCAGTTCACCGCGCTGTGCCGCGAACTGGACATCGGCGGCCACTACCAGCGCTACCTTGAGCAGTACTTCGACTTCAACAACCCGGTGGCCACGGCAAGCCTGCAAGGCAAGCTCAAGCACAGCCAGGCGGCGGACTTGAGCGTCGCGCTACAAATGGCCCGGATGAAAAAAGACCTGCGCGATGATCAGTCCTTCACGCTGCTGCAACGCCTGCTCAACGCCGACGACAGCCGCAACACCTGCTACCCGCTGCTGTGTTATGACCTGACGATCATGTCGAGCACCCTCACCGGCATCGTGCTGTTTGCCGAGAACATCGGCAGCCGCCAACCGGTCGGCCTGATCGCCTATATCCCCGACGATCCCTACGCGCCGCTCAAACAGTACCCCACGCTCGTGGCCTTCATGACTGCACTCGGGAACAACCTGCGCAGCGCCGAGTACCAGCAGTTCTTCAGCCGCTTCGTCAATCACGCAGAGCGCGGCCCATTCTTCGCCGACCTCAATCGCAGGCTGTCCAACGTCAGCTGGCACCTGCACACACGCGGCGACCCGCTGCCGTCCTGGCGCGAAACCCCCATCGACCAGCCACACCTGGCATTCCGCGCCACCGCCATCAGCGGCAACCTGTTCAGCCACCTGTTCCAGCGCAAACTCAGCAAGGTATTCAACGATGCCCGCACCCTCGCCGTGTCCACCGCCAGCGCCGATCAGAAAGCGCGCTGGGAACGCTGGGACATCGTGCGCAACATCGCCTCGGCACTGCTGCAAATCGCGGCATTCGTGGCCGCGCCCTTCGTCCCTCCGGTGGGCCTGCTGATGCTCGGCTACAGCGCCTACCAGATGCTCGATGACGCCTTTGAATGGATCGTCGACTGGGCCGTGGGCGACGTGACCGAAGCCTTCAAGCATTTATTGTCGTGCGTGGAGCAAGGCGTGCAATTGGGCCTGTTCATCGCCGGCGCGCCCCTGGCCAGCGGCGCGCTGCGCGCATTGCTGCCCGCCGAGGCGCTGCGGTTTTTCGAGCGCCTCAAGCCGGTGACGCTGCCCGATGGCAAGACCCGCCTGTGGAAACCCGACCTGACGCCCTATGCCCACGACCTGCAACTGGCGCCGCATGCCTACCCAAACGCGGAGGGCCTGCATGCCCACAATGGCACGCAGATCCTCAAGCTCGCGGACCAACCGTTCGTGGTCCAGACCGATCCCGTCACGCAACAGCCCTACCTGCAGCATCCCACGCGCACCAACGCCTACCGCCCGCCCCTGAGGAGCAACGGCAAAGGCGCCTGGCTGACCGAACTGGACAACCCGCTGAGCTGGGACAGCCTGACCCTGATGAAACGCCAGGGCCCTCACACCCAAGGCCTCAGTAATGATCAGTTGACGACGGCGCAGCGCATCAGCGCCACCGACGACGGCGCGCTACGCAGCCTGTACCTCAACCGCCACACACCGCCGCCGCTGCTGACCGATACGCTGCAACGGTTCAAGATCGACCAGACGCTGCAGGACTTCATCGATCAAATGAACAGCGACGACCCGGCGATCTACGCACGGGCCGATGGGCAGACCCAACTGCACCTACTCGCCAACCTGGGCCTGTGGCCAAAAACCAAGACGTTGCGCTTTTTGGACGCTCGGGGCCGAACCCTGTGGGAGCTGCCCGGCGAAACCAACGCCTGCGTGGTGCAACTGCACGACGCCCAACTCAGCAACGGCGACTTGCTGAAGGCCCTGCTGGAAAGCCTCGACAAGGCGCAACGCAAGACCTTGCTCGGGGAAGCCTTCGGCGACCCGGTCACCTCCCTGCACAACCAGGCGCTCAAACTCAGGAAAAAACTGGCGGGCCTGGCCCAGGCACATCGGCGCGAACTGTTCGATGCGCGCTATCAAAGGCTCGACAGCCCCACCAACCCTCGGCAGCAGGCCATGCGCGAGCACACGCCCGGCCTACCCCTCAGCGCCGCCGATGCCGTACTGGACAGCGCCAACAGCCTGGAACTGCAGGAAGTCGACCAAGGAACAGTCCCGCCGCGCCTGCACCCGTTGGCTCAAACCCTGCGCGACGAAGCCCGCATCACCCAGGCCTACGAAGGGCTATACCTGAACTCGACGGACACGCCGGACACCCATCGACTGGCCCTGCATTCCCTGGAGCGTCTGCCGGGATGGGCGCGGAAAAAGCTGCGCCTCGAGATCAGAGATGCCGACGACGGCCTGATTGATGCGATCGGCAAACCGAAGGCGCGCATCAAGCGTGTGCTGGTGCGCTCCGCCGACGGTCGTTACACCCCGCAAGACAGCCGTGGCCCGCTGTCGGCGCCAACCGACCTGTACAGTGCCATCCTCCAGGCGCTGCCCGATGCCGAGCGCGATGCCCTGGGCCTGCGCATCGGCCAAGGCCCCGCCCTGCGCCAGGCACTGCGCAACCACACACTGGAACGCCAAGCCGCACGCACGCTGATCACCGCCCACACGGCCCGCGCGCCCACCGACACGCGCACGCACCTGCGCCTGCTGGGCATGGACAACTATGCCCCGGCGCCTGCAGCCCCGGCGGCCGAGCCCGATTTGCATGGGCTGGCCCGCGCGCTGTTTCCTGCCCATACCGATGAGCAAATCGGTGAACTGCTGCAAGACCTCGGCAACCGTCCGGGCGGCGCCTTGCCGATCCTCACCGCGCTGCGCCAGGAGTACCTGCAGCTCGGTGAGGACGTGGCCGCCTGGGAAGCCGGCACGCCAAGGCGCTACCCGGATAGCGAGGTGAACATGAGCCGTCAGGAGTACCTCGATGTGCGGCAAAATCGCCACCTCTTCTCGCGTGAACTCATGCGTTGCTGGCGCCGAGAAACCGAGGCCGACCACTACTTCGACCCACCCGCCCGCAATGGTCAGAAACTCCGGCTGCCCTACCCGCTCCACGGAGAGTTGCCGGCGCTGCGCGCCAACTTCGAACACATCTCCTACCTGGAACTGTTCGGCGACCGGCGCGCATTGAATGTCGAGGCGTTCTTGCGCAGTTTTCCCAGGCTGCGTTACCTGAGCATCAGCCATGCCCAACTGGGCCAACTGCCGCCGGTCGTCAGCCGCCTGCCTCATCTCAACGCATTGATTCTCAGCGACTGCCACATCACCCTGACACCCGAGCATCTAAGCGCCCTGACGGCCATGAGCAGGCTGCGCGCCCTGGACCTGTTCAACAACCCGCTGGGGTTCACGCCCAGCGTTGCCAACATGCCTGAATTGCAATACCTGGACCTTTCCCACACCGGCATTTCTGCGCTGCCCGATGGTCTGCTCAGCCGACCGGCACTGGAACTGGCGGCGCTGTCTTACAACCGGATCACACAGTTACCGAGCGCGCTGTTTGAGCTGCCCGCAGACGCCAGCCACACCCTTGACCTGTCCGGCAACCCCCTGTCACGACCGAGCCTTGAGCAGGTGAAAGCCTACTTCCAACGGACCGGCCGCTATTGGGATATCGACGCATCAAATGTCGACATCCAGCGCGTCAATACGCTGTTCCCAGACTTCAGCACGAACGAAGTCAACCGCTTCATCTTTGGCCTGCCGGGCAACCTGGAAATGGGCCAGATCGAATTGGCCCGACTGGAAGTGGACTATGCAGAGCTGTCTGCCGGGCTCGAAACCTGGGCGCGCCAGGCCGCTGCGCCCGAGGAGCAAGTACGACGCCAAGCGTTCAAACGCTCGCTCCAGGCTTGCTGGCGCCGGGAGAGTGCGCTGGATGAACGCCATCCCCAGGCCATTCCCACGTACAGCCTGGAAAACCCCTCCCCGTTTACTGGAGAATTCCCCGCGCTCAACAGCGTCTTCAGGCATGTTTCTTCACTGCGTCTGCTCGGCGCGGGGGACCCCTTCCCACTGCAATCGAGCCTGTTTTTCAGAGGGTTCCCGACGCTGAGCCACCTGTCTATCGAGCAGTATGGGCTGGGCGATATCCCCGGCGCGGTATTCGACTTGCCACAACTGTTATCCCTGCGCCTGCCCCATTGCCGCATCACGCTGTCAGCCGAGAGCGCCGCGTCTCTGGCGACGCTGGACCACTTGGAACAATTAGACCTGAGCCACAACCCACTGGCGCGGCTCCCGGACTTCGGCGCATTGCCCAAACTGGTCAGCGTCAACCTGCAAGCCACCGGCCTGGAGGCTATCCCCAACAGCCTGTTGACCGCCGTCGAGCGCAAGCGCGTCAACCTGAGCAACAACCTGATCAGCGAGATCCCCGCTGGCGCGTTCGGTTTATCCAGCACCGTCACCGGCGCCTTCGACCTCTCGCGCAACCCGCTGTCCAGGGCGGCGCTGTCGCAGATAAAGCGCTACAGCCAGCGCATCGGCGGGCATTTCCAGGCCGACGCGCCGACCGCCCTGCGAGACCAGATCAAAGCGCTGTACCCCACGTTCACCGACGGCGAAGCCAATCGTTTTTTCTTTGAATTGCCGGGTGACCTGGACGCGGCAGAGCCGGCCCTCAAGCGCCTGGAAGACCAATACAAAACACTGCGCGAAGACCTGCGACTGTGGATGCTGGACGTTCCAACCCGCCACCCGATCCTGGATGTGCCACTGGATGAACAAACACGCGCGCAGGATCAGCTCCACCGCCAGGCGTTCAAAACCTATCTGGAAGACGCCTGGCGCCGCGAAAGCGAACTGGACGACGACCACGACAGCCTCGAACCCACCCATAAGCTGGTGTTTGAAACCAACATCCTGGGCGACCTGCCGGAACTGAGCGCGCAGTTTGACCACGTGTCGTCCCTCGAAATCGTGGGTGAAGGCAGCATTACCGGGGTTGATGGGTTACTCAGGTGCTTCCCGAAACTGCGCAGGCTGATCCTCTCCAAGCACCACCTTGGCACTGTGCCACACAGCGTGTTCAGCCTGACCGAACTGAGCACCCTGAGCCTGACCGAGTCCGCTGTGCAATTGACGCCGCAGAGCATCAGCGCATTGGCCGAGATGAAGAGCCTGGTTTATCTGGATTTGAGCGAGAACCCGCTGGGACTGTCACCGGACGTCAGTCGCCTGAGCGAACTGGAGTCGCTGTACCTGCCCGACACCGCCCTGCGCGAAATGCCTCGCGGCGTGTTTGGCCTGCCTGAACTGCACACCCTGGACGTGAGTGACAACCTGATCGAAGGATTGCCCACCGACCTTCTGGAAATGGCCGCGCCGCTCGACGAGGTATCGGACTTCAGCGGTAACCCCTGGTCGGCGCAAAGCCTCAACGCCTTGCGCCAGTACTACCTGCAAACCGGTAACGACCTGGCAGTCGATGAAGCCCGGGTGGATTCAACCGGCACTGCGCTGGTCAGGTCCGACTCAACCGAGCCGATGGAGGAATAACGCGCCAGCCGGCACTCAGTCGGCACTCAGCCGCGCTCGGACGGCACCGACGACAACTCGAACGGACTGCTGCTGCGCCGCTGGTTGCGGTCTTCGCGAGGGGTGGCGCCAAAGAAATTGCGGTAGGCGCTGGAGAAATGCGGCCCCGAGGAGAAGCCGCAGGACAGGCCGATCTGGATGATCGACTTGCTGGTTTGCATCAGCATCTGGCGGGCCTTGTTCAGGCGCAGTTCCAGGTAATACTGGCTGGGGACGCGATTGAGGTACTGCTTGAAGATGCGCTCCAGTTGTCGTCGCGACACGCAGACGTGCTGGGCGATTTCGTCGGTGGTCAGCGGCTCTTCGATGTTGGCTTCCATCAACAGAACGGCCTGGGTCAGCTTCGGATGGCTGGACCCCAGGCGGTTTTGCAGGGGGATGCGCTGGCGCTCGCCGCCTTCGCGGATGCGTTCCACCACCAGTTCTTCGGACACCGCACCGGCCAGCTCGGCGCCGTGATCACGGGCCAACACCGCCAGCAACAGGTCGAGTACCGACATGCCGCCACACGCGGTCAGGCGATCGCGGTCCCAGTCGAACAAATGGCTGGTGGCGATGACCTTGGGGAAGCGCTCGGCGAAATCGTCCTGCCAGCGCCAATGGACGGCGGCGCGGTAGCCGTCGAGCAAACCGAGCTGGGCCAGCGGGTAGACACCGGCCGACAAACCACCGACCACGCAACCGGCGCGCACCAGTTGCTTGAGCGCGGCGCTGAGCTGGGAAGCGATCACTGTGGGCGGTTCGTCGGCCACTAGGAATAGCTTTTGGAAGCCTTCTAGCTTGCCGGTCCACGGCCCGCCCGGCAGTTGCCAGGCGCCTTCGGTCTGCGGTTCGGCCTGCAGAAACGACAGTTCGTAGACCACCTCCGGATGCACCCGCTGAGCAACGCGCAAGGCCTCCTCAGCCAGCGCAAGCGTCAGTGCTTTTGTGCTGGGCCAAATCAGGAAACCAATTCGATGGGCAGTCATGGAGGGCTATCCGAAGCAAAAACAGTGAAAGAAGCCGTGGGCCAATGCTAGCCCGTAAATGAACACAAATCTCAAAAACGATGAACATCCAATGTGGGAGGGGCGGTGCGACGATTCGACTTGCTCCCGATGGCGCTGTATCAGAATCAGATGTGCTGACTGACACTCAGCTATCGGGGGCAAGCCCCCTCCCACATAAAGCAGCGCTCACAAGGAGTGGCTACTTCAAGCTGCCGGAAAGGAACTGCTGAAGACGTTCGGACTGGGGATTGACCAGCACTTCGCGCGGGTTGCCGCGTTCTTCGACGATGCCTTTGTGCAGGAACACCAATTGGTTGGACACTTCACGGGCAAAGCCCATTTCGTGGGTCACCACCACCATGGTGCGGCCTTCCTGCGCCAGGTCCTGCATGACCTTGAGCACTTCGCCGACCAACTCCGGGTCCAGCGCCGAAGTGGGTTCGTCGAACAGCATCACCTCCGGCTCCATCGCCAGCGCTCGGGCAATCGCCACGCGCTGTTGCTCGCCACCGGACATATGGCCCGGGAACGCGTCCTTACGATGGCCTACGCCGACTTTGGCCAGGTAGTGCTCGGCCTTTTCCCGTGCGTCTTTTTTCGACATGCCCAGCACATGCACTGGGGCTTCCATCACGTTTTCCAGTGCAGTCATGTGCGACCACAGGTTGAAATGCTGGAACACCATGGACAGGCGCGAACGCATGCGTTGCAGCTGTTTCGGGTCGGCGGCCCGCAGGGCGCCGTCCTTGTTGGCCACCAGTTTCAGCTCTTCGTTATTGAGCAGGATCTTGCCAGCGTGGGGTTGCTCCAGCAGGTTGATGCAGCGCAAAAAGGTACTTTTGCCCGAACCACTGGAACCGATGATGCTGATCACATCACCGGCCGAAGCGGCCAGGGACACGCCTTTGAGCACTTCATGACTGCCATAGCGTTTATGCAGGTCTTGGACTTCAAGTTTGTACATGCGGTCGGTTCTCACAAAAACAGGTGGTCAGTCGTTGAGCAAGCGCCCGTGACGCAGCGCTTCGCGCCCCGCCACCTTGGCCAGCCAGAAACCCGCTTGGGCATAACGTAGCCGTTCAACGGCAAACAACACCCCCGAAGTGCCGGCGCGGATGATGCTCACGCGGTCTTCCAGAGGGTCAATCACTTCAAAAATCGGTTCGCCGGCGTCCACCCAGTCACCGGCTTTACGCAGGTAACTGATCACACCGGCATGCGGCGCAAACAGCAACTCGGTGCCTTCGAAGGGCACACCGTCGCAGGGTTCGTACTGTGGCGCCGGCCACTCACCGTTAATCAGGCCCTGTTCGGCGAGGAACGCGAGGATGCCTTCGGCGTGGAAGATTGCTTCATCGCGGCCGGTATCAGCCTGGCCGCCCAGTTCCAGGGTGGTCGCCAGGCATGCCAGCGGAATCTGCGCCTCGGGGAACGCCCGCGACAGACGCAGCCAGGGCAGCGAGCAGGCTTCATCGAACGAGCTGCCGCCGGAGTCTTCCGCCAGCAGGCCGACTTTCACATTCAAATGCGCCGACAGCGAACGCCACTGCGGCCAATGCTGGGGCAGTGCGTACATGTGCAGCGCAGCTTCGGCGTCGCAATGCAGGTCGAGGACGATGTCTGCGCTGCAGGCGTGGCTCAACAGCACGCGCTGCATGCCTTGCAACTGGCTGGCCGGCGCGGGCAACGCGTCAAGCGTAGCGCGCATCGCCTGGCGGATCACGCGCACGTTGGCATGGGGGTCGTCCCCGAGCTTGCCGTGCAACTGCGCGATCACCGGCTCGCTCAACTCGACGAAATCACGGTTGAAATTCTTGCCGCTGCCAATCTCGAAACGCCCCTGGTGGCTGCCTTGCAGCAGTTGGCCCAGGCCCATCGGGTTGGCCACCGGCACCAGCTCGATCACGCCGTTGAGGGCGCCTTGCTGTTCCAGTTCGGTCAGGCGCTTTTTCAGCTCCCACGCGGCACGCATCCCCGGCAGTTCATCGGCGTGCAGGCTGGCCTGGATGTAGGCCTTGCGCTCGCCGCTGCCGAAACGGAACACGCTCAGTTGGCGCTCGCAGCCCAGGTGGCCCCACGGCAACAGGTGATCGATACGTTCCATATCAGTGCTTCCGTGGAGCCAGGTAGCTCAGCCAGCGGCGCTCGGCCAACTTGAACAAGCGCACCAGGATAAAGGTCAGGCACAGGTAGAACGCGCCGGCGGTGATATAGGCTTCGAACGGCAAATAGTACTGGGCGTTCACCGTGCGCGCGGCGCCGGTGATGTCGATCAGGGTGACGATGGACGCCAGGCTGGTGGTCTGCAGCATCATGATCACTTCGTTGCTGTACTGCGGCAGCGCACGGCGCAGGGCCGACGGCAGCAGGATGCGGCGGTACAGCTTGTAGCGCGACATGCCCATGGCCTTGGCCGCTTCGATCTCGCCATGGGGGGTGGCCTTGAGGCTCCCGGCAATGATCTCGGCGGTGTAGGCGCTGGTGTTGATCGCAAAGGCCAGGCACGCGCAGAACGTGGCGCTGGACAACAGCGGCCACAGGAAGCTCTCGCGCACCGCTTGGAACTGGGCCAGGCCGTAGTAGATCAGGAACAGCTGCACCAGCATCGGCGTGCCGCGGATCACATAGGTGTAGAGCCAGGCGATACCGTTGACGACCGGCTGCTTGGACACACGCATCAACCCCAGGGGCAAGGCGGCGAGCAAGCCGAAAAACAGCGACATTGCCAGCAATTTCAGGGTGGTCAGCAAGCCGCCAAGGTAAAGCGGCATGGCCTCCCAAATGACGTTGTAGTCGAAGATCATAGATCAGCCGCCCTTACGCCTACCGAGTAGCGCTTCTCAAGATGACGCAAGGCCAACAACGACACGCTGGTAATCACCAGGTACATCGCCGCCACTGCGAGGAAGAAGGTAAAAGGCTCGCGGGTGGCATCTGCCGCCTGCTTGGCCTTGAACATCATGTCTTGCAGGCCCACCACCGAAATCAGCGCGGTGGCCTTGGTCAGTACCAGCCAGTTGTTGGTAAACCCGGGGATCGCCAGCCGAATCATCTGCGGCACCATCACCCGGAAAAACACCTGAAAAGGGCTCATGCCATACGCCAGGCCGGCTTCAGCCTGGCCCTTGGGGATGGCCATGAAGGCGCCACGGAAGGTTTCCGAGAGGTAGGCACCAAAGATGAAACCCAGGGTGCCGATACCGGCGGCCAAGGGGTTCAAGTCGATATAGTCGTCATAGCCAAGCATCGGCGCGACGCGGTTCAGCAGGTCCTGACCACCGTAGAAAATCAGCAGGATCAGCACCAGGTCGGGAATCCCGCGGATCACCGTGGAGTACAAGTCACCCAGCCAGGCCAACCAGCGCACCGGCGACAGGCGTAACGCGACCCCGATCAGACCCAGAACAATGGCCAAGGCCATGGACGACAAGGCGAGCTGAAGCGTCAACCATGCGCCATCGAGGATGACGGCCCCGTAGCCTTTCAACATGATTCAGGTCCTCGAAAAGGGGGATGAAAAAATGGCGCAAACCTCAGGAATTCTGTTGCTTGCGCCATTCTGGACAGACCGCTGCGACGATTTACTTGGCGTCTGGGCCGTAAATATCGAAGTTGAAGTACTTGTCCTGGATAGCCTTGTACTTGCCGTTGGCACGGATCGCAGTGATCGCAGCGTTGATGCGATCCAGGTTTTCCTTGTCGCCTTTACGTACCGCGATACCGATGCCATCGCCGAAGTATTTGTTATCGGTAAAGGCTGGGCCGGTGAACGCGTAGCCTTTACCCGCAGCCGTATCGAGGAAACCTTCCTGCAACAGGGTGGCGTCAGCCACGGTGCCGTCGAGGCGACCGGCTTCCACGTCCAGGTAGATTTCGTTCTGCGAGCTGTAAGGAACAACCGTGGCACCTTTAGGCGCCAGGACTTCCTTGGCAAAACGGTCGTGGATCGAACCGCGCTGCACGCCGATCTTCTTGCCTTTCAACTCATCCAGGCTGTCGCTGACGGTCGTGCCTTCCTTCAACACCAGGCGCGCCGGGGTCAGGTAGTAGCGGTTGGTGAAGTCCACGGACTTCTTGCGGTCATCGGTGATGGACATGGACGACAGGATCGCGTCGATCTTGCGCACTTTCAGCGCGGGGATCAGGCCGTCGAACTCTTGCTCGACCCAAGTACACTTGACCTTCATCTCTTCGCAAAGGGCGTTGCCGATGTCGTAGTCAAAACCGACGATACTGCCATCCGGTGCCTTCGAGGCAAACGGAGGGTAAGCCGCTTCGATACCAATTTTCAGAGGCTTGCCTTCAGCGAAAGCCTGCATGGACAGCACGGACAGCGCCAGGGCGCCCAACAGCACGAGTTTCTTCATCTTGGGACTCCATCGGTATAGGGCAAAACAGCAGTATGAGCCATGGCCCACGATGCGACTGAGTGAAACCGAATAGCGGTGCTGCGTCCTACGCCGATTCAACAGCGGCGACGACGAGCGAGTGATGGGCATTCTAACGACAGGCCGGAAGCCGATATTTCCTCAATGCGACAACAATTTACAGAAGCACTGAGAAAGCGGTTCCAGCACATTGACAGCCCCTGTTTTTTATGCAGAGACAAAAGATATTAAACCTGTTGATACTGCAAATTGCGGGCCTATTATTCGCAAACCCTTCTAGCACGGCAAGTCTGGCGTTTAATCTAATGTCCCCGGGTGTCTAAAACACGGCTTTTCGAGGCAGGCCCGTAGCACTTTGCCTCATGTTAGGGCGAAGGGTTACACATTTGCGCTTCTCGGTAACATTCAGAAACGTCCTCTGCGATAAACCGATATTTATTGGACTGGTGGAGATCCAAATGTGGGAGGGGGCAAGCCCCCTCCCACATGGGACCTTCAGTGGCTTTGAGAGACCACAAACATGGGATCTTCAGTGGTTTTGAGAAACCACAAAAAAGCCCCACCCGGCTCACACCGAATGGGGCTCTGTCCCACCAACCCGCCTTATGCGACGTTCATGGTCTTGTGCGTTTCAATCAAATGCGCCACCACACTTGGGTCGGCCAGGGTGGAGATATCGCCCAAGCCATCGTACTCAGCCGTGGCAATCTTGCGCAGAATCCGCCGCATGATTTTCCCCGACCGCGTCTTCGGCAAGCCCGGTGCCCACTGGATCACATCCGGCGAAGCAATCGGTCCGATTTCCTTACGCACCCAGTTCTTCAGCTCCAGGCGCAGCGCTTCGGTCGGCTCTTCGCCGTTTTTCAGGGTGACATAGACATAGATGCCCTGGCCCTTGATGTCGTGCGGCACACCCACCACCGCCGCTTCCGCGACTTTAGGGTGGGCGACCATGGCACTTTCGATCTCGGCGGTGCCCATGCGGTGGCCGGACACGTTCAACACGTCATCCACACGGCCAGTGATCCACCAGTAGCCATCTTCATCGCGACGGGCGCCGTCACCGGTGAAGTACATGCCACGGAAGGTCTTGAAGTAGGTATCGACGAAACGGTCATGGTCGCCGTACAGGGTACGGGCCTGGCCGGGCCACGAATCGAGAATCACCAGGTTGCCTTCGGCAGCGCCTTCGATGATGTTGCCCAGGTTGTCCACCAATGCTGGCACCACGCCGAAGAACGGCCGTGCCGCCGAACCCGGCTTGAGCGCATGAGCGCCCGGCAGCGGGCTCATCAGGGTGGCACCGGTCTCGGTCTGCCACCAGGTATCGACGATCGGGCAACGGGATTGGCCGACGTTCTTGTAGTACCAGTCCCACGCTTCCGGGTTGATCGGCTCACCCACCGAACCCAGTAGGCGCAAGCTGCTGCCATCAACGCCTTCGCAGGCGGCGGTGCCGGACGCCATCATCGCGCGGATCGCCGTCGGCGCGGTGTAGAGAATATTGACCTTGTGCTTGTCGACGATCTTGCCCACCCGAGTGATGTCCGGGTAGTTAGGCACGCCTTCGAACATCAGCGTGGTCGCGCCATTGGCCAGTGGTCCGTAGACGATATAGGTGTGGCCGGTGATCCAGCCGACGTCGGCGGTACACCAGAAGATTTCGCCCGGGCGGTAGTCGAACACGCGCTCATGGGTCAGGGCCGCGTATAGCAAGTAGCCGCCAGTGGTGTGCTGCACGCCTTTAGGCTTGCCGGTGGAGCCGGAGGTATAAAGAATGAACAGCGCTTCTTCGGCGCCCATCTCTTTCGGCGCACACACGGTGCCCGCCACTTTCATCAGGTCTTCGTACCAGATGTCGCGATGCTGGTTCCACTTGATGCTGCCACCGGTGCGCTTGCACACGATGACTTTCTGGACGCTGTTGGTTTCCGGGTTGGTCAGCGCGTCGTCGACGTTGGCCTTCAACGGAATCTTCTTACCGGCGCGTATACCTTCGTCGGCGGTGATCACCACTTTCGACTTACAGTCGATGATGCGACCGGCTAAGGCCTCCGGCGAGAAACCGCCAAACACCACCGAGTGGATCGCACCGATGCGGGCACAGGCCAGCATGGCGACCGCAGCTTCGGGGATCATCGGCATATAAATAGTCACCACGTCGCCGCGGTGTATGTCCTGGCCACGCAGGGCGTTGGCGAGTTTGCAGACTTGTTCGTGCAGCTCGCGATAGGTGATGGTGCGGCTTTCGGCAGGGTCATCGCCCTCCCAGATGATCGCCGCCTGGTCGCCGCGCTCGGCGAGGTGACGGTCCAGGCAGTTGTAGGAAACGTTCAGGGTGCCATCGGCAAACCACTTGATGTCGACATGGTGATCGTCGAAAGAGGTCTGCTTCACCGTGGTGAAAGGTTTGATCCAGTCCAGACGCTTGGCTTGCTCACGCCAGAAACCATCGGGATTGACCACCGACTGCTGGTACATGGCCTTGTAGGTCGCCTCGTCAGTCAGCGTATTGGCTACTGTTTCGGGGCGAACGGGGTACAGGGAAGCCGCACTCATCTTTCTTACCTCGGTGAAATAGTTGTTTTTGTATGACCCCAGTTGTAGCCGGGGTGAACCTATAGAACCATTCGACGATGGTAGTAACAAGACCCTACAAACTGCCCTGATATCCCTTTTACCCCTCTGGCCCGCAGCCGGCAACGCCTGTAGGGCACGTAAAAAACCTTCAGCGGGGGATTGTTACAAAAACCACCAATAGTGTTTATCAAAAGCACGGGTATATGAATATAACCCGCAGGCCTAAAATCGATTCCGCCAACAAGGCAACCTGATTAACACCGTAACAGCCCCCACGAAGGCACGTTAATCCGAGCTAAACAACCCTAAGTTACACACGTGGCCTCCAAAAGGCCCCGTGGCCCCTTTCGCCCTGAAGAAGGTAAATAGAGAAATGAAAGCTTTATTAGTTATGGCCCTCAGCAGCTTGTGCGCCACCGCCGCCCTGGCCGAGGAAGCCCCGACTGACGTAGCCGGCCAGAACGCCCCGATTGTTGAGGACTACACCTACAGCACTCACCTGGACATCGCCAAAGTAGTGTCCATGAGCAGCGTTCCAGAAGTATGTGAAGTAGTCCCGGTAAAAATGGAATATGAAGATTCCAAAGGTCAGCGTCACATTCTTAACTATCACGTGATGGGTAACGGTTGCTCTAACGGGTAACAACTTCGTTAACTCACACTGACGGTGATCTTATTTGCCGCAAGAAATTGCTCTTGCGGCCAAGAACCGGCTTCACACCCACCACACCGTACCGCCTCTCAAAACCCCCTCGTTTGCCCCTCGCGATAAATAGCCCACCGTCCGTCAAAAAAATCCCCCTGCACCAAACCCCTGTAAACCCTCACGCTGGCTCAAATACCGGGCTTTTTGTCTACGTTCAGAGCGCATGCGCAGCAACACAAAGCCGTTTTTTTCCCTATAATGCGCGGGTAAATCGGGCCTGCAATATCCCTTTACACGGGGATGAAGAGCCAGACCTGAGGCCTCCGCAGGAGCATGCATCTATCGCTCCGCCCCTCAAGCCTCACGCAGAGCACCCGTTCACCCCATTGCGTTTAATGCCTGCGCTAGCGGTTGCAACAAACGATTCCTTAAGATCCACCGCGGCCCGAGGGCCGTGTGAACACCCAACCATCCGGTTTCACACGGGCACCTTTGAGCCCTCACGCAGGAGACGACACGTCATGCTGAGCTGGGACGAATTCGACAAAGAAGAAGACGGCGAAGTAGCCACCAAAGGCGCCAACGCCGGCCACGCCACCGAAGCCAACATGGACCGCCTCGACGGTGCCGGCGCCGCCGCTGCCATCGAAGCCCGCGCCGTCACCGCCAACGACTCCGCCGCGATCATCCGCGCCAAGGCCGCCCTCGACACACTCGACATCGCCGAAGGCCTCGCCGAACTCGAAGGCGCGTCCGCCCGTGTCGCCGTTGACGAAAAGCGCATGATCAACTGCCGCGCCGACCTCAACCAACTCGTGCCCTTCAAGTACGACTG